>NZ_CP039253.1:1341000-2011500 GCF_004795915.1 Rhodococcus sp. PAMC28707
CGCCGGTCCCCCAGGGATTGACCTACCTGATCGACGACGTCGCCCGCCGTCACGGCCGACTACGCGCGGGGGTCGCTGCGTCGTTCGTGCGATGTGAAGATCCGGCCCTGCTTGCCGAGGTACTGACCTCTGCTGCTGCCGAACAGCTCGCGCTACGCGCGCTCGCACCGACGGTCGCGATCTCCCAGGCGCCGCTCAACGAAGTCATGAGGGCGCTCGACGCGGCAGGTTTTGCACCTGCAGGTGAGGACGCCAACGGCATCATTCTCGATCTGCGCTCGCGCGGCGCCCGGATTCCGCTACACCGAGTTCGCTCTGCTTTCAGGGCGCCTGCCATCGCCACCGACGAGCAGCTCACCCGTCTCGTCTCGGAACTACGCGCCGGCGATCGTGCATCTCGTGCGGGTGGGCGCCCAGTCCTTGCCGATGGGACGCGCGCCACCGGATCGGCGACGATGGCGTTGCTCCACACCGCGCTGAAAGCTCGGCGAAGTGTCTCGATCGGGTATGTCGACGCGCAGGGGGTCGCATCGCAACGCATCGTCGATCCTGTCAATGTCGGCGGCGGCCAGCTCGACGCATATGTGTCGGCAACCGGTGAGGTCCGCCGGTTCACCTTGCACCGCATCACCTCGGTCGCACTGATCGACTAGGCGCCGAGCGCCGAGCATCACATGGCGCCGAGGGCGCTGTATCAGGACAATGGAGAAGTTGCGCACTTTCTTCCATGCAACGCGAAGTTCTCTAGGAGGAACTGTGACCGACGGCCCCCTGATCGTCCAGTCCGACAAAACCCTGTTGCTCGAGGTCGATCACGAGCTCGCAGGTGCCGCTCGCGCCGCCATTGCTCCGTTCGCCGAACTCGAACGTGCTCCCGAACATATTCACACGTATCGGATCACTCCGCTTGCTCTGTGGAACGCGCGAGCCGCGGGCCATGATGCCGAACAGGTCGTCGACGCGCTCGTCAACTTCTCGCGTTACGCCGTTCCGCAGCCTTTGCTCGTCGACATCGTCGACACGATGGCGCGTTACGGCCGGTTGCAGTTGGTGAAGAGTCCGGTCCACGGGCTTTCACTGATCAGCCTGGATCGCGCTGTGTTGACCGAGGTCATGCGGCACAAGAAGATCGCTCCGATGCTCGGTGCAATGGTCGACGAGGACACCGTTCTCGTCCATCCGAGCGAGCGTGGCCACCTCAAACAGCTGCTGCTGAAGATCGGCTGGCCCGCGGAGGACTTGGCCGGTTATGTCGACGGCGAGGCGCATCCCATAGAACTCGACACCGAGGGCGGTAAGTGGACGCTGCGCGATTATCAGGCGATGGCCGCTGATTCGTTCTGGGCCGGTGGCTCCGGCGTCGTAGTACTTCCGTGTGGTGCGGGTAAGACGATGGTGGGCGCAGCCGCGATGGCCAAAGCCAAGGCGACGACGCTCATTCTCGTCACCAATACCGTCGCCGGCCGTCAGTGGAAGCGTGAGCTGATCGCTCGTACTTCGCTCACCGAGGAAGAGATCGGTGAGTACTCCGGCGAGCGCAAGGAGATTCGCCCTGTGACGATCGCCACCTACCAGGTGATCACGCGTCGCACCAAGGGTGAGTACAAACACCTCGAACTGTTCGATTCCCGTGACTGGGGTTTGGTGATCTACGACGAGGTCCACCTGCTACCCGCGCCGGTGTTCCGGATGACGGCAGATCTGCAATCACGTCGCCGCCTCGGGTTGACCGCAACGCTGGTGCGCGAGGACGGCCGCGAGGGCGACGTCTTCTCGCTCATCGGGCCGAAGAGGTACGACGCTCCGTGGAAGGACATCGAGGCACAGGGGTGGATCGCACCCGCCGAGTGCATCGAGGTCCGGGTGACGCTGACCGACGCCGAGCGCATGGCGTATGCGGTTGCCGAGCCCGAGGAACGGTACAAACTCTGTTCGACGGCCCACACCAAGGTGGCGGTCGTGAAGTCGATCCTCGCCAAGCACGAAGGTGCGCCGACCCTGGTGATCGGCGCCTACCTGGATCAGTTGAACGAGCTCGGCGAGGCACTGAACGCGCCGGTGATTCAAGGTTCGACGAAGAACAAGGAACGCGAGGTGCTGTTCGATGCCTTCCGAAAGGGCGAGATCCCGACCCTCGTGGTGAGCAAGGTCGCGAACTTCTCCATCGATCTACCGGAAGCCTCTGTGGCAGTTCAGGTTTCCGGAACTTTCGGCTCACGTCAGGAGGAAGCACAGCGACTCGGACGTCTGCTGCGTCCGAAGCACGATGGCGGTCAGGCGCACTTCTACTCCGTCGTTTCACGGGATACGCTCGACGCCGAATATGCAGCACACCGGCAACGATTCCTGGCCGAGCAGGGTTATGCGTACCGAATCACCGACGCGGACGACTTGCTCGGTCCTGCCATCTGACATTCGTGCTACTAATGAGCATGTGCGCCGTTTCCAGTTCCCTGTCGATGTAGCCCATGCCGCGTCGGTGAACGAGACGATGGCAGATGTTCGCAGGCTCAGAGTGTCTGCGATCGTCACGTCCGTCGTGTTGATTGCCGTCGCGGCATGGTTCTTCTGGATGGCTCATCCGTGGTCGTACATCCTGGGTGCGGTGTTTCTCATCGCTGCAGCGACCTCGCTGTGGGTCACGGTATGGGCACCTCGCAAGGTGGGCGCAGTCGAGGACCTCTACGCGAAGGGGCAGCTGATTCCGGCTGTCATCGCCGAGACCCGTCCGCGGGGGGTCACCATTCTCGCTCTGCTGGACATCGCGAAGCCCGACGCCCAGGCACGGCACTATGTGCTCGTGACCAGGAGTATTCGCGCCCTACCCGGCCATGAACTGGTCGAAGGGGAACTGGTTCCGTCGATCGCGGTGCTTGCCGACCGGACCACGAACACCACCGGTGACACCTGGCAGATGGTCTCCCCCATGCCCATTGCCTGGGGAACCACCGACGCGTCCGTCATCGAGCGAGCCACAGCGGAGATCACCGAACCCGAATGGTCCCTGCTCCTTGCGAACATCGGCCTGTCCGAGAAGGTGCGTGCGGCCGACAATCAGCAGCTGTTGGTCGATCCACACGACCTGCCCGAGGACCTTCGGTAAGTTCGGGCTCAGGCGAGTGCCGGGATAACTTCGCGCTCGAACAGTTCGATCCCGGAGCGATCGGAGGCAGCTTCGGGGAAATAGAAGATACCGTACGACAGCCCATTCGACTTCAGCGCCGTCAGGTTCTCGATTATCTGTGCGGGGGGTTCCGACGGCGGGTGCGTTGCGGAAATTTTCGAGAGCGGCTGCA
Source organism: Rhodococcus sp. PAMC28707 (assembly GCF_004795915.1). Classification (NCBI taxonomy): domain Bacteria; kingdom Bacillati; phylum Actinomycetota; class Actinomycetes; order Mycobacteriales; family Nocardiaceae; genus Rhodococcus; species Rhodococcus sp. PAMC28707. The sequence continues at coordinate 1,344,297 of NZ_CP039253.1, forward strand.
GCTTTTTCTGCGCCGACATACTGTCCGAGCCGATCTTCGAGTTGCGTCAACCGATCCGCCACCTCCTTCTCGGTGAAACCGATAGCGCCTCTAGGTTGCTGTCGAAGTTCGTGTCACCGATCCGGTGGTCCAGGCCTGCCGAAGAATCTGAACGCTCTCGTCGAGACGGCCCAAACGCTCGCGAGGTGGCGGGAATCCGTAACCGTATGCGCGCCAATCCTGCTCGTACCAACCGGCACCGATCCCCATCTCGACGCGACCGCCCGAGATGGGGATCGACGGTGGCGGCGACCTTGGCCAGGTAGGCAGGTTGCGATAGGCCATCGCAGTGCACATCTGGCCGTGCCGGATACGTGAGGTCGACGCAGCGATCGCGGACATGAGAGTCCATGGCTCGTGCGTGGCTTCCTCGGTGGGTTCGGAGACAGTGTGGAAGTGGTCGTACACCCACAATGATTCCCATGATCCGGCGTCGGCTGCCGTAGCCAGATCTCGCATGACTCCCCACTGTGCGGAGGGTTCGATGCCGACCAGATCCAGTCGTCAGCCTCGAGGGATGAACAGTCCGAATCTCATGCAATCGACACTACCGTCGACGGGTAGGGGGGTTCTTACCTCCTGGACGAGGCGCGCGTACCGAATGCGACACCAGCTACGCTGCATGAATGCCCGCGGAGCACCGAAGTCGAACTGTCGAGCGTCTACGCCCCTTCGCGTCGACGATCTTCGCGGAGATGACAGCACTCGCCGTGGCGAGCGACGCGGTCAATCTGGGTCAAGGATTTCCCGACACCGACGGGCCGGCGTCAATGCTCGCGGCCGCGCAGGACGCTATAGCCGGCGGCCTGAATCAATATGCGCCAGGGTCGGGTATGCCGGTCCTTCGCGAGGCTATCGCCGCCGATCGCTCTCGCCGCTACGGCATCGACTACGACCCGTCCTGCGAGGTTCTCGTCACCGTCGGTGCCACCGAAGGTATTGCCGCGTCGATCCTCGGGCTCGTCGAGCCCGGTGAAGAGGTCTTGCTGATCGAGCCCTTCTACGACTCGTATGCTGCCGCGATCGCGTTGGCCGGCGCCCGTCGGTCCTCGGTCCCTCTCGTCGCCGATGGAACCGGTTTCGCCGTGGACCTCGATGCGCTCGAACGTGCGATCGGGGTGAACACCAGACTTCTCGTGGTCAATTCCCCGCACAATCCGACGGGGATGGTGTCGACTCGTGACGAGCTCGTCCGTATCGCCGAGATCGCTTGCGAGCACGACTTGCTCGTCCTGACCGACGAGGTCTACGAACGCCTGGTCTTCGAGGATTCCGAGCATGTACCCATTGCATCGTTACCCGGCATGTTCGAGCGAACCGTCACCGTCTCCAGTGCCGCAAAGACCTTCAACGCAACCGGTTGGAAGACCGGCTGGGCACTGGGCCCAGCCGAACTCATCGATGCCGTGCGCTCGGCCAAGCAGTTTTTGACGTTCGTCGGAGGAACCCCGTTCCAGCCTGCAGTAGCGCACGCGCTCACCCATGAAGGCGCCTGGGTGGACCAACTCCGAGATTCACTGCACGCAAAACGGAACGTACTCTCCACCGCGCTGACCAAAGCTGGTCTGGAGGTGAAGTCCAGTAGCGGAACATATTTCGTCTGTGCCGACGTGGCACCGCTCGGTGAGACCGACGCCCTGAAATTCTGTCGCACACTGCCCGCCAGAATCGGCGTGGCGGCCGTCCCCGTCACTGCGTTCGTCGATCATGCCGAGCCGTGGAAGACTTTGGTGCGCTTCGCCTTCTGCAAAAAAGACGACGTGCTGGCCGAAGCGTCGGACAGACTGCTGAGACTCTGACAACCACCATGACCGCCAGAACCATCCCCGTCGCTTTCGTCGTCAATGCCACTGCTCTCGCGGCGAGCAGCGGCGTCGATCTGTCGTATCCACTGTCGATCGCGGGAATCGGGCCGGAAACGTTGAAGGATCCGCGAGCACGACTCACCGCCGAACAGGTCACACTGTTCACTCAGTCCGCATGGCAGATCACCGGTGACGAGCTGTTCGGATTAGCCTCGACGCCCATGCGACGCGGCAGTTTTCGCGTCATCTGCCAGACCCTCATACACAGTCCCGACCTCGCGTCGGCGTTGAACCGGATGACGGAAACCACGCGAGTACTCTCGGGACTTCCGCCCATGACGATCACTCGCGGTGAGAGCACAACGCGATTGACGATGCCGCCGGTGGACAACACTCATCTGCCGGAGCAGGCCAGGGAGCGGGCCGGCCAATTACTGACCGACTTTCGAATGTTGCTGGTACATCGCTTCGCCGCGTGGCTTATCGGTGGTCGGGTGAAGCTGCACTCGGTCGAACTGCCCTACGACATGCCAGACGCAGAAACCGCCAAGCTGTACGACCGAATGTTCGGCACCCGAGTGGCATTCGGCGCATCGGTAGCAGTCCTCGAGTTCGACAATGCCGCGATGCGAGCGCCGATCGTGCAAACCGAGGCGAGCCTGACCGACTATTTGCGCGAGTCACCGAACTTGTTGTTCACTGCACGCGACTACGACAGCACCGCATCATCCCAAGTGCGGCGAGCACTCGAACTGGGGCTTCAGGGCCGCAGTCCATGTACCGACGAGATTGCCGCCAAGCTGACGGTCAGCACCGCGCACCTTCGCCGACTGTTGCGGCAGGAGGGCACGTCGGTGAACCAAATTCGCGAGGAAGTACTACGCGACGCCGCCATCTCGGGGTTGAGTCGCGGAGATTCCGTCGACGATCTTTCTCATCAGCTCGGATTCTCGGAGCCGTCGGCCTTCCGACGGGCGTTCAAGCGGTGGACCGGACAGACGCCGGGCGCGTATCGGTGAAGCACCGCTAGGAGAGGCAGAACTCGTTGCCCTCCGGGTCGGTCATCGTGATCCACGTGCTCGGGCCGAGCTGACTGCGAAAGGCAATCGATGCCCCGGCCTCGACGAGGCTTCGCGCCACAGCCTCGCGGTCTTCTCCGACCCTCATGTCGAAATGCAGCCGGTTCTTCACCGTTTTCGACTCCGGTACCCACTGAAAGAGCACGCGCGGCGCCGAGGGTCGGTCGGGATCGACGATTGCGGCGCCGATCTTCCAGACGAGCCGACCGTGAAAGAGGAGTGTGTCGTCCTCGCTCGAGTGACCGGCGTCCACCATTTCCCTGATGAACTTCTCGTCCTGTTCCTCCACCTGCCACCCGAGGGTCGCAGCCCACCATGCGGCCTGCTCATGAGGGTTGCCGCTGTCTATCGTGACTTGAATTTCGTATCCCATGCGCACACGATAGGACACTGTTGCGACAATATTTTTGCGATCGATTATTGGAACATACGTTCGAGTGACGCTATGATTTCGGTCATGAGCGTGGATCTGCAGGGGTCGCTGTTCACCGACGGCGACGAGGACTTCGGTCCACTCGGGTCCTCGGTTACCCGGCGCACGCTCACAAATGGCGCATGGGTCGATGTCCGCCCCGGATGGGCGAGCACCACGGACTTGTTCGATCGACTCGTCACCGACGTCGACTGGCGTGCCGAGCGACGCCAGATGTACGACCGCGTGGTCGAGGTGCCGCGTTTGGCGCGCTTCTACTCCGAGTACGAAAGCTGGCCCGAGGCACGGTTGCTCGAGGCCAAGTCGGCACTCGATGCGCACTATCGGGCCGAGTTGGGCGAGCCCTTCGCCACCGCCGGACTGTGCTACTACCGGGATGGATCCGATAGCGTCGCCTGGCACGGAGACAACCTCGGCCGCAGCGCCACCGAGGACACGATGGTTGCCATCGTGTCACTCGGTGCCACCCGACAACTGATGCTGCGGCCGCGTGGCGGCGGCGCATCGTTGAAGTTCACGCTCGGCCACGGCGATCTGATCGTCATGGGCGGTTCGTGCCAACGAACATGGGAGCACGCCGTGCCCAAAAGCAATCGTGCCACCGGCCCTCGCGTCAGCGTGCAGTTCCGCCCGCGCGGCGTTCGGTGACTGCGGCTGCGAGTGCGTCGAGCTGTGCCGCAGTGGTGTCCCAGTCCAGGCATGCGTCGGTGATCGACTGACCGTAGGTCAATTCGTTCGCATGACCGAGGGTCAGATCCTGCCGGCCGGCTTCGATGAAGCTCTCCAACATGAGACCGACAATCCCCTGCTCCCCTGCTGCGAGCCGTGCCGACACGTCCGTCACGACATCGACCTGCCTGTTGTGGTCCTTTCGGCTGTTGCCGTGGCTCGCGTCGATCACCACGCGCTCGGGAAGATTCGACTTCCGGAGCCGCGCGATGGTGTCGGCGACAGTGCCCGCATCGTAGTTCGGACCGTCGGTGCCGCCGCGCAGAATCACATGGCAGTCGGGATTACCGACGGTTCTGATCAACGCGGAATGACCGTCGAGGTCCGTTCCGGGGAAGACGTGACTCGACGCCGCCGCCCGGGTTCCGTCGACGGCAACCTGAACATCACCCTCGGTCGAATTCTTGATTCCGACGGGCATCGACAAGGCGCTGCACAGCTGCCGGTGCACCTGACTGGCTGCGGTTCGTGCGCCGATGGCACCGTAGCTGACCAGGTCCGCAATGTACTGAGGGGTGATGGGGTCGAGGAATTCGCATCCGACCGGAAGACCGAGACTCGAGATGTCGACTAGCAACTGGCGGCCCACACGGAGGCCTTCGTTGATGTCGAAGCTGCCGTCGAGATGCGGGTCGTTGATCAGGCCTTTCCAGCCGAGAGTGGTCCGCGGCTTCTCGAAATACACGCGCATGACGATGTGCAGGCGATCATCGAGTTCGGTCGCCTTCGCGGCCAATCTCCGGGCGTAGTCCATCGCCGCGGTGGTGTCGTGCACCGAGCACGGTCCGACGACGACGATCAGCCTGTCATCACGTCCGTCGAGGATGTCGACGACGCCGTCGCGGCCGCGCCGTACTACGGCGGCCACTGCGTCGTCCGCCGCATGCTCACGCCGAACGGTCCGAGGAGACAGAAGCGGACTGATACTGATCGTCCGTCGCTCGTCCAGAGCAGAATCGTGCAGAGCTGGGTCGATGGTGTCGATGTCGGTTGTCATGGAGGAAGGTCCTGTTCCCAGACCGACTCGTTCACGGTGAATCCACGCGCACTTCGAGCCGGTCCGATTCCGGCTCGTGGGGTGGGGTGTCAGCGCATGGTGTCGCTGGCTGACCCACCCGGGGCCGGCCTGCTAAACCAAAAATACGTGCGCTTCATGGGGTCGAGAGTAGCAGCCCTTTCTCCAGAGGCGACCGAGCGCCTATGCTCGTGCTTGCAGTCGGTTCGCCCGCGGCCAAGAGGAGCCCCGAAGTCCGCAACGGCGACGCAAGAGGGAACCCGGTGAGAATCCGGGATTGTCCCGCAGCGGTATGCAGGAACGACCGCCGTCTATCAAGCACTGGAGAAGCCTCTCTGGGAAGCGACGGCCACTAGGAGCTTTTCTCGAGGGTTTGTCGAGATCGCGCGCCTGCGAGTCCGAATACCTGCCTTCTGTGCTGCGCACGCCGTGCGTAGCGGTTCACCGCCCCGTGGAGTGGGCGAGTAGACCTGAACTCTCGTCTTGGGCTCAGGCGTACTCGCGCGCACGGTGGTGTTCCACCCATCACGCCATGTATCTGGAGACACACGAAGTGACATTCGAATTCACTGCGACAGTTCTCGGTTCCCCCCGAATCGGCCCGAAGCGCGAACTGAAGAAGGCTGTCGAGTCCTACTGGGCCGGAAAGAGCGATGCCGCCGCACTCGGTGCCGTCGCCAAGCAGCTACGCGAGAACGACTGGCTTTCACTGAAGGCCGCAGGGCTCGACTCCGTGCCGATCAACACCTTCTCCTATTACGACCAGGTGCTCGACACCGCAGTCCTACTCGGCGCGCTGCCCGAACGGGTAAGCGCCATCGAGGACGATCTCGATCGGTATTTCGTCGCCGCGCGTGGCAACGACACCGTGCAGCCCTTGGAAATGACCAAGTGGTTCGACACCAACTATCACTACCTCGTACCCGAGATTGCAGCGAGCACAACGTTCGCACTCCACCCGGAAAAGATTCTCGGCGAGCTGAACGAGGCTCGCGCACTGGGTATTCCGGCCCGTCCGGTGATCGTCGGCCCGGTTACGTTCCTGCTGCTCTCGAAATCGGTCGGCGGTGATGCTCCGCTGCTGGACCGTCTCGACGAAATCCTCCCGCTGTACGCCGATCTGTTGACACAGCTGTCCGACGCGGGTGCCGAATGGGTCCAGATCGACGAACCGGCTCTCGTCGCGGATCGAACCGAAGCCGAACTCGCCGCCGCCGGACGCGCCTACGACTACCTCAGCGCCGTCGAGAGACGGCCGGCAATACTGGTGGCGTCGTACTTCGGGTACCTCGGTGACGCGTTGCCCGTACTCGCCTCGACCGGTATCGAGGGTTTGTCGGTCGATCTCACCACCCCGGGAACCGTCGAGCAGGTCGCAGCGGTGCCCGCTCTGGCGAGCAAGCTTCTCGTGGCAGGCATCGTCGACGGCCGCAATGTCTGGCGGACCGATCTGGACCAGGCCCTGGCCACGCTGGCGAGCCTGTTGGGCAGTGCTGGCGCGCTCGCCGTATCGAGTTCCTGCTCGCTACTTCATGTCCCGTACACGCTCGACTCCGAGACGCAGATCGTGGATCCACTGCGCTCGTGGCTGGCGTTCGGCGCAGAAAAAGTCGAGGAGGTGACCGTGCTCGCACGTGCACTTCGCGAGGGAACCGATTGCGTTGCAACCGCACTCACCTCTGCACGGGTCGCTGCGGAATCCCGTCGCACCGACCCCCGAGTGCACGACAGTGCAGTTCGCGCCCGACTCGAGGGTGGTGTGGCAGTCGATCGCAGTCCCGCTGCCGAGCGTCGGGTGGCCCAAGCGGCTCGGCTCGATCTCCCGTCGCTCCCGACGACGACGATCGGTTCGTACCCGCAGACAACCCAGATCCGTCTCGCCAGGGCCGAATTGCGCAAGGGCGAGATCGACGACGCCGAGTACGTGCGTCGCATGCAAGCAGAGATCGCCGATGTCATTGCACTGCAGGAGAAGTTGGGCCTCGATGTTCTCGTGCACGGCGAGCCGGAGCGCAACGACATGGTGCAGTACTTCGCGGAGCAACTGCATGGCTTCGCGGCCACGGCCAATGGCTGGGTTCAGTCCTACGGTTCTCGTTGCGTGCGTCCGCCCATCCTGTTCGGTGATGTGAGCCGGGCCGGCGCAATGACCGTCGACTGGATCGCCTTTGCTCAATCACTGACGGACAAGCCGGTCAAGGGCATGCTGACCGGACCTGTGACGATCCTCGCGTGGTCGTTCGTTCGCGACGATCAACCGCTGGCCGACACCGCAGATCAGGTCGCACTGGCCATCCGCGACGAGACCGTCGACCTGCAAACGGCAGGAATCGCGATCGTCCAGGTAGACGAACCTGCCCTACGCGAACTGCTCCCCTTGCGCACAGAGGACAAGAAGGCCTACCTGGAATGGGCTGTGCGTGCATTCAAGCTGTCGACGTCAGGGGTAGCGGATTCCACGCAGATCCATACGCACCTGTGCTACTCGGAGTTCGGCGAGGTGATCGATGCGATCGTCGCACTCGACGCCGATGTGACGTCGATCGAGGCCGCCCGCTCCCACATGGAAGTCCTCGACGATCTCAATGACGTCGGATTCGATCTCGGTGTAGGTCCAGGGGTGTACGACATCCATTCACCGCGGGTTCCGAGCGTGGAGGAGATTACCGCCTCCTTGCAGGCGGCATTGAAGGCCGTTCCGGCCGCCCGCCTGTGGGTCAATCCGGATTGTGGGCTGAAGACCAGAGGTAACGCCGAGGTCGAAGCCTCACTGCGCAACCTCGTAGAGGCCGCTGCTCTGGCTCGTTAGCTTTCCAACCCTGTCCGACTTGCCCTTTCGGCTCCTGCTCGTCGCCATTTCGATCCGGTCAGGCTTCACACAAGAAGCCTGACCGGTGAAGCGGGGCGCGGTCCTTTCGCTGACCAGCACGATACGGTCGAGCGAATTCCTGGCTGGGTTTCGAGAGATCGACGTCGGTGCCCGCCAGGCCGCCTACTTCGAAGAGCAACCGACACTGGCTGGGTCGGTGCATATTTGGGGGTCCAACGGTTGCTCGGATCGTCTCCGGCAACCACGCCCGCCGTCGAAGTCCGGATCGAATTCTCTGCGATCGACCACGACCCGTGGCACCGATCAGCCGACGCGCCGACGCGGCTTTGTGATATCACGCACTCCACAGTATAAGTATGAGTCAGGTCACACAGAGTGGCCGTTTCGTCCGGGTCGTTCCGGTCGAGTCGAGATCGAATGGAGCATTCATGTCACGTACGGCTTGGAAGAGCACGGTTGCGGGCCTCGCAGTCGGTGCCTTGACGGTTACCGGTGCGTTGTCCGGCGCCGGCGCTGCCGCGGCAGACGCCGCACATCCCACGTCGAATACCGTCGTAGGCGGCAACGTGAAGATCAGCAAAGAGGTTGTCGGCGACGGCACGGTTGCGGCGGGAGGCAAAGTCACGCTTCGTACCTCGATCTCCTCCACCGGACACCCCGAGCGGTACATCAATAGAATCACCGACCGCGCTCCGGCAGGTTTCAAATACGTGCAGGACAGTGCGCGAGTGAACGCCTGGCACTTGATCGGTGGCCAAAGCTGGGAAAAGGTCACACCCTCGGTCGACGTGAACGCCAACACAGTCAGCGTTCCCGACGCGGGTTGGCTCATCTCACCGACCGGCAGTAAGACGGTGACCTTCGAGGCCACCTATCTGGCACCGAACGATGCCCAAAAGGGTGCTTTCCTCGAAACTTCGGTCGATGTCGACGTGTCGACCTTCGCATCCACGCAGAAGCTGACCGGTGTATTCGTCGAGATCCGCGATCAGAATCCCGGAGAAGCGATTACTTCCGGTTCGGCGGATCTCGGATTCGGTTCCTCGGACGGCGAGGGCGGTACCGGATCGGCAGGCTCGAGCATCATCGAGAATCCGAGCGACTTCATCGGCGATATCATCAGCAGAATCTTGCAGAACGGAACCGGTAGCTAACTACGGGCAGTAGCGAGGACAATTGCCACCGCCGCCGAAATATTTGGCCGCGGTGGCATTGTCGTCGTTCGTGCGCGCGACTCCCATGTAGGTTGCGAACAACTTAAACGTGCGCTACCTTTGTGCACGTGACCAACGAACTCGCACTCGATCGCCAGGTGTGCTTTGCGTTGTACTCGGCATCGCGAGCCACCACCGCCGCCTACCGCCCGATCCTCGACAAACTCGGGATCACCTACCCGCAGTACCTGGTACTCCTGGTGCTGTGGGAAAAGGACGGACGCGGCGTCCGTGACATTTGCACCGCCCTCGATCTCGACACCGGGACATTGTCCCCGCTACTCAAACGGCTCGAAGGCCTCGGTTTCATCGAACGTCGACGCCTCACGTCGGACGAGCGGAGAGTCGAGATCCACCTGACGGCAGCGGGCAGCGCGCTACGCAGCGAGGCGGCCGGCATACCGATGCAACTCGCCGCACAGACGGGCATGAGCGTCGACGAACTCACCAACCTCAAGAACGTTCTGGCCGCACTGGCCGAAGCACTTCACCAAGAAAAGGGATAACTGTGGCTACCATTTACACCGCCGAAGCACTGGCAACCGGAGAAGGCCGCAACGGCCGCGCTCGCAGCTCGGACGGTCGCCTCGACCTCGAACTTGCCATCCCCGAGGCCATGGGCGGCAACGGCCAGGGCACCAATCCTGAGCAACTGTTCGCTGCAGGTTACGCAGCCTGCTTCCACTCCGCCCTGCAGATGGTCGCCCGTGCGAGCAAGGCAGATGTGACGGACTCGGCTGTCGGTGCCCAGGTCGGCATCGGCCCCAACGACGCAGGCGGATTCCAGCTCGAGGTGACGCTCGAGGTGACGCTACCGAATCTTCCCCACGACGAGGCCCAGGCGCTAGCCGACAAAGCCCACCTGGTCTGCCCGTATTCCAACGCGACCCGCGGTAACATCGATGTGACCGTCACGGTCACCGAAGACTAGGAGTATCCCTTGCGCGCCAAGGAAATTCATCTCGCTTCACGTCCACACGGTGAGCCGACGCCGGAGAACTTCCGCACCGTCGAGCTCGACCTTCCCGAACTTCAGGATGGTCAGATACTCGTCCGCAACATCGTCATGTCCGTCGACCCTTACATGCGCGGCCGGATGAACGACGTCAAGTCGTACGTTCCGCCGTTCCAGATCGATGCACCGCTCGACGGCGGCGCCGTGGGCGAGGTTGTCGAAACCCGCAGTGACGCTTTCGCAGTCGGCGACGCCGTGCTGCACGGGAAGGGATGGCGGGACACCGCTATCCTCGACGGCAGATCGGCCATGAAAGTCGACCTCGACAAGGGGTCCGCTTCGGCGTACCTCGGGGCTCTCGGCCTGACCGGGCTCACCGCCTATGCCGGGCTCACCGCGGTGGCACAGTTCAAGCCCGGCGACGTGGTGTTCGTCTCGGGTGCGGCGGGCGCCGTCGGGTCACTGGTCGGCCAGATCGCCAAGGCACTCGGCGCGTCTCGCGTAATCGGTAGCGCAGGGTCCAAGGCCAAGGTTGCTCGGTTACTCGAGCTGGGCTTCGATGCCGCGTTCGATTACCACGACGGTTCGGTGACCAAGCAGCTCGCCGAGGCCGCTCCGGACGGAATCGATGTGTACTTCGACAACGTCGGCGGCGACCACCTCGAAGCTGCCATCGCGTCGATGAACAAGAACGGACGAATTGCGCTGTGCGGAGCAATCTCTCAGTACAACTCGACCGAGGCCACTCCTGCGCCGCGAAACTTGGCTCTGGCCATCGGCAAGGAACTGATGTTGAAGGGCTTCATCGCCGGCTCCTACCAGCATCTCGCTGGTGAGTTCAGCGGGAAAATGGCGACATGGCTTGCCGACAACGTCATCGAGTGGGACGAAACCGTTGTCGAGGGTATCGACAACGCGCCGCAGGCATTCATCGGACTGCTCCGCGGAGAGAACACCGGAAAGATGATCGTCTCCATCTAGAACGCCAGAGGGCAACTCTGTCGTCGCGTCTTCGTTACTGCGCTCGCGTTGCACCGACAGATCCGACGCTAGAGTTGCTCCATGGCCCGCGCACCGCTTCCCCTGCGTGACGGCCTCGGTCCCACCCGGATTCGAATGCCGGATACCGAGACCTTTCCCACCGTCGTGGACTACCTCGTCGATCGTTTCCCCCACGATGAGAGACGTCTGCGAGAAAAAGTCGCTGCGCGGGAAGTGGTGAATGCGGCAGGAGTGCCCCTCGACCCGAACTCACCGCTCGTTCCGCGCAGCGATATCTATCTCTATCGCGATCCACCGCTCGAACCCGTCGTGCCGTTCCCGATCGACATCCTCCACCACGACCGAGACCTGCTGGTCATCGACAAGCCGCATTTTCTGGCGACGATGCCCCGTGGGGCGTACATCGCCAGGTCCGCGCTCGTTCTACTGCGCCGAGAGCTGGGTCTACCCGACCTGAGCCCCGCCCATCGCCTCGACCGCCTGACCGCGGGAGTGCTGATCTTCACCGTCCGCCCCGAAGTTCGCCGTGCCTATCAGGAATTGTTCGCGCAGCGGGTCGTGACGAAGGTCTATCACGCCGTGGCACGATTCGATCCGGCGCTCGAGCTTCCACTCACGCTGCGTAGTCGAATGATCAAGGTACGCGGCGTACTTCGCGCCGAAGAAGTCCCTGGCGAACCGAATGCCGAAACGCATGTCGAGCTCACCGACCACAACCTCCGTCACGGTCTCTACACTCTGCGACCCACCACCGGACGCACACATCAACTGCGCCTTCACATGAACTCGTTGGGGGTGCCGATTCTGGGTGACAACTTCTACCCCGATTTCTACGACGTCGCCGGTGACGACTATTCGCATCCGCTGCAGCTGCTGGCTCGATCGATCGAGTTCCGAGATCCGTTCACCGAGACGATTCGAACTTTCGCCAGTACTCGCACACTCGAACTCCCTAGCGGGGCATAGAGAGAAAATCGCCGTGTGCGGCATTCTCCTCGGCAATCTCCGCCGTCCGAACGTTGATTCGATGTGAAAACACTGCCAGCGCCAGCAATCCGATCGCGACGCTGGCCAGCGCACTGAATCCCTCCTGAGCAAAGTCGACCAACGCGTTCAACAGCGTGAAGATCAAGGCCGCGATGCGAAGCAGGTGCAGTGGCCACAATTTTCCTCGACGAAGCCGAATCGCCGACGGCAATGCGAGCGAAAAGGTCAGCACGGAGGACACGAACAGGATTCCGCTCGCTACCCCCATACCCTCGATCTCGATATTCATGTCGCGAGTATCGAGATGGAGATTCCCGAGAACCAACTCGACGATCCCGAAGACCACACCCAGGAATGACACGAGGGTCATGCCCCACGCAAAAACGGGCACCCATCGAGGGCTCTTGAAGAACTTCGGGATCAAGCGAGGCGCGAACTGCTGGGCGTCGTACAGGCGTGCCGATCCGGTCCTGCAGTTCTCGAGAAGAAGTCGGAGCCCGGCGATGGTCGCGGCATCCTCGCCCTCCGCCTCTGCCCGGTCGACCATCCGCAGAGCCCACGCACGCCGGTGGTCCGGCAATCCGTGTGCGATGCCATGCGCGGCTATCAGTGCCGCATTGGTCAACGTCTCCTGATGCGACGGACGTCGAATGTCGCGCACGATTCGATTGCCCACGAGGACGACGACGACGAGCACGTACATGATCTCCGAGGACGGGCCATAGAAGTAGTCGTTGTCTTTGGTGACGAATTTGCCGACCTCGTCGAGGAACAGGCCGAATCCGATTCCGCCGAGCAGGACGGCAATTGCGCGGACCGCGAACCCGATGAACATCCACCCGATCAACAGGGCGAACATCATCAGCGCGCCGCCGTAGAGCGCATGTGCGATGTGAAGGGTCTTACCACCGACCTGTGGGTAGTCGGTCACCTCCAGATACAGGCGGGTGAGCAGAATCGTCACGATGGCGATGATCATGAAAGCCTCGGCCGCGGTCGAACCGTATGCATCTCGCACGACACGCGAGCGGCGTCGAGGTACTTGCTGCGACGTAACGTCGGTGGTCACATCCACAGTATGTAGGTCGAGTGCACACCCGATCACTACTTCGGCGATCGACTCACCCTGTGCGTCACCGTTTGACAAATCCGTTTGCTGAAACTGCAATAGGTTCATGGCCAGCTCTGAAGCGGACATCGACGACATCATCGCAGCTGTGGGTCCACGGCTGAAGCGACTACGCGGCGAACGTGGCACCACGCTCGCCGCACTCGCCGAGACGACGGGAATCTCACTCAGCACGCTCTCCCGACTCGAATCCGGCGACCGTAAACCGAGCCTGGAGCTACTCCTCCCGATCGCCCGGGCACACCAGATCCCCTTGGACGAACTCGTCAGCGCACCGCCCGTGGAGGATCCGCGGGTGCGCTCGGCGCCGATCCGACGCGAGCATCTGACGATCCACCCCCTCACCCGACGCCCGGGTGGGATGCAGGCATACAAGCTCGTCGTCGATCCCGCGCGCACCGAACCCGATCCTCGTGTTCACGAGGGTTACGAATGGCTTTACGTTCTCAACGGCAGATTGAGATTGATACTCGGCGAACACGACATCGTCATGAAGCCGGGCGAGGCCGCGGAATTCGATACGCGTGTGCCCCATTGGTTCGGTGCGGTCGACGATCGGCCAGTGGAAATACTCAGTCTCTTCGGTCCCCAGGGCGAACGTATCCACATTCGAGCCAGGCCGTCGTAGCGACTTGGAACTCGTCCATGTACCTGTCGAGCGGGTGTGGGAGAGTGGGCGCGTCTGCGCAATGGGCAGCAGAACCGAACCAAACCAATAAGGAACTGTTCATGATCGATAGAAGTCCCGACACAATGACGTCTCGGGGACCAGCTTCACGCACCGATGTCGACATCGCGACGGGTGTTCTCGTCGGCGTTCGCGGTGGGAGTGTCGCGCGGGCAGTAGAGGATCTGTTCGCCACCGCCCGCGACAATCGCGTCAGCCTGTTCGAACTGTCCCGCACGGTGATCACCATCGCCGAGGGCAGGGACGGCGGTGAACCGGAAACGCGTCGGGTCGCCCTGGCCCGATGGGGAACTGCTCTCGCCACCCAGGAAGAACTGATCGGAAGCTAGCAACCTGCTGCGAAGGCGTGAAGAAGCGGTCAGCCGAACACGATGGCCAGAACCACCGAAGCCGACGTCGCAGCAATTGCCAAGATGATCAACGACGCCACTACCCGCTGCCGAATCGGACGACTTCGGTCGCTGTAGGTGCCGCTCGGACCGGGAAGGTCGTCGTCGAGAAAGTCGTCGGAATCGACGCCCACCTCGTCGAAATAGACCGTGTCGCGAGGTGGAACCCACTGTTGGCCGTTCGCGCGGATGGCCGAGGTCAAACGTTCGAGTCGAGCCTGCGCTGGGGCCGGGTAGAACTCGGACGGTGCGTTTATCGGTAGACCTCGTGCCAAGGAGATCGGCGACCGATAGCGCGCTTCCAGCGCTGCGAACGCAGCTGATGCGGTGGGATCGCCGTCTGCTTTCGATGTCAGGAACCAGGCGGCACCCGCTGCTGCACGTTCGCCCATCAGCAGATGGGTGTAGGCCAGTAGTTCCAGAATCGGCTGGGACGCAGGACTCGTACGAAGAGCCGCATACAGTCGATCTCGAGCGTGAGCATTGTCCCCACGCGCAAGATCACGCTGGGCTTCCTCGATCACATCCACAGCCCAAGCCTAGCGAGTTCGAGCCGGTGGGCACATTAAAGACGTGCCCGACGACCACGACACCCCAGCATTCGTCATGCTGGGGTGTCGTGGTCTTATCGCTGTCGAGGCTTCGCGAATACTCAGGCCTCGGCGTAGACCGTGCCTGGCCGCAGCATCAGTGCGAGAGCGATGGTAGCCGCCGTGCCGATGAGGATCACCACAACGACCAAGTTCAATCCATCGACCGTAGGTGCGATACTCCCCGCGATGGCCGACGATGCCAAGATTGCCGTCGCGATCGATGCGCCGATCCCCTGCCCGGCAGTTCGAACAACCGTATTCAAACCGGTTGCTTCGCTGGTGTTTTCGACCGGAACCGACTCGACGACGAGGTTCGGGAGCGCAGTGTAGGCGAACGATGTCGCGATGGACACGGTGACGACCATTGCGAACATCCCGAGCTTGGCGTCGTTGAACGCGTAGAGCAGCACCGCCGACACGGCATACATGAGGCCACCGATGAGCAGCGAAACGCGAGAACCCACCGTTCGCGAGAGACGCCCGCTCAACGGAGTGAAGGAGAAGCCCAGCACCGCGCCCGCAAGTGTCAGGGCCCCGGCCGCGCTGGGTGACATGCCGAGACCGAAAGAGCCACTGGACGGCGACTGCAGAACGATGGGGACGATCAAGTTGCTGATTCCGAAAGGACCGACCGCGAGGGTCAGCGTCGCGAGCATCGTCAACGCGAGCTTGCGATCGGTGAGCAGACGCACGTTCGCGATCGGATCTGTCACTCGAAGCTCCCACAGAACCCACAGCGCGAGAATGACCACACCGCCCACAAGCAGGCCGAGGGTCTTTCCATCGGTCCAACCCCATGAACTGCCCTTGGTGATACCCAGCAGGATTCCCGCGATGGCGGGCGCGAATGCGATGGTGCCGATCCAGTCGAGCTTCTGGGTGGTCCCGACGGGGGGAAGCCACGGAAGCACGAACACCACGAGCAGCAGCATGCACGTCGCATATACAGCCGCGACGATGAAGATCATGTGCCAGCTCGCGTAGTCGATCATCATGCCGGCAATGAAGGCCGATCCAGCACCGGCAGCCACGGCGGTACCCGAGATGACCGCGATCGCAACCGGGACCTTCACGTTGGGCAGATGCGCACGTGCCAGTCCGATGCACAGCGGGAGAATCGCACCTGCAACGCCTTGGATGGCGCGGCCACCGATGATCGCGCCCACACTGTCGCCGATGGCGCTGAACAACGAGCCGAACGTGGCGATAGCCAGGACGATGATCAAAACCCGCTCACGCCCGTACATATCACCGAGTCGTCCACACACCGCGGCGGAGGCAGCGGCAACCAGGAGGAATGCGGTCACTGCCCAGCCGACCGTCGCGGCGTCACTGTTGAAGTCTCTGATGATGGTCGGGATTGCAGCGAACACCATCGAGGTTTCGAACGCGCTGATGACCTCGATCAAACTGAGAACGAGGATGATCACCGCAGCCGAACGCTTTCTCGTGTAGCGGGCGGCCTGCGGCGCCGTCTTCTCAGGAGCCACTGGACCTGGAATCGTCGTCATCGACGCCCCCCGAGTGCGAGTAGTGAAACAGAAGAGGTCATCGCGCACGGGCGGCTTCGATCCTCGAACTCGAATCGAGTTGACTTGTCGTGCAGCATTTTTGGTCCTTGACTGCTCAGGAGGCGGCACATTCCCGCTCGGTGGAGCCAAAAAGTAGCAGTGGCCGACAGCACAATGGGCATGAATTCTCACTGGGTGAAAGTCCGACGGTTTCGGCGCCGCATTTCCGATCTCGCTCGCCCTCGACAATCGCGAGCATCCACCTGACGAGGAGACAGGCCTGAACAGTGAATAGAACCCGAAAAAGCCCCACTCGGATGAACCGAATGAGGCTGGGTACTGAAACTGTGGTGGCCAGGGCCGGGATCGAACCGGCGACCTTCCGCTTTTCAGGCGGACGCTCGTACCAACTGAGCTACCTGGCCGGGCGGCACCGGTGACAATGCCTTGTACTGATCTACGCAATTTGTACTGATCATGTAATTCGGTGTGAACACCGAACTTGCGACCCTGACGGGACTCGAACCCGCGACCTCCGCCGTGACAGGGCGGCGCGCTAACCAACTGCGCTACAGGGCCTTGCGTCGAACTCAACTAGCGCAAACATTAGCAGGTGATCAATCCGCTTCGAACCGCGCCAGCCTGCAAGAGACTGCTGTACTGCACACCGGATTGTCAATTCCGGCGATCGAACGTACCCCCTACGGGATTCGAACCCGCGCTACCGCCTTGAAAGGGCGGCGTCCTAGGCCGCTAGACGAAGGGGGCCCGCCGAACTGCTCGAACTTGCAGCTACTCGGAGTACGAGCTTCTACAATCTCGAACTGCTCTGACGTTACCCTCAACGGCATTCCGTTGGGAGCTTGGATAGCTTAGGGCACTTCTTCCGAAAAACTCAAACCGGCAGGTCAGAGGCGCTTTTTGTGGCCACCAGCGCTAGAGGTGGCCATCCGACACGTTGCCAGGTGTCCAACCACTGAGGTGTTGCCATCGCATAAAGGAGCACTTCGAGGGACTCTTGGAACAGCGCACGCAGCTCGGTGCTGTCCGAAACGAGATCGGCCATGAATCGCTGACCCGCAAGTGACGCGCTCAGCACCCTGGTGAATTTGTCAGGGTCGAACTCCGGCTTCAAGTCGCCCATTTCCTGGGCTTGGCGTGCCAATTCGTGTCCAGCCAGACCCCATGCTCGGCCGCTGCCGGTTTTGACCTCGCTATAGAACTCAGGTTCTACGATCAGCCGAAACTCGGCTCGAACTATCACGTCGGTCTGAAATCCGAGAGCGATGTCGTCGATAATGCCGCGAATGACTTCGAAGGGATGCAGCGTCGAGCCCTGCCACTTCTCGGTGATAGCGGTGTACCTCTCCAACGCAGCTACGAGCACTGCCCGGGCTAGATCTTCCTTCGATTGGAAGTGGAAGTACATCGCGCCCTTGGTGGCATTGGAGCCCTCGAGGATCGCATTGACGGACGCAGCCGCGTATCCACGTCGAGCGAACTCCGTCGCCGCAGCCTCGACGATCGCCGCTCTGGTCCTGCGTGCGCGCTCTTGTTGTGCCATTACTTTTCGTGCCTCCGAAAAAAGCGCTCTGCGTACCAGCAGTCCACACCGCTGATCGAGCGTACGTCACCAGGTCCTCGACAAAGCTGTTCATTGCCCCAGAAATGCCTGAGAAACCCAGAAAACAGACAAATCGACGACTAGAAACAAACAATCCGAGTGGTACGCTTCACCCGGCTCGAGTGCGCTGCAGGGGGTGCGCACTCGAGCCACTAGCTCATGCAGGGCAGGGTGCGCTCACCGCGAAGCACATACTTTACAAATAATACCCCACTGTAAGGCCCCGGACCGGTCAGTCGACTTGCCAACGGCCATCAGAGCCAATCACGGCGTTTGAAACTCCACCACAATCCTGTAGCCAGTCCGATCAGCAGCACAGTACTCAGCCAGAAGCCGAGAGCGCGGTCGTAACCAGGAAACGGAATGTTCTGACCGAAGTATCCCGTCACCCCGGTAGGTATGGCGATGATCGCCGCCCACGCCGTGAGCTTCTTCATGACCTCGTTCAACGAATTACCCTGCATTGCAAGACCTGTCGACAAAATGATCTCGATCGCATCACGAAGGCCGTCGACCCTCTCCGTCAGCCGAAGCGAATGATCGTACAAGTCTTGGTAATAGGGGGTGACTTCATTGTCGATCGGATGTCGGTTCGGCCTGAGCAAGCCCGCGCATACCTCGGCCATGGGCAGAACCACCCGGGAAGCAGCCACTACCGATCGGCGAACTACGAAGTTGCGCAACTGAATATCGCGAACCGGCAACCCCTCGTCGATCAAAGCATCCTCGATCGACTGCACATCCTCGTCCAATGAATCCACGACAGCGAAGTACCCGTCCATGACAGCGTCGAGAAACGACCACACCAGGTACCCCACCCCGTGGGCGATCATCGCAGACTCATCGTCCCAGCCGTCGAGAATGGTATTCAGAGCGAACGCCTCATTCGAACGAATCGTGATGAGGGCATTGCTCGTGACGAACATTCCGATTTCGGTTTCCTGAATCGAATCCTCTGCATCGAGCCGAAGTGACCTCGTATGCACGAGAAAGTGGTCACCGAATCGAACGAACCGTGGCCGCCGTCCGTGAGACAACGCTCCCTCCAGTGCCAGCGGATGGAGCTCGCGACCGCCGAGGATCTCCGCGACCCGAGACAGGTCCGCAGTCGTCGGCGCCAAAAGGTCGAACCACAGAACAGCGTCAGGGTCCGCGCTCCACTTACGGAGCGCTTCCTCGTTCGGGTCCCTCACTTCCAATGCGCCGTGCCGGTAGATGCGACCACGCGTGGCGCAGTCGATTGCACCGTGATCTTCGGTACTACGAATCACATTCGACTCCCTCTATCTACCTGACATCTGATGGTGACTCCATGATGCACCGGTGATCACGCGCGGGCTTTCATCTGGTTCGAGTCCCAACATGACACACCGCTGAAGGCCTTCGGTTCAATGCTTTTCGGTGACCACTCTCCATGCAACGGCGTTGGTGGACTTCTTCGAAGAGTTATCCACCCGACTTCCGGTCTCGAAAAGAATCGGATAACAATCCGAACTCGACCCGGCGCTGCCCACTCGCGTCGCCGAAATCGAACATAGTGTGATTCAGAGCACACAAAGCTGATCGTGGACGACGAATTCGGGTGACAGCATGGTTGTCAAAGAACTCTTACATCGTTCGGCAGGAATACTTCTCACAGCAGCACTGATCGCTGCGTATCCGTGGTCGGTCAGCGCCGACCCCGTGACGGACTTCGTCACGCCGAAGCAAGATCCCGCATCTGCCGCGGCCACTCCACTCTCGGACCCATGGTTCGACGCGCCTGCCGGATACGAGAATTCGAGCCCTGGAGCCATCCTCGGCACCCGTCCGGTGAATGTCGGCCCACTGATCACACCGGTGACCTCCACCCAGATCCTCTTTCGATCCACCGATTCCAAGGACCGACCCGTCGCGGCAGCGACCACCGTGATCGTGCCCACCGCCCCGTGGACCGGCAAGGGTAGTCGACCTGTCGTCGCCTACAACATGGCAATAGATTCACTGGGCAACACGTGCGCGCCGTCATGGACACTCCCTCGGGGTATAGCACCAGAAATCGTTGCAGTGCAACTCTTCCTGGGCAAGAATTATGCGGTGGTGGTCACCGACCACCAAGGTCCCCGGCAGGCATATGCCGCCGGACGGATAGCCGGACACGCAGTCCTCGATGCCTTGCGAGCAATGGTCGCTATACCGCAGTTGGGGCTCGACAAGGAGTCTCCGATCGCTGTAACCGGCTATTCCGGGGGCGCAATCGCATCCGGCTGGGCCGCACAACTCGCACCGTCCTACGCCCCGGAAGTGAACATCGTCGGTACCGCGTTCGGCGGTGCGCCGATCGACTACCGCATCCTGCTCGGATCCATGAACGGAACCAATGCAGCATCGACCTTGTTTCTCTCCGCCGCACTCGGCGTCGCCCGCGAATATCCGGAAATGTTCCAACTCATGAACGCGAACGGACTTCGGCTCGCGCAGATAGCGAAGGACATGTGCGTCTATCTACTCGCCCCAGGCGGGCTGGTGGCACCGATACCCGTCCAAGCACTCTCGGACATACCGAACGTGGATCGCACTCCGATCGCGGAGGAGATCATCGCTCAGACGCGGATGGGCGGTGACCTCGCGCCGTCGGCCCCTGTCTTCATTTACCAAGGGCAGCAGGAATTCTGGATCCCCAGGCAAGGCGCCGAGACCCTGTACGACGAATGGTGCGCCCACGGATCCGACGTCCGGTTGGAGGAATACCTCGGCGAACACATGACAGTCGCCGTGTCGGGCTTGCCTGCTGCCCACGCGTGGATCGACGAGCGGCTCGCGGGAACCCCCGCACCCAGAGGTTGCAGCAGCTTCGGCAAATAGCTGCTCGGCACTCTTTGGGGGTACCTGCCTGCCGACTGGGAACACCCATTACACTTTCGATCCGCGCCCCTATAGCTCAGTTGGTAGAGCTACGGACTTTTAATCCGCAGGTCGTAGGTTCGAGTCCTACTGGGGGCACCGAAGATGTCCACGCGGTGGCGGATGCCGCCCACCGCGTGTTCGGTCCCGGACGCCCGCTTCTCCACCAACGGCGGCCCACAGCGTCCGAGTACATCGAAGTACACTTGGTAACAGTTCGGCTACGGGGAACGAACTGTCAATGGGGAATGAACTGCTACGGGGGGCATCAACGCCTTGGTTCCCGGCCGACTACTGTGCGCCACGCAACGCGAGAGCGTTCACAGCGAAGTTACGGTGCCGTAGGCTAGTTCCGGATATCGGCAATGTATGGAGGCAATGTATGGCGAGGGATCTGACACAGCTGGAGCTGCTACACGAGCTGGTTCCTGTTGCGGAAGACAACGTGAACCGCCACATGTCGATGGCGAAGGAGTGGCACCCGCACGATTACGTGCCGTGGGACGAAGGCCGCAACTTCGCCGCACTCGGTGGGGTGGACTACGAACCGGAGCAGAGCACACTCTCCGAAGTAGCGCGAGCAGCGATGATCACCAACCTGCTCACCGAGGACAATCTGCCCTCGTACCACCGCGAGATCGCCGAAAACTTTTCGCAGGACGGCGCCTGGGGTACCTGGGTGGGACGGTGGACCGCCGAGGAAAACCGGCACGGCATCGTCATGCGCGATTACCTGGTGGTCACCCGCGGTGTCGATCCGGTCGCGCTCGAGCAGGCCCGGATGATTCACATGACCAACGGTTTCGCTTCACCGGCAGGCGCGCAGACCGGACTGTTGCATTCGGTCTCGTACGTCACCTTCCAGGAACTGGCCACGCGCGTATCGCATCGCAACACCGGCAAGGTGTGCGACGACCCGATCGCCGACCGGATGCTTCAGCGCATCGCGGCGGATGAGAACCTGCACATGATGTTCTACCGCAACGTCACCGCTGCTGCCCTCGACATCGCGCCGGATCAGACGTTGGAAGCGATCTCGCATATCGTGATGAACTTCCAGATGCCCGGTGCCGGGATGCCGAACTTCCGCCGCAACGGTGTGTTGATGGCCAAGCACGGGATCTACGATCTGCGTCAGCACCTCGAGGACGTGGTGTGGCCGGTGCTGCGGAAGTGGCAGATCTTCGAACGTGAGGACTTCACCGGCGTCGGGGAATCCAAGCGTGAAGAACTGGCCGTATTCCTCGAAGACCTCGAGCGTCAGGCCACCAAGTTCGAGGAAATGCGTGATCGTTCCCTCGCACGCGAAGCCGCCAAAGCAGAGGCTCGCGCTTCCTGAGCTGACATTTCGTGTGCCCGGTACCGGTATCGGTGCCGGGCACACGGCATTTCTCCCGTCCACAGATTCAAGAGGCTTCTCCCATGACATTGCAGATCGGCTCGCTCGAGCTGAACAGTCCCGTCGTTCTTGCTCCGATGGCAGGTGTGACCAATGTGGCGTTCCGCACATTGTGCCGAGAACAGGAGATAGCACGCGCCGGCAGTACGTCCGGTCTGTATGTCTGCGAGATGGTCACTGCTCGTGCGCTCGTCGAGCGCCAGCCCGCCACGATGCACATGACTACCTTCGGCCCGACCGAAACCCCGCGGTCACTGCAGCTCTACACCGTGGATCCGGACACGACTTACGCCGCGGCGAAGATGATCGTCGATGACAACCTCGCCGACCACATCGACCTCAACTTCGGTTGCCCGGTCCCGAAGGTGACGCGGAAAGGCGGCGGCGCCGCGCTCCCCTACAAGCGCAAGCTGTTCGGACGCATCGTCGCGGCTGCGGTGAAAGCGACAGAAGGAACGTCGATTCCGGTGACGGTCAAGTTCCGCGTCGGTATCGACGCGGAACATCACACACACCTCGACGCCGGCCGAATCGCGGCAGGCGAAGGTGCGGCAGCCGTGGCGCTGCACGCGCGTACGGCCTCGCAACGTTATTCGGGAACAGCCGACTGGAGTGAGATCGCTCGGTTGAAGGAGCACGTCACCGGTGTCCCCATTCTCGGCAACGGCGATATCTTCTCGGCGTCGGACGCGGTTCGCATGATGGCCGAAACCGGTTGCGACGGAGTCGTCGTCGGCCGAGGATGCCTGGGACGTCCGTGGCTGTTCGCCGAACTCAGTGCACGCTTCGCGGGGCGCGCGGAGCCCACGCCCCCGACTCTCGGCGAGGTCGCCGTCATTATTCGTCGCCATGCCGAACTTCTGGCGGCACACCATGGCGAGAGCAAGGGTCTTCGTGAACTGCGCAAGCATGTGTCGTGGTATCTGCGCGGTTTCCCAGCCGGATCCGATCTGCGCGTGGCGATGGCATTGGTGAAGACCTTGACCGAGCTGGACGATCTGCTCGGCCAACTCGACCCGACGGTGGCATTCCCGAAAGATGCCGAAGGCCCACGTGGCAGGCAAGGTTCGCCCGGCGTTGTGTCACTGCCCGAGGGGTGGCTCGATGACCCCGAGGACGATCGAGTGCCGGTCGGAGCAGATTTGATGAATTCCGGCGGCTGACCGAGGTCACGACCGCGAGGATCGGTCGGGGTGGACCCCACAGGTTTCCTCAGTATCATTGCGGGGATCGCCCGACTCGGCGGCAAGAGAGATACGCGGAAGGCCAGGTTCACATTCGTGGGTGACGATCGAGACTCGAGCCCACCTGCGCCCGAAGGACGAGCTCCCTGGGAGCGTCCGATCTCCCGAATCTCACACGAGCCTCGGTCACCGAGTAGCGCGCCGGTGCCACCCGCATCCTCACCGCCCGCCTTCTCACCGCCCGCCTCCGGCCGCAAGGTGCCCGAGCCGACCGCCAAGTCCGCGGACACCGAAACCCCCAGCGGCAAATTCAACCGGCTAGGTAAGCGCTCCTCTCGAAAGTCCGACTCGGTATCGGTCGCCGACCTCGTGGACAAGATGGCCGACGACGATCCACCCGCCGAGACTCCGTCCGTTCGCGCGTGGCCCAGCCGGCCCGAGGTCGATGACCCCACCGAAAAGATCGACCCGATCACGGACTCGACGCCGCCGCCGGTGAGCCCACCCCCGGTCGTCGCGCTACCCGAAGCCGTCGGCGCCCCCACCGATGAGCGGCCGGTCCTGACCCGCTTGGCCATGAGCAAGGTGCGACGACAAAAGCGACTACGCAATATCGGCCGCGCCGTCGTCGCCGTCGTCGCCGTTCTCGCGCTTGCACTTACCGGAATGGTCTGGGGATATCTTCGAAGCACCGACCAAGGTTTTGCACAGGTCGCTGCCCTGGACCTGGATTCGACGGACGTCGTGGACGCGGCCGGACAATATGGTGACGAGACTTATCTGATCGTCGGAACGGACACTCGTACCGGTGCCAGCGGCGAGGTCGGCGCAGGTACGGTGGCCGATGCCGAAGGCGCCCGCTCGGACACCGTGATGTTGGTCAACATTCCTGCTGATCGAAGCCGCGTCGTCGCGGTCTCGTTCCCGCGCGACCTCGACGTCGTTCGCCCGGAATGCGAGGGCTTCGACAATTCCACCAACACCTACACCGGCGAGATGTACCCCTCAGCGGACGGCGACAAGCTCAACGCGACCTATGCGCTCGGCGGGCCCAAGTGCCTCGTCAAGACGATCCAGAAGATCTCGGGGTTGAAGATCAGCCACTTCGTCGGTATGGATTTCGCCGGCTTCGAATCGATGGTGGACGAGGTCGGTGGCGTCGAAGTCTGCACGCCGCAGCCCCTGGTCGACTACGAACTCGGCACTGTCCTGGCAACAGCTGGGGAGCAGCGTATCGATGGCCGCACGGCCCTGAATTACGTCCGGGCGCGCAATGTGGAAAGCGAGGGCAATGGCGACTACGGGCGTATCAAGCGTCAACAGCGGTTCCTGTCCTCCCTCCTTCGGTCTGCGCTCTCGAACAAGGTCCTGCTCGACCCAGGCAAGCTCAACGGGTTCGTCGGTGCCTTCACCAGCGACACCTTCGTCGAGAACGTGAAGACCAAGGACCTCGTCACTCTCGGTCGTTCCCTGCAGAACGTCGATGCTGGAGCCGTCACCTTCCTGACGATCCCCACTTCGGGCACCAACGACTGGGGCAACGAGATCCCGATCGACGACGCCATTGTGGCGATCTTCAGTGCCATCATCAACGACGAGCCGTTGCCCGGCGAAGAACGTGAGGACCCGCCTCCCAGCACGGAGCCGTCGGTTCAACCGACAGCGCCGATGTTGGCAGTCGATCCGACAACCGTGTCGATCCAGGTCTCCAATGCTTCCGAGCTGGTAGGAATGGCGGCCACCGCGTCGAGCGAACTATCCACCTACGGGTTCCAGATTCTCGATGTCGGCAACTTCGTCGGAACAGCCAAGCAGACCGTCGTCCGCTATTCGCAGGGCCAGGAATCCGAGGCGGCAACGGTGGCGTCGGCGATACCCGGTGCAGTCATCGAGCAAGCGCAGGGGCTCGACAGCATCGTCGAGGTCGTACTCGGCTCGGACTACCCCGGGTACACCGCTGCACCGACGGCGTTCGGTGAGCCGATCGAAGCTACGCAAGTTCAGGGTTCGACCGAGGGTGCGCCGTTGCCCGAGGATCTCTCGTTCACGAACGCCGCCGACGATACCTGCGCCTGAGTAAGCCATTCACGCTCCGTTCACCCTCTCGACGGTGACCAGATGGGTGTGACCTACTAAACTCACAGGTATGCGCGTCGCCTACAAAGAACAGATGAACGACCTTGCCGATGCCCTCGGACAGATGGCCACACTGGCCGGCTCTGCGATGGAGAAGGCAACTCAGTCACTACTTCAAGCAGACTTGCTCCTCGCCGAGCAGGTCATCTCCGATCACGACAAGATCTCCGAACTGAGCACCATTGCCGAGGAGAGGGCATTCACCCTCCTCGCGCTCCAAGCTCCGGTAGCAGGAGATCTTCGCTCGGTCGTGTCGGGAATCCAGATCGTCGCCGACATCGAGCGGATGGGGGCTCTCGCCCTGCACGTCGCCAAGATCACTCGGCGTCGCCACCCCAACAACGCACTCCCCGAAGAGGTCAACGGCTACTTCGCCGAAATGGGTCGAATCGCCGTGCAACTCGGAGCATCCGCGCGCGAGGTTCTCGAGACCCGCGATCCCGAGCGCGCCGCCAAGCTCCACGAGGAGGACGAGGCGATGGACGACCTTCATCGTCACTTGTTCACGGTGCTGATGGATCGTGAGTGGAGTCACGGCGTCGCGGCGGCGGTGGACGTCACCCTTCTCGGGCGGTTCTACGAGCGTTTCGCCGACCATGCAGTCGAGGTCGGACGCCGAGTCATCTTCCTCGCCACCGGTGAAATGCCAACCGAATTGAGCAACACACACCTGCCCAGCAGCTGACCCCTTCGCTCGTACCGAACGCGCACAAGAAGAACCCCCGAACGCTGAGCGTTCGGGGGTTCTTTTCATGTACTTTCCCTAGCCGAAGCGACCGGAGATGTAGTCCTCGGTGGCTTTCTGGGTCGGATTGGAGAAGATCTTCTCGGTGTCGTCGATCTCGATGAGCTTGCCTGGCTTACCGGTGGCCTCGAGGTTGAAGAAGCCAGTCTGATCGCTCACGCGTGCGGCCTGCTGCATGTTGTGCGTGACGATGACGATCGTGAAGTCCTTCTTCAGCTCACCGATGAGGTCTTCGATGGCGAGCGTCGAGATCGGGTCCAGCGCCGAGCACGGCTCGTCCATGAGGAGGACGTCTGGCTTCACTGCGATGGCACGGGCAATGCACAGTCGCTGTTGCTGGCCGCCTGAGAGACCGCCACCGGGCTTGTCCAGGCGGTCTTTGACCTCGTTCCAGAGGTTTGCGCCTTTGAGGGAGCGCTCGGCGATCTCGTCGAGTTCCTTCTTCTTTCGTCCACCCTGCAGCTTCAGGCCTGCGACGACGTTGTCTCGGATCGACATCGTCGGGAAAGGGTTGGGGCGCTGGAAGACCATGCCGATGGTGCGACGGACACCGACCGGGTCCACGCCGGAGCCGTAGATGTCCTCGCCGTCGAGCAGCACTGATCCTTCTACGTGTGCGCCCGGGGTGACCTCGTGCATACGGTTGAGCGAACGCAGCACTGTGGATTTGCCGCAGCCGGAGGGCCCGATGAAGGCAGTCACGCCACGCGGAGGAACCGCAAGGGTGACACCTGCGACGGCTTGGAACTTGCCGTAGAAGATGTTGACGTCTTTCAGGTCGAGACGTTTTGCCATGATCGGCTCCTGTGTTTCTCGAGCGGGGAGATTCGTGGGTGGCGCAGTGATCAGAAGTTCTTGGGTGCGAAGAACTTGGAGACCAATTTCGCGCCGATGTTGAGCAGAGCAATGATCAGGATCAGCGTCAGTGCTGCTCCCCACATGCGCTCGCTGGTGAGTGCGCCGGTTCCGGCTTTCTGCAGGTCGACCATCATGAGCGGCAGGGACGTCTGCGGCCCCTCGAACAGATTGAAGTTGATCGAGGTAGCGGAGCCGACCAGGATCAGCACCGGCGCGGTCTCACCCA
The DNA here is from genome assembly GCF_004795915.1 of Rhodococcus sp. PAMC28707. NCBI lineage: Bacteria > Bacillati > Actinomycetota > Actinomycetes > Mycobacteriales > Nocardiaceae > Rhodococcus > Rhodococcus sp. PAMC28707. The sequence continues at coordinate 1,371,750 of NZ_CP039253.1, forward strand.
TGACCCGGGCGAGCGCGAGCATGATGCCGGTGACGATGCCGGACAGTGCCGTCGGAACAACGATCTTCGCGATGGTCTTCCATTTCGGTACACCGAGTGCATACGACGCCTCGCGCAGATCCTGCGGAACGATGCGCAGCATCTCCTCCGACGACCTCACGATGACCGGGATCATCAGCAGAACCAAGGCAAGCGCGACGGCGATGCCGGACCGGTCGAAGCCGAAGGTGGCGATCCACAGTGTGTAGATGAACAGTGCGGCGACGATGGACGGGACTCCGGTCAGAATGTCGACCATGAAGGTCGTCACCTTGGCGAGGCGTGTTCCGACACCGTATTCGACGAGGTAGATGGCGACGAAGACACCGATCGGAATCGAGATCAACGCGCAGAACAATCCCTGCATCAGCGTGCCGACAATGGCGTGGTAGGCGCCGCCACCGGCAATGAACGGGGTGAGGCCTGCTTGCGAGTTCATCCACCATTCGGGTGCGACCACTGCTCTGATGCCGCGCGAGATCACCGTGTAGAGCACCCAGATGAGCGGAACCAGCGCGACCAGTACGGCCAGACTGACCAGCACTGTCGCGAATCCGTTGGCGAATTTACGTCGAGCACTGACGCCCTTGAAGGTCTTTTCCTTGACCGGACGATCCAGCGTTGCGGTCATGGCCTAGGCCTTCTTTCCAGCGATGGCGGCGCGAGCGCCCGCGTTGACGACGAAGGTGAGCACGAAGAGAACGAGGCCCGCCGCGATATAGGCGCCCGCCTGGAGCTGGTTGTTGAACTCACCTGCCGCGAGTGCAATCTTTGTCGCGAAAGTATTTCCGCCGTCGAAGAGTGTCCATCCGAAGGTCGATTGTGTGCTGCGAATGATGATGTACAGCGCGATGGTCTCGCCGAGTGCGCGCCCGAGTCCGAGCATCGAACCACTGACGAATCCAGATTTTCCGAATGGAATGACGGTGGTCCGGACGACTTCCCACCGTGTTGCGCCGAGCGCGAGGGCCGCTTCGATCTGCCCTTTCGGCGTCTGTACGAAGACTTCACGTGTCACTGCCGCGATGATCGGAAGGATCATGACGGCGAGGACGATGCCGGCGGTGAAGATGGTGCCTCCACCGGCGATCGATACCGACCCGGTGGCGAAAAGCGGAAACCAGGCGAGGTTGGTGTTGAGCCATTCGGCGAACGGGCTGATGGCCGGCGCCAACACGTACAGGCCCCAGAGTCCGAAGACGATCGACGGCACTGCAGCAAGCAGATCGACGACGTAACCCAGCGGGCCCGCCACTTTCTTCGGCGCGTAGTTGGTGAGATAGACCGCGATTCCGAGCGCGACCGGCATCGCCAGGATCAACGCGAAGATCGACACTGTCGCGGTCACCAGGAACAGGTCCCGGATACCGAAGACCATGGCCGAGGTGTCCGAGGTACTCCAACTTCCGTTGTACGTCAGGAAGCTGACCGTGTTGTTCTGCAGCGCCGGAATCGCCCGCCACAGCAGGAACAGTCCGATGGCGGCGATGAGCACGATGATGAAGACACCCGAGCCCTTGGCGAGGGTGGCGAAGATGCGGTCACCAGGGCGAGTGACGGTACCGCCCTTGGCCTTCTTGTCCGGCAATTGAATGGACTCTTCCGTGTTCCGGGGCGCCCCGGTCGCGGTGGTGTCATCCGCGGACGTAACGCCGGTGATCGAGTGGGTGTCTCTCATACCGCTCACGTCTCTCGTGTGGTGGTCGAGGACGGGTCCTGCCCGATGCCGAGGAGATTCATCCAAGGCATCGATCCAGGTTCTCGTCTCATTGAATCAGGCGATCGCGTCGATAGCAGTGACCAAACGCTCTTTGAAGGACTCGGGCAGCGGCACGTAGCCGGCTTGCTCGAGACCCTGCTGGCCCTCGTTGGCGGCACTGAGCAGGAAGGACTTCACGGCCGCGCTGGTATCGGCGTCGTAACCCTTCGAGCAGACAATTTCGTAGGTGGCGAGGACCAACGGGTAGGAATCTTCGGCTTTGCTGGCGTAGAGGGCGTCGATATCGATGACGAGATCGTTGCCCTCGCCGGAGAACGCAGCAGTATCGATGGCTGCGCCCGCGGTCTCACTGCTCAGCTCGACCGGCCCGTTGCCGAAGTCGACGTCGGCGGTGCCGAGACTCTCCTGGTCGGCGAAGCCCTTCTCGACGTAGGTGATCGAGCCTGGAGTCGCAGCGACCGCCTGTGCGACCCCGGACGAACCGTTCGCGCCTTCGCCGACGCCGCCGGCCCAATCGGAGCTGTGGTCGAGTGTCCAGGCCTCGGGTGCGGACGCTGCGAGGAAGCGTTGGAAGTTGTCGCTGGTGCCTGAGGAGTCGGAGCGGTAGATCGGAGTGATCGGGGTTGCCGGGAGCGAGACGCCCTCGTTGACCGCGGCTACGGCCGGGTCGTTCCAGGTGGTGATCTGGCCGGTGAACATGCGGGCCGCAAGGTCGGGGGTAACCACGAGGTTGTCGACACCGTCGAGGTTGTATGCGATAGCAACCGGGCCGAATACGAGTGGGAGATTCCAGGCGGGGTTGCCCTGGCATCGTTCGGCGGCTGCGGCGGCCTGCTCTTTCTTGATGGCCGAGTCCGAGCCTGCGAAGTCGACGAGGCCGGCTACGAACTGCGTGCGGCCGTTGCCCGAACCACTCGTCGTGTATTCGACGGCTTTGCCGGAGCACACGCCCGCGTACACGGATGTGAAGTTGTACATCGCGTTCTGCTGGGCAGAGGATCCTTCACCGGTCAGCGGTGACTTGCCCTCACATGTTGCGGCTGTGCTCCCCGATGCCGCTTCGATGTTCGAGTCGCTGCCGCACGCCGTCAGCAGCATGGCACTGATCGCCGCTGCGCTGATCAAAGCAGCATTGCGCTTGAGGTTCACCGTTTCCTCCGAGGATTCTTGTTGCCGTTGTCGCTGATAGGGCAGCGTCGGCGCTACCCACAGCAAAACGTAAAGGGGGCCGGTTGACAGCTACCCCCGAAACAGTGAACGGAGAATGAACAGAGTGGGCAATTGTCCGTTTACGGACGCGCGTACGCCGCGTCGACGTGGAATCGCGAGAAACCGAGACGTTCGTAGGTGTGCACAGCAGCGGTGTTGTCCGCCTCGACGTAGAGCAGCACTTCGGCAAGCTGTCGGTCGCGCAGGTAGTGCAAGCCTGCGAGGGTCAGAACCCGGCCGAGACCACGCCCCTGCGACGCCGGGTCGATACCGACGACATAGACCTCGCCGATCTCGTCTTCGCCTGCCTCGGCGGCGTGCACTTTCGTCCAATGAAAGCCGAGCAGATGGTCGGTGCCTTCTTCGAAGGCGAGGAACACCCCGGCCGGGTCGAACCATTCTTCGTCGCGGCGTTCGGCAATGTCCTTCGCGGTCCAGCCACCTTGTTCGGGGTGCCAGGCAAACGCTGCACTGTTGACGCGCAGAAGTTCCGCATCCTCGCACGGTCCATCATAGGTACGCAACGTAATACTCTCCGGAACAACAACTTCGGGCAGTTCCGGCGCCGCGAGCGAGCGACGCATTTGCAGCAGTTCACGAGCTACCGTCAGGCCGAGTCGGGCGGCGACCGCCTGCGCGGGTTCGAGGTTTCCGTGGGCCCAGACTCGGGCTCCGTCTCCACCCTCGGACAGTGCACGGTCGACGAGGCTTCCTCCCGCGCCTCGGCCGCGAAACTCCGGATCCACGACGACTTCAGCCATCGGCGGAGCCTCGGCCGAACCAGCCGCGATGCCCGCGTAGCCGAAGATACGAGTTCCCTCGGAAACAACCAGATGCTGCACCGAGTTGTCCGCCGAGATTGCCTTGACGGCCTGTTCCGACAGAGGCGCCGTACCGTCGGTGACGGCGGCACGTGACACCACCGCCTTGACGGCCTCGGACACCTCCGAGGTCATCGCTGCGGGGTCGAGTCGGGAGATTTCGAACGAGAGGGTCATCTACTGAGCCGCACTTCCGTTGGTCGTACTGTCGATCGAGGTCAACTCGGCGCCGTCATGGCCATCGTCTTCGTGCCCTGCTACCACCGGCCCACCCTTTGCCGTGCGAGAAGGGCGCACTGCCTTGTATCCAACGTTGCGGACGGTACCGATCAGTGACTCGTACTCGGTGCCGAGTTTCGCGCGGAGGCGTCGAACATGCACGTCCACGGTTCGGGTGCCACCGAAGAAGTCGTATCCCCATACCTCTTGGAGCAGCTGCGCACGCGTGAACACTCGCCCTGCGTGCAAAGCCAGATACTTGAGGAGTTCGAACTCCTTGTATGTCAGATCGAGGGGGCGTCCGCGTAACCGTGCGGTGTACGTGCCCTCGTCGATCACGAGTTCGCCGAGAGTGATTTTTCCCGACGCCTCCGGGCTTGCCACTCCCCCGGAACGTCCGACGAGTAGACGGAGCCGGGCATCGAGCTCGGCGGGTCCGGTGCCGGGAAGAAGAATGTCGTCCAGGCCCCACTCGGAGTTGACCGCGACGAGACCGCCCTCGGTGAGTACGGCCACCACCGGGATCGCCGAGCCGGTACTGCCCAGCAACCGGCACAATCCGCGCGCGGCGGCCAAGTCGGTACGAGCGTCGACCAGGGCGATATCAGCGGAACCTGCCTCCAGGAGCGAGGAAACTTCCGTGGGAACAGGCCGCACGTGGTGCGACAGAAGCGCAAGCGACGGTAGAACGGCCTCCGGATTCGGATCGGAGGTCAGAAGCAGGAGCTCCACACAGCCTCTATTCTTACCGCTGTCGTGCCGATATCGAACTGAGTCGATTTTCGGCGGGACGCCGTCTTCGGGAGCGAAGCCGACGGCTTTCTCAGGGGGCAAGACTAACTTGTCCACGGGGGCCACCGTTCAACGCAGTCCCGGATCCTTCGGTCACAATGGTCCCCATGCGCAAACTGATCATCGGTCTCGTGAGTCTGCTGGCACTCGCCCTCGTCGTCGACTTCGGGGTTGCGGCCTACTCCGAGTACCGCGTCTCTCGCGCGATTCGTGAGGGCGGGGACCTCACCTCCGACCCTCAGGTCACGATCCACGGTTTCCCTTTTCTGACCCAGGCCGTCGAAGGCAAATACCAGAATGTGGAGGTCCGGGCACAGGACGTCCCCAACGATTACGTCGGGTCGACGACGATCGAAGCCAATCTGCGTGGCGTGTCGATCCCCCTGTCGGACTTGGCCGACGGGTCGGTGCAGACCGTTCCCGTCGACAAGCTGGACGGGAGGGTGCGCATCGAAGCGACGGACCTCGGGCGCTTCCTCGGCATCGTCGACCTGCAGGTTTCTGCGCCACCCGCCGACAAGTCGGACGGCACGGGCGGTTCGGGTGGGTCGGGAAAAACGACGAACGGCGGAGTCGTGCTCACCGGTACCGTGCCGGTCGGCCCGGTCGAGACCGAAGTCAGTGTTCAGGCAGATCTCATTCTCGATGGTGATCGGGTGAGCATCGTCGCGACCAATTTCTACTTCGGCCCGGAGGGCAGTGCCGACTTCACGATCCCCGACTTCGCGAAGTCTGCTGTGCTCGGTCTGTTCACCAAGACGATCGATCGCCAGACTCTTCCGTTCGGAGTGCTCCCCACCGATGTCTATGCGGAGGGTTCGCAGATCGTGATCGAAGGCTCGGCGGAGAATGTGACGATCGACTTGGACCAGATCGAAAAGTCATGACCGGAATCACAATTCTCGTGGCCGTACTGGTTGCCGCATCGGTGGTCGGCGTAGTCCTCACCTCACGTGCAGGAAAGGTGCGGCACGCGGCCACGGAGGGAGCCTCCCCTCGCTTGACTGCCATGCTGGCAGACGCCGGCGCAGTCTCTGGGCACGCCACAGTTCTGCACTTCTCCGCCGACTGGTGTGGCCCCTGTAGTGCGGTGCGACGCGTCGTTGGTCAGGTACTCGCCGAACTGGACGGTCCCACCGAACTCGAACTCGACATCGACGAACATTCCGCGCTCGCCCGGGAACTGGGCGTGCTGTCGCTTCCGACGACATTCGTTCTCGACGGGCAGCTGAACCAGCGTGTTCGGATTGCAGGAGTCCCGAAAGCGGCGGCCCTCGAGGCTGCGTTGCTCGACCTGTAGTTCTGCTGGTCGAAGTTCTCGGGGTAGGGTGTTCTACGTGTTGTCCCGCCATGAGCTGTTGCTCACCAGTCGTCGCACGGTAGACCTGTGCCGACTGGGCGGTTGTTGCTGTCGCTGCTGCTGATCCCTCGTTCCGCAGGTGCCCTTGGTGCGCACTCCGGAAGACTTTCAGGCGATCACGGGTAGATCCCCTATTACCCCTCTGCAGATGTGCCGGTTCCGTCCATCGGACCCGCCTCGACAACCGACTCGGTCAACAAATTCAAGCGCAGGAGCACTTTCTCGATGTCTACTGACCTACATTCCGCGGTCGAACAAGTCGATGCCCGTGGACCACGATTCGCGGCCTGGATCACCACCGCCGTACTCGTCGCAGTTCTACTGTTGTCGACCTTCTCCGTTGTTGCCGCGGCAGTGCTACTTGCTGCGCAGGCAGTGGTCTTCGCGATCGGTGCCGCCTTCGGCCCGAAGCGCAGCCCATACGGCCGACTGTTCGGACTGATTCTCGCACCGAGGTTGTCGCCGACCAGCGAACGCGAGCCAACGCCGCCACTGAGGTTCGCGCAGCTCGTCGGCTTCCTGTTCGCGGCCGCCGGTGTCCTCGGTTTCGCCGCTGGACTACCGACTCTCGGCGCTGTGGCCACTGGCTTTGCACTGTTCGCGGCCTTCCTCAATGCGGCCTTCGCCTTGTGCCTCGGCTGCCAGATCTATCCCCTCGTGGCGCGCGTGCGACCGCATACCGCCAGCGCCTGACATACCTACCGACACAATTTCTCCCCTCTGATATCCATCACCGAAAGGAAACCCATGGCCCGCTCCGACGTCCTGGTCTCTGCCGACTGGGCCGAGCAGAACCTGAACGCCACGAAGACCGTTTTCGTCGAGGTCGACGAAGACGCAAGCGCCTACGACGGCGGTCACATCGAAGGCGCAGTGAAACTCGACTGGCGCAAGGACCTGCAGGACCCGGTTCGCCGCGACTTCCTCGGCCAGGATCAGTTCTCAGATCTCCTGTCGGCGAAGGGAATCGCCAACGACGACACCATCGTGCTGTACGGCGGTAACAACAACTGGTTCGCTGCCTACGCGTACTGGTACTTCAAGTTGTACGGCCACAAGGACGTCAAGCTCATCGACGGTGGCCGTAAGAAGTGGGAACTCGACGGTCGTCCACTGTCGAGCGATGTCGTCACCCGGGACACGACCCAGTACCGAGCACAAGCGCCCGACCTGTCGATCCGCGCATTCCGCGACGAGGTCATCGACGCCATCGGCAACAAGAACCTCATCGACGTCCGCTCCCCCGACGAGTTCTCCGGCAAGATCCTCGCGCCGGCGCACCTGCCGCAGGAGCAGGCGCAGCAGCGTGGACACGTGCCCTCCGCGATCAACATCCCGTGGAGCACCACCGCCAACGAGGACGGCACGTTCAAGAACGACGACGCCCTCGAAGCGCTGTACAAGGAAAAGGGCTACGACGAGGGCAAGGCGACCATCGCTTACTGCCGCATCGGCGAGCGCTCGAGCCACACCTGGTTCGTTTTGAAGGAACTTCTCGGCAAGTCCGACGTCAAGAACTACGACGGCAGCTGGGTCGAGTACGGCTCCCTCGTGGGAGCACCCATCGAGTTGGAGGTTCACTGATCATGTGCGGAGCACCCGTTCAAGGCCAAACTATTCCGGCAGGCGTCGATGTCGAGAAGGAGACCGTCATCACCGGTCGTGTTCTTGCCACCGACGGTGAGCCTGTGGGCGGCGCATTCGTGCGTTTGCTCGACGGCACCGGCGAGTTCACAGCAGAGGTAGTGGCGTCGGGAACCGGAGACTTCCGGTTCTTCGCGGCACCCGGCAAGTGGACTTTGCGTGCACTGTCCGCGTCCGGTAACGGTGACGCGGTGATCACCCCGGAGGGTGCAGGCGTGCACTCGGCGAATGTGACCGTCGGAGCCTGATTTCATACAGAGCACGAAAGAGCCCCGCATCGATTCTTCGTCGATGCGGGGCTCTTTCGTGGCCTGCCTAGTTCTGCGGCACTATCTCGGTCGGCTGCGCAGTGGTCGGCTCGGGAACCGTCGAGTACCGGGGCGGGAAGACCCCCGGCGGTAGCGCTACTCCGAAGGAATCGAGCAGTGCTCCCAGATCGGTGTCGCGAGTGAGGGTTCCGGGCGTCGGGAGTGTCTGCGGAGCCGGGCCGGGCTCGACCTCGGAGGGTGCCGGAGGTGCGTCGTCGACGCCCTTTCTCTCGCGTTCGGTTTCGGCCAGATCCGTCACCCAGGCGACAATTTTTTCGCTCTCCCACACACGGCCGTCATTCGGATTGTTGTTCCAGTACAACAGGTGCTGGAGGAATCCGAGAAAGATGTACGGCTCGACGAGGACGTCGACTATCCCCTTGTTGTTCTCCACCAGACCTTCGCCTTCAGCACGCACTTTGGCACGCACCGTCTCCGCTCCTGGCCCCATCGCCCAGTCGAGGTCTTCGCGTAGACGCTCGGGGGTCAGCTCTGCCAGGGCTTTCCCCTCGTCGACCTGGTAGGTCCGATCGGAAACCTTGAGAAGCACTTCGAGCAGCGTCTCCTCGGACCCTACCCAGTCCTTCTGGGTGACGATGTCGACGATCGCGCGGGTGGCTATGGAGGTCACGGTGCGGGCGAAGTCGGCGACGGTCTGGACGGGGTCGAACACCGTCAGCCGCATCTGTCCGAGCACTCCGAGTGCCAGTTGCAGCGCCAGAATGTTCTCGGGAGCGTCACATGCGAGATCGTAGGGTCGACAAGCCCATGTCATCTTGTCGTTCAGCGTGCCGTAATCCTTGGCCTCCGGCGACTGGAACCCACCGCGCGTCGGGCCGGGCTCGTCGATGTTGGGTACACCTGCAGGTCGGTACGGATCCCCCAAGAGTGCAACACCGGCGATGTCTTCGCCCGTGACGAGCGCATCGGGTGCACGGTGTCCGAGTTCCATCGCGACACGCTCGACCACCTCGCCGCCGACGCTGTAGCCGAGGAGCACGAACTTGGTGTTCTCGCCGCACTTGTTCTTGTACTCGTCGAGCAGACTGTTGGTCGAGGCGACGCCTGCGGCAACCGATTCTTGATACGTGGGCACGTCGGAGAGGAATCCCACTCCGTACGTCGATGGATACGGGACGTAGAGCCAGCCGACCGATCCCGGGTTGCTCGCTCCGACCTGGCCGGCAGGGAGCGTCACGTTGCCCACCCAATTGGCCATCGGCGAGCGGGGTTCTTCGTTCAGCGGATCACGATCGGCGTCCGAGTCGGTTGCACCGGACACTGCGAGCATCAGAACGTCCGGGCAGTCTTGGGCAAAGTTGTTCGGATCGATGTTCGGGCCGTCTTCTTCGGAAGAGGGTGCGCCTGCAGACCCAGTCGTCGACGAGCCCGATTCCGGGGATGCGGCTGCGGCCGCGGGAACAGCAAGGAGCAACGCCACCCCCAGCGTCGCGGACTTCGTCAAAATCGAGCCCGCACGTGTTCGGCGACGCATTCGAGATCCTCTCCAGCACACTTCGAGACAGCTTTCGACCACACAAAAGGTGTCGGGCGTACAACGCCCGACACACACACTGGAGAAGGTACCGTGCCGAGCCCCCATCGTTTGCTACAGAGTGTGAATCCCCGATGTCGGGGGCCCGATACTGGGAGATCGCACTATCGACTTCGGCGTTGTCGCGACCGCGATTCTGCGGAGTGAACAGCGTGGGTCTAAACTCGGCGTCGTGGTCATCTTCTTCGAGCTTCTGCTGGCACTGGCTGCAGTAGCCATCATCGCGTTCTCGCTCTACGTCGTCTACCGCTTGGTCACCGAAGAATCGTGACCGAGCGCGCAGCCGACGAGTCGGGCGAGACCACACGGTCCGCCAATGATGCGATCGCCGAAGCTGCCGAGAAGTTTGCAGCGGCGTCGACACGCAACATTCCGACGTTGCCGGATCTTCCGCACCCTGAAGATACCGCCAACCTTCGCCTCGGACCCGAACTGAATCCAGCGATGCTTGCGCTGCTTCCGTTGGTCGGCGTCTGGCGCGGCGAAGGCGAGGGTCGCGATCCCGAGTCGGGACAGGAGTACCCGTTCGGGCAGCAAATTGTCGTCTCACACGACGGCGGTGCCTACCTCAGCTGGGAATCTCGCTCGTGGCGCCTCGACTCCGACGGAAACTATGCGCATCCCGACCTTCGCGAAACCGGCTTCTGGCGAATTACCGGCGATGACGTCAAGGGCAGCGAGACGCCTGAGGTCATCGAGTTTCTGCTGACGCACAGCACCGGCGTCGTCGAACTCTATTACGGGCACGCGCTCAATCAGACTTCGTGGGAACTCGCGACCGATGTCGTGATCCGGTCCACTTCGGGCGCCCTCGTCGGTGGCGCCAAGCGGCTCTACGGCATCGTCGATGGTGCCGACCTCGCATACGTCGAGGAACGTGTAGACGCCGACGGCGAACTGGCACCACGGCTGTCTGCGCGCCTCGTCCGCTATATCGGCTGACAACACTCTTTCCAGCCCAGAGGCCCTCATGGGTCCTTCAGCCAGCCGTCGGCCCTTCAAGAGATTCTCCCCGCGCACGCGAACGGCCCCCGAGCCATACCTGCTTTCAGGTCTCGGGCGGATTAGACCGAGGGCTCGGGGGCCGGGTAGCTGCCTTGGATTCGCTTGCCGCTCGCGCGGTCTTCGAAAAGTGAATCCGTCAGCGGTTGCGGCTAGCTGACAGCCACCTCACGCGTCCTAGAGTTCTTCAACGTCAGACCACCTCCTCTCCCGTGTACTCGACAACGTACGCCGCGATTCCGAAGTCGGCAAAGGAATATTTCCGCCGGACATGCCGAGGTCCAAGACCAGGTCCGCATGGTTGTCCGCCGGAAGCTGATGCGTCACCACCACGACCGCACGATTACCGTCGACGATACCGTCGGAGCGGTCGAGGAGCCGTCGCAACAGCTGCGCTCCCCCGTCGTCGTCGAGGTGTTCGGTCGGCTCGTCCAGCAGCAGAATCGGCGCGTCGGACAACAGCGCACGAGCCAGCAGAATGCGTCGACGCTGACCTCCGGACACCGCCTGCGCACCGCCGACGAGGGTCGTGTCGATGCCGTCAGGGAGGGAAGAGATCCAAGCGCCGAGGCCGACTCGGTCGAGCGCCTCGACCGCCTCGTCCGGCTGGACGTCGCCGCGTGCCACCCTCAGGTTTTCGAGAATCGAGGTGTCGAACAGGTGCGCATCCTCGGCGAAGAAACGGGCACCGGAGCCCTCGACGGTTCCGCTGATCGGCGGCAGCAGTCCCGCGAGCGTCATCAAGAGGGTGCTTTTGCCGATGCCGCTGGGGCCGACGATCGCTACCCTCGCTCCGGGACCTACCTCGAGATCGACCGGCACCGTAGTCGAGGAAGACCCCGGCCAGCCACACCGCAAGTTTCTCGCACTGACACGGTCGGTGAGCGAGTCCAGATCATTCACCGTCTGCGGAGCGGCCTCATCCGCAGCGTCCAGCAGCTCCACGATGCGTGACGCCGAAATGCGGGCCCTCGTCAGTGCAATGGCAGCACCAGGCAGAGCAGAGGTCGCCTCGAAGGCGGAAAGGGGCACCAGCACGATGATCGCCAACGCCATCGGCGTCATACCACCAGCTGTTCCGCCCGTGCTGCCGTACAACGAGATACCGACCAGCAAGGAGCCCAGCACCGCCGCACCGATAGAGAGAGGTAATGCCGCGTCGGCGAAGGCTGCAGGCAGTGCCGCTCGGTCGCGGGCCTTCACCGATGCGCGGTTGGCTTCGGCAGCATCCCGAAGGGTCTCGTGCAATCGTCCGGCGACCCGCAATTCCCCGGCGTGATCGAGGGCGCGGACGGCGGTTTCGCTGAACTCCGCACGGGCCGAAATGCCCTCGGACTCGGCGATGACGGCAGCTCTCGCCGCCCAGTAGGGCGCGAGTACCCCGGCGACCGCGAGAGCCAGCAACAAAATCAGTGCCGCAGCCGGCGAGACGAACGCCAACACGACGACAGCTGCAATCGCCAGAACTATCGATACGCAGATCGGCACGATCGCACGTACCACGACGTCACCGAGCACGTCGACGTCGTTGCCGGTGCGCGACATCAGATCGCCGCGACGCAATCCCGCTGCTGCAGCCGGGTTGCCTGCGGCGAGTCGTTCGTAGAGACGAGTTCTCGCCGACGTCGTGCCGCGCAGGGCGGTGTCGTGGGTTGCCAGGCGTTCCAGGTATCGGAACGCCCCGCGCGAAATGCCCAGTGCCCTAACCGCTACGACGGCGACCGTCAGATCCAACACCGGTGGCATCTGCCAGGCGCGGGTGATGAGCCAGGCGGATACTGCCGCAAGGGTCAGTGCGCTACCCAAGGTCGCGACCCCTGCCGCCACGGACATGGCGACTCGGGACGGCCGAAGTTCGAGAAGTTCGAGAGCGCGCCGAAGGTCAACGAGCATGGCGTGCCTGCACTTCGATGATCGTGTCGGCACTGATGAGAACCGACCGACGGTGACCGACCACTACGACGGTTCTGCCCTCGTCGGCCAGGCGACGAATGGTTTTCAGTACTGTCGCTTCGTGGGTCGCGTCGAGGTGAGCCGTGGGTTCGTCGAGCAGAAGCACCGGGGCCGAGGAGGTCAGGACTCGTGTCAGGGCGAGACGTTGGCGTTGTCCGAGGGAGAGCCCGACACCTCCGGTACCGACGACGGTCTGCCATCCGAGCGGTAGCTCTGCCAGAACCTGATCGAAACCTGTTGCTGCACAGATGCTGTCGAGTTCCTGGGGATCGGGCCGTGTTCCGGTGAGCAGGAGATTGCTCTCCAGGGTGCCGGGAAGAAGGACGGGTCGTTGCGGGAGCCATGCGATCTGACGCCACCAGGACTGCACATCGACCTCGGCCAAGTCTGTTCCGCCGACGGTGACCCTGCCTTCGTCGGGCGCAGTCAGCGCGAGCATCACGCTCAGCGCCGTCGACTTTCCTGCCCCGTTCGCACCGGCCAGCACTGTCACGGTGCCGGGTTCGAATACGGCGTCGAGTCGGTGTGGGGCGCTGCCGCCACGTGCATCGACAGAAATCGAGGCCAGCTCCAGTCTTGCGCCGAAGGCTTGAATCGAACGCGTTCCCGCCCTCTCCGTCGGGCGATCGTCCAGCACGCCGAACGCCTTCTCCGACGCCGCGACGCCGTCCTCGGCTGCGTGGAATTGGGCCCCGACCCGGCGTAGCGGAACGTACACCTCGGGCGCGAGTACCAGCGCGATGATGCCGGCCTCGAGAGCCATGTCCCCGAAGACCAGTCGGAGTCCGATGCTCACGGCGACGAGAGCCACACACAGTGTGGCAAGCAGTTCGAGCACCATCGAGGACAGAAACGCGATCTTCAGTGCGCGCATGGTCGCGCGGCGATGTGCTTCGCCGAGTGCCCGGACCCGCGCTGCAGGCCCGTGTTCACGGCCAAGTGCCCGGAGCGTCGGAAGTCCTGCAAGGAGGTCGAGTAGTTGGGCAGACAGTCGCGTCATCGATTCGAGCGTCGCCTCTGCTTTCCCCTTGGTCAGCAGGCCGATCAGGATCATGAAGATCGGAATCAGCGGAAGCGTGACAAAGATGATCACTGCCGATGTCAGATCCTCGGTCAGGATGACCATGAGTGTCAGTGGCGTCAGCGTTCCCGCGAGGATCAACGCGGGCACGTAGCCGGTGAGATAGGGCGCGAGGCCGCCTAAAGCCCTGGTCACGACCGTGGCAACGCCTTCGCGCTCGGAATCGAGTCGACGTGGATCACTGTTCGACGCGGCGGCGAGGACGTCGTTCTCGAGTTCTTCGACCACGCGCGAGGCCGCACGATGCGCGTAGCGCGATTGCAGCCAAGTCGAGGTAGTCCTGACCACGATGGCTCCGGCAAGAACCGCCAACTGCCCGGACCAGTGCGAGATCGATCGTGCTGCGGGATCGGTGATGACACCCGCGAGCACTGTGCCTGTCATGACCGCGGAGACGATGATCGCCGCGGTATCGACAAGCGACAGAAGCACTGTCGACAGCAGATACCGCCGCGCCGATCGCGAGTATCGCCACAACCGAGGGTCGATAGGCCCCCGGCGCGGCGCGGCGGTGACTGTCATGACTTGCGACCGAGTGACAATCCGATCGAGTCGGGAATGTGTGCGGTGGAGATGCGCTGGCGGAATACCCAGTAAGTCCATGCCTGGTATCCGATGATGACCGGTGCCGTGAAGGCCGCTGCCCAGGTCATCACCTTGAGCGTGTACGGGCTCGACGACGCGTTCTCGATGGTCAAGCTGAACGCAGGGTCGGTCGTGGACGGCATCACGTCGGGGAACAGTGATCCGAACAGCAGAACGACGACGGCGATGACGGCGATCGTGGTGAACACGAATGCCCAGCCCTCGCGCACCTTGGCGGTGAGAGCGACAACGGCGATCAGCGCGAGAGCGGCGATCCCGACCATGATCCACGTCCACCCCGTCCCGTATGCGAGTTGAGTCCACAATGCGAAGGCGCCGCCGACCACAACAGCCGGAACAGATAGCCGTACCGCCATTTTGACCGCGTCCTCGTGCACATCCCCTGCAGTCTTGAGCGCAATGAACACGGCTCCGTGCAGCGCGAACACCAGAGCCATCGTGGCGCCGCCGAGCAAGGCATACGGGGAGAGCAGGTCGAGGAACCCGGCGGTCACCTTCTTGTTCTCGTCGATTGCGACTCCGCGCACGATGTTGGCGAACGCGACGCCCCACAGCACGGCCGGTATCCACGAGCCGATTCCGATGCCGAGATCACAGCGTCGTCGCCACACCGGGTCGTCGATCTTGCCGCGGTACTCGATAGCGCAGATACGCAGGATGAGCGCGACGAGGATCAGCAGCAACGGTATATAGAACCCGGAGAACAGGGTTGCGTACCACTCCGGGAATGCCGCGAACAGTGCACCTCCGGCGGTGATGAGCCACACCTCGTTTCCGTCCCACACCGGTCCGATGGTGTTGAGAACTGCGCGACGCCGGCGTTCTCCGACTTTCGGATCCGATGCCCGTCCGAAGACCGGGATCAGCATGCCGACGCCGAAGTCGAAACCTTCGAGGACGAAGTAGCCGGTGAACAACACTGCGATCGCTACGAACCAGAATTCTTGAAGTCCCATGATCGTTCCCCTCAGTACGCGAACGAGAGTTGTTGCGGAGCGTCGTCATCCGTCGGATCGTCTTGATCGCTACCCGGTGGGTGCTGATCGTGTTCCAGCGGGCCTTCGACGACATATTTGTGGAGGAGGAAGTACCACACGACGCCAAGAGCTGCGTAGACCACCGTGAACGTCACCAGCGAGGCAACGACGAGGGAGGCCGGATGATCGGACACTCCCTGATCGACAGTGAGTCTTATTCGATCGACGCCGGTCGGGTTGGGCGCGACAACCCACGGCTGACGTCCCATTTCGGTGAAGATCCAGCCGGCACTGTTGGCCAGGAACGGCGTCGGGATCGCGGCGAGGCTCAGCCAGGAGAACCAGCGCTGGTTCGGGACGCGTCCACCTCGGGTCACCCAGAGTCCGGCGATCGCGAGCAGTGCCGAGCCCGCGGCCAGACCGATCATCGCGCGGAAAGACCAGTAGGTGACGAACAGGTTGGGTCGGTAATTGCCCGGCCCGAACTGCTGTTCGTACTGAAGTTGTAGGTCTTCGACGCCCTGCAGGGTGACTCCGGAGAACTGCCCCTCGGCAAGGTAGGGCAGCACGAACGGCACTTCGAGAACGTGAGTGACGCCGTCGCAGTTGTTGTGGGTGCCGACGGTCAGGATCGAGAAGTTCGGATCGGTTTCGGTGTGGCAGAGCGATTCCGCCGAGGCCATCTTCATGGGTTGCTGCTCGAACATGAGCTTGCCCTGGACGTCACCGGTGTAGATCAGCGCGATGCCGGACAGGATCATGACCACGAAGGACATGCGAGCGGCCGGACGGAACATGCTCCGCGAGTTGGTGTCGCCACCCTTGCGTGCCTCACGCACCATCCACCAGCCCGAGATCCCGGCGACGAACGTTCCGGCCGTCAGGAATGCACCGGCAACGGCGTGCGGGAATGCGGCGAGGGCGGTGTTGTTGGTGAGCAGTTCCCAGATACTCGTCAGTTCCGCGCGACCGGTCTCTTCGTTGTAGATCGCACCGACTGGATGCTGCATGAACGAGTTGGCGGCGATGATGAAGAAGGCGGAGGCATTGACACCGATAGCGACGAGCCAGATCGTGGCCAGGTGAACGAGTTTGGGCAGCCGGCCCCATCCGAAGATCCACAGTCCGAGGAAGGTCGACTCGAGGAAGAACGCGACGAGCCCTTCCAGCGCGAGCGGTGCGCCGAAGACGTCACCGACGAAGCGGGAGTACTCGCTCCAGTTCATGCCGAACTGAAACTCCTGGACGATGCCGGTTGCGACACCGAGCGCGAAGTTTATGAGGAAGAGTTTTCCGAAGAACTTGGTCAGTCGATACCAGGAGTCCTTCTTGGTGATCACCCACATCGTCTGCATCGCCGCGATGATCGGGGCAAGACCGATCGTCAGCGGAACGAGAATGAAGTGGTAGACGGTGGTGATACCGAATTGCCACCTCGAAATGTCCAAGGTATCCATGACGACTCCGACTCTCCCGCCCCCCGGGCAGGTAACTGAAGTTACCGCTCACGCGGGCTTGTTACAGCGACTCCCAGATTACTACTACGCGAAGTAGTAGCTCAAGCGTCGACAGTGTCGCCCTCCCCACGTTCGATCGCGAAATCGACCATCGAACGGATGTCGTCGGCGTTGTCAGGGGTGCCAAGCGTGACCCCGTTCAGGGTGACGACACGCGCCGCGAGTGTGATACTCGAGACCAACCAAACGCCCTCTGCAGCAATCAGATCCGCAGGAAAGATGTTCGACTTCTCGCAGGTGTATCCCTTAGCGGTCGCGACGTCGAACAAGGCGTCGACAGTGGTACCCGCCAAGATCCCGTGCTCGACCGGCGGTGTGATCAGTGTCTTACCGCGAGAGATGACCACCGTGGACCGCGGACCCTCGAGAACCTGCCCCTCATTGCTGGTATAGATCACCTCGTCGGCACCCTGCTGGGCGGCATACCGCAAAGCGGCCATGTTGGTCGCATACGACAGCGTCTTGGCACCCATCAACTGCCACGGCGCTGCCGCAGCAAAATCCACCGAGTACCCGCGGCCGAGCGTGATAGCCGACACCCCTTCCGCACGGGCCTTGGCAACCCGTTCGTGCAGTGGACCCACGGTCGCGTAACCCGTCGGGCCACCACCACTCTCCCTGCCGCGACTCAACACCACCCGCAGCGCACCCTCGCTCCGCGTCTTGCGCTCCCACTCGTCCACCGCGAGCCCGATGACCAGCCTCCAGTCATCCAAGTCGGGCTCAGGCAGATCTAGAGCCCTCGCCGAGGAAGCCAGGCGCGTCAGGTGCCTCTCCACCCCACACGCCGCGCCGTCCCGAATCAGAAGCGTCTCGAAAACTCCGTCACCCCGAACTGCGGCAAGGTCGTCGGCACACAAAAGCGGTTGATCTGCGTCGTGAACTTGCCCATCGAGGGTCACTACTACACGGTCGGACATGGCGCCCACCCTAGTTGGGTCGCTCCGCAGGCTGCGCTCCTGCCTTATCGGGTCGCTCCGCAGGCTGCGCTCCTGCCTGATCGGGTCGCTCCGCAGGCTGCGCTCCTGCCTGATCGGGTCGCTCCGCAGGCTGCGCTCCTGCCTGATGCTCCTACTATGGGAGACGTGTCCGATACCGCCCCGATCGACCCGAGCCCACTTCTCACCCTCCCCGGCGCTGTGCCTTCGCCCGAAGACTCTGCAGACCATGCCGTGGCCTGGCACTACGGGAACCCCTTCGGTGAGCAACGAGATGCGACATCTGCTGCGGCAGTCATCGACCGCTCCAACCGCTTCGTCATAGCGATCAGCGGAGACGAGCGCCTGACCTGGCTCGATACGATTTCCAGCCAACAGGTCCAGAACCTGCCCGACGGCATGTCGGCAGAGAACCTGAGTCTGGACATCAACGGACGCGTCGAACATCACTTCGTGCAGACCGATCTCGACGGCATCACGTGGATCGACACCGAGGCCGCGAACGGGCCCGATCTCCTCGCGTTCCTGAAGAAGATGGTGTTCTGGTCCAAAGCCGAGCCTCGGGAAGGCCACGAACTCGCGGTCTTGAGCGTGCTGGGCTCGGACGCGCAGCGAGTGCTCGGGGCTGCCGGTGCGCCGACCCCCGAGGACGTCTATGCCGCGCTCCCCCTCGAAGGTGGCGGGTTCATCCGGCGGATGCCGTGGCCCGGCCAGAACGCATACGACCTGCTCGTCCCGCGCACGTCGCTTGCAGCGTGGTTCAAGAAGTTACGCGAGCAGGGCGCGACCCCCGCCGGCACCTGGACATACGAGGCGCTGCGGGTCGAGTCGATTCGCCCCCGTGTCGGTATCGACACGGACGAGAAGACCATCCCCCACGAGGTCCGTTGGATCGGCGGAGTTGCCGAACTCGGCGCCGTGCATCTGAGCAAGGGTTGCTACCGCGGGCAGGAGACCGTCGCGCGCGTGCACAACCTGGGTCGACCACCCCGCCATCTGGTTCTTCTTCATCTCGACGGTTCTGCCGACGGCAGGCCCGAAACGGGGGATCCGGTGACGGCCGGAGGGCGGACCGTCGGCCGGCTCGGCACCGTCGTCGATCACTTCGAACTCGGTCCCATCGCGTTGGCTCTGATCAAGAGAACCATTCCTGCCGGCACCGAGTTGGTAGTCGGTCCGTGTGCTGCGTCGATCGACCCGGATTCGATTCCGAACTACGACGACGTTCAGGCGGGCCGTGCAGCAATCGATCGGCTCCGCGGGAGATAATCGCAAGACAGGCGAGCTTTGCGTCGCGATGCGTCTTCGTGACTCTTTACCGAAGCTACGGGCATTGCCGCAGGCCAGCGGCCCTGACCGGCACCTCTTGACCGGCCATACATATAAGAAGGAATAACGCTACCCGGAGGCGTATGAGCATCTGGGCCGTTCTCGCGCTAGAGTGTGGTCCAGGAAGAAATACCAAAACCAACGGGGCGCCCAAATTTCCCCAGGCCGCCCCGCAAGTCCGCGAGGGGGCAACGCCATGGGCCGAGGCAGGGCTAAGGCAAAGCAGACAAAGGTCGCTCGTGAGCTCAAGTACAGCTCTCCAACAACGGACTTGGAGAGTTTACAAAGAGAACTCTCCGGCGGTTCGTCCAAGTCCCACCGTGGCGGCATTACCTCGGGCGGCATATCCTCCTCGGACGCGGAAAGCTACACCCGCGTCGAAGAGGATGAATACGAGGACTGGCGACGCTGACCTGCGATTTATACAACTGAGGGGGAGCCGCACCGCGGCTCCCCCTCAGTTGTATAAATTCCCTGCAGTTGTCATAGGTCGCTTGGCGCTCAGAAGCGTGGGTGATTTCCCAGCAGTACGGCGCGATCGGTTGCGACGGTAATGTCCGTCGACTTCTTGACCGTTCCCAGAGTCCAGCATTCGATGTGTCGTGCAGTCAGGACAGCGAGTGCACGGTCAACGTCTTCGGGCGCCACGATGGCGACCATGCCGACCCCCATATTGAACGTCTGCTCCATCTCGCTGCGTTCGACGCGTCCACGCTGAGCGATCAGTGAGAACACCGGTGCCGGACTCCACGTTCCACGGTCCAGTTCGGCCACGAGCCCTGCGGGCATGACGCGTCCCAGGTTGTTCGCCAACCCGCCACCCGTGACGTGACAGAACGTCCGCACCTCGGTCTCGGCAGCCAACGCCAGGCAGTCTTTGGCATAGATCTTGGTGGGCTCGAGCAGCTCCTCACCGAGAGTGCGGCCGAACTCTTCGACGTGACCGCCGAGATCCATGTGGTTGATCTCGAGCAGAACCTTGCGTGCAAGGGAGTACCCGTTGGAGTGCAGACCCGAGGATCCCATTCCGATCACGACGTCGCCGGGGCGCACGCGATCGGGGCCCAGAACCGAATCGGCTTCGACCACGCCTACCCCGGTTGCCGACAGATCGTAGTCTCCGTCTGCCATCAGACCTGGATGCTCGGCCGTCTCGCCTCCGAGAAGCGCACAGCCCGCAATGACGCAGCCGTCTGCAATGCCCTTGACGAGCTCAGCGACCATTTCCGGTACTACGCGGCCGACGGCGATGTAATCCTGCAGGAACAGCGGTTCAGCTCCGCAGACGACCAGGTCGTCGACGACCATCGCCACGAGATCCAATCCGAGGGTGTCGTGCTTGCCCATCGCCTGCGCGACGGCGACCTTGGTGCCTACCCCGTCTGTCGAGGCGGCGAGAATCGGCTCCCGGTAGTCGCTCTTGAGCGCGAACAGTCCGGCGAATCCGCCAAGACCGCCCATGACCTCGGGTCGACTCGCCTTCTTGGCGAGGGGGGCGAACAGTTCGACCGCTCGGTCCCCTGCGGCGATGTCGACGCCTGCCGAGGCGTAGGAAGCACCACCAGAGGAGGTTGCGCTCGGTGGTCGGGTTTCCTCGGTCATGCGGCTCCAGCCTGTGTGCTCGTACTGTTTGTCTTCGCGCATCGTGCGCATAGTGCGCTCTCACGGTACCGGAGCGGGCAATCGTCCGGGAACACGACAGACCTAGTCGACTGGTTGTGACGTCGACATCGCCGAATAGGACGTAACGACGATCACACGAGGCTGAAGATCACATGAGACTACGGTCTGCTCAGTGCGCTCGCGTTGGCGTTGTCTGTCTCGGTCTGTTGGCCGGCGGCCGTTGCAAGCATGCCTTCGAGCACATGCTTGCCGAGAGCGTTGTCCGGCGGAAGGGCGATCGGGTACTCGCCCGTGAAACATGCAGTACAGAGCCTTGATTCGGGCTGCTCCGATGCCGCAACCATCCCCTCTATCGAGATGTATCCGAGGGAGTCGGCACCGATGGCCTGACGCACACCTTCGAGGATTCCGTCCCCGGAATCGACGCCGTTGGCGATCAACTCTGCCGGAGAGGCGAAGTCGATGCCGTAGAAGCATGGCCAACGAACGGGCGGCGACGCGATCCGCACGTGGATCTCGAGTGCGCCTGCCTCACGCAGCATTCGGATGAGGGCGCGTTGCGTGTTGCCGCGCACGATCGAGTCGTCGACCACGATCAGACGCTTACCGCGAATGACTTCCTTGAGCGGATTGAGCTTGAGCCGAATACCGAGCTGACGAATGGTCTGCGACGGCTGGATGAACGTTCGCCCGACGTAGGCGTTCTTCATCAGTCCCTGGCCGTACGGAATGCCGGAGCCCTGTGCGAACCCGACCGCTGCCGGAGTGCCGCTCTCGGGAACCGGAATGACCAGATCACCCTCGGCGGGGTGTTCCTTCGCGAGCCGTCGACCGATCTCGACCCGAGTGGAGTGCACGGAGCGGCCGCCGATGACGCTGTCGGGACGGGCCAGGTACACGTATTCGAACACGCAGCCCTTGGGCTCCGGGGAGGCGAAGCGTGAGGATCGAACACCATCGGCGTCGATAGCGAGCAGTTCACCAGGCTCGATGTCGCGTACGAAGGCGGCACCGACGATATCGAGTGCAGCCGTCTCACTGGCTACGACCCACCCCCGATCGAGCCGCCCCAACGACAGCGGCCGTACGCCATGCGGATCACGCGCGGCGTACAGCGTGTGCTCGTCCATGAAGGTGAGGCAGAATGCGCCCTCGAGCGTCGGCAACAGTTCCATCGCAGCCTGCTCGATGGTTCGATCGGCGGCCTTGTGGGCCAGCAGGGCTGTCACGACGTCGGAGTCCGACGTCCCGTTGCCCTGGAGTCGGTCGCTGATGAGACCTGCGTCGCGAGCCCTGGTGGCAAGTTCGGCGAAGTTGACCAGGTTTCCGTTGTGGCCGAGCGCGATGCCCGTCCCGGCAGTGGTCG
Source organism: Rhodococcus sp. PAMC28707 (assembly GCF_004795915.1). Classification (NCBI taxonomy): domain Bacteria; kingdom Bacillati; phylum Actinomycetota; class Actinomycetes; order Mycobacteriales; family Nocardiaceae; genus Rhodococcus; species Rhodococcus sp. PAMC28707. Next base: position 1,393,809 of record NZ_CP039253.1, read on the forward strand.
TGCGGAAAATGGGCTGCGCGTTCTCCCAGATGACCGAACCGCTCGTGGAGTAGCGGCAGTGTCCGATTGCGACGTGCCCCGGCATGGCGCCGAGGGTCTGCTCGTCGAATACCTGGCTGACGAGTCCGAGGTCTTTGAAGACCAGCACCTGTGCGCCGTCGGAGACGGCGATACCCGCGGCCTCCTGGCCTCTGTGTTGCAACGCATACAGACCGTAATAAGTAAGTTTTGCCACATCCTCGCCTGGAGCCCATACACCGAATACACCGCACTCTTCTCGCGGCTCACTTTCGGGTACATCCAGCGGTTTGCCTACCAAAAGATTCGGACTGTCGACCGACAACTCGGCGTTGGTCACTGGCACTGCTCCCTAAGGGGGACGAGGGCGGGGGGCGGGGACCAGTCTACGGGCCCACGGCAAGAGGCAACGCATCGTACGTGCTGAGCATTCCCTCGGGGGCTCATTCCCGCAGGATCGGCAGCCGCATGATCGGCAACCAGTGTGCGACGTCACCCGCCCGACTGCCGGAGGCTGTGATGGATCCATCTTTCAGCGCATCGTCGAAGGTGCGGACCCCTGTCGCTATCTGCAACCAGGTGTACGGATCTGTCTCGACGACGTTCGGCGGCGTGCCGCGGGTGTGCCGCGGGCCGGTGATGCACTGCACCGCCACGAAGGGCGGAACCCGAACCTCCACACTCGAACCCGGTGCGACCTGCGCGAGAGTGCGTACCGTGGTTCGAACTGCATCGGCGAGCGCGGCACGTGAGGGCTTCTCGACGTCCTGGCCTCTGGTCCAGTCGGCGACGGCCAGCACCGCTTCGCGTACCTGTTCGGGGGTTACGAGTTTGCTCGGCGCCATCGCCCCAGCCTAGTTACAGCGGCCTAGTTCCAGCCAGAACCGCCCCACTGACGTTGACCGACAGATGCAGCAGCGCAGGGGCGAGGACGCTGCCGCTGCGCCGCCGTAGCCACGAGAACATGACCCCCGCGGCCGCGGTTCCGATCACGGTGCCGACCACCGAATCGCCTGCTGTACGTGCCGGATGAATGTGCCACAGCCCGAAGAACATTGGCGACAGTGCGGGTGATACTGCGTCGAACACGCTTCGGAAGACAAGTTCCTCGCACGTGACGGTTCCGAACGGAATGCGAAACAGGATCCACTCGGCGAGGTCGTTGTCGGATGGACGCACGCGCTCCAGCCACGACGGTCGGGCCGCGATGACGACTGCGCTTACCACCGGCACAGCGCCGGCCGCGGCTCCCCAGGCGAGCCCCGAACGCCAGGACGAACGCCGCGGGCCTGCGGGGCGGATGCCGAGCGTGCGGACGAGGACGGCTGTGCCGACTCCGAACGAGAGATTCGCGAGGGCATTGTGCCGGTCGGACAACGCCAACCGCGGCAACACCCAAGCACTCCAGCCCGTGGTCACCGCGCCGAGCACAATCCCGCGGATCACTTTTCCGGGCCGTCCTTGCCCTTGTATGCGTCCATGACGGCTCGCACACGTTCGGTGTCGGCGGCGGTCCACCCATCGGGGGCGGCGATCGATACCCACCCGTCGAGGACCAGCGTTCCGTAATTGTGTCCGTGACCGTCCGGGACGCCTGCGGCATTGGTCAGGTCCGCTGCCACCTGCCAGAACGTGACGATCGGGAACCACCGCATATCGGGCAGTCGATCGGGCCCGGGTGCCTCGGACAGCCAGTCCGGCCGCTCGAACAGTAGGTCCGGCGACCACCAGACGACGGGATCCGACGCGTGCTGTACGTAGAGCACCCGCGGGCCGTACCAGGGTTGACCCACGGGCGGTATCGCTCCCGAGTTGTCGGCGAAGCGCAGCACCAGACCGTCCGAGTAGACCGGAAGCACTTCCGGGCTGCCCGGGTCGCGTCGATCCACGAATTGACTCCAGAGGCGATTGGAGTTCGGCGGTCCCACCCACAGCACGCCGTCGGTCGTGTCACGGATGTCGGCCAGACCGTCGAACGCACCCTCGCCGGCATTGGTGCCGAGGCTTTCGCCGTAGACGTAGAACTTGGGGCGCGTGGCCTCCGGCTCTTGCAGCCAGCGCTCGTGAACCTTGTCGATGAGTGCCTTGCCTGCCTCCGATGCGATTTCTCGTTCGGCAAGAAAAGAAATCCAGCTCGGAAGATAGGAGTATTGCGCGGCCACCGTGGCCACGTTGCCGTCGAACATCAATTCGGCTGCTTCGATGGCTGTCGGATTGACCCAGCCCGTCCCCGTCGTGGGTACGACGACCAGGGCGCTACGTTGGAAGGCGCCGGTTCTTTCGAGTTCGTCGACGACGAGGTCGAGCCGCTCGTCCTGGTTGTCGGCGGATTCCAGTCCGGCGTATGCGCGGATCGGCTCCATTGCGTTCCGTCCGAGCGCTTGGGTCAACTCGCCGGCGTTCATGCCGCTGGAGACAAAGTTTCGGCCTTCGAATCCGAGTGAGTCCCACGACGCGGCGGACTGCGGACTTCCGGATCGCTCCGGCCGCGTGGGCTGCATTAGGCCGTCGCGAGTGTCGTCGTTCTGGAGACTGAAGATCGAGTTCGTCACGTCGGACACCGCCCGAAGCAGCACGCCTTGAACGAGCGTGACGACGAGAACGACGACCAACACCACACCGATGACGTTGGCGACCTCGCGCGGCATCTTGATCAACTTGTTGATCTGTCGGACTACGAGTCGAACGAAGTCACGGAGGACCCGAATCGCCGAGATCAACAAAGCGGCCGTGGCGATACTCAGAGCCCCGGTCCGCAAGTAACCGGTCGTCGTGGTTCCCTCGGCGTCCATCAGTGCAGCTAGTTCGCGTTGCCAGCCTGCGGAGTAGGCGAGCATCACGAGCGAAGCGAGGACTGCAGCGATCGGGACGAAGATCTTCAGGCCCAGCTCGGCTCGTGGCCGCAGCGGCCACCACGAACGTGGCCGCAGAAACACTCGGAGTACCAGCCATCCGACGGCGACACCGAACCCGTAACCGATCGCCGAATTGATTCCCCCGATGAGGCCCTGGAACAACCAATCTCGGGGCAGGAGCGACGGCGTCAGCGACCAGCAGAAGAACAGTGCACTGAAGGCGAGGCCGGTGAAGTCGAGCTTCGGCAGACTCCAAAGCCACATGAGAAAGGGATGCGCGAGCGGGGAAGGCATCGAGAACTCGACGGGAATGCGGAGGTAGTGAGCATGTTCTCGCTCGACTGTGCTCACGACCTCCGTCGCGTCCTCCGATACCTCGCCCCGCGTCACGGCCCTACCCGAAGAGTCGGGGAAGAGTGCCCTCGAATACTTCTCGCAGCTCGGTCATCGGGACCGAGAACTGACCCTGAACCTCGATCTCGTCGGAGCCCTCGTCGACAACGCCGATGCGCGTCCACGGCAGCCGACGAGCGGTGCACATGTTGGAAAAACGAGTCTCCTCGGTGCGCGGGACCGCGACGAGAACACGACCCGAAGACTCCGAGAACAGCGCCACGAAAGGATCCGCACCCTCGGGGAGCAGAATGCGGCATCCGGTTTCACCGGCCAAGGCGGCCTCTACGACGGCCTGAGCCAGTCCACCCTCGGACAGATCGTGGGCGGCGGTGACCATGCCGTCGCGCGAACCGGCGAGAAGGATGTCCGCCAGCAACTGCTCCCGCGCGAGATCGACCTTCGGCGGGACGCCACCGAGATGATCGTGCTCGACCTGTGACCAGATGGAACCGTCCAGCTCGTCGTGCGTCTCACCGAGCAGGATCAACGTTTCGCCGGGCTCGAGACCGAGGCCCGTCGGGATGCGTCGGTGCACGTCGTCGATCACGCCGAGGACGCCCACCACTGGCGTCGGCAGGATCGGCTCGGAGCCGGTCTGGTTGTAGAAGCTGACATTTCCGCCGGTAACGGGGATACCGAGAGTGACGCAGCCGTCGGCGAGACCGCGGACGGCCTGCTGGAACTGCCACATGACGCCCGGGTCTTCGGGGGAACCGAAGTTGAGGCAGTTGGTGACGGCCTTGGGAGTCGCACCGGTGACGGCGACGTTGCGAAATGCCTCGGCAAGAGCCAGCTGAGCACCCTGATATGGATCGAGCGCGGTGTAGCGGCCCGATGCATCGGTAGCGAGCGCGATACCGCGACCCGTCTTCTCGTCGATGCGGATCATTCCGGAATCGGCGTTCTCCGCCAGCACGGTGTTGCCGCGAACGTAGCGGTCGTACTGCTCGGTGATGAACTTACGGCTGCAGAGCTGCGGCGAGGCAATCATCTTCAGCAAAGTTGCCTTCAATTCATCCGGCGTTTCCGGACGCTTCAGCGACGCAGTCGTGTTCGCGATCAGTGCGTCCTGATGCGCTGGACGCTGCACCGGACGGTTGTAGACCGGGCCATCGTGGGCGACCGTCTTCGGCGGAACATCGACGACGGTTTCGCCATGCCAGGTGATCTCGAGGTGGTCGCCGTCGGTTACCTCGCCGATGACGGTGGCCAACACATCCCACTTCTTGCAGACCGCCATGAACGCATCGACATTGTCCGGAGTCACGACAGCGCACATGCGCTCCTGCGACTCGCTCGAGAGCACCTCGGCGGGGGTCATGCCGGTGGCGCGCATCGGCACCTTCTCCAGCTCGATGGACATTCCCCCACTGCCTGCGGACGCAAGTTCAGAAGTGGCACAAGACAATCCGGCACCGCCGAGATCCTGGATGCCGACGACGAGTTTGCCTGCATACAGTTCCAGGCACGCCTCGATGAGGACCTTCTCGGCGAACGGGTCGCCCACCTGAACCGCCGGAAGCTTCTTGCGCTTGCCGTCGGTCTCGTCGCCGTCGAAGGTCTCCGAGGCGAGAACGGAAACGCCACCGATGCCGTCGAGACCGGTACGCGCGCCGAACAAAATGATCTTGTTGCCCAGCCCCGATGCGAACGCGAGATGCATGTCCTCTACCCGCATGACACCGGCACACAGAGCATTGAGCAGCGGGTTACCGGCGTAGGAGGCGTCGAACACCGTCTCTCCGCCGATGTTGGGGAGGCCGAGGGAGTTTCCGTATCCACCGACTCCCGAGACGATGCCGCTCAGCACGCGACGAGTGTCCGGTGCATCAGCGGCACCGAATCGCAATTGATCCATGACGGCGATGGGACGCGCACCCATGGCCATGATGTCGCGGACGATGCCGCCCACGCCTGTCGCGGCGCCCTGATAGGGCTCGACGTACGACGGGTGGTTGTGGCTCTCGACCTTGAACGTGACGGCCCAGCCGTCACCGACGTCGACGACGCCTGCATTCTCGCCGATGCCCGCAAGCATCGAGGTGCGCATCTCGTCCGTGGTGGTCTCCCCGAAGTACTTCAGGTGCACCTTGGAGGACTTGTACGAGCAGTGCTCGCTCCACATGACCGAGTACATCGCAAGCTCGGCATCGGTGGGGCGACGGCCGAGTATTTCCTTGATTCGGACGTACTCGTCTTCCTTGAGTCCGAGCTCTTTGTACGGCTGCTCTACATCGGGTGTGGCGGCTGCGGTTGTCACTGTATCGACGGACACGAGGAGTGGGGTCCCTTCTTGGAGCGAAATGCCAGCTGAAGTCTATCGGGCGGGGCCGGGCGCAAGTGTTGTGGGAGCGGCTCGCAGTGTTCGCGCGCTCAAAAGCGCGCACCCTTTTTCCCGAGCGCACCCCAGCGCTAGCCGAACAGCGCGGGGGTCTGCCTCGGAAAAAAGGTGTTCGCTTACTGAGCTGGAGCGAGGAACGCAGCGAGCGCAGCAGCGTAGGCGGAGACGTCGGCTGCACCCATCAGCTCGCGCGCCGAGTGCATCGCCAACTGCGCCGCCCCGACGTCGACGGTGGAGATCCCCGTTCGAGACGCGGTGATCGGTCCGATGGTCGATCCGCACGGCAGATCGGCGCGGTGAACGTAGCGTTGCATAGTCACCCCGGCTTGATCGCAGGCCAACGCGAAAGCCCCGGCGCCCACGGAATCCGTTGCGTACCGCAGATTTTGATTCACCTTGAGCACCGGCCCGCCGCCGAGCTCGATGCGGTGCGCGGGCTCGTGTCGGTCCGGGTAGTTCGGGTGCGTCGCGTGCGCCATATCGCCTGAGGCACAAATAGATCCGGCCATCGTCCGCAAGAACTGCTCGCGTCCGCCGCCGCGGCCGAGCACGATTCGCTCGAGCACGGTGTTCAGCAGATCGGAGAATGCTCCGCGGTCCGACATGCTGCCGACCTCTTCGTGGTCGAAGAGCGCCAACACCGGGGTGACGTTCGTGGGGTTCTCCACTGCGGCGATCAAGGCCTGTGTTCCGGCGTAACAGGTGCCCTGGTTGTCCAGGCGCGGCGCGCTGACGAGTTCGGATTCGACGCCGACGATTGCGCTCGGAGCCAGGTCGTGTGTCATGAGTTCCCAGCCGAGCACAGCCGATGGGTCCACTCCCTCGCGTTCGGCGACGTAGGAGAGAAAGGACCGTGGTGAGCGTCCGATCCCCCAGATCGCGTTGACGTGGCGCTGCGGATCGAGTGTGACGCCCTTGCGGTCCTCGGACAGGTGGATAGCCAACTGCGGGACACGCAGGATCGGCTCGTCCACCTTCACCAGTACCTCGCGTAGGGCGTTGCCGTCACGGACGCTGAGGCGGCCGGATATCCCGAGGTCGCGGTCGAGCCAGGAGTTGAGCCAAGCCCCGCCGTACGGTTCGAGCCCGACCATCTGCCAGCCTGCCGACTCGAGGTCCGGATGCTGCTTGACCCGCAGGTTGGGGCTGTCGGTATGGCCGCCGACGATGCGGAACGGGCCAGGAGTGGAGCCTGCGGAACGACCGGAATCAGGAGTGGAGCCTGCGGAACGACCGGAATCAGGAGTGGAGCCTGCGGAACGACCGGAATCACGAGATTCGCTCTCGGTGCTCCACGCCACCAGCGAACCACCGCGGATCAGGTAGTACCTGCCCTCAGCGGTCGGCCATCCTTCGGTCTCTTCGACCCGAACGAAGCCGACCTCCTCCAATTGCACTGCCACTGTTCGACACACGTGGAAGGGCGATGGTGAGACGTCGATGAAGTTGCACAGACCGGCAGCGGACGCTTGAGTCGACATGGGGACCATTGTGGCAGTCGAGCAGGTCAGGCCGAGACGATCGCGTCGAGCGCCGAGTAGAAGATGCCCAGACCGTCGTCGCTCGGGCCGGTGAGGGGCTCGGTGGCGTGCTCGGGATGCGGCATGAGTCCGACGATGCGACCGTTGGCCGAGGAGATACCGGCGATTGCGCGTTGCGAACCGTTAGGGTTGGAACCGCTGTAGCGGAACACGACCCGGCCTTCGCCCTCGAGCTCGTCGAGAACCTCTTCGGAGGCCTGGAATCGACCTTCGGCGTTCTTGACGGGGATGAGGATCTCGGCGCCGGCCTCGTAGCGCGAGGACCATGCGGTGTTGCTGTTCTCCACCTTCAGCCACTGGTCGCGGCACACGAAGTGCAGATCCTCGTTACGCGTCAGAGCGCCTGGCAGCAGCCCGGCCTCGCAGAGAATCTGAAAACCGTTGCAGATACCGAGGACGGGCATGCCGCCTTCTGCTGCCTTGACGACGGATTCCATGACGGGTGCGAACCGGGCGATGGCGCCGGCGCGCAGATAGTCACCGTAGGAGAAGCCGCCCGGAACGACGACCGCGTCGACGTTCTTCAGGTCGGCGTCCGCGTGCCACAAGCTGACGGCCTCGCCGCCTGCCAACGTCACCGCGCGGGAGGCGTCGACGTCGTCGAGAGTTCCAGGAAAGGTGATGACACCGATGCGAGTGCTCATGCGAGACGGGTCACTTTCCAGTCCTCGATGACCGTGTTCGAGAGCAGCGATTCGGCGATCTTTTCCAGCTCGGCGTCGTCGACACTGTCGTCGACCTCGAGCTCGAAACGCTTGCCCTGACGCACATCGGACACACCTGCGATCCCTAGACGCCCCAGAGCGCCTGTAATGGCCTGACCCTGCGGGTCGAGAATTTCGGTCTTGGGCATGACGTCGACAACAACACGGGCCACGTGAAAGCTCCTCGAGATATAGGTACCGGCAGGTGAGAGTCTACGCAGGCACTGCCGTGCGGATGACACTGCGTTTACTGTGGGGTGATGCGGCTGACTCACTTCGGACATTCCTGCCTCCTCGTCGAACTGAACGGAACGACCGTCCTCTTCGATCCCGGCAACTTTTCCCACGGATTCGACGGCATCACCGGTCTCGACGCCATCCTGATCACCCACCAGCACCCTGATCACGTGGACCTCGAGCGTCTGCCGGCATTGGTGCAAGGCAATCCGCGGGCAGCGCTCTACGCCGACCCGATGACGGCGTCGCAGCTCGGCGAACGCTGGACGGCGACGCACCCGGGGGATGTGTTCGGTGTCGGCGGCATCCAGGTGACAGGAGTCGGCGGCACTCATGCGGTGATTCACCCGGACCTACCGGTGATCGACAACACGGGTTATCTCCTCGGAACTCCCGAGAATCCGTCCCAGTTGTTGCATCCGGGCGATTCACTGTTCGTCCCCGAGCAGAAGGTGGACATCCTCGCGCTCCCAGCCGCGGCGCCGTGGATGAAGCTCTCCGAAACCGTCGACTTCCTACGCGCAGTCGCGCCCCGCACGGCCTTCCCGATCCACCAGGCCATCATCGCCGAGCAGGCCCGCGGGATCTACTACGGGCGCTACAAGGAGTTGGCCGACGAGAACACCGAATTCCGGACGTTCCCGGAGGAAGGTTCGATCGAGCTCTAGGACCCCGTCACCTCGACGGGGAGCGCGTCCAGCATGGTCACCGAGGACCCGTCCCACTGATAGCGAATCAAGGCGGGACCGCCCGTCGGGTTGGCGTTGGCATCGTCACCGACGGGCCAGCGGTACCCGACGGTGATGGTGTCGACGGACTGTGAGTCGACGAATGTGAAGGCGTACGGCTCGGACGTTCCGGTGCCGAGGTAGTCGCCGTCGGCGAAGAACAACACCTGCACCGGCGAGCTGGCGGTGCCGCCGGACGTATCGGCGCGAACCCAGGTGAACGACGCACACGGGTCACCGATCTGCGTTGCTACCCACGGAACGCCGTCGAAGTACTGCGGCAGTGAGGCGAGAGCATCGGTCACTGTCGTCGAGGCAAGATCCAAGCAGACGGGAGATTGCGAACCGGGCGTACGCGTAGCCGGGGCCGCCTCGGCGCGCGGAACCACTTCCGTTCTCGTACCGGGCGGGCGATCCTCGATGATGGGCGGGAGAGACCCAGACGAGGGCACGAAGGTCTGCGGCACATTCTGCTGTCCAGGTGCTGCAGAGGATTCCGGGGCTGCCGTCGCATTTCCGCCCTCGGAATTTCCGCACGCCACAAAGGCCATGACGCTGATCGCTACGAGAAGAAGCCGTTTCATGTCGCCACCTGCAATGTCGGGTGCACAGTCGGGGGTTACATCCTGCGAACCGAATGGTCCGTTACACCCAAGGGATACACCACTGACGGCTATGCGGCTCGGCGAACCGGCCGCACGTGCTCGTAGACGCCAGGCACCGCCCCGCTGTAGAGCGCGAGGTCGATCGCGTCGAGCATCGCCCGGCGCGGCCCGCTGGACCCGAGTTGCTGAGCACTGACGGCCAATCGCACCAGGCCGTCACGTCGAGCTGCGCGGCCCGCACCGATCACGAGCGCCCTGCACCACCACGGTTCGGCCTTCATGCCTTCCCCGATGCCGAGAACTCGTCCACGCGCTGTGGTACCCGTCTCCAGGTCTCGAATTGCATTGATACCGGCGATCATCCGAAATCCGGCATCCGGCAATGCCGATACCGCGCCAGGCGAGGCGAGCCACCGGGGCGGCGCGAAAACCCTTGTCCGCAAGCCGGTCTCTTCCATGACTCGATCGGCAGCCATCAGTCGCAGCCGAGCCTCGTGACGCGGCAGGGAGGCGAACTCGGCGCGGCGACGCTTGGTTGCCGCCTGATCGTAGCCGTGCAGGACGATGGCATCCCCGCTCTCGCGTCGGCCCCGAAGCCATTGCTGGGTAGCCGAATCCTTCGCCAGCCGGTACTTGTCCTTCAACCGGGGCGCGACGAGCAACGACAGTGGCACCGATCGCGAGTCGAGTTCACGGGCGAATTCCGCTGCGTGGTCACGGGTGTCGTCTCTGATTCCACTTACCGAAACGATCAGTGCTCCAGACATGACTCGAGCCTCGCGCACCAGGGTGAACGAGGCTCGACATCAGCATTGACCGTGTCTAAACGGCGATGGTCTCTTTCGGCAGGATCTTGTCGATCGCTGCGAGAACTTCGGGTGCATCGGGTTCGGTGCGGGGACGGAACCGGTTGGTGACGACGCCGTCGGGCGAGATCAGGAACTTCTCGAAGTTCCACTGGATGTCGCCTGCCGTGCCCTCTGCGTCTTCGGTTTTGGTGAGCTCGGCGTAGAGCGGATGCCGATTTTCGCCGTTGACATCGACCTTCTCGAACATCGGGAAGGTGACTCCGTAGGTGGTGGAGCAGAACGATTCGATCTCTTCGGCTGTGCCGGGTTCCTGTCCACCGAACTGGTTGCAGGGAATGCCGATGACCGACAAGCCCTGCGCCGCGTACTCGGTGGCCATCTTTTCGAGGGTGGAGTATTGAGGGGTCAGGCCGCACTTGGATGCGACGTTCACCACCAACACTGCTCGGCCTGCGTACTCATCGAGCGTGGTGGGCGCGCCGCCCAGCGTGTTGATCCCGATGTTCTGAACTTCAGTCATGACGACGAACTTACCTGTGGTTATCGCGGGAAGGGGAACCGACCATATGAAAAGAGAACGACCCTCGGTGAGGGTCGTTCTCTTCATTTCCGAACCGGGCGACGGGGGGTGCGCGGCGCCCGGCAGGTATCAGACCCTGGCCGAGGCCTTCTCGAGTTCGACGCGCTCTACGCGCTTGTCGTCCTCCGGAAGGTGATCGTCGACCATGGTGGTCTCGTCGAACGGCAAGTTGCCGTCGAGAACTGTTTTGACGCGGGATGCATCGATCGTCTTGGTCCACGTGCCGACCAGCAGGGTGGCGACGGCGTTGCCGGAGAAGTTGGTCACAGCACGAGCTTCGGACATGAAGCGGTCGATTCCGACGATGAGGCCGATTCCGTCGAGCAACTCGGGGCGGTGGCTCTGTAGGCCGCCGGCGAGCGTGGCCAGACCGGCACCGGAGACGCCTGCGGCGCCCTTGCTGGCGATGATCATGAAGAGCAGCAACGAGAACTGCTCGGGGATCGACAGCGGCAGGTTCATGGCGTCGGCGATGAAGATCGACGCCATCGTCAGGTAGATGGCGGTTCCGTCCAGGTTGAACGAATATCCGGTCGGGACAACGATTCCGACGGTGGTGCGCTCGACACCGACATGCTCCATCTTGGCGATCAGCCGCGGCAGCGCCGACTCGGAGGAGCTGGTCGCGACGATCAGCAGGTATTCGCGGGCCAGGTATTTGACCAGCTTGAAGATCGAGAAGCCTGCGACGAAGCGAAGAATCAGGCCGAGGAAGCCGAAGACGAAGATGGCGCAGGTGATGTAGAACGCCAACATCAGGGTGCCGAGCTGGATGACGGCATCGAATCCGGTTGCGCCGACGACGCCTGCGATGGCTCCGAAGGCACCGATCGGGGCGAGCCAGAGGATCATCGTGAGGATACGGAAGACGAGTTTCTGCACTGCACCGATGCCCTTGAGGATGCCTTCGCCCTGCTTGCCCATCGCTTGCAGCGCGAAGCCGACGAGGATTGCTACGAACAGAGTTTGCAGCACCGAGCCTTCGGTCAGCGAGGACAGGAGCGTCTCCGGAATGATGCCGGCGATGAAGTCCATCGTGCCGCCCGCGCCCTCCGCGGTGGCCGCGTACTTGTCACCTGCGCCACTGGCCGGGATGTTGAGGCCGCTGCCTGGCTGGATGAGGTTGCCGACGACCATGCCGATACCAAGGGCGATGGTCGACATAGTGAGGAAGTAGGCAAGCGCCAGTCCGCCGACCTTGCCGACGCTGGCTGCGGCTCGCACCGATCCGATGCCGAGGACGATGGTGCAGAAGATGACCGGGCTGATCATCATCTTGATCAAACTGACGAACAATGTGCCGAGTACCGCCAGGTCGACGCCGACTTCCTTCCACAGCAGACCGACAATGACGCCGGCGACTACTGCGATGATCACGGCGATGTACAGCCAGTGGGTCTTGTCCCGCTTCGCCTTGGGTTTGGGCGGCGGAGTCTGGCTTGTGTCAGCATCGATGCTGGTAGTCATTGGTACGTCCTCTGCGGCTATATCTGCGACTTGTGCTGCGTGAGGTGGATCACGCCGCGCTAGGGAACGATGCTGGTGCAGATCGAGGCCACAGTCACCAATACGTTCATTCTGTTCATGGTTCTACTATTTCTTCGAGGTGACATGACATGGCCAAGCGTCCGACGAGCGTGGCAGGGCAGGTATTGCTCTTGCAGCTGGCGGTCATCGCTGTCGTCGTCGCTGCAGGCGGCATCCTCACCGTTCTGAACGAACGCTCCAACAGTGACGAAGCGACATCCCGGGTAGTCGTCGCGGTAGCCGCCAGCATCGCCAATGAACCGTCGACGCCGTTGGCTGTTGCCTCCGAGAATCCGACGGCTCGGCTACAACCCGAAACCGAACGCATCCGCAAGATCACCGGCGTCGACTTCATCGTCGTCATGGCCCCGGACCGCACCAGATTCACGCACACGACCGTCGACCTGATCGGTAAACCGTTCAGCGGCAACATCGATGACGCTCTGCGCGGTGAGACCATCACCGAGACGTACGTCGGGTCGCTCGGTCCATCGATCCGTTCGGTCACCCCGGTCATCGACACCTCGGGAAATATCGTCGGCCTCGTATCGGCAGGCGTCACCCGCGCGAAGATCAGCGAACAGTTCGTTCGTGGTCTACCCATGATCTTCGCCGTCGTACTTGCGGGATTCGCTGCCGCTGCAGCAGGATCCGTGCTTCTCGGTCGACGCCTCCGACGGCAGACCCTGGGAATGGCGCCTGCGCAGTTGCGCACCATGTACGGCCATCACGATGCCGTGCTGCATTCGATCGGGGAAGGACTGGTGGTGTTCGGCGAGGGTGAAAGTGCCGAACTCGTCAACGACGAAGCGCGTCGACTTCTCGACCTCGCGGATGGGCCGGTGACGCGGGCCTCGCTGCCGGAGTCGATGCAGTCGATGGACACCGGCATCGTCCGCGGCGAACTTCATCTCACCGATTCCAGGGTCCTGTTCGTCAACCAGGATCCGGTGATGTGGGAGGGCACTCGGCTCGGCCAGGTCCTCAGCATCCGTGACCGCACCGAACTGCAGAACATCATGGGCGAACTCGATTCGGTCCGCAGCTTCGCCGAGTCACTCCGGTCGCAGGCCCATGAATCGGCGAACCGTCTGCACACGGTCATCACCATGGTCGAACTCGGCCGCTCCGAAGAAGCTGTCGAGTTCGCAACTGCAGACCTGGAGTTGTCACAGCATCTGATCGACCGATTGATGGCATCGGTCCAGGAACCCGCACTGGCGGCACTGCTGCTCGGCAAGATGAGTCAGGCCGGCGAACAAGGCGTGGAACTGACCGTCACCGAGGACACTGCGCTCGGACTCGTGGGCGTGCTGACTCCGCGCGAATTGGTCACCGTGGTGGGAAATCTGATAGACAATGCGATCGATGCCTCGAAAGAATCCGAACAACCGTGGGTCGAAGTGACGGTCCGTGACTCCGGTGAGGTCCTCATCGTTCGCGTGGCCGACAGCGGCCCAGGAATGTCACCGGAAACGCTGCGTACGGCAATGACTCGCGGCTATTCGACGAAGGCCGATTCCCGTGGACTCGGACTCGCGTTGGTCACCCAGATCGTCAAGCGCCACCGCGGGGAGTTGACCACCGCACTCACCTACGGTTCAGTACTTCTCGCTCGCATCCCGTCCGGAGTCCGGTCGTGATCAGGGTCCTGGTCGTGGACGACGAACCGCTGATCGCCGAGGCGCACCGAAGCTACGTCGACCGAGTGCCCGGCTTCACCGTCGCCGCCGTCGCGCACAGCGGACACGGGGCGATGCGCGCGGCAAGCCGAGCCGAGGAACCCATAGATCTCGTCCTTCTCGATATCGGCCTGCCCGACGCCAACGGCATCGACGTGGCGGCTGCTCTGGGCGGTCTGCGTCCGAGCCCGGACGTCATCGCCATCACGTCCGAGCGTGACCTCTCGGTCGTGCGGTCCGCGGTCGCCCATGGTGTCGTTCTGTATCTCCTCAAGCCGTTCACGTTCGCGGCGTTCCGCGACAAGCTCGAGCGGTATCGCGAATTTCACGACGCGCTGCCTGCGGGTAAGAGTGCGGCCAGTCAACGCGACATCGACCGCGCGATGTCCCATCTGCGCATCGCCGACGAGCGCGCCTCCACACCCAAAGGCATTGCGCCACAGACGATGGACGGCATCACCGCCATCGTCCGACGGGCGCCCGCCGGCCTCAACGCCTCCGAGGTCGCCCAGGCGGGCGGGGTGTCGCGAGTAACGGCCTGGAGGTACCTCGAGCGCCTCGCCGACGACGGACTGGTCACCCGCATCACCGAATACGGCAAAGCGGGTCGACCGCAGGTCCGTTACCTCTGGCGGTAGTCGAGCGAACCGCCTGTCTTGTCCACGATCCAGGCGTACTCGAAGGCTGCTTCCTTCCACTTCTCGTATCGTCCACTGACGCCACCGTGGCCCGCACTCATTTCGGTCTTGAGCAGCAGGTCGGAGTCGCCGGTCTTCGTAGCGCGCAGCGCAGCAACCCATTTCGCCGGCTCGACGTACAGCACGCGGGTGTCGTTGATCGAGGTGATCGCCAGGATGCTCGGGTAGTCCTTCGCCTCTACGTTCTCGTAGGGGCTGTAGGACTTCATGTACTCGTACACCTCCATGTCGGCCAACGGATTACCCCATTCGTCCCATTCGATGACGGTCAGTGGCAGCGATGGGTCGAGGATGGAGGTCAAGGGATCGACGAAGGGCACATTGGCGAGAATCCCGTTGAACAGTTCGGGTGCGAGGTTCGCGACCGCGCCCATCAGCAGGCCACCCGCGCTTCCGCCGTCGGCGACGAGATGATCGGGCGAGGTACGCCCACTGTCGATCAGATACTGTGCGGCAGAGACGAAGTCGGTGAACGTGTTCTTCTTCGTCAGGGTCTTGCCGTTGTCGTACCACGCTCTACCCATTTCGCCGCCGCCGCGAACATGCGCGACGACGAACACGATGCCCCGATCCAGCAGCGAGAGTCGGGCGACCGAGAAGGACGGATCCATGCTCGCCTCGTACGAACCGTAGCCGTACAGCAGCGTCGGAGCGGCCCCATCCGGCGCATCCTTGCGTAGGACGACCGACAACGGAACTCGAGTTCCGTCCGCGGCAGTGGCCCACTCACGATGCTGCACATAGTCGTTCGCGTCGAAGTCACCCAATACCGGCTGCGACCTACGCAGCAGCATCTCACCCGTCGCGAGGTCGTAGTCGTAGACCTTGGCGGGGGTGATGAACGAGGTGTACACCAGACGCAGCAGAGGCTGACTCCACTCCGGGTTGGAACCCGCTCCGACGGAGTAGAGCTCCTCGTCGAACGTCATCTCCGTGTACTCGCCGTAACCGTTCTCGTCGAGCGGCCAGATCGCCAGCCGCGTCAGAGCCTCGCGTCGATAATTGAGTACGAGGTGGTCGGCGAACGCATCGACGTCCTCGAGTCGAACGTCGGTGCGATGTGGAACGAGGATCCGCTGGTCCTCGGGATTGTCGACGGGGGCCTCGGCGAGCAGAAAGTTCTCGGCCTTCTCCCCTTCGGTGCCCCAGCCGTTCACCGATCCGTTGTGCTGGATGAGGAATCGATCCTCACCCTTCACGACAGCGTGTTCGACGCTGTATTCGACACCGTCGACGCGCGGCAGAACGACGCGGAATTCGCCTTCCGGATCGGCGGATTCGAGGACGAGGCATTCGGTGGTGATCTTCGACCCCACCCAGATCATCAGGTATTTTTCGCTGCGAGTGGATCCGAAGCCGACCCAGTAGCTTTCGTCGGGCTCGTGGAAGACCTTCTGGTCTTGCTCGGTAGGGGTACCGAGAGTGTGACGCCACACGGTGTCCGGCCGCCAGGATTCATCGACGGTTTGATAGAAGACGTGGCGGTGATCGATAGCCCACGTTGCACCCGTGGAGACGTTTTCGATCGTGTCTGCGAGCAGTTCTCCGGTCGAGAGGTCCTTGAAGCGCAGCGTGTATCGCTCGTCGCCTTCGGTGTCGGTCGAGTAGGCCAGCAGGTTCCCGTCCTGGCTGATCGAGAAGGCGCCGAGCGAGAAGAAGTCGTGTCCTTCTGCTTCGAGATTGGAGTCGAGGAGGATCTGCTCGCCGGCGATCTCGGTGTCCGCCGACAGTGTCGGCGGGGTCCAGTTGTCGGGTGAGTCGACTGGGCAACGGCATTGGAGCCCGTACGACTTCCCTTCGAGGGTGCGCGAGTAGTACCACCAGTTGCCCATCCGCGTCGGGACCGACAGATCGGTTTCCTGCGTGCGCGATTTGATCTCGTCGAATATCTGCCCCCGCAGCTCGGCCAGCCCGGCGGTCTCCTGCTCGGTGTACGCGTTCTCGGCTTCGAGGTAGGCGATCACCTCGGCGTCGTCCTTGTCGCGCAACCATTCGTAATTGTCCACGAAGGTATCGCCATGATGGGTTCGTTTCAGCGGAACCTTCTTGGCGATCGGCGGTGTGAGTGTCATGGCTTGACCCAATCTTCGAAGTTCAGACCCGAAATGCGTTCGTAGGCCTCGATGTAACGTGCGCGCGTCGCTGCGACGACTTCGTCTGGAAGTGGCGGCGGTGGGGTCTGCCCATAGCGGTCCCAACCGGATTCACCGGTGAGCCAGTCGCGGACGTACTGCTTGTCGAAACTCGGCTGCACCCGACCTTCGGCGTAGCCGTCGGCGGGCCAGTAGCGCGAGGAGTCGGGGGTGAGAACCTCGTCTGCGAGTACGAGATTGCCGTCACGGTCGAGACCGAACTCGAACTTGGTGTCGGCCAAAATGATTCCACGATCGAGCGCGAAATTCGCGGCACTGATGTAGATCTCGAGGGTTTCCGAGCGAAGCTTGAAGGCAAGCGCTTCCCCGACCTGATCGACGACGGTCTGGAAGTCCACGTTCTCGTCGTGCTCCCCCATCGCTGCCTTGGCGGCCGGGGTGAAGATGGGCTCGTCCAGCTTGGAGGATTCGAGAAGGCCCTGCGGCAGTTCGACTCCGCATACCGCGCCGGTGCTGCGGTAGTCCGACAATCCGGAACCCGTCAGATAGCCACGGACGACGCACTCGATCGGGACCATCTGCAGCTTCTTCACCACCAGAGCCCGTCCGAGGAGTTCCTGCGGAATCCTCTCGTCGAGCGGGTCGCCGGCGAGATGATTCACTCCGCCGAGCTGGTCGAAGAAGAACACGCTCATCGCCGTCAGGACCCTGCCCTTGTCGGGGATCGGGGTATCGAGGACGTGGTCGTAGGCGGAGATGCGGTCGCTCGCGACAAGAAGCAGGTGATCTTCGTCGACGATATAGAGATCGCGAACCTTGCCGCCGGCCAGATGCTGATAGCTATGAAGAGTTGGGCGCACGTAATCACCCTATCTGGGCCTGATGACACGCTCTCCCGGCGACGGGAGAACAATGAACTGTAATGGCAACGAACAACGAAGTCGCCGACGTCGGCTTCCGGTCCGAACGTGGGCCCGTACTCATCGCGTTGATGCTCAGCACCTCGCTGGTTGCGTTGGACTCCACGATCATCGCCACCGCAGTCCTGACCATCGTCGGCGACCTCGGCGGCTTCGGTCAGTTCCCGTGGTTGTTCTCGATCTACCTGCTTGCCCAGGCCGTGTCGGTGCCGCTGTACGGCAAGTTGTCCGACCTGTTCGGACGCAAGAAGATCATGCTGTTCGGCATCGGCGTCTTCCTGCTCGGTTCGATTCTGTGCGGACTGGCGTGGAGCATGCCGGCGCTGATCGCTTTTCGAGCGGTCCAGGGTCTCGGCGCGGGCGCCGTGCAACCGATGTCGATCACGATTGCCGGTGACATCTACACGTTGGCCGAACGCGCAAAAGCACAGGGATATCTCGCAAGCGTCTGGGCCATGTCGGCGGTGCTGGGTCCGGCCCTCGGCGGCATCTTCTCCGAATACCTGTCGTGGCGTTGGATCTTCTTCGTCAACATCCCGTTGTGTCTGCTCGCGGCGTGGATGCTGATCACCAAGTTCCACGAGGGTGCCGTAGAACGGACGACGCCGAAGATCGACTACCTAGGAGCGGGGCTGCTCACCACGGGTGCAGCACTGATGCTGCTGGGTCTGCTCGAAGGCGGACAGTCGTGGTCATGGGCGTCGCCGATCAGTCTCTCGATCTTTTCCGCATGTGTCCTCGCACTCACGTTGTTCGCGTGGGTGCAGACGCGAGTGCCCGAGCCGATTCTGCCGTTGTGGGTCTTCACCCGGCGAGTCCTTCTCGTCAGTAGCGTCATCTCGTTGCTCGTCGGAGCGCTGGTTCTGGGCCTGACCTCGTATGTACCGACCTTCGTCCAAGGGGTGCTCGGGACCGGCGCGATCGTGGCGGGGTTCGCACTCGCGACGCTCACCCTTGGATGGCCGATCGCTGCCTCGCAATCGGGCAGGCTCTATCTGCGGTTCGGCTTCCGCACGACCGCGTTGACCGGCGCGTCCATCGCCCTCGTCGGTGCGGTGGCGTCGACGTTCATCGGTTCCGGTAGCGCCATCTGGCAGATCGCCGTCGTATGTTTCGTCATCGGTCTCGGTATGGGGTTGATCGCAAGTCCCACCCTCATCGCCGCGCAATCGAGCGTCGAATGGTCCGAACGTGGCGTCGTCACCGCCACCAACATGTTTGCGCGATCGATCGGAAGTGCCGTTGGCGTCGCAATCTTCGGAGCCATCGTCAACTCTCGGATCTCCGGCCCCGGCGAACCCGATCCACAACAGCTGTCCGACGCCATCCACGTGGTCTTTCTCGGGGTGGCGGCGGCTGCCGTACTGATGGCTGTTGCTGCGTTGTTCATGCCGAAGAAGGTGACTACTTGACTCGCGGGGAGCGCTGTACGTAACCGCGCGCCACGAATTCGACGGTAAACGACGCCGCCAGGCTCTGCGCCAAGAGTATGCCGACCAGAACGAGAATCTGAACCGCTCCGGCCTGGATGGCAGACCCACTGGCCAATAGCACTCCCACGAATGCGCCCGGCAGCGTAACGAGGCCGACTGTCCTCGTTTGATCCAGTCCGGGTAGAAGCGCATCAGCGGCCGTCGGTCGAATTACTTCCAACCGTGAATCTCGTTCACTGAGCCCAAGGCTCAGGGCCGCCTCGACTTCACCACGCCGCTGAGAGAGAGCGTCGAGAGACCTGCGCGCGGAAAGAGATGTCGCGATCATCGTGCCGCCGAGAATGATTCCGCCCACCGGCACTATTGCAATCCCTTGTGCTGGAACAACCCCGGTCATCAGACACAGCGGAACCACGACGCCGATCCCGGCGGCGAGTGGTATCGCGAGCCACGATCCGGAGAGGCCCGACTCCGATCGCCGAGCCGAGGTGAATGCGGCCGCGACGAACATTGCCAGCAGGACGAGGAGCGATGACCACAGGTACTCGAGAGCGGCCGTGAGTACGAGCGACACAGCCGCCAGCTGCGCGACGCCGCGCAGAGCGGCTGCAGGGACGGTGAAAGATGGTCCGATACCTGAAACCCGATAGACGATGGCCGCCAGCAGCGCCATGACGACGCATAACACCGCCAACGGGATACCGGGTTCTGCCAGAGAAGTACTCACGCAGTGAGTATCTCTCGGACGCAGATGCGACGCAGTCGCCTACAGCCCGACGCGCTCGAGCATGGCGTCGAATTCCTCGCTCGCCTCTTGTTCGGTGCGCCCGGCCTCGATGACGCTGTTGTAGAGCGCCAGTGCCTCGCCCTGGTATTTCTTGTACTTCTCGAGCCACTGTTCGGATCGCGCGCGCCAGTATCCGATGATGTGGAAGTGCGCGATGTCGAAACCTCGGTCCTTGCGGAAGTACTTGCGTACTACCCGCGAAGATGCGGCCTCACCTGCGAACCACACGTATCCGACGCCTTCGGGTAGTTCGTAGTTGCGTACGGCTTCGTCGAGAACGCTTGCGCAGTCACCGTTTCCGGAACCGATGCGCCAGTCGTAGGTGACGGATGCTGCGGTGTCGAAGCTTTGGATGTCGCCCCGCTCGAGGACCTCTACGACTGCGTGAGCTCGGGCACCGGCCGGAAGTTCCTCGATGATGCGTCCGAGCGCGGGGAGTCCGGTCATGTCGGCGACGAGGAGTTGCCATTGGACGTCGGCCGGAACGCGGTACCAGGATCGCGGACGCGCCAGCAGCACCCGTTGGCCGACGCTTGCCTGCAGCGCCCAGGTGGCTGCGACTCCCCCGTCGTGTGCGAAAAAGTCGATGATCAGCTCGCCTGCGGCACTGTTCAACCGCCGGACCGTGTAGTTACGACCGTCGGGGACGTCTTCGATTCCGTGGTACCACCAGACTCCGTCGACCGCGGTCATCGGCGGTGGGGCGGTTTCACCGTCGCGCGGGAAGTAGACGGCGACGCATTCGTCCGGTGCACCGATGCCCTCGTACCGGGCCAGGTGCTCACCGCCGAACGTCACCCGAACCATGTGCGTGGTGAGCTGTTCGACGCCTACTACGTCTGCATAGTAGAAGCCGAGTTCGCCTTCACTCATTTCTTCGCCCCCGTCACGATGACCATTGACGTAGGCTAGCCTACCCTGCCACTTTCGTACAGGGGTGCCGCGAACTCCAACACCGTCGACCCCCACCCCAGTGACCCCACCCGTGCGACTCCACCGCCGGATTCGGCTACCAACGCGCACACCTCCGCTTCGGTACGACGCCCGGCGCCGTAGAGACACAGCCGCAGCAGGTCCTCCTCGGTATCGTGATCGTCCGTCGTCGACGGATCGAGTAGGTCGGTGATCAGCACGACTCGCCTGGCGGATGCCCCGAGAGTGCGCAACAGCAACAGAGCGTCGGAGTCCGGATGCGTGTCGAGCACGTCGACAGCGATCACCAAGTCGACGGGTGCTACCAAAGCTGCGAATTCGCTGGCGTCGACGCGGGTGATTGCGTCCCGACGCGTCTCCGCGACGTCACCGAGGTTCCTGGCGTTCAAGGCCGGAAGCCCGACGAGAGATATCGACATTTCCGGACGTACGCGTGCCAGCGTATCGGCGTACACCCCGGCACCTTCGCCGTAGATCGCGACGGACGTTACCTCTTCCAGGTCCACCGCATCCGGCAATGCCGGGGCACGGTATACCGCTCCGAACGCGGACTCTTCGTGGAAGTCTTCGATAAAACTCGGATCGGTTTTCTTGTCGAGGAAGCTGTGCGCGGCTGCGGGCAACCCCGTCCGAACCGATTCGAGCAATCCGAGGAACGCCAGATCCAGACGAGTGTGGATCTTGTCGAAGTGCAATGCCTGACTGGCGAAAGTGTCCTGATCGGCCAGGATGGATCCCATCTCGGTCAGGGTGAAGCGGCCGTCGTCGTGGCTCATGAGATCCATCAGCACGAGGTGTCGCAGCAGCTTCGCCGTCGCACCCGGATGCGTCGCGCATTCCGCTGCAATTGCGTCCGCGGACTCTTTGCCGCCGTCGACGGCGGCAAAGATACCCACTGTCACCGCGGTACGAATAGCGAAAGGTGGCAGTAGTTCCGACATTTCGTGGAGTCGTTCGTCGGGACTCGGCTCACCTGCGGGATCGAGAACCGATTGGCCCGCAACTATCGTGCTCGTCTCACGAAAACGCCAGTATCCGGCGATCTCGACGAACTGCTTCGGGATCTGCTTGTCCTGCTTGGCCCATCGGCGCAAAGGCTTGATGGTCGACGCCTCACCGGCGACCCAGAGATACGGCTGGCCTGGACGCCACTGCGCGGCCTGCACAGTGTCCACCATCCGCGACTGGCCGTCGTTCTCCGAGCGGTACAGCCAGGTGATGTCCACCGAAGCCGCGGAGAACAGTTCCTGGCGGTGCGAGGGCTCGGCCACCTCGATCACCACGGTCGCCGGCAGATCTGCGGGCAGCTTTTCGAGGCAATGCGCGATGGCGGGCAGCGCGGTCTCGTCTCCGGCGATCAGCATCCAATCCACCTCACGCGGCAGCGACGAAGAATGTTTCGGCCCGGCGATGAGGATCTTCTCCCCCGCCTGCACTCCGAATGCCCAGCCAGCTGCCAGCCCACCATCGTGCATCGCGAAGTCCAGTGCCATCTCACGGGTTTCCTCGTCGAAGCGGCGCACGGTGTACGTCCGGCTGTACTGGAACGAGCCCGCCGGCCAGTCGACCGTCCCGTTGTCGGAGTTGACCGGAACCGTGAACGGCAGGGTGCCGGTCGCTGGGTCGACGGGCAGAATCTTGACGTCGTCGTCGAAGCCCCTGGTACGTACTGGCGGAAGCTCGACGCCGTCGCGAACGTGGCGATCCATCGAGGGACCCCCGACGATCACTCGACGCATTCCTGGGGTGATGTCCTCCACCCGTAGAACGTCCAGTTCTCGTATGCAAATCGGAAAAACCTCGACCTCGCGAACAGTCGCCACCATCGAAAATGCCTCTCTCTCAGAAGTGTTCAGCACTCGCAGACCGGCCGATCCAGGGCGGTGGCGATATCGCCGATGACGGTCTCACGGGTGAGCACAGTGTTTTCCCTCGTTGTTCGGCGAACAGGTTTCGGGCCGAATCGTCCTATTCGGTGAACATCTCCTGGACCTGGTCCAGAGTTGCCATCACGCCGTCGTAGTCAGGACGGTAGCTGGTAGCAGGCAGTTCGTAGACCTTGTTGCCGGCGAATGCAGGCAGGCCGACGTACAGCGGATCCTGTTGGAGCTCTGCGAGAGTGCGTCCGGCGACCGGGACGACGAACATGGCCGGGGCACTGCCTACCGGCGCCAACAGTTCGTTGCTGATGATGAACGAGTCACCCGAGCCGTACAGTTCGGGGTTGTTCGCCTTGGTGATGACGTCGTCCGGCTCGAAACCGACGGCCGAGAGCAGTGTGGGCAAGGTGGCGCTCTGTGGGATGAACGCGGGCTCGTTGGTACTCAGCGACAAGAAGTACGACACGGGCGTCGCTGGAATGGTGATCGCGTCCTTCACCTCGGCGACCTTGTCTTCGTAGGCCTGCAGCAGACCGTCGACCTTCTCGCTCTCACCGGCGGCCTCGGCGACCGCGGTCAGCTGTTCTTGCCACGTTGCCAACGAGGACGAAATCAAGACCGTCGGTGCGATATTGCTGAGCTGATCGTACGACTCGTTCGCCTGAACAGCCGAGATTCCCTGGCCGCCACCGATGATGAGGTCGGGTTCGGCTGCGGCGAGTGCCTCGATGTTCAACGTTTCACCAGCAGGCAGTTCTTGCGTACCCTGCTTGTCTGCCTTTTCCGCCCACTGCGGTGGGAAGCCGCCGTCGAGGTTCGTCACTCCGAGCAGCCTGGTGTCGGTGATCGCGATGGGGGCATCGAGTGTGAACAGGTAGCCGGCTAGGCCTGCCGACAGCACGGCGATCTTTTGTGGCTCGGCAGGCACCGTGATGTCGCCCTTGTCGGTGGAGACCACTCGCGTCTCGGTACCCGAGGCGTCCTCGCTCGAGTGCTCGGAGCTGCACGAAGCCAGCCCTAGCGCTACGAATGCCACCGATGCGGTGGCAAATATGCGAAGACCATGCCGTCGAAACTGTGAATCAGACACTGAGGTAGACCCTTTCGAGATCGTCGATCGTAACCGGCACGCGGTGTTCGCGGCCGGGCCGGACATCTTCACTCATCCCGCAGAAGCTTCGACACCAGCCGTCAGGAAATAAACTTAGCCTAACCTACACACAAATGGGGTTACGGGCTTCCCTAGCCAATGCCGCGAGTCGACGGATCGAAGCGTCACGGAAGGGCCGTGCATGGATATCTCGTACCACTATCGACACGGGGTCTCGTGTCCGCACGACGACGGTGCAGCAGCCGACGCTGTCGAATTCCTACTGTCGGATCGAGCCCGTCACATCACCATGCAATCGCTCTACGTCGACGGCGGTGCCACGCTGCGAGCATGACCGGCATCCATCACGAGGGTCGTGGGCGCGCGAGCGGAATGACCAACGGCGTGAGCGACTCCGGATCCTCGATGATGCGACACGGCAATCCGAATACCGCCTCCACCAGTTCCGCGGTGATGACCTCCGCAGGATTACCGCGAGTGACAACCGCGCCGTCCTTCATCGCGATGATGTGATCTGCATAGCGGCAGGCGTGATTGAGATCGTGCAGCACCGCGACCATCGTGGTGCCCTGATCTCGATTGAGTTGCGCGCACAGATCGAGAACGTCGATCTGGTGCGCGATATCGAGGAAAGTGGTTGGTTCGTCGAGCAACATCAACGGGGTTTGCTGGGCGAGAACCATTGCCACCCATACTCGCTGACGCTGACCTCCGGACAACTCGTCGACCAACCGGCCGGAGAGGTCGCTCACGCCGGTCGCGTTCATCGCGAACACGACAGCAGCCTCGTCGTCTCGCGACCATTGCCTGATCAGCTTCTGATGCGGATAACGGCCGCGTGCAACGAGATCCGCCACCGAGATGCCATCCGGCGCGATGGAAGTCTGCGGCAGCAGCCCGAGGCGTCGGGCAACTTCCTTGGCCGGATACGTCGAGATCGCCTTGCCGTCCAGAAGTACTGTCCCGACCGTCGGTTTCAACAACCGCGACAGTGCACGCAGTAGGGTCGATTTGCCACTCGCGTTGGGACCGACGATGACGGTGAACTTACCGTCCGGAATCTCGACGGTCAGCCCCTCACTGACGATGCGCTTGTCGTATCCGATCGTGACGTCGTCCGCATGCAAGCGCGGCTTCTTTCCGGTCACTGTTTTCTACCTTCCCGAGCCAACAACCACACGAAATATGCCCCACCGATGGACACCGTCACGACACCGACCGGCAACTGCGTCGGCGCGAATATGCGCTGCGCGGCAAAGTCACTGACGAGCAGCAGCAATGCACCCATCACCGCCGACGGAATCAGCGCGACACCCGCAGTCTTGGTCAACCGTCGTGCCAGCTGCGGCGCAGCGAGCGAGATGAACGAGATCGGACCGGCTACGGCCGTGACGAGCGCAGTCAGCGCCACTCCGAGAACGATAAGTATCAGCCGCGTCGGCTCCGCCCGGATACCGAGCGCTTTCGCGGCGTCGTCGCCCAGCTCGAGCATCCGTAGGCGCCCCGCGAAGACAGCGAGCAGCGGCGTCAGAACGATCAACACGATCACCACCGGAAGTACCTGCCCCCAGCTGAGGCCGTTGAGAGTCCCCGCGCCCCACACAGCGGCGGCCAGCGCATCGGAGAGATCGGCTTTGACGATCAACCAGGTGTTGACCGACGCCAGGATCGCGCTGATCGCAATCCCGACGATGATCAGCCGAAATCCTTGTACTCCACGTTTGAAAGCGAGGACGTACACCACTGCAGCGGTCGAGATCCCACCGACGAAGGCGCCCACGCCGGTGGGATAGTAGCCGCCTCCCAGCGCGAGGATGACGATCAGCGCACCGGTGTACGAGCCGGTATCGAAGCCGATGATGTCAGGGCTTCCCAACGGATTTCGCGTCAGCGATTGAAAAATCGCACCCGACACACCCAGAGCGCCACCGAGAAGCAAGGCCAGGGCAACTCTCGGGAATCGCCACTGCATGACGATCAGTTCGGTGAACCGCCCGGCATCGGAAAACACCGCAGCCAATACTTCGCCCGGCGGGATGTAGTAGTCACCGGTGCCGAGCGCGAGGACCGCGACGGCGAGCGATACGAGCGCCAGAATGCTGCAGACCACCACGGTGCGGATGTCTACCCGCCCGCTGAACTTGTCACCGGCAAAACGCATTATGCGGACTCTGCGACCGAAATCGACCTCGGTCTCGGTCGTCACAGCCCACTGACTTTCTTGCGGCGCACGAGAAAGATCAGTACCGGCGCTCCGACGAACGCGGTGACGATCCCGACCTGCAGTTCGCCAGGCCTGATGACCAGACGCCCGACGATGTCGGAGAGCAGCAGCAGACACGGCGCCGCGCCAACGGTGTACAGCAGGATCCACCGCTGATCGGGTCCGACGAACCACCGCACCATATGCGGAATCATCAAGCCGACGAAGCCGATCGGACCTGCGGCCGCCGTCGCAGCACCGGCCAGAAGAGTGACTGCAACGACACCGATCACCCGGGTGCTGTTCACTTTCGCACCCAGCGAAAGCGCGAGGTCGTCTCCCAGAGCAAGGGCATTGAGGGGTCGCGCGATGACGAGTGCGAGCACCGAACCGACGATGACGAACGGCAAGATCGCCAACGAAATGTCCAGTCCACGGCCAGCCAGCGAACCAACACCCCACAAGCGCATCTTGTCGAACGCATCAGGATCGAGCAACAGCATGCCGGAGGTGATGCCCCCGAGCACCGCGGACAGCGCAATTCCGGACAGCGTGAGCCGGATCGGCGTCGCGCCTGCTCGTGACATGGACCCGAGTGCATACACCGCCACCGTCGCGAGGATGGCGCCGAGAAACGCGAACCAGATGTAGGACCAGATGCCGGTGAATCCGAGCATGCCGACAGCGAGCGCGACGAAGAAGGCCGCGCCGGCGTTGACTCCGAGGATGCCGGGGTCCGCCAACGGGTTACGCGTCATAGCCTGAATGAGCGCGCCGCTGACACCGAGAGCGACGCCGACGATCAACCCCAGCACGGTCCGCGGTACGCGGATCTCGCGGATGATGACGTGATTGCTCGACTCGTCGAAATGGAACAGTGCATCCCAGACCTCGCTCGGCGGAATGTACTTGGTGCCGACCGCGATACTGAGCAAACAGATCGCGGCAAGAACGCCGAGCAGAACGAGTAGGCCGAGAGCGCGGCGCGAGTTCGTCTCGGCGAGCCCACCGGACTGTTCGAGCCTGTCGGCCTGATCGGTCTTCTTCGTTGCCGCAGGCATGGATCAGTTACCCCAAAGCGTTCGCGATATGTGCAGCCTGGGTGTCGAGCTCGGCGCGTTCGGGGGAAGTCGGTCGGGCACGAAGACCGAATCCGTCACCCGAGGTACGCGGAATGACATGAAGATGGACATGGAAGATTTCCTGGCCGGCGATTTCCCCATCCGCAAGGAACAGGTTCACCCCCGCGCACCGGGGGTCGCTCGCCCGTAGCGCCGCCGCGATCTTCTGCCCGACGACGAACAGATGACCGCCGGTGTCCGGCTCCAACTCCGCCAACGAGCGAGCCTGCTTCTTCGGGACCACCAGAACGTGCCCACGCGTGACCGGCCGGATGTCCATGAACGCGATGACCACGTCGTCCTCGTAGACGCGAGACGATTCCGCGTTCCCTGCAATGATTTCGGCAAAGATCGTATAGGGGTTCACAAAGAGACAGTCTAGAACTGCACCAGAACGGTGCTGCGACTAAAGTCTGACCATGAGTATCCTGGGCGGCGTTCTGTTCGACATCGACGGGGTACTCGTCACCTCGTGGAAGCCGATCCCGGGTGCCCACGAGACCCTCGACTATCTCGACCGCAAGGACATCGCCCGCGCCTTCCTGACGAACACCACCTCGAAAACTCGCGCACAGATCGCGGAGTCGTTGGCGGGAGTCGGCCTGCCGGTCCATGCGGACGACATCGTCACGGCCGCTAGCCTCACCGCCGACCACCTGCGCGAAACCTACCCGGGCGCTTCCGTCGTGATCGTCAACAGCGGCGACATCTCGGGCGACATGCCTGGAATCGAGTTCGTCGACGAGTCGTCGACACTCGTTCCCGACGTCGTCGTCGTCGGCGGAGCCGGTCCCGAGTTCACCCATGAGCGCCTGAGCCGGGTCTACGACTGGCTGTGCCGCGGCATCCCCGTCGTCGCAATGCACCGAAGTCTCATGTGGACCACCGGATCCGGACTCCGCATCGACACCGGAATGTATCTCGCCGGCATGGAAAAGGCATCCGGCCACAGTGCACAGGCCATCGGAAAGCCTGCGCCACTTGGCTTTCAGACCGCTGCAGAAAGAATGGGCGTCGACCCGGTCGACGTCGTCATGGTCGGTGACGACATCGACAACGACGTACTCGCAGCCCAGGTGGTCGGCATGACCGGTGTCCTGGTCCGCACCGGAAAGTTCTGCCAGGACACCCTCGACCGCCGAGCCAAGAACGAATTCGGCATGCAGCCGAATCACATCATCGGTTCGGTGGCCGATCTGCCGGAGCTACTAGAGAATCGGTGACGGAGAGTACTTCGCAGCTTCCGGGAACTGCGCGATCAGCGTCTCGACGTCCGAGACGACGGCCGCGACCTGCGATTCCGCCGAGCCGATGAACGCCGACTTGTCGGCAAGTGCGGCGTCGAGTGCAGCACGATCGAGCGGGATGCGGTCGTCGGCGGCGAGGCGATCCAGCAGATCCGGATCCTGCCCCTGCTCCCGCATCGCGAGTGCGACGGCAACAGCGTGTTCCTTGATGGCCTCATGTGCCGTCTCACGACCGACCCCGGCACGAACGGAAGCCATGAGCACCTTCGTCGTCGCGAGGAACGGGAGGTAGCGCGTGAGTTCCTTGGCGATGACGGCCGGGTACGCACCGAACTCGTCGAGCACCGTCAAGAAGGTCTCGATCATGCCGTCGATCGCGAAGAACGCATCCGGTAGCGCGACGCGGCGGACGACCGAGCAGAAGACGTCGCCCTCGTTCCACTGAGCGCCTGCGAGTTCGGCTGCCATCGATCCGTAACCGCGCAACACCACCTGCAGACCGTTGACTCGCTCACACGAACGCGTGTTCATCTTGTGGGGCATCGCCGAAGATCCGACCTGACCGGGCTGGAAGCCCTCGGTCACCAGCTCGTGGCCTGCCATCAGCCGAACCGTATGCGCAAACGAGGAAGGTGCGGCCCCGATCTGAACGAGCGCGGACACGACGTCGTGGTCGAGCGAGCGAGGGTAGACCTGACCGACGCTGGTGAGCACGTGCCGGAACCCGAGGTGGTCGGCGACGATTCGCTCGAGAGCGGTCAACTTCGAGGCGTCTCCCCCGAACAGGTCGAGCATGTCCTGCGAGGTACCCATCGGGCCCTTGATCCCGCGAAGGGGGTATCGAGCGATCAGCTCCTGCATTCGCGCGAGGCCGATCAACAGTTCGTCCGCCGCCGACGCGAAGCGCTTACCGAGGGTCGTAGCCTGTGCGGCGACGTTGTGACTGCGCCCCGTCATCACGAGGGAGGAGTATTCCGCGGCGCGTTCGGCGAGCCGCGCAGCTACGGCCACGCCGTGACTGTGGACATGTTCCATCGAGCGAAGAATCTGCAACTGCTCGACGTTCTCGGTCAGGTCACGGGAAGTCAAGCCCTTGTGGATGTGCTCGTGGCCCGCGAGTGCGTTGAACTCTTCGATACGGGCCTTGACGTCGTGGCGGGTGACACGCTCACGCGCCGCGATCGACGCGAGGTCGACGGTGCCGATCACGTTCTCGTAGTCGTTGATCGCAGCTGTGGGCACATCGATACCGAGGGTGGCCTGCGCTTTGAGAACGGCCAACCACAGCTGGCGCTCGAGGACGATCTTGTGCTCCGGAGACCACAGGTTCACCAGTTCTTTGCTCGCATAACGGGTGGCCAGGACATTCGGGATAGTCACGAGAGGCAAGTTTACGCAGGAGTGGAGCCTGCGGAACGACCAGGTGGTGCAGGAGTGGAGCCTGCGGAACGACCAGGTGGTGCAGGAGTGGAGCCTGCGGAACGACCAGGTGGTGCAGGAGTGGAGCCTGCGGAACGACCAGGTGGTGCAGGAGTGGAGCCTGCGGAACGACCAGGTGGTGCAGGAGTGGAGCCTGCGGAACGACCAGGTGGTGCAGGAGTGGAGCCTGCGGAACGACCAGAAGAGACGGTGTGTTCATTGTGCAGGGGCCACGACGTCGATGACTCTGAGCAACATGCTCCGTGCCATCGTTCGGGGTTCCGGGTCGACCTCGCCGAGAGCACCGACTACGACGCCGTCGACGACGGCCACGAGCCGTCGTAGTTGCAGTTCGTCTACGGTGCGTCCTGAGCGTCGCAGGACGTCGGTGAGCAGGTCGTCGGTCTGTGCGCGTAGCCGCAGCTGCACTTCCCGCAGTTCGGGATGTCGCGCCGAGGCGATGAATCGTTCGTAGCGGGCGATGAGCCGTTCGCGTCCTTCGATCGAGTCGTCTTCCGGACCGATGAGCAGGTCCACGATCAGTTCGACTGTCGACTCGACGTCTTGATCGAGATTTCCGAGTTCGTCGATCCGTCCCCTCATGACTTCGAGTTCGCGGTTGCCCAGTATTTCCACCGCGCACGCGATGAGGTCGGCGAGCGAGTGGAAGTAGTACGTCGTCGATGCGAGCGGAAGATCGGCGCGGGTTGCGACCGAGCGGTGGCGAACTGCGTCGAATCCGCCCTCGACCAGGAGCTCGGCGGCGGCAGAAGCCAATGCGTGTCGTCGACGCTCCCCTTTCGGGGTTGCGCCCGACACCTTGATTGTTGGCCCTGCAGGTGCTTCTGGCATTTGAAAGCCATCGTGCCAGGCCCACCCTTCTCCGCTGGGGCAAACGGGCCATTCGATCGTGTGGAATCGTGAACTTCATGCAACACAGAACTATCGACCTCCGCTCCGATACGGTGACTCGCCCGGATGCAGCCATGCGGGCTGCGATGGCCGACGCCGAGGTCGGTGACGATGTCCTCGACCACGACCCGACGATGGCGCGACTGGAAGAACGCGTCGCGTCGATGCTCGGATACGAGGCTGCACTGTGGGTCCCGAGCGGTTCGATGGGCAACATCATCGCGCTGATGCTGCACTTGCGACGTGGTGATGCGTTTCTGGCGCCGGAGCATTCTCATGTTCTCGGGTCCGAGTTGGGGACGGCAGCGTGGTTGGCGCAGGGAATGCCGTCGGCGCTGCCACACGATGGCGGGCCCGGTCGTCCTACGCCTGCGACCGTGACGGCGTCGGCAGGCGGACCTGGACCGTACTTCACTCTGAACACCACGCTGTTGTGCCTGGAGAACTCGCATAACTTTGCCGGCGGTGCAGTGTTCGGACCCGAGGAATGGAACGCGCTGCTGGCCGCAGCTCGCAACGCGGGCCTGCTCGTGCACCTCGACGGGGCGCGTGTGTGGAATGCGGCCGTCGCGCAGGGTGTGCAGCCACGCGAACTGACCGTCGGCGCCGATTCTGTCCAGGTATGCCTCAGTAAGGGCCTCGGCGCGCCTGTCGGGTCGATGCTCGTATCCGATTCGGCCCGCATCACCGAGGCTCGACGCGTCCGCAAGATGCTCGGCGGCGGCGTTCGTCAAGGCGGAATACTTGCAGCGGCGGGGCTGGTGGCGCTGGACAACCTCGCCTCGCTTGCCGCCGACCACGACAACGCTCGACTGCTGGCCGAGGGGCTACGCGAGCGGGGCTGGGATGTGATGGAACCGGATACGAACATCGTGCTCGCGACGTCGGCCGACCCCGTCGGAACCGTCTCCGAGCTTGCCGAGAAGGGCATCGGCGCCGTCACTGTTGCGGGCAAAGTCCGATTCGTGACGCATCGCGACGTGTCCGAGGCCGATATTCGCGACGCCCTCTCACGTCTATCGACCCTGCGCGCGTAGGACCGGTGCCAGGCGCACCAATGCCTCCTGCACGTGCTCGGTCGTACCTGCGAACGAGAATCGAACGGTGTGGTGTCCTGCCTCGGTATCGAAGTCGACGCCGGGGGCAAGTGCCACACCCGTCGTCGCGAGCACGTTCTCGCACCATGCCCGTGAGTCCTGGGTCAGGTGCTCGATGTCGGCGTACGCGTAGAACGCCCCGTCCGCAGGGGCGAGATCGGTGATCCCGCCGGCAGCCAAACCGTCGAGCAGGATCCTGCGGTTGACGGCGTAGCGGTGCACGTGAGCGTCGAGTTCGGTGCGTGACTCCTCGGTGAACGCGGCAATGGCCGCTACCTGTGAGATCGCGGGCGGGCAGACGGTCATGTTCGATGCCAGTCGCTCCACCGCCCGGTGCAGGGTCCGCGGCAGTAGCATCCAGCCGAGCCGCCAGCCCGTCATCGAGAAGTATTTGGACACCGAACCGATCACTACCGATTCCTTCGACGTCTCCCACGCGCTCGACGTTCGAGCATCACCGTAGGAGATGCCGTGATAGATCTCGTCGGAGATCAGCAACGTTCCGTGCTGCTCACACCAGCGTGCGATCGCGGCGAGTTCGTCGGCGTCGATGATGGTGCCCGTCGGGTTGGCGGGACTGGCGATGATCAACCCTTTGGGCGGTTCCGGCAGAGCGTCGAGCATGGCGACCGTCGGCTGAAATCTGGACTCGATCCCGCAGTCCAATTCCACGACGCGACATCCGAGCGCAGCGAGAGTATTTCGGTAGGCCGGGTACCCGGGCCGAGCCATGACCACGGTGTCGCCGACGTCGAAGGCCGCCAGAAACAGCAGCGTGAATGCCCCCGAAGAGCCGGTCGTGACCACGACCTCGTCGGCATGGACCGCGATGCCTGCCTCGTGCGCGTGATGCCGGGCGATTGCTTCGCGGAGCGGCAGGATGCCGAGTGTCTCGGTGTACCCCAGTACATGCGCGTCGAGGGCCTCCCGTGCCGCCCGAAGTACCGGAGCAGGCGCCGACGTCGACGGTTGTCCGGCGGCCAGGGAAAGTACGTCGCCGTGCGTGCGCGCTCGTAGGGCGGCGGCTTTGAATACGTCCATCACGTGGAACGGCTCGATCTTGGATCTGTTCGACTCTGTGCGCACACCTCGAGGCTAGCCCGCAGTGAAAAACACCCAGTGAAAGACTGTACGAATGCCGGAATCGACGACCTGCCCTACCGTGACCGACGTAGCGAATGCCCTCGATGCACTCCGCTCGTCGACTCCGCTGGTGCAATCACTGACCAACGTGGTGTCCGCCAACTTCGTCACCAATGTTCTGCTCGCCGCCGGGGCCAGCAACGCGCACATCGACAATGTCCACGAGGCCGCCGGATTCGCCTCGATCGCTTCCGGAGTTCTCGTCAACCTGGGCACCCCCGACGATGGAACCGCTGCCGCCTTCACGCTGGCAGCGGAGGCTGCTCGTGCGGCAGGCACGCCGTGGGTTCTGGATCCGGTGGGCGTCGGCGGACTACCGTGGCGAACCGAACTCGCCGCCGGGCTCTTGACGCTCGAACCCACGGCAATTCGCGGGAACGCCTCGGAGATCATCGCGCTCGCGGGGCTCGGCAACTTCGCGCGCGGAGTCGACAGTGCTTCCGATTCCCAGGCCGCGGTTCCAGCAGCAGTGGCACTGCTCGAGTTCGCGCAGGTGGTGTCGGCGTCCGGTCCGGTCGACTACATCGTCGGACGAAGCGAAGCCGGGCCCGTGGGCGTGAAAGTCGGTGGAGGTAGCCCACTTCTGACCAAGGTCACCGCTACTGGATGTTCGCTCGCGGCGCTCGTGGCCGCGTACCTCAGCGTGTCACCGACACCGCTGATCGGCATCACGTCGGCACACGCACACGTGGCGGTCGCATCGGAACGTGCAGCCGCAAAATCAAGCGGCCCAGGAACTTTCGCCGTCGCATATCTCGATGCGCTGGCTTCGGTGACCCCGGAAGACCTGCGTTCGGCGCTCATCGAACCGTTTACGATCTAGCCCTATCCACAGGCACGGCACTTATCCACAGATCTCGTTTCGAACCCCCGACAGTGTCTGAAACAGTGCACCGTTCTTTGGCATGGGGGTGTACACACGCATGCAGCTCGAAGAATCAGGTATCGGTCGATCCGGTATCACCCGACGGATGCGCAGCGGCAGCCTGATCCGGTTGCTGCCGGGTGTCTATTCGGACCCGGAACCTTCGTACTACGAATTATGTGTGGCGGCGAGGCTGTGGCGCGAAGATGCAGTGTTGAGCCACCTCAGCGCCGCGTGGTTGTGGGATCTACTCGACACCGAGCCCACCGTCGTTCATGTGACCCTGCCCAGGAACTCGCGGACCACGGGGCAGGGTTGGCTGAAAGTACACCGCCGCTCGGTGTCGCCCGAAGAGCACCGAGGATTCCGGGTCGTATCGGCGGTGCAGTGCTTCGTCGATGTGGCCGCCGCGATGCAGGGTCTACCTTTGGAACAGTTCTTCGACCGGTGCATCTCCTCACGGGTGTCGTGGAGAGATGTCGTCGATCACTGTGAGTCCGCCAAGGGAATGGCGGGCATGCGAGAGGTTCGTCGGCAGCTCGAGAAATGTTGTCCGGGAACCTGGTCGGAGCCAGAGCGCCTGGTGGCGCGGGCTGTGTTGGCCCGAGGTATTCGGATGGAGATCAACACGGCGCTCGGCCGCTACATCGTCGACTTGGCCTGTCGGCTGGCGCGGGTGATCGTGGAAATCGACGGGCGCCAGTTCCACATAGATCCGCGCACATTCGACAACGACCGCGTGCGTCAGAACACGATGGTGCTGGACGACTGGTTGGTGCTCAGATTCTCGGCAGCCACGGTGAACCGCGATCTGGACCGAGTTGCCGATCAGATAGCCGCGGTGGTGCGGCGCCGTAGAAAGAGCAGAGGTGCATAGAGCTCCACTATTGCGCGAAATTTACGGGATTCGGGAAGTTTCGCGCAATAGTGGAGCAAAATTCACGGGGCTCACAAAGAGATTCGGCCCTCGAGGGCTGCGAGGCCGATATCGGTGCGAAAGTGGCTACCCGGCAACCGGATCGACTCGATCTTCGAGTACGCATCAGCTCGGGCAGCGGCGAGATCCGCACCGGAACCCACGACGCTGAGTACCCGGCCACCTGCGGAGACGACCTTGCCCTCGCGCGAGGCCGTACCTGCGTGGAAAACGCCCTCGCCCTCGGCTCCGGTGATCGCATCTCCGGTGCGCGGACGGCCGGGGTAGTTCTCCGCCGCCAGGACCACGGTTACCGCAGCGCCGTCCTTCCATTGCAAAGGTGCCAACGAAACCAGCGTCCCGGTAGCTGTCGCGTTCAACGCCTCACCGAGAGGAGAATCGAGCAACTCGAGAACTGCCTGGGTCTCGGGATCGCCGAAGCGACAGTTGAACTCGACCACTGCGGGGCCGTCGACGCCGATCGCGAGGCCCGCGTACAGCAGGCCGGAGAACGGGCAGCCACGCTTGACCATCTCGGCGGCGACGGGCTCGACGACCTCGCTGACGATCTGGTCCACGACGGCCTGCGGAAGCCACGGAAGCGGGGTGTACGCCCCCATTCCGCCGGTGTTCGGTCCGGTGTCGCCGTCGCCGACACGCTTGTGGTCTTGCGCCGGCAACAGGGGCACTACCGTCTCGCCGTCGACGAGGCAGAACAGTGACACCTCGGGTCCGTCGAGGAAGGACTCGAGCAACACCGGATGTCCGGTTTCGAGGAGTTCGGCGGCGTGATCGCGGGCGACGAGCCGATCGGTGGTGACCACGACGCCCTTGCCTGCCGCGAGTCCGTCGTCCTTGACGACCCAGTTGGGTCCGAATCGGTCGAGTGCCGCATCGAGCTTCGCGGGTGAATCGACGATCTCACTGTGCGCGGTTCGGACGCCGGCCGCAGCCATGACGTCTTTGG
This sequence comes from Rhodococcus sp. PAMC28707, assembly GCF_004795915.1. Lineage (NCBI taxonomy): Bacteria > Bacillati > Actinomycetota > Actinomycetes > Mycobacteriales > Nocardiaceae > Rhodococcus > Rhodococcus sp. PAMC28707. The sequence continues at coordinate 1,429,577 of NZ_CP039253.1, forward strand.
CGAACGCCTTCGAGCCTTCGATACGAGCAGCTTCTGCAGACGGTCCGAAGGTGGCGATCCCGGCCTCGCGCAATGCGTCGGCGACGCCGAGTACGAGCGGAACTTCCGGCCCGATGACGACCAGGTCCGCTTCGACCTTGCGAGCCAGTTCGGTGACCGCCGCACCCGAGGCGACATCGACGGGGTGTTGCTCGGCGAGCTTAGCCGTTCCTGCATTACCTGGAGCGACCAGCAGCTTGCTGACCTTGGGGTCCTTGCTCAGAGCAAGTAGGAGGGCGTGCTCACGAGCACCGGAACCTATGACGAGTACGCGCACAGTGGACAAGAGTATCGGCTCGACCCGCTCCGAGCGAAAACTCAGCTATTCAGGTCGTACAACGTCACGCTGTCCACCGTGGTCGCGGTGTAGTTGGCCGCCACCCATTCCGCTATCTCGGACGAAGTTCCGGTCTTGTTTCCGCCCATCCCGCCACCTGCGATGAAGTAGTGGATTTCGCCGTCGGCAACGTACCGCTGGAATTCAGCGAGTGTCGGCGACGGATCGCTGCCGTTGAATCCACCGATCGGCATGACCGGATCCTCGGTGGCCAGTTGGTAGCCGGAGGCAGTGTTGGAGCCGACTGCTGCCGCGACCCAGGTGTACGACTGAGCGTCGGTGTCGAGCAGCGAGATGATGGCCTCGGTCGGGGTGCTGCCCTGAAGCAATCCTCCTGCGCCATCGCCGGTGCCGCCGCCACGTCCATCCGTCGTGCCGCGTTCGTCCGTGACGCCGCCGGGAACTCCCGCCGCACCCGGCGCTCGACCAGGGCCACCGCCATCACGCGTGCCGCGGTCACCGCGCATACCTCCGCCGAAACCTCCCATCCCGCCGACATCGGGTCCGGCGGTGACGATGGAACCGGTGTGCGGGGTTGCGAGCGTATCGACGGTGTACGCAGTAGGACCTGCCAGTCCTGCGAACATCATGGCGAGAATCGATGCGGCCGCCAGCTTTCCACGTGTCATGGCCGGAATCAGTACGAGCACTGCGCCCAGGATGCCGAAGCCGAGGATCGTCCAACGAAGCCACGGCTGGAATTCTGCGCTGCGGCCCAACAGAATCCATGCCGTCGCTACCGCGACGAGGGTGGCCACCGCCATTCCGATCCGGACCCAGTATCGTTCGCGACTGCGCCAGGCGAGCACACTGCCTGCGCCGATCGAGGCGGCGATCGCAGGGGCAAGTGCAACTGTGTAATACGAATGGAAGATGCCTGCCATGAAGCTGAACGTCAACCCGGTAACCAGCAGCCACAGTCCCCATACCGCCAGTGCTGCACGTTGCGGATCTTCTCGACCAACTTTGCCGCGCAGCACGATTCCCAGTACGACAAGGAGTAGCGCGGACGGAATCAGCCACGCGATCTGACCTCCTTGGGAGGGGTCGAACATGCGGGTGATTCCGGTTTCACCCCACATGCTGCGGCCTGCTCCACCGGTCCCGTCACCTGCGTGTGCGCCACCCGGAGTGACACTGCCGGTCTCGTTGCCACTCAGGCGTCCGAGTCCGTTGTATCCGAAGGTGAGTTCGAGGATCGAATTGTTCTGCGAGCCACCGATCCACGGCCTCGACGACGCGGGCCACAGCTCGACGATCAGCAGCCACCAGCCGGCGGATACGATCGCGGCACCGAGCGCAGCAAACAACTGCAGGAGCCGCTTACCCAGCTTCGGTGGGCCTGCGAACAGGTAGACCAGCGCAATCGGCGGGATCACGAGCATCACTTGCAACTGCTTGGTCAAGAATCCGAAGCCGACGAATACGCCGGTGAGCACGAGCCACCGAGTGCGGCCGCCCTCGACGGCACGCATCGCCGCCCAGACTGCAGCGATCATCAGAAGTACGAGCAACGCGTCGGGGTTGTTGAAGCGGAACATCAGGGCCGCAACAGGGGTGACCGCCAGTGTCAGACCGGCAAGAAGCCCTGCTGCAGCTCCGAATTGCCTTCGAACGGTCGCCCACAGCAACGCCACGGCACCGACGCCGAGCAACGCCTGCGGGATCAGCATCGCCCACGAGTTCAGTCCGAATATTCGAACCGACAGCGCCATCAGCCATAGTGACATCGGTGGTTTGTCCACGGTGATCGAGTTGGCCGCGTCGGAGGAGCCGAAGAAGAACGCCTTCCACGACACCGACCCTGCCTGTATTGCAGCGGAGTAGAAGGAATTGGCCCAGCCGGACGCACCGAGGCCCCAGATGTAGGCGACGGCCGTGCCGAGGAGGAGCGCGCCGAGACCGATCCACTCCCAACGGCGACCCGATGCCCTCACTGTGCGGCTTCTTCGGCGGTACGGAAAACCCAACGGAGGGCGACGAATCGACATACCGTTGCGACGAGATTCGCCACCACGAGAACGGCAAGTTCGAGGTGCCTGGATGCTCCTGGCACCCACGCGTGCAGTATCGCCAGTGCACCACTGGTCATGAGCAGCGCGAAGGCGAAGACGATCAATCCCTGAATCTGATGCTTGCCTGCGCTCTTCGAGCCCCGAATTCCGAACGTGAAGGCTCGATTTGCTGCGGTGTTGAACACTGCAGTGATCAGTAGGCCGAAGAAGTTGGCGGCCTGCGCTCCGATCAGCGGATGCAGGATCAAGTACAGCAATGCGTACGCTGCAGTGCTCGACACCCCGATGATGGCGAACCGAACCAGCTGTCCGACCATGCCGTGCGGCACACCTGGCACCAAAGGCTCCCGCCCGAGGCTCGTGCGCAGCTCGGCGATCGGCAGGGCGCCGCAAGCGAGAGCTCTCCCGATCCGCCAGCACCCCTGCAGGTCCTTGATCGCAGTATCGACGATGTCGACGCTGCTGTCGGGGTCGTCGACCCAGTCCACCGGAACTTCATGGATACGGAGTCCGACTCTCTCGGCGAGGACGAGCAGTTCGGTGTCGAAAAACCAACCGGTGTCCTGAACCAGCGGCAGTAGCTCCTGGGCGACGTCCGTCCGGATGGCTTTGAATCCGCACTGTGCATCCGAGAAGCGTGCGCGCAGCGAGGTACGCAGAATCAGGTTGTAACTGCGTGAGATCATTTCGCGTTTCGCGCCACGCACCACCCGCGAGGATCGGTTGAGTCGTGATCCGATCGCGAGGTCGGAGTGTCCGGACACGAGCGATGCGATGAGCGGCATCAACGCATTGAGATCGGTGGAGAGGTCGACGTCCATGTAGGCCACAACGTCGGCTTCGGACGCGGACCACACTGCCTTCAGTGCACGCCCTCGCCCTCGGTCGTTCAGGTGATGGACGCGGACTCCATCGATGTCACCGGCGAGACGATGTGCGACGGCGAGGGTCCCGTCCGTGCTCGCGTTGTCGGCGATCGTGATCTGGGCGCGAAAGGGAATGTTCGCATCGAGGTGCTCGTGTAGCCGCCGGACGCACTGCTCGAGATCGTTTTCCTCGTTGTACGCGGGAATGACCACCTCGAGGGTGGCGGTGGCTGTCGAATCCGACTCTCGGCGGTTGTCTTCGTTCCGTCCGGCTCGAAGTAGTGAGTTCGCTGTCATGACAACAGGTTCGGGCCTCGACCTGCGACGTCCCTGCCACCGAGCTGGCAATCAGCTGTGATCCGCCTATCCTTGCAGCTATGGCATCGGTTTTCAGCAAGATAATCAGCGGTGAGATTCCGGGACGATTCGTGTGGCAGGACGAGGACGTTGTGGCATTTTTGACTATCGCCCCGGTTACTCCAGGTCACACGCTCGTCGTTCCTCGCGAAGAAATCGATCAGTGGCAGGACGTCGACGGCGCCACCTTCGCCAAGATCACGGCGGTCGCGCAGGTGATCGGCACAGCAGTGCGGTCGGCGTTCGACGCACCGAGGGCAGGGCTGTTGATTGCCGGGCTCGAGGTTCCGCACCTTCACCTGCACGTGTTCCCGGCCTACGACATGGGTAACTTCGACATCTCCGGCGCAGACCCGAACCCGTCACCGCAGTCGCAGGACGAGGCCGCAGAGAAGCTGCGTGCCGCGCTCCGCGAGGCCGGCCACGGCGCCAACGTCCCTACCTGATTTCGCTCGGTCCCCACGCGGATGACCATCATCGACTCTGCCGTCGACCAGCGACGGTCCCTCACGATCGCTGCCCTCGGCACCCTGCTCACTCTCGTCGCGTTCACGTCACCGCTGGCGACGATCAACTCCACCGCCGCCACCCTCGGCAGTGACGCTGCCGGTAAGACGTGGATTCTCAGTTCCATGAGCATCGGGCTCAGTGCGGCACTGCTCACCACCGGAACGCTGGCCGACGACTTCGGGAGGCGTCGCACGTTCGTTTTCGGCGTGCTCGTGCTGGCGGTCGCCTCGGTGGTCTGCGCTGTGTCGCCGAATACCGTGATCTTCGTTCTTGCGCGCGTGCTGCAAGGACTGGGCGGCGCCGCCGTGATCGCGTCGAGCCTCGGAATCATTGCGCATACTCACCCGGCAGGCCCACGCCGTGCGCATGCCAGTGGCGTGTGGGGCGCCAGCCTCGGCGCAGGCATCGCCCTCGGCCCTCTCCTGGTCGCGACGCTCGATCGGCTGGCAACCTGGCGTGACGCGTATTGGCTGGTAGCGGTCGCCGGCGCACTGCTCGCCGTCGCCGCGCATCGATTCGTGCGGGAGTCGACGTCCGATACTCCTCGTGGACTCGATCCCGCCGGCGCGCTCCTACTGGCGTTCGGGTTGAGCGCTCTTCTCGCTGCCCTCGTCGAAGGGCGCCAAGGGTGGGTGCGGCCACTCCCGTTGATTCTCTTCGCGGTATCGGCGGTGCTACTGATCGTTTTCGTCGTCGTCGAATACCGAAGTCGCGCAGCAATGCTCGATCTGAAACTGTTCACCCAACCCGCGTTCGTCGCAGCTACGGTCGCGGCAGTCGTCACTGGTGCGGGGATCATCGCGCTGATGTCGTTCATGTCCGGATTTCTCGGTAACGCCTACAACATCGATGCTTTGGGCGCGGCGCTGTTGCTCTTCGCCTGGTCCGCTACTTCCGTCGTGACAGCCCTTCTCGCGCGACGTATTCCAGCCCGCGTCACCGGCAGTGTGCAACTGGCAGCAGGTCTGATCGGGGTTGCGATCGGGCAGCTCGCAATGCTCGGCCTGTCGGTGGACTCGACCTGGCCTCGACTCCTCCCGGGCCTGCTGTTCGCAGGTATCGCGAGCGGAGTTCTGAACGCAGCACTAGGGCGCGAAGCCGTCGCGAGCGTCCCGGCCGGACGTGCGGGGATGGGCAGCGGCGCGAACAACACCGCCCGCTATGTCGGATCTGCGGTAGGTGTGACCGTGGTTGCGGTGTTGGCGGTGCCGCGAGGAACGAGTTCTCCTGCCGCGCTCGTCGAAGGTTGGAACTCCGCAGTCCTGTTCACCTCCGCAGTATCGGTAGTCGGCGCACTGGTCGTGCTGCTGTGCCGGGGAAAGAAGAACTAGCGCGGCCCTACCCGTCGATACGTGGTAGTTCGACGCGGAAGCTCGCGCCCTGTCCCGGTGTGCTGTCTACGGTCACGGTCCCGCCGTGTGCGCTGACCAGTGCGGCAACGATCGACAGCCCGAGTCCGCTGCCACCGCTTTCGCGTGTGCGTGAAGAGTCGGCGCGATAGAACCGCTCGAAGACGTGTATGGATTCTTCTGCCGACAGCCCGGGGCCGGTGTCGCGTACTTCCAGTAGCGTTGTCGTGTCGGTGGTTCCGACGCAGACCGTGATCTCGGCTTCCGCGGGGGTGTGCCGGATTGCGTTGCCCATCAGGTTTCCCAGTACTTGACGCAACCGTGCATCGTCTCCATTGACCTCTGGAATACCAGGCCCAGGAAGCATTTTCAGGGAAATTGCGCGTTCGGGAGATACTGCTTTGGCATCGAGGACTGCGTCTGTCGCCAAGGACAGCAGATCGACGTTGTTCATCTCGAGGGGCCGTTGAGCATCCAACCGCGCCAACATCAGCAGATCCTCGACGAGCAGGCCCATCCTGGCCGCTTCACCTTCGATCCGTTTCATCAGCAGCGTGATATCGCTCATCGCGCCTTGGCGGTAGAGCTCGGCGAATCCTCTGATCGTCGTCAACGGCGTTCGCAACTCATGGCTCGCGTCGGCGACGAAGCGTCGCATCTTGTCCTCCGACGCGCGTGCTGCCTCCTCCGATGCCGCACTGGCTGCGAAGGCACGCTGGATTTGTGTCAGCATTCCGTTCAGCGCCGCCGACAGTTTGCCGATCTCGGTGCGCTCACTGCGTTCGGGGACACGCTGGTGCAGGTCTCCGGCGGCAATCGCGGCGGCAGTCTCCTCGACCTCGACGAGCGGGCGCAGACTGCCGCGAACGACGAAGTATGCGACGACGGCAAGCACTGCGAGAACGACTGCGCCGATCATCGTTTGGAGCACGATCAATCTGTCGACGGTCGTTTCGACCGCGATGAGCGGCTGCGCGACCACAGTCGAACCGTTCTGGTTGCTGATCGTCAGCACACGCCATTCGGTGCCGCCGCCTTTCGATCGCACGGTAACCGTGGTTCCGATCGGGACACCGTCGGTGTCGGGAACACCGATGTCAGCATCCGGCGTCAGCACGAATCGCGACTGCCCCGCAGGGTCGGTCACATCGACGTAGAAGTCGCTCGGCGGTCGACCTTTCGACGACGACGACGACGACGGCGGGCCGTCGAGACCCCGCGGTTCGGCCCAGGTACGGGACGCCTCGACGAGAGATTGATCGACACGTCGGACCAGCGAAGTCTGGAGAGTCGACGTCACGGCGATTCCTGACGCCAGAAGGCCGGCGGCGACGAGTAGCAGCAACGCCGCCACCAGGGTGAATCGCAGTGGAATGCTGCGAAGTCTCACCGCGGCTTCCGCATGACGTAGCCGACGCCCCGCAGGGTGTGGATGAGAGGCTTGTCCCCGGTGTCGACTTTGCGGCGCAAGTAGGACACGTACGATTCGACGACCCCGACCTCGCCGCCGAAGTCGTAGTGCCACACGTGATCGAGGATCCGCGGCTTACTGAGCACCGTGCCCGCATTGATCATGAAGTAACGCAGGAGTGTGAACTCGGTGGGTGAGAGCGAAACCGGTTCGCCGGCCTTCCACACTTCGTGCGTGTCGTCGTCGAGTTCGATGTCCGCGAAAGAGATTCGCGACGGTTCTGCCTCTTCTGTTTTACCCGACCGCCGAAGTATGACGCGTAGGCGAGCAACGACCTCTTCGAGGCTGAACGGCTTGGTGACGTAGTCGTCGGCACCGAGCGTCAGTCCAGTCACCTTGTCCTCGACGGAATCCCGGGCTGTGAGAAACAGCGCTGGCGCGTCGACGCCGTCTGCTCGTAGTCGGCGAAGGAGCCCGAAGCCGTCCATTCCTGGCATCATGACGTCGAGGATCACCGCTTCGGGGCGAAATGTTCTCGCCTTGTCCAGGCCTTCCGGACCCGAAGCGGCAGTCTGGACGTCGAAGCCCTGGAATCGGAGACTGACCGACAGCAGTTCCCGAATCGTCGGTTCGTCGTCGACAACCAGTACGCGCGCTCGCGGTGGATGGCTCACACCACCATCATGAACCGGACGCCTGCGCACTTACTGGGCGCTCGCTGTGATGTTCCTGTGAACCTGTACGTTGCGGTACCGTCGTACCGGTCTCTTCATGACTAGCGGACGAGCGCACCGTACCCGGCCTGCGACAAGACGGTGCAAGGGAGTGTTGTACGCGTGGCTTGGTTGATTTTGGTCGTCTCCGGCGCCTTCGAAGCGGTCTGGGCAACGGCCCTCGGCAAGTCCGACGGATTCTCCAAACTTGGTCCGACGATCGTGTTCGCCGTCGCTCTCGTGATCAGCATGGGCGGTCTCGCACTCGCGATGCGCACGTTACCGACCGGCACCGCCTACGCGGTCTGGGTCGCGATCGGCGCGGCACTCACCGTCACCTACGCGATGATCACCGGCGACGAGGCCGCGTCGTGGATCAAGGTTGCGCTGTTGATGGGCATCGTCGGCTGCGTGGTCGGCTTGAAGGTCCTTCCATGATGTCTCCAGCGGTTACAGTAAAACCATGAACTGGGTGTCGGCGATCACATTCCCTGCGCGTGCCGGGATCGCGATGACGGAAACTGCGCTGCAAGTGACCAGCACGGTCCTCTCCACCACGCGATTCGTCCTGGAATCTGGCGCCGTCAACCCGATGAGCCTCGCGGCGGTAGCCAATCCTCGCGGCGGCACCATGCAGTTGCTCACACAACTCGGCCAGCTGACTTCGGACGACCGTGCCTTCGGTAACGCCCTCCGCGAAGGTGGGCCACTGGACCGGCTCCTCGCACCCGGTGGCGTAGTCGATCGGTTGACCGCGGAGGAAGGCACGCTGGAAAGGCTGCTGGCCGACGGCGGCCCGGTCGATCGGGTGACGGCCACGGGCGGGCCACTCGACAGGTTGCTCGCCGAGGACGGCCCTCTCGAACGGCTGCTTGCCGAGGGCGGGCTTCTCGATCGGATCACCGCCGTCGAAGGTCCGCTCGAGCGGCTCACCGCGACCGATGGTCCCCTCGAATTGCTGACGAGGGAGGGCGGAATCATCGAACGGGCACTCGAGGAAGGCGGCCTGCTCGAACAACTACTCTCCGAGGGCGGCGCCATCGAACGACTGACCGCCAAGGGCGGTCCCCTCGATCAGCTCGTCAGCCTGTCCGAAACGTTGTCTTCGCTTGCCCCGAACCTCGAACGTATGGGTGTCAGTGTCGACATCCTGCAGGATTCGGTCGAGATACTCTCTGCTGCCGTAAATCCGCTGGGCGAACTGGTCGGACGGCTCCCCAACCGCTGGCTCAAAGGGAAGCAGCCCGTGTCCGAGCTTCAGTGAAGGTGCCGACCGAAGAAGTCGAACACCCGAGCAAAGGCGTCTTCGGCCTGCTCCTCTTTGAATCCGAGGCCGCTGATACGCCGGAGAACCGCAGCCGTCTTGTTGCCGGGGAGTGCGTTCGCGAAACTGTGACCGGCGCCCGGGTACGTCTTGACGTCGTGTGGAATTCCTTTGTCGGACAGTACTTTTTCGAGTTTCCTACCCGCACCGATCAAACTCGGATCGTTCTTTCCGTACGAGGCGACGATCGGGCATGCGCCGTCGAGCGCCTCCTCCATATCCTTCGGCGAGACTCCGTAGAACGGCGCGCTCGCCCCGAACCCTCTCGGCGACAACAGCAGCGCGAATCCGCCGCCCATACAGAACCCGACTATCCCGACGCTGTCGGTCGCGTCCTCACGCGCGAACAGATACTCCCGAGCCCCCAGCAGATCGTCCACGGCGACGCCGCTCTGCCCGAGAAGCGCTCGGAAGACACCGACAACACACTTGCGCATTCCGCCTCGGCTGTACAAGTCGGGCGCCAGCGCCAGGTAGCCCTGATCGGCGAACCGGCGCGCGATGGCTACGGTATCCGAGTTCAGGCCGAATGCGTCGTGCACGATCACGACACCCGGCCACGGCCCTTCCCCAGCGGGCATTTCCAGTACAGCGGCAATCGGGCCTGCGGGGGTGTCGACCTGGATGTCAGCCATCACCGAAGATTAACCCACCGACCGCAGTCCCCGCGCGATCACGAGACGCTGAATCTGGTTGGTGCCCTCGAATATCTGCGTGATCTTTGCATCCCGCATGTACCGCTCGACCCGGAAGTCGCGGGTATATCCGTATCCACCGAACACCTGGACGGCGTCGGTGGTCACCTTCATCGCGGCATCGGTGGCGATGAGCTTGGCGACGGATGCGCTTCGCGAATAGTCGAGCCCGCTGTCGCGGCGTCGGGCGGCGTCGATATACATAGCGCGGGCAGAATCGACGGCGGCTGCCATGTCGGCCAGCAGGAATCCAAGCCCCTGATGGTCGACGATCTTCTTGCCGAACGTCGTACGTTCGTTCGCGTAGGCCACCGCGTCGTCGAGGGCCGCTTGGGCGATTCCGACGGCGACCGCGGCAATACCGAGACGCCCGGAATCGAGTGCACTGAAAGCGATCTGCAGGCCCTGCCCCTCGGTACCGATACGTCGTTCGGTTGGAAGGTAGGCGCCGTCGTAATGAGCCGAGGTCGTCGGTACCGAGTGCAGTCCCATCTTCTCCTCGGGTTTGCCGAACGTGAGCCCGTCGAGGTTCTTGGGCACCAGGAAGCAGGAGATACCCTTCGACCCCTCACCGGTGCGTGCGAAGAGGTTGTAGAAGTCGGCGATGCCGCCGTGGGTGATCCACGCTTTCGCTCCCGTGACAGAGTATCCGTCACCGGATGGCACTGCCTTGCAGGTCAGGGCGGCGGCGTCGGATCCGGCCTGCGGCTCGGACAGGGAGTAGGCACCGATCTGCGAGCCACCGAGCATCTCCGGCAACCAGCGTTGCTTCTGCTCCTCGGTTCCGAATGCCAGTAACGGCGAGCAGGCGAGGCTGTGCACGCTGACGGCTACCGCGACCGCGGCCCATCGGGACGCCAACTCTTCGAGGACCTGCAGGTAGACCTCGTACGGCTGCGCTCCGCCGCCCCATTCCTCGGGAAACGGCAGACTGAGCAACCCTGCCTCGCCGAGCTGAGCGAACACGCCGTCCGGGTACGTCTCGGCTTTTTCGTGTGCGTCGACGATCGGGTCGAGCACTTTGTCCGCGACGTCACGGGTGAGCTGGATGAGATCTTTGGCTTCCTCGGTGGGCAGCAGGCGATCGACGGGCACTGGGCACTCCTCACGAAACCACGGACAGTACTGGAATCACGTTCACAGTACTGCACACAGTACTGTGGCGTCGAGTGCAGTACTCTTTCGCGGTATGACCGCAGCTCACGCGACTATCCGACGCGCCCAGCTCTTCGACCAACTGGTCGCGTTGTTCCTCGACGAAGGATTCGCGCACCTGACGCTCGAGGACATCGCGGCCCGTCTGCGATGCAGCAAATCGACGCTGTACACATTGGCGGGGAGCAAGGATGAGCTCGTGCGGACCGCGACCGTTCATTTCTTCCGTGGCGCGACCGACCGAGTCGAGGCATCCATCGCTACCGTCGAGGGGACCGGCGCGCGACTGACCGAGTACCTGTCGGCGGTCGGCATTGCACTGCAACCCGCGTCGGCGCAGTTCATGGACGATCTCGCAGCGTTCCCCCCTGCCCGCGAGGTCTACGAGCAGAACACCGCTATTGCCGCTGCACGCGTGCAGCAACTGATCGACGAAGGCACTTCGGCCGGGGACGTCCGCGGAGTCCATGCCGTTTTCGTTGCCGATGTGGCTGCGACGACGATGGCTCGAATCCAGAGCCGCGAGGTGGCCGAGCGCACCGGGCTCGAAGACTCGCAGGCCTACGCCGAACTGGCCGCGCTGCTCACGACCGGCATCACCTGATCAATCGTGCCGCGGCAGAAGTCGGAGCTGAATCTCCATCAGCACCCGCTCGTCAGGATCGGAAAGGTCGGCTCCGAGAATCTGCTCGACGCGAGCTATCCGGTACCTCAGCGTATTCGGGTGCACACCCAGTTCCGCTGCAGCACTACGAATCTCGCCGAAGCGCGAAAGATAGACGGCCAGACTCGACACCATCGCCGAGGAGTGCCTCGCGTCGTAACTCCTGAGCGTCTCCATTCGCGGGTCGAGCAACTGCGGGTGATGGGAGACGAGTTCTACGATTTCGCCCAGCAGAACGGACGTACGTGACTCGGCGAGCGAGGTGACCCGATGCTCACCCATGGTGCGGTCGAGCACTCGATCGACTTCGAATCGAGCTGCCGGGACGTCGGTGAGTGACGCGACGGGAACGGTCAGTGCCGCACGCAGCGCGACGCCGGTCCGCTCTTCGATCCGAACGATCACTTCCCGCGTCCAGGATTCCACGGCCTTCACCGAGGTGATCGCCGGGAACAGTACGTAGATACGGTCACCGATTTTCGTCGCCAAGGAGAGGCGATGAAAGGCACTGGCATGCAACCGAACCGCGGGCGCAACCTCGCCGATCGGGCGGCTGTCGACCGCGGCGAATCCGATCGTCGCGGCCGGCCCCGACGTCGGAATCGACAGTGCCGCAGCAAGCGACGGGATGTCGACGCCTCCCCCTCGCGCGCCGAGCAATCGCTGAATCTGCACGGCCTCGTTGCTCGGCGCATCCAGAATGCGTGTGATCAACCGCGCCGCGACGGCAGCGGCACCGGTCAGGACGCCATCCGCGTCCTCGGATATGGGTCGATTGCCTTCTTGAATCCAGATCGAGCCCAGGTTGGCGATGGTGCCGGACGCGTCGGGAATCGATCTGATCCCCACGACGAGTCGACGCCGAATGCCGAGGTCGGGGGCGGCGGGCACTTCGAGAACGTCGTCGCTGGTTCTGATGCGTTCGAATACGCCCCAGTCGGTGAGGGTGCGCAGGTAGTCGGCCGGGCCTTCGCGACCGAGAATGGACAGTGTTCGGAGTTCGTCGGCCGCGCTCTCCGACGCCGAGTACGCCAGCACGTGCGATCGCTCGTCCTCGATACTCACCATTCCCTTGGTCAGGGATGCGACAGTGCGCGCGAGACCGTAAAGGTCGGTGTCGGCACCGAAACGTCCTTCGTCGACATCATCGGTGTCGAGGCGCCGAAGCGAATGATCGAGCACTCCACGAACGATCGACAGCAACCGTTCCCAGTTCGTCTGCGGGTGGACGGCGATCAGCGCGATCCCGCACTGCCGCGCCGCGTGTTGGATCGGCACCGAATCGCCGACGCCCTTGGCCATCACTGCCCGTGGCCGCGTGTGCGGCCGCGCCAACTCCAGATCGTCGAACCATGCCAGAAGTCCGGATTCGGAGGCACCGACCACCAGGGCCAGGTCGGCGACCGCGTTGTCGGACAGGTCGCTGCCGTCGAGCAACGCTACCGAGCGGATGTCGGTGTGTCCCCCGGCCGGGCTCACGACGAGTTCGACGAACGCACCGGGTAAGGCGTCGAGCAGTGTCGCCAGCTCGACTCTGGAATCTTCGTCCATCTGGACAAGTAGAGCACACACTTCTCGTTCGATCAGCTGAATACAAACGGCTGTTCACAGGCTTGGATTGGTCCCACGTAGCCCGAATAGTTCAGCGAGTGCGGTCAGGAGGAGTCTTCATGGACGCCGTCACTTCGGTACCCGTTCCGATCAACGAACCGGTCAATACCTATGCTCCCGGCAGCCCTGAACGTGCTCGCCTGCGCGCTCGATTGGACGACCTTTCCTCGAATCCATCCCACCTTCACCAGGTCATCGGAGGCGTACATCGCTCCGGTACCGGACCCGGACAGCACGTCGTGCAACCCCACCGGCACTCGTCCGTCATCGGCATCTTCACCAGCGCCACACACCAGGACGTCCGCGACGCAATCGACGCAGCCATCACGGCCGCACCGGCATGGCGTGATCGCTCGTTCGACGATCGGGCCGCGGTGTTCCTGCGGGCCGCGGACCTTCTTGCCGGACCCTGGCGTGAAACAGTGGCGGCGGCAACGATGTTGGGCCAGTCGAAGTCCGTCTACCAGGCCGAGATCGACGCGCCGTGCGAGCTGGTCGACTTCTGGAGATTCAACGTCTCTTTCGCGCGGCACATTCTGGCAGACCAGCCGGTGAGTTCCCCAGGAGTATGGAATCGGGTGGACTATCGCCCGCTCGAAGGGTTCGTCTACGCCATCACTCCGTTCAACTTCACGGCGATCGCCGGTAATCTGCCCACGGCGCCCGCGCTGATGGGCAACACCGTGCTGTGGAAGCCGTCGCCGACTCAGTCCGTCGCCGCATATCTGACTCTGCAACTGCTCGAAGCGGCGGGACTTCCACCCGGAGTGATCAACCTGGTGCTCGGGGACGGTCCACTCGTATCCGAGCACGCATTGAGCGACCCACGGCTGGCAGGGATCCACTTCACCGGTTCGACGGCGACGTTTCAGCACCTCTGGCGTGAGGTGGGAAACAACATCGCCCGGTACAACTCCTATCCGAGGCTGGTCGGCGAAACGGGGGGCAAGGACTTCGTTCTCGCACACAGTTCGGCCGATCCTGACGTCCTCACCACTGCGCTGATCCGGGGAGCGTTCGACTACCAGGGACAAAAGTGCTCCGCCGCATCACGGGCTTTCGTACCGAGGTCCCTCTGGAACCGGATGGGAGATCCGTTCGTCGAACAGGTGTCGCAATTGAAATTCGGCGATGTGAGCGACCTGTCCAATTTCGGTGGCGCAGTCATCGACCAGCGGGCCTTCGACCGCAATGCCGCCGCGCTCGATCGCGCCAGGTCCACGCCGGGCCTCACCATCGCGACAGGTGGAACGTGTGACGACTCCGAAGGTTACTTCGTCTCTCCCACAGTTCTTCTCGGTGACGACCCGACGGACGAAGCATTCGCCACCGAGTACTTCGGTCCGATCCTGACGGTGCACGTGTACGAGGATTCTGCGCGGAATTCCTACCAGGACATCCTGAGCAAAATCGACTGCGGATCGAAGTACGCACTCACCGGAGCAGTCGTTGCGAAAGATCGGACGGCCATCGAGCAGGCGCACTCGGCATTGAGATTCGCAGCAGGCAATTTCTATGTGAACGACAAGCCGTCCGGCGCCGTCGTGGGTCAGCAACCGTTCGGCGGAGCGCGAGCGTCCGGGACGAACGACAAGGCCGGGTCTGCGCAAAACCTGCTGCGGTGGGCCTCCGCGCGCACGGTCAAGGAGACATTCGTTCCGCCTACCGATCACCACTACCCCCACCAGGCGGGCAAGGGTTCGACGTGAGTGCGGTGGTTGCCAATCCGCTCCGACCTGCGCTTCTGGCCGCGGCACGATCCGCGAGACTCGAGGCGATGGTGAGCCGATTTCCACTCACCAGAACGTTGGTGGACCGTTTCGTAGCAGGGGAATCGGAGTCCGACGCGATGGCGGCAGTGCGTTCGTTGTTGGCTTCCGGCCGGAAGGTCAGTGTCGACTACCTCGGGGAGGACACCACCGACGTAGCGACGGCGAAGGCCACGGTCGATGCGTATCTTTCTTTGCTGCAGTCTTGTTCGGCCTTGCGAACCGAACAACACGACGCCCTCGAGGTGTCGGTGAAATTATCGGCGCTCGGGCAGGGCATCGCTCGTTCGCTCGCACTCGACGGCGCACGCACCATCTGTTCCGCCGCCGCCCGGGCAGGTATGTGGGTGACAGTGGATGCGGAGGACCACACGACTACGGATGCGAGGTTGTCCGTCGTAAGGGAATTACGGCAGGAGTTTTCCGACGTCGGCACCGTGCTGCAGGCCTATCTCATGCGCACCGCGGACGACTGCCGCGAGTTCTCCGGCCCCCACTCTCGGATTCGCTTGTGCAAGGGCGCATACAACGAACCACTTGCGGTCGCCTACGGAAGCCCTGGTGACGTCGCCGACTCGTATGTGCGGTGTCTCCGAATCCTCATGGATGGCGACGGCTACCCGATGGTTGCGTCCCACGACCCCGAGATGATCCACGCTGCAGCACGATGTGCCGAATCTTCCGGTCGGACAGAAGTCGACTACGAATACCAGATGCTGTTCGGAATCCGCGAGGCCGAACAACTTCGCCTGGCAGCCGAAGGGAAGAACCTTCGGGTCTACGTTCCCTACGGCAATCAGTGGTACGGCTACTTCATGCGCCGCCTGGCCGAGCGGCCTGCGAACCTCATGTTCTTCCTTCGCTCACTGCTCACGCGCAAGTAAGGCCGCTCGTTCGCGCACTTCCTGCACGGCCGAGCGGATGAGATCGGAGTCGGAACCGTCTGCCCTCGAACCGATTTCGAGCTCGATGACGTCGTTCAGCATTCGCGCGGGCAAGCTCTGCACGAGCTGTGGACGCACGGGGAGTATGCCCACCACAAAAATTTGCTCGACCGTCTCGGTGTCGTACATTTCGGCGACGATCTCGACGACGGTCTTCTCCCCTGCGCGGTGTCGTGGCGCAGTTCCGGACTCGACCGTAATCGAACTCGTCGCGACGCCCCGGGCATCGAAGGTGTCGATATCGGCGCCGCGTTGATCCACCGATACGACGACATAGGGTCCTGCGTCGTCGAGCGGATCGGATTCGGTGTCCACTCTCGGCACACCGACGAATCGGGCCTCGGTCGGCTCGGCCCCCGGCTCCCAGTCGGACGCGTCCCGCGCGGCCTCGACAGGCGCCCCTGCGGACACCGCATCGTGCACCGAATCTGTCTGCATATGCTCGCGCTCACTGCTCGTCGACATCTGAAGGGGGTGCCCAGGTCTCCGCGCACCAAACATCACGACCGTTGTGTCTTTCACCGAGACGTACCGTAGGGCTCATGACACTTCGTTCTGCGGACGCCGTGGTGATCGGCGCCGGACACAACGGACTCGTAGCGGCTGCTGCATTGGCAGACGCAGGCTGGGACGTAGTAATTCTGGAGGCCGGCCCCGAAGCCGGAGGCGCTGTCCGCAGTGCCGAGCTCATACCAGGATTCAGCAGTGATCTCTTCAGTGCTTTCTATCCGTTGGGCGCCGCGTCACCCGTGATGACCTCACTCGACCTCGAGCATCATGGCCTGCGGTGGTCGCGTTCGCCCACCGTCTACGGCCACGCACGCTCCTCGATGGACGAGTCCGCCCCCGTCGTCCACAACGACGTCGCCGATACCGCCGCGGCGTTGGCCCAATACGACAGTCGCGATGGCGATGCCTGGTTCGACCTGTTCGATCAGTGGACGAAGATCCGGAAGCCGATGCTCGACGCCTTCTTCGGACCGTTCCCGCCGGTGCGCGCCGCTGCGTCGTTGGCCAGAACCTTGGGTGCCGCGGACGTTCTGCGGTTCGGGCGGTTCATGGCTCTACCGGCACGCGTCATGGCGCACGAGCTCTTCCGAAGCGAGGCCGCCAGGTGCCTCCTGCTGGGCAATGCCATGCACGGTGACGCCCCTTCCGACGCGCCCGTCAGTGGTGCGATGGGCTATCTGCTGACGATGTTGGCGCAGGACGTCGGATATCCGGTGCCTACGGGTGGCGCGAGCAAGCTCGCCGATGCGCTCGTGAGCCGTGCAGGCAAGGCGGAACTGCGCTGCGGCAGCCCGGTCGATCGCATCGATGTCGCCGGCGGACGTGTGTCAGCGGTTCATACGGAGGGTGGGGATACGGTGTTCGTCCGTCGGGCCGTCATAGCCGACGTCTCCGCACCGATGCTCTACGGTTCCTTGCTTCCGGTTGACGCGGTACCCCGACGGGTGCACGAGGATCTCCGCAACTTCGAATGGGATACCCCAGTGGTCAAGGTCAACTACGCCCTCGACCGCCCCATCCCGTGGCGCTCGGCAAGCCTCTCGGGTGCCGGGACCGTGCATCTGGGCGCCGACGACGACGGCCTGGTCCGATGGTTGGCCGATCTGACCACCGGGGTGCTCCCGGAACGTCCGTTCATGCTGTTCGGGCAGATGACCACGGCAGACGCCTCCAGATCACCGGCGGGCACCGAGAGCGCCTGGGCGTACACGCATTTGCCGCGCGGAGTGACCGACGACGCGTCAGCCGATACTGTCGCCGACCGGGTACGCGAGGTGCTCGAAGAACACGCCCCCGGGTTCAGCGGGTCGATCATCGCCGAGGTGGTCCAGCGACCGTCCGATCTGATGGGCGAGAACGGCAATCTCTACGGCGGCGCGGTCAACGGCGGAACCGCACAGTTGCAGCAGCAGTTGATCTTTCGGCCGACACCCGGACTCGGACGTTCGGAAACCGTCGTCGAGGGACTGTTTCTCGGTAGCTCTTCTGCGCATCCCGGCGGAGGAGTTCACGGGGCAGCAGGGATGAACGCTGCGCGAGCGGCATTGGGTCAGCAGGGTCCGCTCGGCCGGATACGAAAAAAGGTGACCAGCTCCTTGCTGGAGCTGGTCACCCGAGACCGAGAAGAACGTTAGCGCTTCGATGCCGCTTCGACGGCGTCGGCAACTCGATCGAAGACCTGCACGGCAGGTTGGAGCGACGCAGCTTCCAACAACCGATGCACCGGGTGTCCTTCTACTAGCGACCAGCTCGACCCTGCTTCTTCGGTCCCACTGTCGAGGGCGCTGAAGACGGTAAGGCCGGCGATGCCGAAGAAGCCGACATCGGACAGGTCGAGTACGAGGTGCCGGTGCGCGTCGATGTGGGTGGATGCGAACTCGGCCAGCATCGGTGCACTGCGGATATCGATGTCGCCGTGCACGCTGACAACGAGCGCGGCCGAGCCGAACGGTACGGCTCGAAATATTGCGCCGGTAGCAGCCACGGACACCGAGGTATCTGCTGTGGCATGAGTATTCATTGCGGCCTGGTTGTGTGCGGTTGCGTCGTCTTCGACACCGCGCGGAGTAACAGTCATAGCCATCCCATCGTCTTTTCGATCGGGAGGGAAACGGTACGAGAGCGGTGACAGTCGAATGTGAACTTGAGTTCCGCTAACGGCTGAGACAGCCAGGGCGTCTCCCCCGACAACGGCTGTTAGCTCAACCTCGGTCAATCCTACGTTACTCGGGCCGTCCGGCATAGTGAAGACGAATCGAACACCGAGATCTCAGGTGATCCGTGGAAGGAGTTCCTCGTGATGCCCGCGCATCGAGTCGATCAAAGCGACGAAAACTCGATGCGCCGCAGCAAGATCCGAGTCGGGCACATCGGCAAGCGCGGAATTGGTACGCATACCGAGCGGACCGAAGAATTCACGTGCGACGGCCATGCCGTGGTCGGCATAGCGGAGAATCACTTTTCGACGGTCACGTTCGTCTTTTTCTCGTCGTATATGACCCGACTCGATCATCCGCTCGACCAAGTACGTCATAGCTGCGGACGACAACCCGAGCCGGGCGCCGAGTTCGCCCGTCGTCAGCGGCGTGCCTTCGACGTCGGCGACCATGATCAGGAGCAGTGCACGAAAATCGTTGTGTCGCAGTTCGTGTTGCGCGCTGAATGCGCGCCCGATCTCCTCGGAGACGGCGGACAGCGCACGTACGTCGGACGAGATTTTCGATTCCAGCTCGCTTCGATCGGCCACTGCGGTCCTCTCTCTTCGAAGATGCGCTCAGACTATCCGCATGGCCGGCGCCTGATCTTGCCGGTTGATTAATGTCTCAGTTAGTGAGATTGTTTGCCTGTGGACAGCTCACGCCGCGAAGACGGCTTCTGGATCGGATTCGCCCGGATTGTCACCTCACGCCGGTCGTGGGCAGTCGCGCTGGCCGTCCTGGTGCTCTCGCTAGGGTTCATGGCGCTCGTCGGCGAGAACGACTCGGCCGGAAGCGCACCGTCCTCGGTGCCACCCGCAGCTGAGTCCGCCCAGGTCACCGAGCTGTTGACCCAATTCCCCGGCGCAGACACCGCACCGGCGATACTCGTCGTCAGTCGATCCGATGGCGAGGTGTTGTCCGAAGCCGATCTGGCCGCCGCGCAGCAAGCCCTCGATCGGACCGCGGTCGCCGCGGGCACCGACACCGGTTCGCCTCCGCTCGTGCCGGCACCCGACGGCAAAGCAACGCTCGGCCTGGTTCCGATAGACAGTTCGCTGTCCGGGTTCACTCTCGACGACCTCGTCACCTCGCTGCGCACCGCTGCCGTCGACGGCCTTCCCGACGGCCTCGACGCGCAGGTGACCGGCGGACCGGCATTCGGCGCCGACATCGCGAACTCCTTCTCCGGCGCAAACTTCACCCTCCTCGCGGTCACCGCACTCGTGGTCGCGATCCTTCTCATCGTGACGTACAGATCGCCTGTTCTGTGGCTGGTTCCGCTCCTCGTCATCGGCTTCGGCGATCGCGTCGCCACCTCCGTCGGAACGGCGCTCGCCGAGGTGACCGGCCTGTCGTTCGACGGTTCCACCTCCGGCATCACCAGCGTTCTCGTCTTCGGAGCGGGTACGAACTACGCGTTGCTGTTGATTTCGAGATATCGGGAAGAGTTGCGGGCCGAGCCCGATCATCGACGTGCACTTGCCCGAGCCGTCCGCCACGCCGGGCCTGCAATTCTCGCCAGCAACGCCACCGTCGTGCTGGCATTGTTGACACTGCTACTGGCGATCCTGCCCAGCACCCGCAGCCTGGGTGCACTCGCGGCAGCAGGCCTCGTCGTCGCAGCCGTGTTCGTCCTCCTCGTTCTTCCCCCGCTGCTGGCATTGTTCGGACGAAAGCTGTTCTGGCCCTTCATCCCAGGACCTGACGATCGCGATACCGCCACCTCGGGGGCCTGGTTCTCCATCGCCGCCGCAGTATCACGACATCCAGCACGCACGGCGTCGATCACGATCGTCGCGCTCCTCGCCTGTGCCGGTGCTCTTTTCGGAACCGGTATCGGCTTGTCACAGACCGAGCAGTTCCGCGTGACCGCCGAATCCGTCGAAGGCTTCGACACCCTCTCCGAGCACTTCCCCGCAGGTCTCGCCGATCCGACGACAGTGGTCGGAAAGACGGATTCGGCCGCCGAGATCGAGTCCGTCCTGGCAGCCAACGCCGCCGTCACCTCGTTCACTCGTGGCGCCGACTCCGGCACCGGCCTGACTCGATGGTCCGTCGTATCCGACTCGCCGCCTGCGTCCGAGGAAGCGTTCGCCGTCATCGAGGATCTACGCGGTTCGCTGGAGGACATTCCAGATGCCGAGGCGCTCGTCGGCGGCAGTGACGCCCAAGCCCTCGACACCAGTGACGCCGCCGCCAGGGACCGGCTCGTCGTCGTGCCCGCCATTCTGATCGTCGTTCTCGCTGTGCTGCTCGTATTGTTGCGCGCCATCGTCGCCCCGCTGGTGCTCGTCGGCACGACAGTGCTGAGCGCCCTGGCGGCCCTTGGCATCGGTAGCTGGGTGAGCTTGCACATCTTCGGATTCCCGGCTCTCGACGACAACGTTCCGCTGTTCGCCTTCCTGTTCTTGGTTGCCCTCGGCGTCGACTACACGATCTTCCTCGTCACGCGTACCCGGGAGGAGACGCCCGGCCATGGCACTCGCTCGGCCATCGTGCGGGCGGTGGGCGCCACGGGTGGTGTCATCACGAGTGCTGGCATCGTGCTGGCCGCGGTGTTCTGTGTGCTCGGTGTACTTCCGCTCATCACGCTCACTCAGCTGGGTATCATCGTCGGCCTCGGCATTCTGCTGGATACCTTCGTGGTGCGCACGTTGGTCATTCCAGCCCTGTTCACCCTCATCGGCCCGGGGATATGGTGGCCGAACACATTCGATTCCAGCAGTACCGAACTGGTGGGACAAAAGGAGTGAAATCCATGAAGGTACATTCGATGCTCACACGCGCGCTCGTTGCGGGCGCATGCGCCACGGGGATGCTGCTCGCCGGCGGAATCGCGCAGGCAGCACCTGCCCCGTCCGGTTCGGCCGGATTCGAACCCCTCGCCCCCGTCCCGTCCCTCGATGTCGCTGAATACCAGGGCACCTGGAATCAAATTGCCGCCGTACCGCAGCCGTTCAACCTCGAATGCGCGCGCGACACACAAGCCAAATACACCCTGCTCGATCCGGCGAACGTGCGCGTGGAGAACACGTGCACCACCTGGAACGGGGAGCAGAACTACATTCTCGGCAACGCCCGCGTCAACGACACGGTGACGAATGCCCAGCTGCACGTGAGCTTTCCGGGCGTACCGACCCAGGAGAACCCGGAAGGGCCGACCAACTACATCGTCGCCTACATCGCGGACGACTACTCCTGGGCGTTCGTCGGAGATCCGTTCCGGACTTCGGGCTTCGTCCTGTCCCGCTCATCCGAAGCGAGCCCGGAAACATTCCGCGAAATCCGCGCCGTCGCCGAATCGCTCGGCTACAACTCGTGCCTGATTCTCACCTCGCCCACACCAGGCGGAGCAACGGGCGTTCAGCCACTCTGCACCGTGTAGGCGCCTCGCATGTGAGTGGAATCAGCTCTCATCGAGGACGTTCCACTCACATGCGAAGAGTCGCGTTACTCGATCTCGAGCGCTACCTTCCGTAGCAGGTGTGCCAACGCCTCTGTTTCATCCTGGCTCAGCCCGTCGAGCAGTTCACGATCACGCGCGAGTCGCAGCGGAAAGACGGTGTCGACCAATTCGACGCCGGCAGCGGTGAGTTGTAACAGCACGACTCGCGCATCGCGGTCCAAGCCGCGGCGCTCGACCAAGCCTTCCTTCACCAGGCGTTCCGAGATCTTCGTGGTGGATGCCCCACTGAGCATCGTCACCGAGGTTACTTCGCTCGCTCGTAGTGGTCGTTGAGCCCGGCGCAGTGCGCTCAAGACGTCGAATTCGGCCCGCGACACCCCACTCGGCGCGAGTGTGGAATCGAGTAAGTGGTTGGCCTGCGCAGCGATCCTTCCGATCCGTGCGAGAACTTCGATCGGCGAAGTGTCGATGTCCGGAAAGAGGGCGCCCCACTCACGGCGGACCTGATCCACGAAGTCTCCGCCAGATTTCTGCACCGAGGTCATGCTCTTCACCCTACGGCCCAGGTCACAGATGGCGACATTTACTTTACTAGTGAAATACCTGTAAAGTATTAACGTGCCCGTTCCCGTGATTCGACTCGACCACACCCGTTCGGCGCTCGCTCACGCCACTTCGCGAGCGGCCTGGCGCCAGGCGATGACGCTCGGGCACGCCGATGCGACTATCGCTCCAGCCCTCCGGGTCGGTGCAGCAATCGCCGTCGTACTCGTCGGTGGAGGCATTCTCGGCAGGCCCGAACTCGCAGGCTTCGCTGCCCTGGGCGCCCTGTGCAGCGCATTCACGCGCTACGAGCCGTACCCACGGCGCGCAGGCAAGCTGGCGCTGGTCGGCGGCTCGATAGTGCTTTGGGCAACACTGGGCGCCGTGGTCGGCACGATAACGTCCTCCTCTGCTATCCACATCTTCGCGATCTCCCTGGCAGCCGGAGTCGCCGCCCTTGCACTGTCTGCCTTCTCCATCACCGGACCCGGCCCTGTCATCCTCGTGTTCGCTTCGACCGCGGCTGTCGGGTTCGCGAGCGCCGCCGGGGACGTGGTCGAAGTTTTCGTTTCGGTGTCCATCGGTGCTGCCATCGGATGGGTAGCGGCAATGCTGCCGGCGTTGCTCCACCCTGTCGGGCCCGGCCAACTCGCGGTCGCCCGCGCTCTCGCGGCCACCGACTCGAGACAAGACGGCATCGCCCGAGCGTCGATCGAACACGCTCGCGTGATCGTTGCACTCAATACCCGGCCGACCTCGCGCGATCACAGCCTCGGACTGACCACTCTCCTCGACGACGCCGAGCAGGTGCTCGACGCCTGGGCACGTGGCGAAAATCCTTCTCATGCAGCAGAAATCCTCGCTCACGAACGCGCACTGCGAAAGATGCGCAGGTACGACGCGTTGCCGGTGCGCGCTGCCGAGCTCGCCACTACACCTGAAAACTTCTTTGCCGTCGGCGTGCGCATGTTGACCTCACGGGCACTTGTGATCAATGCGGCACGCATCGCCGTGGCATCATTGTTGGCCGCTTGGTGCGCAACTGCTTTCGGCTTCGAGCATCCTTTGTGGGCGACTATGGGCGCGATGGCCGCCCTGCAGGGCATCACTTTTCACACGACGGTCGAGCGCGGCATACAGCGGCTACTCGGGAATGTCGGCGGCGCTGTCATCGCCGCCGCACTGATTGCAGGTGCGTTCGGATACTGGCAGACAACGCTCGCCATCATCGTTCTGCAGATCGTTGCCGAACTCCTCGTCATGAAGAACTACGGCCTCACCACGATCGCCGTCACACCGATGGCGCTGCTTCTGACCGGCATAGCCGGACAGCTGTCCCCAGCCGTCGCGATCAGTCGGGTCGGCGACACCCTCATCGGTGTTCTGATCGGGATCGTCGTCGCTGCCCTCACGATCGGGATCGGAGACAAGCCAGCACGAGAACTCACTGGCGTAGAGCGACACTGCGTCCGGTGAGACGGTGTTACCGTGCAGTTCGAATCGACGAGCATGGGGGCAATCGTAGTGAATTCAGGACTCGGTAGACGATCATTTCTCGCCGCCACCGGGGTCGCGGCCCTCGGGGCTGCAACCCTTGGGAGTGCGACACTTGGGAGTGCGGGGCGGGCGTGGGCGGCACCGGGGGGTCTCGAAGTCGGCCGAGGCATCGGCGACATGACAGGTGAACCGCTCGGTGCCGGAATGAACGGGTACGCAGTCCTGGAACAGTCCTCAGCGGGCCTGCACCTGCGGCAGCGGGCGCGGGCGTTCGTGTTCGTCGACGCCGCTTCGGCCCAGCGACTCGTGCATGTGACGTGCGAGGTCGGCCTCATGTTCGAGAGCATTCTCGAAGAAGTGCTCCGGCGCCTTGCCGTTCGATTCGGCGATCTCTATCACCGAGGGAACGTCCTGCTCTCGGCAACCCACACCCATGCCGCCCCCGGCGGAACCGACGGCCATCTCTTGGTGGACATCACCACGCTGGGGTTCCGGCCGATCACCTTCGAGTCCAACGTCGCGGGCATCGTGGACGCGATCGGACGGGCACACGACGACGTGCAACCCGGTCAGGTCTCCATCACCACCGGCTCCTTGACCGATGCCGGAGTCAACCGCTCTCCCAAAGCATTCGATCGAGATCCGATCTCGGACACCTCTCGATTCCCGGGCAAGATCGATCCGCGATCGGTCAACCTACAGGTGATGCGGGACGGGGAACTGACAGGCATCATCAACTGGTTCGCCACCCACGGCACGTCGATGAAGGCCACGAACACATTGATCAGCACCGATAACAAGGGATATGCAGCATGGCACTGGGAGCGGGAGGTCGAGAAGGTCGACTACCGCAACCCCACCTTCGTCGCCGCATTCTGCCAAAGCACCCCCGGCGACATCACCCCCAACCTGGACAGGCAGCCTGGAACAGGTCCGACGACTGACGAATTCGAGAACACCCGCATCATCGGCATGCGCCAATTCGATACTGCGCGTGCGCAAACCGAGTCCGCTGCGAGCGCAGTCGGCACCGGAATCGATGTCAGGTGGGTGTACGCAGACTTCTCCGGCTTCACCGTCCGACCGGAGTTCACCGGCGATGGCCGCACCCATACCACCAGCCCCGCGGCGCTCGGTGCCGCCTTCGCGGCGTCGAGTCAGGAGGATGGCGGCGGACTACCGGAACTCGGACTTCAAGAGGGCGAGCGTGGCGGCAATCCCGCTCTGGCAGCTCTCGGTTCGGTGGTGATGCCGCAGTGGCTACGCGATGCACATGCTCCGAAGGACATCCTTCTCCCCGTCGGATTGATACCAGGAATCGTGCAGCAGCAGCTTCCTTTTCACCTCGCGCGGCTGGGCGGGTTCTTCCTGTTCTCCTGCCCGTTCGAGCCGACCATCGTCGCAGGCTCGCGCTTGCGAACAGCCCTGGCCGACACGCTCGGCGTCGATTCCGATCAGATCGTCGTGCAGGGGTACACCAACGGCTACGGCCACTACCTGACCACACCCGAGGAATACGATCAGCAGGATTACGAAGGCGGTGCGACCCCGTTCGGTCGCTGGCAACTCCCGGCAACCGTTCAAATCGCCGTCGACCTCGCATCCGCCATGCGAGATGGCCGGACGATCGACAACGGAACTTCGCAACCGGACCTGACCGGCGCGATACCGAACTCTCCCAGCGGTATCGCGTTCGTCGATCTTCCGGCCCCCGGCAGGGCATTCGGCGACGTGTTGAGTCAACCGTCCCCGCAGTACGACGTCGGCGCACATGTCGCAGTGCGGTTTTCCGGTACGAACCCGAACTCGAATTTGCGACGTGACGACACATATTTGGCCGTGGAGCGGGCCGACGGTGCGAGCTGGGTTCGAGAGTACGACGACAGCGACTGGTACACGACCATCGTCTTCGACAACTCTGGGCCGATCACCGACACCACGATCGCGTGGGATGTTCCGGCCTCTCAGCAAGCCGGGCGCTACCGCATCGTGTATTTCGGCGATGCCCGGGCGATCGATGGCCGGCTCACACCGTTCACGGGGACTTCTGCTGAATTCGAAATCTTGCCGTCGTGACCTTGCCGTGACCATTGCGTGACAGATACGTAATGGCCGCTTGGGTTCGCTGTGTCCCAGAGAGAGGAACGTAGAGGAGGGTGCTGCGAGGAACCAGTTCCACGTTGCCCACCATTACCAACGACCTATCGGGAGGCTCGACATGTCCACAGCCAGCATGACAGCAGTGAAGAGAAGTCTCGGCGGCGTAGCAGCCATCGGCACAGCACTGGCGTTCGCCGCACTCGTTCCCGCGACGGCGTCCGCCGCCCCGGTCGGATGTACGACTGCACCGGGCGGCAACGCTGCAGCGTCGCTGGTCGGAAACTCCCAGTGCGACAGTCAGGCCGATGCCACGAGCGCGGCAGCCGGATACGGTTTCGACGGCTGGGGATCTGCCAACGCCATGGCCAACGCAGCAGCACTCGCTCTAGGATTCAACGGCGGCATCGCGGTAGCGGACGGCACGGCGGGCGGAGGACCGGCTGCGATCGCATTCGGACCGGGCAGCCTCGCGGAAAACTCGGCCGTCGGACTGGGGCTGTCCATCGCGATTGCCGGCCCGGGTGCCACCGTCACGCTGACCCCCACCGGTGCCTTATGCCAGGGACCCGGCATCGCGGGGAGCTTCACCACCCTGCAGGGCTGCATCGGCTGACCTGATCTCAGCGCAGGTTTCACGTTGAACACTACGTTCTCGCGCTCCGCACCCGAGCGCGAGAACGTAGTTGTATTCACGCAGGTCCAGCGGCGATTAAGCTATCAGGATGCGTACCGACGGCGTGCAGCAGGCGGATAGATGAGCACCTCGGAGTTCAGCGAGGCGATGCTCGCTTTGACGAGAAGGTTGCGCAAGCAGCGCCCGGTGCCCTACCTGACGCCGAGTCAGATGCAGATTCTCGGCGACGTCGAGCGAAGCGGCGGATCGAGCGCCCCCGTAGATCTCGCTGCGATGCAGGGCGTGCGGATCCAGTCGCTGACAAGTAATCTCAACGCCCTCGAAGCAGAGGGTTTGGTGACCCGCACCCCGGACACCTCCGATCGGCGACGATTGTTGATCGTGGTGACCGCCGAAGGAACGACTCTCGTCGCAGCGGACCGTGCACAGCGCGACAAGTGGCTCGCCGACGCGATGGACGAGGAGCTCACTCAGCTCGAACGCGACGTCCTTCATCTATCGGCTCCCATCCTCTGGAAACTCGCCCGACGGGCGGATTCCGCCGGGGTGATTGACCTTCCAGCGAGGCTCGTGAACCATGTAGAGCGTTAACCCCTGAAGTGGCGCCTGTGCCGCGAACAACGAGGAGCTCGAGCGAGATGATGTCCTACCTTCTGTATGACCTGTTACTCCCCCAGGTCGGCCACGACGTTGCCACGTATTGGGCAACGCTGCTGGTCATCAATCCAATCTGAAACGCTCGAGAAACAACCACTCGGCCCTCGCGGGACATACGACGGCGAGGGCCGAGTTCTTTTTTGTTCTCATGCCTTCGGGAGTTGTCTTCAGCCGGGCAAGGTGGCAGTCGGCAACAGCCACGAGAGGACATCGGACAGCGTCACCACGCCGAGCGTCTGCTGTCCATCGACGACAAGCGCAAGATGATTGCTCGTCTCGCGCATCGAAGCCAGTGCGACGTACACCGGAGTTTCTACCTGCAAGGTGAGTACGGGGCGAGTGATCTCGGAGAGGGTGACATCGCCGTTGAGGGTGTCGCGAACATGGACTACACCGCTGACGATCTCATCGTCGCGCACGAGAATGCGCAGGTGCCCCGACTCGATCGACGCCGCTCGGACGTCTGCGATCGTTGCTGCCGAGGACACCGACACGGGCAGACCCGGCGACATCAGCAGGTCACGAACCACCAGCTTCTGCAAGTCCAGCGCACCGGAGATCTGCGCCGAGTAGCTGATGTCCAGCGCCCCGACATTGACGGAATGTTCCACCAGCTGGCGCAGGTCCTCGGCGTTCTGTCCCGAGGCGAGCTGTTCCGATGGTTCGACGCCGACCTTGCGTAGGCACCAGTTCGCCATACCGTTGAGAGCGATGAGTATCGGGCGAGTCAGCCACATGAACCCGCGCATCGGAATGGCCAGCAACGTCGCGGACCGTTCCGGATGAGCGATGGCCCACGACTTCGGTGCCATTTCGCCGACCACGAGATGAAGAAAGGTGACGATGATGAGCGCGAGCACGAAGCCGGCCACGTCCGACACCCAGTACGCGATACCCCAGGACTCGAAAGCCGGTGTGAGCCAATGGTGAACGGCGGGTTTGGTGGTGGCGCCGAGTGCCAACGTGCACAGGGTGATGCCGAGCTGTGAACCTGCCAGCAGCACCGTCAGCTCACTCGAACTACGCAGGGCCGCTCGTGCCGACCTGCTGATGCTCGCCGCATCCTCGAGCCGGTGACGCTTTGCCGCAAGCAACGCGAACTCCACGGCGACGAAGAATGCACTTGCAGCGATCAGTCCGACGGTGACCGCCAGCACGATCCACGGATCGCTCATCGGTGGGAATCCTTTTCTCGGTCATCGGAGCGGTGAGTATCGTCGGGATGGTCACTGCTACGCGAATCGCGTTGTCTCAGTTGAAGTCTGACCGTCGAAGGGACGTAGTTGTCGATCTCGAGCACCTCGAGAACTACGTACCGCTCCGGAACTTCGTCGTCGTCGTTCACCAGGTCGGCCGAATCGGCGGGCAGCTCGACTTCCACTACGGTTCCGACGCTGGGCAAAGCTCCATGATGGGAGATGATCAAACCGGCGATCGTTTCGTAGTCACCGCCGGGCAGATCATGATCGATGGAACGTTCGACCTCATCGATATGAACCTCACCGCCCATCGTCCAGGTACCGTCCTCGGCTGAGATCGGTGTCGGATCGACTTCGCCGGCGTCGTGCTCGTCGGTAATCTCCCCGACGAGCTCCTCGGCCAAGTCCTCGATGGTGACGACACCCGTCAATCCGCCGTATTCATCGATCACACAGGCGAGCTGATTCTTCGATGACTGCAATTCGAGAACAGCATCGGGAAGTGCCTGCGTCTCCGGCAGAATCAATGCCGGGCGAACGAACTCGCGGACTTCGGCGTCCGGCCGATCTACCGCAATCAGAATGTCCTGCAGATGCACCACACCCACGATGCCGTCATCTTCGTCCAGCACTGGATAACGTGAATGCTCGTGTCCCATCAAAGCCGTGACACTTGCCAGCGAATCGTGGGCACGCACAGTCGCGGCGCGAGATCGCGGAATCATCGCATGCTCGACGGTTCGCGTCGGGAAGTCGAGAATCCGATCGAGGAGATCGGACAACTCGTCGGGCAGATCGCCGGAACCCCGCGACTCGGCAACGATGTGTTCGAGGTCGCGAAGTGTCGCAGAATGTTCGACGTCGTGGACCGGCTCGATCTTCAGCGCTTTCAGCAGCAGATTCGATGACTGGTCGAAGATGGTGATGAGCCATCCGAACAACTTCAGATACATCGTTGTCGACAAGGACAACCAGCGTGCGACCGGCTCGGGCCGGGCGATTGCGAAGTTCTTGGGAAACAGCTCGCCGAACAACATCTGGATGAAGGTCGAGAACAGCAGCGCTACTACGGCGCCGATACCTATTCCGACCGCGGTCGGAATACCGACCCCGCCGAGCAGTGTGCCCAGGGATTGTCCGATGAGCGGCTCTGCCACGTAACCGACGAGAAGTCCGGTCACCGTGATACCGAGTTGCGCGCCGGACAGCATGAACGAGGTGCGCTTGGTGACCTCGAGAGTGCGCCGCGCGCCTGTGTCACCGGCCTCTGCGCGAGCTTTGAGTCGAGACCGATCCACGGTCATGTAAGCAAATTCCTGCGCCACGAAATAGCCGGTGACGACCGTGATAAGGAAGACGACGAGGATGCCGAGAAGGAGGGCGAGCACTTCGCTCATTCGCCGGACACCGCCTCGCACATTGTCGACATCGTGCGTGGAGCCGCGTCCGGCCCGGGTCTATCGCTGTCCATGAATCCTCTGCTTGTGGGCGGGGTGTTTTGTTCAACTATACCTGCCCACTCGAATGCGAGATCGGTAACGAGCCGATACTTTCGATCACCGGGATTTCATAGCTTCCGGCGCTACCGCTCTCCCCCTACTCTCGATTCGGTGAAGACGCTCAGGTACGGAAGCAGCGCAGTGTGCGCCGCCGGATGCTCCGCTAGGGCCGAGTGTTGTCTCGGGTCGATTCCCTTCATCCACTCTCGCTGATTCTTGTTCGGCGCCTATCGCCGATTGTCCGGCCATGTCCGGAAAACCAGTAAGGACTTCTCATGCCTCTCCATACCCATTCTTCTGCAACGCTTGACAGACGATTGTTCATTCGTGGGCTCATCGGTGGTGCCGCCGCACTAGGACTCGCGGCTTGCACTGGAACCGCCCGCCCTGCAACACTTCTCACGAGCAAGAGCGCCATCCCTACCGAGTTTGCACCCGATACCACGCTGAAGATCTCGTCCCCGCTGGGATCGGTGGCGCTGGCGTTGGGCTTGTCTTCACTGAAAAACGAACTGCGCTTCCAAGTTCCGGAGTGGCCCAACGTCACTGCAGGACCCGACGTCATCAATGCATTCCGCTCCAAGTCCCTCGATGTCGCAACGAATGCCGGACTACCTCCGATCCAAGCCGAGTATCAGGGACTCGATGCAAAAATCGTGGCAGTGCAGTTGACGCGAACTCCCAACTACGCCTTTGCAACCAAGCCGGGGTCCGACATCGAGACCGTGAAGGACTTCGCCGGAAAGACGCTCGCATTTTCACAGGGACAAGCCCAAGGCGCAGTCCTGCTGCGTGCCTTGGAAGAAGC
Organism: Rhodococcus sp. PAMC28707; assembly: GCF_004795915.1. Lineage (NCBI taxonomy): Bacteria > Bacillati > Actinomycetota > Actinomycetes > Mycobacteriales > Nocardiaceae > Rhodococcus > Rhodococcus sp. PAMC28707. Next base: position 1,460,387 of record NZ_CP039253.1, read on the forward strand.
CGGAATCGCTCAGTCGGAGGTGACGCTGACAAATCTGACCAGCAACCAGTTTCTCACTGCATTGCAGTCCGGGCAGGTCGACGTGGCAGTGTTGGGCAACTCCCAGGTGCCCAAGTATCTGGAGCAGTACCGGGCCGACGGCGCCAGGGTCATCACTACCGACGTGGTCGATCTGCTCAGCATCCTGTGGGCACCGACCACCGTGCTCGAAGACGGCGACAAGGCGGCGGCACTCGCGTCCTACATCCCTATCTGGGCGCGCGCCAACATCTGGATCTGGGAGAACCCGGAGATCTGGGCGCAGAAGTTCTACGTCGAAACTCAGAATCTGGCGCCGGCCGACGCCCGAGCAGTGATCGCGCTGGCCAACCGGCCCATCTATCCGCCCACCTGGGACGAGGCCATCGGGTGGCAGCAGAAGAATATCGAACTGCTCTCCGCTGCAGGCTTCGTCGATTCGTTCGACGCCGAGACACTGTTCGACCGGCGATTCGAGAACATCCTCGCCGACGCGATCGACACCGAGTACCGGAGCTGAAATGACGACTCTCTCGCTACGCCCCACCCGCGCCACCACCGAACAAGCTGCACCGACCGCCATCCCTACGCCCCCGACCGCTCGCCGAAAACGGCTGGTACCGAGACGATCCCCGCGGTGGGCACCGATTGCCGGGCCGGTCCTGATTCTCGGGCTCTGGAGCATCTCCTCGACCTACGAGTTGATCGACACTCGTATGTTGCCTGCCCCGTGGACCATCGCCGCGACCTTTCTCGACCTGTGGACGACCGGCACCCTCGTGGGTGACATCGCGACCTCGCTGCAACGGGCAGCGATCGGGTTCGGGCTCGGTCTTGCATTCGCGCTGGTGCTGTCGTTGCTGGCCGGTCTCACCCGAGTCGGCGACACCCTGATCGACGGCACGGTCCAGCTCAAGCGCGCGATTCCCACGCTCGGCCTCATTCCGCTGCTGATCCTGTGGCTCGGAATCGGTGAGAGCTTCAAGATCGTCATCATCGCGTTGAGCGTGTTCGTGCCGATCTACATCAATCTCGTTGCAGCACTGCAGGGTATCGACCACCGCTATGTCGAACTCGCGCAGGTGCTTCGACTGAACCGAACCCAGTTCATTCGACAGGTGGTATTCCCCGGTGCGCTACCAGGGTTGTTCATCGGACTTCGATTGGCGGTCAACATCTCCTGGCTCTCGCTCGTCGTACTCGAACAGATCAACGCCACGAGCGGACTCGGCTACATGATGTTCCAAGCGCAGAACTACGGCCAGATGGACGTCATCGTGGTCGGGCTCGTCATCTACGGAGTGTTCGGATTCTTCACCGACACCATCATTCGAACAATTGAAAGGAAGGCACTGTCATGGCGTCGCGGACTGCACTAGAGACCCTTGGGCAACTCGAAACTGGGAAACTTGGATTGAAGATCAGTGGATTGGTGCGAGAGTTCGGCACTCGGACCGTGCTCGACCACCTCGACATCGACATTCCGGCGGGGCAATTCGTCGCCCTGCTCGGCCGCAGCGGATCAGGGAAGAGCACGCTGCTGCGCGCCGTCGCCGAACTGGACGACGATGTGGTCGGTTCCGGCACAATCACCACCCCTGATCGAATCTCCATGGTGTTTCAGGACTCTCGGCTTCTGCCCTGGAAGCGCGTCCTCGACAACGTGCTGCTCGGCGCCCCCGGGAGCGAAGTTCGTGCACGTGGAGTCGCCGCCCTCGCCGAGGTCGGACTCGGCGGGCGGGAGCGCGCATGGCCGTCGGAGCTGTCCGGCGGCGAGGCCCAACGCGCTGCGCTGGCTCGATCACTGGTGTGGGACCCCCAGCTCCTGCTCGCCGACGAACCCTTCGGAGCACTCGACGCCCTGACCCGCATCCGGATGCACAAATTGATCCAAGAACTGTGCCACCGACACCGCCCCACCGTTCTCCTCGTCACCCACGATGTCGACGAGGCAGTATCGCTCGCCGACCGCGTAGTGGTGCTCGAAGACGGCCGAATCGGACTCGATCTCACCATCGAACTCGACCGCCCCCGTGACCGAAAAAATCCACTGTTCGGCACCTATCGCGACGAGTTGCTCGCAGCCCTGGGTGTCGTCGATTCCATCGAGGTGTCCGCATGACCAAGCAGCTGCATCTGAACGCTTTTCTGATGTCAACCGGCCATCACGAGGCCTCGTGGCGTCTGCCCGAGAGCGATCCCGACGCCAACGGAAGCCTCGAGCATTACGTTCGACTGACACGGACAGCCGAGCGTGGCCTGTTCGATTCCATCTTCTTCGCAGATGGCCCGGTCCTGTATGCCGATGTCGGTCGCCGCCCTTCCGGCGGTTTCGAACCACTGACCCTGCTGTCGGCATTGGCCGTGGTCAGCGACAAGATCGGTCTCATCGCGACGGCGTCGACGTCGTACAACAGCCCGTACAACCTGGCGCGCAGGTTCGCCTCCATCGACCACCTCAGCGGTGGACGCGCAGGATGGAACATCGTCACCACTGCCGGCGGCGACGCAGCTCGCAATTTCGGTCTCACCGATCAACCTTCGCACGCCGAACGTTATCGTCGCGCAAGAGAATTCGTCGAGGTAGCCCAGAAGCTATGGGACAGTTGGGAAGACGACGTGCAGGTCGCCGACAAGGCGTCGGGCATCTGGGGTGACGCGAAGAAGATCCACCCACCACACCACCACGGTGAATTCTATTCCGTGGACGGTGCGCTCAACGTCGCTCGTAGCCCGCAGGGCTATCCGCTGCTCGTGCAAGCGGGATCTTCCACGGATGGACGCGCCTTTGCCGCGCAGTACGCCGAGGCCATCTTCACCGCCCAACAGACGCTCGCCGACGCTCAGGAGTTCTATGCCGACATCAAAACGCGGACGGCGAGGTTCGGGCGCGATCCGGACGCCACCAAGGTGCTCCCCGGCATCGTCCCGGTCCTCGGGAGCACCGAAGCAGAAGCCGAGGCCAAGGCTGCTGAATTGGAGAGCTACATCGTCCACGAATTCGCCCACGGCCAACTCGCCGACCTGTTGAAGGTCCCGATCGCAGACTTACCTCTCGACGAGCAACTACCGTCCGACCTGCTACCCGAGGACGCTATCGAGGGTGCCAAGAGTCGCTATACCTTGATCGTCGATCTCGCTCGTCGAGAGAAGCTGACCGTCCGCCAACTGATCGGCCGACTCGGCGGTGGACGTGGTCACCGTACGTTCACCGGGACTCCCGACCAGGTCGCCGATGCACTCGAGTCGTGGTTCGTCAGCGGCGCTGCAGATGGCTTCAACATCATGCCGCCCGTCCTCCCGTCGGGTCTGGACCTCTTCGTCGACCACGTCGTGCCGATCCTGCAGGCTCGGGGTTTGTTCCGTACCGAATACACCGCGGACACTCTGCGCGGGCATTACGGACTCCCCAGGCCGGAAAACAGCAACGCTGTTGCAGGGCTGAAACTGGCCTGAGAGGAATAGGCTCGATCGCTTCGGGTACATACGTGCGCGAGAGGTAACGCCACCAGACTGGAAGCGAGCTCCCTTTGACCGAACAACTGACGGTCCGACGCGTGATCGACGCCCCCGCAGCATCGATCTTCGCGGCCCTGGCGAATCCGGAACTACAGGCCGAGCTGGATGGATCGGAGATGTTGCAGGGCGCAATCGACCCGATGCCGCTCACCGCTGTGGGCGAAATGTTCGCGATGGAGATGTACCAGCCTGCGATCGGTGAGTACGTCATGGAGAACACCGTGTTCGTCTTCGAGCAGGATCGCCGGATCGGGTGGATTCCCAACCGGGCGGGTATGGAGCCGCGCGGAACCCGCTGGTCATGGGAGCTCGATGCTGTTACCGACGACCGGACCGCGCTCACCCAGGTCTACGACTGGTCACGCGTCACCGATCCGGAGTTCCGCAGGGCTGCCGGGTTTCCGCGAGTGAAAGAAGAGCAGATCGTCCACACGATGCGCAAGCTCGCCCGGCATCTCGGAGTGCCGATCGAGGATTGAGAAGAGGGCTTCACTGCGTCGACAAATCTCCCCATTTGTCCACCGGGTTTACATATCTGCTGTATTGTCATTTACTAAGTGACATGCACCACTTGTGATCCGCGTCAGATGAGGAGTTTGCGTCGTGGCAACCCAGATGAGTCCCCAGTCGAGCACCCCCGTCGAGGAGTGGCACGACAAGAAGCGTTACCTATGGCTGATGGGTCTCGTCCCGCCCACCGCCGTCTTCTTCGCCACCGCGATGATCTGGGTCTTCAACCAACTCGGCTGGTCTGCGGTCTCCCCGGCGCTGTGGTGGATCGGGCCGATCCTCGTCTACGGACTCTTGCCTGCGCTCGATCTGTTCTTCGGTCCGGACGGTCAAAATCCGCCCGACGAGGTCATGGAGCGTCTGGAGAACGACAAGTACTACCGCTACTGCACGTACATCTACATCCCCTTCCAGCTCGCGAGCCTCGTCTTCGCCTGCTACCTGTGGACAGCAGAGAACCTCAGCTGGCTCGGGATCGACGGCGGCCTCGGGCTCGCATCGAAGATCGGACTCGCCATCAGCATCGGCGTCGTGGGCGGAGTAGGAATCAACACGGCACACGAAATGGGGCACAAGAAGCCGAGCCTCGAACGCTGGCTGTCGAAAGTCACATTGGCGCAAACGTTCTACGGACACTTCTTCATCGAGCACAACCGCGGCCACCACGTTCGGGTCGCTACGCCGGAAGACCCGGCGAGCTCGAAGTTCGGCGAGAGCTTCTGGCGCTTCCTCCCCCGCAGTGTGTGGGGAAGCCTGCGCTCGTCGTGGGAGCTGGAAAAGACTCGGATGGATCGACTCGGCAAATCCACGTGGAACATTCGCAACGACGTCCTCAACGCCTGGCTGATGTCGGTCGTGTTGTTCGGTGGACTCATCGCCGTGTTCGGCATCGGTATCGCGCCATACCTGATTCTGCAGGCCGTCTACGGATTCGCGCTCCTCGAAACCGTCAACTACCTGGAGCATTACGGGCTGCTTCGCGGTAAGACCGCCTCGGGCCGATACGAGCGGTGCGCACCGGAACACAGTTGGAACTCCGATCACATCGTCACCAACATCTTTCTTTATCACCTTCAGCGGCACAGCGATCACCACGCGAACCCGACCCGCAGGTACCAGACCCTGCGCAGTATGGAAGGTGCACCGAACCTCCCCAGCGGCTACGCAAGCATGATCGCCCTCGCTTACTTCCCACCGATCTGGCGAAAGGTGATGGACCACAGGGTGTTGGAGCATTACCTCGGTGACATCACCAACGTCAACATCGAACCGAGCAAGCGCGCGAAGATCCTTGCTCGCTACGGTGCGACTGAGGAGGCACAGTGATGACCAGCTACCAATGTCCCGTGTGCAACTTCGTCTACGACGAGTCCGTCGGCGCACCGCGTGAGGGATTTCCGGCCGGCACCCCGTGGACCGACATCGCCGAAGACTGGCCGTGCCCGGATTGTGGCGTGCGAGAAAAGATCGACTTCGAACAGAAAGCAGACTGATATGTCCACCGATTTCAAGCTCTACCAATGCATCCAATGCGGATTCGAGTACGACGAGGAAATCGGCTGGCCCGATGATGGCATCGAGCCAGGGACCAAATGGGAGGACATTCCGGAGGACTGGAGCTGCCCCGATTGTGGTGCCGCCAAGGCCGACTTCTTCATGGTCGAGATCAGCAGGCCGTGACGGCGGGCGGTACAGTCGACGAAGTGACTGTGCGACCGGAGACGACCAGCCCTTTCAAGAGCGCTGTGACCAGCCTGATGCGCACCACCATCCTCGATGCGCTCCACTCCCTACTGCTCGAGCACACCTGGTCGAACGTCAACATGACGGACGTCGCCAAGACTGCGGGGGTCAGTCGCCAAACCCTCTACAAAGAGTTCGGCACCAGAAAGGGTTTGGCCCAGGGCTACGCGTTGCGCCTCACCGACACCTTCGTCTCGGCCGTCGACAGCGCAATCTACGCCAACGAGAACGACAGCCTCCGCACGTTGTATCTGGCCTTCACCCAGTTCTTCGGGCGGAGCGCCTCCGACCCACTCGTGTTGTCGATACTGACCGACGACCCACCTCCGGATCTACTTCGCCTCGTCACCACCGAAAGTGGCATTCTGCTCGAACATGCAGCATCTCGACTTGCCGAGACCTTCGAGCACAGCTGGATTCGGGCCTCACCGCACAACGCCGACGTCCTCGGCCGCGCCATCGTCCGGCTGGCATTGAGCTATATATCGATGCCACCGTCGAATTCCGCCGACGTCGCCGCCGACATGGCATTACTGCTCGCCCCCTTCGTCGACACCGTCAAGGATTCGGCCTGACGCGTCGATGATGCTGTCCTCGGACAGCAGAACCTCGAGCGCCGCGTCGCCCAGGGGAATGAAGCTGTCCTTGCTCGCCACCCTGCCGACGATGCCGTCGAAGCCTGCGTCGGCCAGCGCCGCGATCACTCCTTCACCGACTCCGCCCGTGCTGCGAGTCTCGTCGACCACCAGGACTCGGCCGGTCGCCCGAGCATGATGTTCGATGTCCGCGATGGGCAGCGGAGCGATCCAGCGCATATCCACCACGCGTACACCGATGTCGACTCTTTCGAGCTCCCGAGCACAGCGCAGGCTCATCCGGACACCGTTACCGAACGTGACGATCGTCAGATCGTTTCCCTCGCCGTACACCCGCACGCGGCCCACCTCCACGGGCTCGGTCGGGTAGCTACTCATCCACTCCCCATCACCGTCCTCGTACAGATCTTTGGTGTGGGACAACGCAATCGGCTCGAGAAAGATGCACACCGCACCGTGACGAACCGCGGCGTCGGCACAGGCCAGCATCATTGCGGCAGCATCGTCCGGCCGCGACGGCGACGCTATGACGATCCCGGGGATATCCCTCAGCGCTGCAACAGAATTGTCGTTGTGAAAGTGCCCGCCGAAGCCCTTCTGATAGCCGTATGCAGCGATACGGACCACCATCGGGTTTCGGTACTGCCGATTCGAAAAGAACTGCAGTGTCGCCGCTTCACCCCGAATCTGATCGGCAGCATTGTGCAGGTACGCCAGGTACTGAATCTCCGCAATCGGCAGTAATCCTGAAAAACCCGCTCCCGCAGCGAGTCCGAGTATCGCCTGCTCGTCGAGAACGGTGTCGAACACACGCGCAGGCCCCACTCTGTCCAGCAACCCACGCGTGACGCCGTAGACACCACCCTTCCTGGCGACATCCTCACCGAACAGAACAGCCTGCCGATAGCGTTCGAGAACCTCGAGCAACGCTCGATTCACCGCCTGCGCAAATGTCAGCGGAGCCCCTGCCCCTGCCCCCGCGACAGTCGCTGCCGCAGACGATATAGGGCCTGCCTGCGGCGTCGAGGCGATGTCGCGCATCATCTCCGACAGCGGCTTCATCACCTCGGCCGCGGAACCGAGGTGCGGTAGTTCCGCGATCTCGCGCGCGGCCCCGATCACCTGAGCACGCTTGGCTTCGTAGCGCTCCAGCACGTCCTCGGCAGTGAGAGCGCCATTCTCGATCAACCACCGTGCCGTGCAGAGAACCGGATCTCGCGCATAGTCGGCAGATATTTCCGAAGCTCCACGGTACGCAGATTCGACGTCGGATCCGGCGTGGCCCATCAAGCGGACGGTCCGCAGATGCAGAAAAGCAGGCTTGCGGTGCGTGCGCACCCAGGTCGATGCCGCCGTCGCCGTCGCGAGAACCTCGTGCAGGTCACTGCCGTCGGCGAAGAAGTATTCGAGTCCGCGGCGTTCGGCGAAGTTGGACGCGATCCAACCCGCCGGTGTCCGCACGCTGATTCCGATGCCGTTGTCCTCGCAGACGAACAGCAGCGGCAACGGCACGCCCTGGTAAGCCGAGTGAACAGCGGTGTTGACGGCACCCAGTGCCGTCGAATGGTTGGCCGACGCGTCGCCGAAACTGCAGATCACGACGGCATCCCCAGGCCACGGTGAGGGCACACCGAGCTTTTTCGCTCGTGGAATCGAGAATGCGACGCCGACTGCGCGGGGAAGATGCGAGGCTATGGTCGAGGTCTGTGGAATGACGGCAAGGTCGGCTCGGCCGAACACTTTGTGACGGCCACCGGACATCGGCTCGCTCGTCGCCGCGACGAGGCCTTCGAGGACGTCGCGTATCGGATCGCTGCCGCCGCCCTGGCGTGCACGTTCGAGGTAGAAGGCCCCTGAGCGGTAGTGCAACAACGCCGGGTCCGTCGGTCGTAGTGCACCGGCAACCGCTGCGTTGCTCTCGTGTCCCGCGCTACCGATCGTGTAGAAACCGCGCCCGATCGAGCGGAGCCAGCGCGCTACGAGATCGAGATGTCTGCTGCCGAGCTGGGCGTCGAACAGCTCGAGGATGCGGTCGGTCGTCGCTGACCGGTTCACCGAGCTCCTGCCTGAGCAGAGGGAACCGATTCGATCCAGAAAGTGCTCGTCGATCGGTTCGGCCATGGCTGATTCTAGCTATCGACGCGATGGTCCACGCTTGTCTCGAACTCGGCCACCATTCCGCGGTGCATGACGCGGTCACCGACGACACCGCTGTGGTCCGCGCGGTGCATGACGCAGCGGTTGTCCCAGATGACGAGGTCACCGGGTGACCACGAGTGCTCGAGTACGTTCTCCGGTCGTGTCGAGTGCTCCACGAGATACCGGATCAGCGTTGCTGCTTCGGCTTCCGTTTTGCCAGTCACCGCCACACAGCGGGCGGGCGCGGAAAGATACAGAGCCTTCCGTCCGGAGATCGGATGCACTCGGACCAGCGGATGCTTCGCTGACACATCCTCGAATCCATCGAGTCCGGTCACCACGTGCGTGACAGTTCGCCCGTCGATGTCGGCGCGGATCTCGGCAGGCAAGGAGTCGTAGGCCTCGTACTGGTCACTGAACAGCGTCTGGCCGCCCGTGGTCGGGACTTCCACTGCTCGCAGCGAGGTGTAGGCAGGCGGATGCTCGATGTAGGTGGTGTCGACGTGAAACGTCGACTTCGGTCGGGTCGCTCTTCCGACATTGCTGATCACGTTGAGATCGGGATAGCCGTCGAGCGGGCTCTCCCCTTCGGTGAACATCAGGTCACCGAAGGAACGAAGAAACGCCAGGAACTGGTCGTCGTCGATCTCGCGATCGGGCATGACTGCGACGCCGTGCCGAGCAAGAAGCGTCGCGAACTCCTCGACGTCTTCGGCGGTCAAACGGGCGGGGTCGACTTCGGTGATGCGGACCCCGATGGGGTGCAGAACCTCGTGTTTCATCGGTTCCCCTCCTCTATCGCCAGGGCGAACAGTTCGTCGAGAGGAATGCCTGCCGCCGCGGCCATGACGGCGATGACACTGCTCGGGGAGTACGAGCAGTAGAGACCGGCTTCGAGGAACCACGGGTTTCCGTCTCGATCGATGCGGAAATCGAACAGGCTGTACTGACGGCACCCCAGCGCGACATGGCATGCCCTGGCGGCATCGAAGACTTTCTCGGTGATGGGATCGTCGCTGTCGACTATCCAGGCGCGAGTGGCCTCCTTGGCAACGAGGTACAGCTCACCGTCGTCGGTCCGGTCGAGTTTGTCGGCGCGGCCACGGATCGGGTTCGACACCTCGTCGACGGCGTACTCCTCCAACGGTAGGCACACCAGGTCGCCGTCGCGGACGATGATCCCGCAGCGCACCTCGCGGCCCAATTCGATATACGACTCGATGAGTGCCGATTGCGAGTACTGCAACGCCTCGTTCACGGCGGCGGCGAGTTCTCTCGGATCGCGAACCAGTGTCACCCCCATCGAATTGTCGGAATCGACGGGCTTGACCACGACCGGCACCATCGCTCTCGACGATTCCGTTTTCGTCAGGTCGCCGCGGGAGACTAAGACCCCGTCTGGAACTGCGACGCCGGCTGCCGCGACGATAGCCCGGGCAATGTTCTTCTCTGCCGTCATCGCCATCACTTCCGGCCGGTTCCCCACGTATGGAACGCCGAGCAGTTCGAACAGCGAGCGGTATGTTGTCATCCCGGGCCGACAGAACATCTGGGGAACGACGACATCGATATGCCGGCTGGATATTTCCGAGATTGCGTGGCTCAGTGAAATAGGTTTCGCTGCAGCGATACTCGACGACTCGAGGCTTTCCGGAAAGCGCCAGCATCCGTCCGGTGAGACGAATGCGATTCGAAGACTGTAGGCCGGGTTACCCGCGAACGCATCGAGGAATCCCCCGGCGTAGACGCGCGACAGATCGGCGTTGAAGTCGTCGACCGCCGAGCCCACCAGGACCAGTACCGATGTCGGCGACATCAGTCCCCTCCATTCTCGACGAGTTTGCCGATGTTGAAATCTATTCGCGTCCAGCCTCGCCCGGACTTCAGGTTCTTCAGCAGCAGTGAAGGAATCTGCAGGTGATGAACCAGCAAGTAGGGCAACGGGTCCCAACGTTCGTACACCGCATCGGTTCCGCGCAGAATCACTCCGAGTCGATGTCGGCGCTGCGACTCGGTGAGCAGCCGCCACAGTTCGTGATAGATCCAGTACGTCGGGCGCGAGGACTGGGTGGGTTCGACGACCGAGTGACCGTCCTCGAGGTACGCAGCAGCGAGATCCGGGTGGTCGTAGAACATGGTGATGGCCGAGTGCGTGCGCGGATTACATTCGATCGCGTAGACCTGCCCGTCCGAAGCCTCGATGAAATCGAACGACAACTGGCCGGTGACACCGAGCGTTTCCACGAATGTCTCTACCCAGGAACGAATCTCGGGCTTATCGCTCATCTCGTAGTTGACCTGGAATGCCGAGGACTCGCAGCAAGCGTAGACCTGCAGCGCACCGCCGCGCACGGTTCCGTGGGTACAGTACTCCTGACCGGAGATGAACTCCTGCAGTATCCACGGGTCGTCCTCGTCGATACCGAGGCTGCGCGCGAAAGCAGCATTCCGCTCCGGGGTGCTCCGGGACAGGCGTGTCAGATCCATACGCCCGACGGGGTTGTAGGCGATGCGTTTGAGAATGTACTCACGACCGGGAGCGAAATCGAAAGTATCGATCTGCTGCGGGTCGGTGATCCGCTTCCAGTCTGGAACTCCAAGTCCCATCGACTCCGCCATCCGAGAGAACCGCGATTTGTCGTCGAGCATGCGCACGGTCTCGGAGTCTGCGTGCACGACTTCGCAGTATCCGTCGAGTATGTTCCGCGCGTCGGCATCGTGAATGCTCGCCGCTGGACTCGCCACCGGAACGAACACGTCGACACCTTCACGGACGACCACGTCGCGCAAGGCTTTTGCGTACCCGGGGTCGGTGGGCTCGGGCACGCAGTAGAAGCGATCGACTGCCCGAGAGAACCGATGCCCGGTGAACCGATACTTGGGTGATTCGACGAGGACCACTCGGTGACCTGCCAGGTGGAACGACCGTGCCAGTTGAAGCGCTTTGGTCATCTTTCCGCCACTGATCAGAATTGTCCGGCTCGATGAACCCTGTGCGTCGAAGGGTGGATCGAATCGCCGGGCAACGGCGTATCCCACTACGGCAAGGTCGAGTGGCAGCGTGGCGATCAAACCTGCCAGGGCCCCGACCGTGCGCACTGCCGAAGACACCATGTCCGCTACACCGCTATCCGTCGAATGAGCGTCACACCGTCTCGCAACGGCAGAAGGACCTGCTCGACGCGGGGGTCCTTCGCGACGTAGTGGTTGAAGTCCGCGATCGCGTCGCCGTTGCCGGTCCGACCATCCGCCGGCGCGTAGGGCTGGCCCTGCATCAACGTGTTGTCCACGACGATGACTGCGTTCGCGGTCAGCAGATCGGTATCGAGCAGCGTCCGGTAGTAGTCGAGATATCCGGTTTTGTCCGCATCCAGGAATACGAGGTCGAAGGGACGTGAGGTTCCGTTGAGCCGACGCAGAGTCTCCGAGGCCGGTCCGACTTCGACGACGATGCGCGCACCCGCTGCCGACTCTGCAAAGCTTTCCCGCGCGAAGCCGGCCACGTACTCGTCGATCTCACAGGCCACCACTTCCCCGTGCGGCGGGAGAGCTTCTGCCATGGCCAGCGCGGAGTAGCCGGTGAACATGCCGATCTCGAGCACTCGCGTTGCTCCGGTCATGTGCACCAGGAACTTCAGCAACTGGCCCTCGACCTGCCCGGACAACATTTCCTGCTCCACTGGCCGCGAAGCCCAGTCGGCAGTATGCGTCCGCTGCGACAACGCTGCCAGAGCCGAAGACTCTTCCGTGGTGCAGCGTTCGAGGTACGGATCCAGCCCTGCGGCCAGATCTCGCATCCGGGTGATCCTGCTCATCAGCTCGTGGGGAATCGACGCCACATCTGCCAGCAGTTCGGTCACCTCCCGCAATTCCGCGGCAAGGATGGTCGACGGTGTGACCGGGCGCGGTTCCGTTCGAGAGTCGATGTCACTCACCGACTCCGGTCGGAGGTGAACATGTCTACTCCCTCTCCGCCGCGGTCGAAGTCCAAGCAGATCTTCTTGTGCAACGTCAACACGTCGGCGAGTTCTGCCGTCGTCACATCGTTGAGGAATCGACACGCTCCGATCGGGTCGGGAACTGCGGCACGCAGGATGCCATCGCGAGTCTTGAGGATCGAACTCGTTGCCTCGGAGAGTAGTTCGGACGTCAGGTAGTCGCTGTCGAGCGCGAGGCCGAGGCGGGACATGGTCCAGAGTACTCGATCGCGCTCTTCGGAGGTGATGTGCCCGCGCTGCTCGGCGAGAGTGGTCGACAATGCCATATCGATATTGATTGCATGTCCGTGGAAGAACGGCGCCGGTGGCGTCAATTCCAGCGTCGGGCTCCAGGTGTGACCGAAGGCGATGACGCGATCCAGTTCGATCTCGTGTAGATTCGGCGCCTCGAGTTCGAGCATGGTGTCGATGGCCTGATACGTCAGACTGTCTGCAACAGCGCGTAATTCGGCTGTCCCATCGAGGTGACCGAATCTGGTGCGGAGCAGTTCCGGGCCGTGTTCGTCGAGCATGTCGAAAATTGCACTGTTACCGACTACGGAGATCTTGATCAACTCCGCCATGCCGTTCCGGACCTGATCTTCCGGTAGCGAACGAAGGAAAGAAAAGTCCAGCAGGACCTTCTGCGAAGCGTGGTAGGCGCCCAGACGATTCTTGTGCTTTCCGAAATTCACCGCGACCTTGATGGACACACTTGCATCGATCAGCCCGATCAGCGTCGTCGGGATTCTGATGTACGGCGTGTTGCGTCGGTAGCTTGCGCACGCGTACCCGGCGACGTCGGTAGTGAGCCCGCCGCCGACGACCAGGACCGGTTCGGTGCGCACCAGCCCGAACCGGTCGAATTCGCCCACGATCTGCTCGAACGTCTCGAGCGACTTGGCGGTCTCGGCGATCTTCACCGGCAGCACGGTCAAGGCAATGTCGTGGTGTTGGAAATACGCACGGATCTGCTCACCGTAGATCGAGTAGACGACCTCGTCTACGACCATGAGCGCCCGCCCGTACTGCCGGTAGCTGTCCGCCAGTTCGGTATTGCCCACCGAGAAGACACCATCCACATAGAGAAGGTCGTACTCGATCTTCTCGTATCCCTCGACATGGAAGGCACGTTCGGTCGCAGTCACCTTTGCTTGCATGCTGCTCATCGGTTGCCTTCGGTCAGCGAGCGGAGCCGATCCGCGTCGAGATGATCGACGGTTTCCACCGCCGCGGAGAAGTCGCCCCCTACCGTGTTCGCGTTGGGGAACGCGACGCAGCGAACGTGTGCAGCTACAGCGGCACCGACGCCACCGACGTTGTCCTCGATAGCAACGCAGTTCTTTGCGTTCTCGCCGAGGCGCCCGAGGGCGAACATGTACGCCGCCCGATCCGGCTTGCCTTGCGAGACACTCGCGGAATCGACTACTACGTCGAACAAGTCGACGTCGACAGCCGTCAGAGCGCCGAGCAAAGCATTGACGTTTTCTGGGGAGGTGGTGGTCACGAGACCGACCTTGATGTCGTACTTCTTCGCATCGGCGATGGTCTCGACGACGCCGGGGCGCGGGTCTACGTCGGAGTTGGCCAGCAGCTTCTGAAAGATCTCCGACTTCGTGGAATGCACTGCTGCGGAGTCGACTTCCTCACCGCGTGAGTGTGCATATTCGGCGATGCGAGCCGCGCCGCCGTTGCTCGCCAGCATCTCGATGTAGTCCTGACGCTCCCAGGTCCAGCCCAGATCGTGCGCGGCAAAGGCGTCGTTGAATGCTTGTCGTTGAATTTCGGACGTATCGGCAAGCGTGCTGATCGATCCGAACAGGATGGCAGCCATCGGGTTCCTTCCGCGAAATGTGGTGACGTGCTTGGGGACTTGTTGCAAGTGTGGTGACGGCAAGTGTCATCCAGCCCGGCGCGCGCATCACGAATAAGTAACGGAAAGTAACAGAACAGTAACGCCGTTCATCGAGGCAAGAGCGATCGATCGACCACCTGCGCCGGGTGAAAGTCTTACGCGAACGGGCACCCTACGGTGTAGTTCCACTCGGTTCCGCCGGGGCCGATGACCTTGACCAGGACATTCGTGTCGATGCCGGGAGGAAGGTCGATCACGGCAGAACCGGTTCCCTCGTTCGTGTCATCGCCCACGTATCCCGTGCTGAAGACGAGCGCACCCTGGTAGAACACGTCGATGTTGTCCGGGATGTCGAGGGTTTCCCAGCGAAGCTCGAATGAAGCCGGTCCGCTACGTCCGAGGTCATGGAGGGTCTGCGTCACCCCCGGACCACCTGCCAGTGTGTCCTGGTTGCAGAACTGGCGCGGCGCGATCGAGCCTGTGCCGGGAAGGCTGTTGATCATGGAGCTACCGCTGTTCAGAATGCCGATAGCGCCGTCGACGATGCTGCCGCCGTCGAGAATGCTACTTCCATTGTCGAGAGCGGCGCTCCCACTGGCGATTACGCCGTCGACGCTTCCTGTCGAGGGCTGTGCCGACGCGACCCCGGGCAGTGCGAGGGACGCGGCAACCAAAGTCGCAACAACCGTGATCGATTTCAATATTGCATTACTACTCAACATGATTGCTCCAGAGGGAGAGGGAAAGTCCGTCGGAAGCAATCTTCACACCGTGCCGGCAGATCGAGTATCGGTCGTTCGAACTAATTCAAGGGCCGCGTCGTCGAGACCGAGTAGCTCTGTGATCGAAAGCGAGCTTGTTCTTCGGCGCTGGACGCGGAACTCTATTGTCGAGACCGACACGACATGGTGCACTGGCGTGCAGCAGAAGCGTGCAGGGGAACGACAAGGGGAAGAGGTTCGACGATGGATGCGGACGTAATCGTGGTCGGCGCTGGTCTGGCAGGCCTGGTGGCCACCGCCGAACTGGCCGACGCGGGCAAACGGGTACTTCTGCTCGATCAGGAACCGGAACAGAATCTCGGTGGCCAGGCCTTCTGGTCACTCGGTGGCCTGTTCATGATCGATACCCCCGAGCAGCGCAGGATGGGCATCAAGGATTCCCCCGAATTGGCATTGCAGGACTGGCTCGGCACCGCGACGTTCGACCGTGGCATCGACGACCCCAAGGGTGAGGACTACTGGGGTTACCAGTGGGCACAGGCCTACTTGGAGTTTGCGTCGGGCGAGAAACGATCGTGGCTGCACGCGCAGGGAATGCGATGGGTTCCCATCGTCGGTTGGGCCGAACGCGGCGGCTACCTCGCCGAGGGCCACGGCAACTCGGTGCCACGCTTCCACCTCACCTGGGGAACGGGCCCCGGCGTTCTCGCCCCATTCGAACGGCGTGTCCGCGAGGCTGCCACGAAAGGCTTGGTGCGCTTCGGGTTCCGCCATCGCGTGGACGAGCTCACCATCACCGACGATGGCGTCGACGGCGTCCGAGGATCGGTTCTCGAGCCCAGCGCCTCGGTCCGGGGTTCGGGAAGCACGCGGGTCGAGGTCGAGGAGTTCGAGTTCCATGCCGGTGCGGTGTTGGTCACCGCCGGTGGAATCGGCGCCAATCACGATCTGGTGCGGGAAAATTGGCCCGTTCGATTGGGCACACCCCCCACGTCGATGATCTCCGGAGTACCCGAGCACGTCGACGGACGCATGCTCGGTATCACCGAGCGTGCGGGTGGCCGGTTGGTCAACAAGGACCGGATGTGGCACTACACCGAGGGAATCAAGAACTGGGATCCCATCTGGAAGAACCATGGGATTCGCATCATCCCCGGCCCGTCTTCGATGTGGTTCGACGCACGCGGACAACGCTTCCCGGTCCCGAACTTCCCCGGCTTCGACACTCTCGGCACGCTGAAAACAATTCAAGACAGCGGATACGACTACTCGTGGTTCGTTCTCACGCAGAAAATCATCGAGAAGGAATTCGCACTCTCGGGATCCGAGCAGAACCCCGATATCACGGACAAGAACCTCAAACTCGTTCTCGGGCGGGTACTACCCGGAGCGAGCGGACCGGTCGAGGCATTCAAAGAGCACGGCGAGGACTTCGTCGTCGCAAAAACGTTGTCCGAGTTGGTCGCAGGCATGAACAAGATCACCGGTGACAATCTCATCGATGCCCGCGATCTGGAGCGGCAGATCACCGCACGAGACCGTGAAACGGACAACCCGTTCACCAAGGACCTGCAAGTCTCCGCAATTCACAATTCTCGACGCTCCCGTGGCGAGCGGATAGCTCGTACTGCGTCGCTGCACAAAATTCTCGATCCCAAGTCCGGTCCGTTGATCGCAGTGCGACTGAACATCATCACCCGTAAGACCCTCGGCGGAATTCAGACCGATCTCGACGGTCGCGTGCAGAATTCGGACGGGAATACGGTGCCGGGACTGTGGGCGGCCGGTGAGATCGCCGGGTTCGGCGGCGGCGGTGTGCACGGATATCGATCGCTGGAGGGCACCTTCCTCGGCGGCTGCATATTCAGTGGTCGGCAAGCCGGACGTGCATTGGCACAGGGAGTGTGAGCGCGGCCGTCAGACAGTGCGCCGAGAGGTAGCCCGTCGGTCGCGAAGTGCACACTCTGTACCGTGGAGCGGAGGACTTCGACCACGGAACACCGATTGGGAAGGATCTTTATGTCTCAGCCTGCACGGCTCGAGAAGAATCCGGACACGGGCTACGTAGCACTACTCGGCTGGAGCTTGCCGGCTGTGGAAGCCCTCGACAAGTTCGACCGCAGGTATGTCGTCGTGGCACCGGATTGGGCCGAGCAATACTGCACTGAGCACGATATTCCCTATCTTCCGTGGAACTTCGAACGTCTCAACGACCGTTCGCTCGAGATCGCCGAAACACTGCGCGATATGGGTGTCGACGTCGCGATCCCGCTGTACGAGGAAACTGTCGAGTGGGCCGGCGCCATCAACTCGGTACTGCTGGGCAACCCACGCCTGTTCGGGCAGGCGATGTTGTTGCGAGACAAGTCCCTGATGAAGCGTCGTGCACAGCTCGGTGGGATTCGCGTCGGGATCTTCGAGGAGGCTCACGACCGTGAAGATGTGATCCGCTTCCTCAAACGCGTCAACCAAACTCTCCTCAAACTCGACGGCGATCCCAACGACCCGATTCACGTCAAAGCGTTCGACAAGGCAGGCTGCCTCGGCCACCGGGTGATCAGGACACCTGACGATGTCGACTCGATCCCCGACGAGGAATTCCCGGCTCTGATGGAATCGCATCTCGACGGCTGGGAGTTCGCCGTCGAAGCCTGGATCCACAACGGAAAGATCAAGTTCCTCAACATCTCCGAGTACGTGACCCTCGGATACTCGGTGTTCGTACCCGCCACCCCCGAGCTCGAGAAGTACCGCGATCAGATCACCGTGCAGATCGAGAAGCTGATCAAGACCTTCGAGATCGAATTCGGGTTCATCCACCCCGAGTACTTCGTCACCAGCGACGGCGAGATGTACTTCGGCGAAGTTGCTTACCGGCCACCAGGTTTCAAAGTTTTCGAGCTACTCGAGCGCGCCTACGGCTTCAATGCTTACCAAGGCCTGGTACTGGCGTTCGACCCGAAGACCACCGAGGAAGAGATCGACGCCTTCTTCCCCAAGGAGGTCGTCGACGCCACCGGTGTTGCCGGCTGCTTCGGTGTGTACCCCCGTCGACGCGTCGTCAGCAACCTCGTCATCCCCGACGTCACGTTGGACGACGACTACTACGAGACGAACGACCTCTCGGCGCCCGTCGAGGAGACCGTCACCAAGCGTACGGCTTTCGGTACGCACTGGGGATTGCTGTACTTCTTCGGCGAAGATCCGTACCGGATGCGTGATCTGCTCAAACAACAGGAAGAATTGGACTTCTACGTGTGAGGCAGGAACTCGGGGACGACCACACGCCACCGGCACAGTCGACGGAAGAACCGTCGGTCACCGATGCGGCCACAGCGGCCGATCGAGCATTGGCTTCGCGCCTCGCGCAGCTCGATCACGCAACCGAAGCGTTCGCAACTGCTCCGGAGTTCACCAAGAGCAGCAAGCTCCGACGCGTCCTCGACTCTTTGCATCGTGTGCTGTCTCAACCCGGCGGCTGTGCAGCGATTCGGGAGCGTGCCGAACTCCTCGAGAACGCGGGACTGTTCGCCGGATCGGACTGGGCGCAGCCGGACATCCTCGTTCCGGCGTTCGTCGGCCCGAGCCTGCGAAGCGGCAACAACGACACCGTAGTGCTCGAGGCGACGAGCGAACTTCGGATGGTGGCGATCGTTGCCGGCGAATACGACCACCCGGCGGTGACGCCGGAAAATGCTCGCCGGTTCCTGTCCCAGGTCCTCGCCATGAACCTCGAAGTGTTGTTCACAGCGCCGTCGGAGGCAGAGCGAGTTCGACTCGGGCGCACGGCTCATCTCATTCGCGATCTGTTCGGCTACGTAGCCGAACAGATCGGTTACGACAGCGTTCTCGACGAACTCCTCGAAGAGATCTGGCGTGTGTTGCGTCAACGCCCGATTCAGGTGGACAACGTCAAGGCGATGGTCACCCGCATCGCGATCTACCGCGACGACCCCACCGTGGATCTCGGTACGTCCGGGCAGGGTCTCGACCGGTTGATCACGGCGCTGTTCGGCACTACCGAAGCGTGTCGGGAGGACCCCGGGGTCGACGTCTATCGGTCGCGGCTCGCGGTCATGGATTCGGAAGCGCTGCAGTTCGAGGCACGCGGTTTCGCCCGGGCAATGCACGACACCGGGTTGGTCTCGCCTTATCACGCGACCCTCATGCGTTACCTGGTCGAGCACAACAGTTACGTACTGGCCGAGGCGCTCGGACTGTCCGACACCGGCAGGACCTGTCTGCAGCGATATCCGGAACTCGTTCAGCGGCTCGTTTCCGAGACCGTGTATCCGGAGACAGCACAGTGCCTGTACGGCCTGGCGCTGCTTCTCGACCGAGGGACTCTGTACGAGCCACCGGTAGTCCCTTCCCTGTGGCGGCAGATTTCACTGAAGCTGTCACCGAAGGTGCGCGAGAAAATGCTTGTCGCATTCGGTCCGGGTCCCGATCCGGAGTCGCGGTTGCTCGGTGGACTGTTGTCGATGCTCGGCCAACCACTCGGTGTCGGCCAAGGTGACAATCCCACGTGCCAGTCTGCGCGAGCACTGTCCATGTGGGCGTACAACGATCCCGACTATCTGCTGCAGATGGTCGTCTGGGCTGCACGTGACGACGAGATCGTCATGCACTTCGAGGGTCGACCGATTTCCTCGACCGATAGCGTGGGCGGCGTCGCGACCACCGATCCGATCGACCTCGATCCGGTTTCGTTGCTGCTGGTGCCGCACCTCGACCGAATTTACGCAGAGATGGTCCGACGCTGCGCCGACCGTGAAGGCGACCCGCATCGCTGGGTCAATCCCGAGTTCCACGGCTGGTGGTCTGCTCGGGAATTCCACATCAACGTCGACGTCGCGACCGGAAATCTGATCGACCTCGACGGCTTCATTCGGCAGTTTCACGCCTCCTATCACCCTGCGTACAACGGTGGTCAGCCGCTGATTCACCCGCAACCGGCCGGCGTCGCCGTCACCGACAGTGCGGCCCGCTACATCGGCTGGCATGCGATCGCCATCCTGCGTGTCACCGCCGATCCCGACGGCATCATGCGGGTCTATTTTTTCAATCCGAACAACGACAGCGGCCAGGATTGGGGTGACGGCGTCGTCGTCGGGACCGCAGGAAATGGTGAACGAGCCGGTGAAGGATCCCTGCCGTTCGACCAGTTCGCCTCTCGCCTCTACATCTTTCACGCCGATCCGCTCGAGGAAGGTGAGCCGGACAAGATTCCGGCGGAAGATGTCGAAAACATCATCGGATTCATCGAACGCAGTTGGGGCGCAGAAAGGCTGCCTCGGGGCGCGATCGAGGAAGATCGGTAGTTTCGGAGGCGTTTCCGGGCCGATTCCTGGACTCCCCGTGGCCAGGCACCTGCCCTGCTATCGTCACCCTCGTGCCGATCCCACGTTCCGCCGGCCTGGCGCTTCGCGTCGGTGTGCTGGCCATGATGTTCTTCGCCATGGTCGCTTCGCCGGTGTCCGCCGACCCTGCTCCCGCAGCGACCACGACCTGGCTGTGTCAGCCCGGCCAGCAAGGTGACCCGTGCGGCGGTGGGTCGGGCGCTCCGGTGGACTGCTTCTACGTCTACCCCACCGCGTCACTGCAGCAGAGCACCAACGCGAACTTCGACACCTCTCCCGAGTTGCGCGCTGTGGCAGCCTTGCAGGCCGCGCCCTTCGGGGAGAACTGCAACGTGTGGGCGCCGATATACCGGCAGACCACCCTCCGCGCATTGTTCGCTGGGACGGCGGAAGAACGCACCGCTGCCGGGAACCTCGCATACGCCGACATCGAGAACGCCTGGAACGACTACCTCGAGCACCACAACAACGGCCGTGGTGTGGTCCTCATCGGACACTCCCAGGGCACTTTCGTCCTTCGAAAACTGATCGCCGATCACATCGATGGTCAGCCCATCCAATCGCAACTGGTCTCGGCGCTGCTGATCGGCGGGAACGTGCTCGTCCGCAAGGGCGAAGGTGTGGGAGGCGACTTCGATTCCGTGCCCGCCTGCACCGAGTCCACGCAGACCGGATGTGTAGTCGCCTATTCGGCATTCTCGAATCCCGCACCTGAAGACGCGAGATTCGGTCTGCCGCCGAATACGGCCGGACCCGACGTCGAGGTGCTGTGCACCAATCCGGGGTCGTTGCGCGAGAACGCCGACGCTCCCATCCACGGAATTCTCGCGGGTCAGGAAGTCGACGGCCTCCATGCTCGGTGCACAACCGACGAGGGCCCACGCGTTCTCATGGTAGACGGGCCCGGGGCCTCGCTCATCCCGGCAGTGCCGGCCCCGAACTGGGGAATTCATCAGGTGGACATGAACGTCGCCCAGCGAGACCTGGTAGATCTCGTCGGTGTTCAAGGCGCGGCATACGACGCCGCCGGTCGATAGCGAGCAACGCTGTACCGGTTCGCCTCAGTCGACGACCTGATAGATGCGCCAATTCGGTTGATCTGCACCCGTAGTGGGGACCTCGAATGCAAGTGTGGAGATGGTGGCACCGTTGTCGTAGATCGTCGGATACCTGCGGTTGACGGCGTCGGATTCGCCACGCCCGGTGTTGGGAACCGTCAGCAGATACTTCACTCCGGCTGCACCCGGATCGTTGAGAATCGTGGTGAAATCCTGGTCGGAGGGCACGACGAACTGCGAGGGATTCGACGACGCGGCGACCACCGCAAACCCGTAGACGGTGTCGACGAGAACCGATCCTTCGGGCAGATTCTGTGCGTCCAGATATGCGGCGAGTTCGCGTTCGGTGGCGAACGAGTCGATGATCGTGCGAGCTGCGACTGCATCGGCATCGTCGGCCGAGGGGGTCGGGTCGAGTAGATATCCCAGCGCATATTCCTGGGGAGCCAGCTTCGGCTGAACCATCGCCCAGCCGGTGACCGGCACTGCCAGCACCGACAACACCACCAGCCCGACGCCGACCCCTGCCGGCACCATCGCACGAACCGGCCGGGGACGGTGGAACGCACCTTCTCGCCGCGTGTGCGGATTGCCTCGCGGCGGAACCAATTGCACCAATGCGACCACGGCGAGCGGTATCGCGCAGATATAGAACCTCAGAAAACCGAAGGTGGAGCCGCCGATGAAGCTGACGGCCTGGAATGCGAGGACCGCCCCGAACACGACCGGGCCGACCAAGAATTCCAGATCGCGTCGCCGTAATGCGAGGACCGCCGATACCGGCAGGGCCACCAACAGCGCAGGCCCCAGCACGACAATGGCCGTCACCGCGAACACGGTGTTGCCCAGCGCGGTTCCCGTCGAACCGCCGGACTGCGCAAGAATCGCGGCATTGCCGTAGCCCGAGGACAATTGGGCCAACGCTTCCCCGGTGATCAACCAACTCGTACCGGTCCACACCACGAACGCGGCGAAGCCTGGCCCTGCCACGAGCACCCCGTCGAGCACGGCGCGGCGAATCATCTGCCGCCACTGCGCTCTTCCGCGTCGCATCAGCGTGATCGCCGCGACCAGCACAGCGGCACCGGCAATAGCGACGACGCCGTCGTAGCGGGTCAGGTAGGCCAGTGCCAGTGCGATACCCGCAACGACCAGATCGTGGACGTCGTCGGTATGTACCCAGCGGATCAAGCGCCGCACCGCCCAGCAGACGAAGAACAGAAAGACTGCTTCGCTCATGCCGTTCGCACCGTAGAAAACGATCATCGGGTTGATCGCGAACACCACCGTGACGATCGTGCAATACCGGGTCGAGAGACCCCGATCCCGACAGATTCCGTACACCATCACGACAACACCTGCCATGAACGCCGCCGAGACCAGGATCCCGGAGATGTTCCACCGGGTGATCGCCGGCCACCACGAAGACAACGCAACGATCGGCAACTGTGCCAACGCAGTCAACGGGGTGAAGATGAATCCGATGGCGGACACATGTGGGTCGCGGCTCAGGAGAACCGACTGTGCAGCCGAGGTCCGTGACAATGCGTCGCCGAGCAGGTAGCCGAACCTCAGGCTCAGCGTCAACCCGATCGCAACGTAGCCCGCCAACGATGCGGTGAAGACGATCCATGGTGCGCGAGAGCTCACGTGAGAGTCTCTTCGGTCTCGACTGCTGCTGTGGTCGGCGTGTTCAGTCCGTGAAATGTCTTCTCCCAGTAGGACGGGTTCCGAATGAGCTGCCAGCATCCCTTGATAGCAGCAACGCTCATCATCACCCAGTACAGCGGCATGGTCAGGCTCGGAACGAGAAGGTAGGCGTTGTCGCTTTCCCGACTGGCGATCAGGTACATGTAGATGGTGGCGACGTTGCCGATGATCAGTGACACCAGCGAGAAGTAGTAGATGTACGGCGGGAACAGCGCGGCTATGAGGTCTGGTTGCCCGAGAATCCAAGCGGCCGTGGTGAACCAGAAGATCATGTTGATGCAGGCACTGATCGGAGTACCTGCCAACAACAACGTCAGTCGGTAGGTGCCGACCGGGCCCAATGCACGCACGGTAGCGAGAGGTCGACGCATATGCACCAACCACGTCTGAAGGTAACCCTTGTACCAGCGTGAACGCTGTCTGACCCAGTTGATCGGGTCACTGTTCGCTTCCTCGAGTGTGATCGAATCCAGTACCGCGGTGGAGTAACCGGATGCGGCGATACGCACTCCGAGATCGGCATCCTCGGTGACGTTGAAGCCGTCCCACGCGCCCACCTGCTCGATGACGTCGCGCCGGAGATGATTGGATGTGCCGCCCAGCGGAATCGGTGAGGTGCTGCGCATCAAACCGGGGAGCAAGTAGCCGAACCACAGCGCGTAGTCCGCGGTGAACCATCCGGTCAGCAGATTCTGAGAGCCGTTGTGGAATGCCAACTTTGCTTGGACGCAGGCCACGGTATCGGGCAGACGGTCGAACGCGGCGATGACCCTACGCAGCTGCAGAGGTTCGGGGAGATCTTCGGCGTCGAAGATCGTGACAATGGTTCCGGTCGCAAAATGCAGTCCGTAGTTGCAGGCCTTCGGTTTGGTACGAGGGTCTCCGGCAGGGACGAGGATTACCTCCACGATCTGGCTGACTCCGCTGCGCGCCGCCGCGTCGATGGTGACGTCGTCGTCCTCTTCCAACAGCAGCAGAACTTGTAGTTTGTCCGGCGGATAGTTCAGGTTGGTCATGGCGGCGATGAGGTCGCCGACAACCTCGGGCTCGTTGTATGCCGGGACCAAGATCGTGTACGCGGGAAGAAGTTCGTCCGGAATCGCGAGCGCTTGCTCATCGGTGACCGTCACGATCGCTGTCGCATCCAACCCCCGAGAGAAGATCAACAGGCGGTCGAACATCATCGCCAGATAGCCCAGCGTGCACAACACCGTCAATACCAGCAGTGTCGGAACAGGATTCAGTAGAGCGCTCACCAGAGTGAGAACGGCGATGGAGATGGCGGTGTACTTCTGCCACGGCACGAAGGCGATCGCAGCCGACGCCAATGGATTTCGTCGGGCGAGTCCGTTGATGGCGTCGTCGAGCGCCGCTGCGCGAAACTCCGCTGTCTCCTCCCCGACGCGCGGCGGAATCCGCGGCGTGCTGCTCACTGTCCACCTCTGGTATCGATATTCCATTGCGCCCGAACGAGACCGGTGCCGAACGAGGTCAGCAGCGTGCGGTCTTTGTACTCCGGGTCGGTGTCGGCGACGATGGAATTGCCGCGTAGGAAGGTCGCGAGGCTGGTACCGATATTCGACGCCATCGACGGTATCGGCCTGGGGAACGAAGCGCCGTCCTCGTGATTGTCCACGCTGATGATCGTCACTCGCTGGGTGACGTCGCCGCGTACCCAGGTGAAGACCAATTTTGTCCAGGTCAACAACAATGCGTCGCTGACCGAGGTGTACAGGGTTCCGGTGACTCCGTGCCCGAGGGGCACCTGCAGTGGAGCGCTGGTGCGGGTATTGCTCAGCCGATACAGAGTGCTTTCCGGATAGATCGCCAAGCTGGCTCGGTTGGTGGTGGAGAGGACGTCCACGACCACAGTTCGTGGTCGTGATTGGATGTCCCACTCGGGGTTTCCGTCTTCGGCTTTCATCGTCTGCCGGTTCAGCGTGGCTGTTTGCCCGAAGTACGAGCGCACCCAGTCGTACGATTGGATCGCTGTCCGGTTCCACCCGGTCGGCGGAGCCAACGGTACGGACGTCGATCCCGGAGGGCCGGCGGTATCCGGGATGACCGTTGTCTCGGGCAGCGGGAGAAAGAGCAGGATCACCGCAGCAACGATCACCATGATCGCCGAACTCGGCGAACGTTTCGCCGAGGACGAGGACATGCCCTTCGGCAACGGTTTCTTGCTCTCACCGCGCCTGGAGAGCAGATAGAACCCCACCCCGATCACCATCGAGGCACCGACCGTCGGGATCAGCTGCATCAGAACGATGTCGATTCGAGGCCAGAGGGCCAAGATGAACGCCAGCACCGCAAACCCCGTCGCCACCGTGCAGACGAATCCGAGCCACGCCCTACGCCGAGTACGACCGACAGCTATCGCGCCTGCGACCCCGCCCAACACCACCAGCACTGCGCCGTAGGCGAATCGGCTTCCACCGACGTTGATGGCGACCAACCGATACATCAACGGGCTCAATGCCAGCAGCAGCAACCACACCGACCAGAATCGGCCGACCGGCCGAAGACCGAACAACAGGATCGCGCCGCCGAAGAAGAACACCAACGCCGACAGGACATCGAGGTGCGCGAGTGCGTACTGCTCGGAGTAACGCGGCAACCACAAGGCTTTGACGGCGATCGACGCCAGTAACGCGAGACCGCCGACAATGACGTCGGTCTGTCGATCGTGAATCGGCAGCTCTCCGGCCCGGCGGCGAGCCAGCCCCTGCGCGGCCACAGCCGCCAGGAACGGGAGCACGAAGATGTATGCGGTAATGGCGCCGTTCGTGGCTTCCTCCAACACCCGCTTCCAGGTGGGAAAGAACGCGACCACGACGCACCCGGTGAGCAGAAGCCACCGAAGCACGATCACCGTGGCCGGGTGCGCCGTCCATCCCGTTTTCTCCGGTGCTGAATCGAGATGTTCGACGTCCTCGCTGCCCGAGTCCCCTTCCCCGGTGTGGTCGGGTCCGGCCTCGGCATCGGCAGTCATGACGGCGGTGAATCGTCGCGGCGGCGGTGGCGACGGCGACCAGAGCGGCGAGAGCGCACAACGAGGACGACCGCACCTACGAGAGCGACGAGCAATACTGCGCCGGCAATTCCGAGGATCGTCACGCTCAGGCGATCGACGCCGGACCCGTTGGCCTGCGTCGACTCCCCCGATGACTCCTTTGCCAGGTCACCGCTCGACAACGACACCGGCTCGATTCCCGGTACAGCGAAGAGAATGTCACCGCTGCGGCCGAACCAACGCGACGGATCGGCGTCGAGCCAACCCAGAAGTGCGTCGAGCCGGCCCCCCTTGCCTGTCGACGATGCCACCAACAATGCCTGGTTGTTCGCGGTCGTAGTCACCTGCAAGCTGGCGTAAGGCACCCCCGGATCGACGGTGAGCGAGGAGCCTGTGTCCGAGTCTGATTCGGAGTCTGTGGATTCCGGCGTTGCGATCGAGAACGTGGTAGCGCCGGACGAGGACAGCGGCAATGAAAGCGAGTCCGGTAGAGCGCCGTCGGCGGCAATCACGACGGCCGGGTCGGAGCTGGCGAGCGCGTCGTCGAGAGAAACGACCTGCAGCATGATCGGCCTGGCGGACAGGCGCTGCAGTCCGGTCACGACCGAGACGGCACGGACGGTATCGGCGAAGGTTTCCTGGGTCATCGCTACGTCGAACTGCGGCATCAAGGCTTGCGGCAGCGATCCGAATCCCAGCGGAGCCGGCGTCGAGGAAGGTCCGGATCGGACGACAGTGGAACCGTCGACCGTGATCGTCGACGCTGCCTGCGTGCCACATCCGGCGGCCGAATCCGAGGGGTGCTCGACGCTGACGTCGAGGGTGGTAGCTTTCCGCAGCTCGGCGTTCGGGATCTCGACCCACTCATCCAACCGACCCGAATCGTCGGCGGACCACGATGCGATCGTCTTACCTCCCACCCCGGCAGTGATCGATCCGACGCCCGGGGTGTAATTTCCGGTCAGATGCACCGACACATCCGAGACCGAGCGGCCCAGGCGTGCTTGATCGAGCGTGAGCGACGCAGTCGCGGTGGAGTCGCCTTTCCCGGTGACAGTCCCGATTCCGAGATCGTCGAGGGTCGTCGAATCGGGTGCGAGAACAGCACGAGGAGCCGACGCCCCCGCGAGTGCTTTGGTCGTCACCGCCAAGTCGGCAATGTTGCTGGTGATCAATCGAACCTGGTCGGTCAGTGCCGTATCGCTACCGGTGACGAACAGCCGTGGAGGTGATTGATCGGCCGGAAAGATCAGTTCTGCTGAGGCGTCGTTGTTCTCGGACACCACGACGGACCGTTCGAATGTCTGGTCCGGTTGCGAACCCTGCAATTCGGTGTCCGGGCGCACGACGACCCGAACGGGCTGCGCGCCGTAGTAGTCGATCACCGACGTCGTCAACGTCAACACTGCCGAGATCATGTCGCGGTTCGGCTGGGCAGGCATGAATACTGTGAGCTGTCGGAGCACCGGTGGCAGGAACTCGGAGATCGTTCGCGGTATCGACGGCGCCCCGGTGTAATCGACTCGGGCGTCGAGGAGTCGCAGCTGCGCGTCGACGGCATTCGGGCAGAAGCCGGCGTCGGGAATCAGCGTCGACGCGAGATCGAGGGTCACCGCTCCGCCGACAACTGGAACTGCCGCCAGCGGGATGGAGATAGGGATCGTCGGCGCGTCGCGCGCGAGCGCGACGCGTGAGATGGGCCGGTTGCCGGACTCCACATCGATCCAACCTCGATCGAGCCAGGCCGGGACGGTGAGCACGGCGTTCAACGACGACGGCGTGGTACCCGGTGGCACCGGCACGGTGACCTGAGCACGGCCACTCTGCCCATTCAGTGCAATCGGACCACCTAGGCCGGTTTCGCTGAGGGACAGCGAGATCGGGGCTGTCTCTTCCGAGTCCGCGTCCTGCGCTTGCGCGATTCCAGGTACGGAGGAAAGGACCATAATCGCAACGATCCCACTGATTGCGGCTATTCGAGCAGTACAGCGTGAAGGCACACCAATAGTCGACGACATCAAATAGTCCGGCCCTTTAGGTGGAAGTGGCATCTCTCGAGAATTATTATGACCGATCAGGAGTGAACAGTCCTCGATGTTTATCGAATTTATCGTTACCCGCGATGACCAGGTGAAGGGACCCCTGAAAGCGCGCAGATAAACAATCCCCGCGACCAGTATGGTTGGAATTGCGGGGTGGAAGAATAATTTCGACGGAGATTTCCCGATAAGTGCCGGTCGATATGCCATTCAACGGGAGCGAATGTACCGGTTGTCAATACACAGGCCTATCATCTGCGTTATGCCCAGCACGGTTCGTTTTCGTCGAGTCGCCGCCGCGGCACTCGCTGGACTACTCGTCACCGTCACCGGTGCAGTACCGACAGACGCTGCGCCGTCGCCGGAAGCTCGGGTGAGCGCGGACGCCGACGGTCTGACACTCGACGGCGCACCGTGGTGGCCGACGGGATTCAATGCCTACCAGCTGGCGACGGATTGGTCGGTCAATGCCGGGTGCGGGGCCATGGTCGATCTCGACAGCTACTTCGCGGCCCTGCCTGCACACTCGCTGACGCGCTTCGACGCGTTTCAAGCTCTCGCGATCAACCGCTTCACCGGCACCCTCGACTTCGGTCCCATGGACGCAGTCTTCGCCGCGGCCGAAGCGCACGATCAACTTCTGATCCCAGTCTTGTCACCGCAGGACGGGGCGTGCGAAGACAACGCCTTCAAGGACCGACAGTGGTACATCGACGGCTGGACGACACCACCGCCCTCCCCCACCCCAACTGCACTTCTGAGCTTCGAGGAGTGGGCCGACACTGCCGTCACGCGCTGGAAGGCCTCACCCGCACTTGCCGCGTGGGAACTCGTCGGCGAACCGGAAACGAGCACCTGTACGGACGCGAACTGCTCCTGGGACAAACGAACCTGCGCCTCCGACGCAGATGACGTTCTACGCAATTTCTTCGATACCGCCGGCGCACGGGTGCGCACCCTCGATTCTCGAACCTTGATCACCGCCGGGCTCACGGGCGGTGGCCAATGTGGAAGCCAAGGCGACGAATACCGTTATCTGGCAGAGTCACCCAACGTCGATGTTCTCCAGTACCACGACTACGGCGCCGACGGGGTAGCACTGCCCGGCGATCAGTGGAACGGACTCCAGCGTCGGATCACGCAAACGGCAGAGGTCGGCAAGCCCCTCGTGGTGGCCGAGATCGGCGAACTCGCGGGGTCCTGCGCGGCGACGGCAGATCGTGCCGCACACATCGGTGCGAAGATGGACGGTCAACGGGCTGCAGGTACCGCTGGGGCACTGCTGTGGGCATTCGTTCCGGATGCGAGACCGACAGAGTGCACGTTCGACATCGGGCCGAGCGATCCACTGTGGCGGGTCCTCGATGAGAGAACCCCGAACTAGCCACTTGCACATGCAAGCCTCGAGAATTCATACTCGAACTAACATTTGTAGGTGTACAACCATCGGGCGGTCCATATGACAGAGTCTTCGTCACAGCGCCGATACCTCGTGCTCGGCATCTGCTGCCTCAGTCTCTTCCTGGTCAGCATCGACAACACCATCGTCAACGTCGCGCTTCCGTCGATTCGGGCCGAGCTCGACTCCTCGGTATCCGGTCTCCAATGGATCATCGACGCGTACACCCTCGTCCTGGCTTCGCTGTTGATGCTCGGCGGCTCTTCCGCGGATCGTTTCGGGCGCAAGAAGATCTTCATGATCGGCACCGGATCCTTCATCACCGGATCGCTACTGTGCAGTGTCGCGCCGTCACTGGGCTGGTTGGTGGCATTCCGCATGATTCAGGCCGTCGGCGGATCGATGATGAATCCGGTCGCAATGTCGATCATCACCAACACGTTCGACAACCCCAAGGAACGCGCAGGCGCGATCGGCGTCTGGGGTGGAGTCGTCGGCGTGTCGATGGCCGCGGGGCCGTTGCTGGGCGGGGCGCTCGTGACGTCGGCAGGGTGGCAGTCGATCTTCTGGGTGAACGTCCCGATCGGACTTCTCGCGTTGGCACTGACGTGGAAGTACATCCCGGAATCCAAGGCACTCCATGCGCGCAAGTTCGATCCCGCGGGTCAGATCCTCATGATCGCGTTGCTCGCCGGTCTGGTGTTCACGATCATCGAGGGATCGGCAAAGGGCTGGACCTCCCCACTCATCCTCACGACGGGCGCGGTGACCCTCGCATCACTCGTCGGGCTGATCCTGACGGAGTCCAGACGCACCGAACCGCTCATCGAATTGTCGTTCTTTCGCAGCGTCCCGTTCAGCGGCGCCACGATCATCGCCGTGTGCTCCTTCGCATCGCTGGGTGGCTTTCTGTTCCTCAACACCTTGTACCTGCAGGACGTCCGCGGCTACTCCCCACTGCACGCCGGCCTGTACACGTTGCCGATGGCCTTGATGACCCTCGTTTTCGCCCCGATCTCCGGACGTATCACCGGATCCCGCGGGCCGCGCATCTCACTGGTGGTCGCCGGGGTCGGTTTCATCGTCTCTGCCACGATGCTCACCCGCCTGACTGCGGACACGTCCTTCGGCTGGCTTGCGGTGTCGTACATCATTTTCGGTATCGGCTTCGGTGTGGTGAACGCCCCCATCACCAACACCGCGATATCGGGCATGCCACGCAGTCAGGCCGGCGTTGCATCCGCGATCGCATCGACGAGCCGACAGATCGGCCAATCGCTCGGAGTCGCGGTCGTCGGATCGATTGTGACCGCAGGTCTGGTCGGCAGCTTCGAGGACGGTTTCATCGACGCTGCGCGACCGGCCTGGACAGTCATGCTGTGCGCCGGTGTCGTGGTTCTGATTCTGGCGGTCGTCACCACCGGAGGGTGGGCGCGCGGTACCGCGCACGCCGTCGCCTCCCGCTCGAAGGAGCTGGTCTCGTGAACGCCCCCGATGTCTGGTCCGACCTACGCAAGCTCGTTCTCGAGGTATCCGATCCACACCGCGCCGTCGTCGCCGCAACCGGAGAGAGCTTCTTCAGAACGAAAGTTCTCCGACAGCTCCTGCACGGACCACTCTCGGCGGGCGAACTCGCCGAACAGCTCGGCTCCGATCCGCCGTACCTGTCGATCGCTCTTCGTGACCTGGAGGCCAGAGGCCACCTCGAACGCACGGAGGACCCGCTCGACCGACGTCGACGCGTCGTTGCACTCACCGACTCCGGGCGTGAACTCGCGCGCGTGGCGAACGAGGTCCTTCGAACACCGCCTGCGGCCCTGACCGCTCTGAGCGAGGCAGAGCTCGCTATCTTGGCGCGGATTCTGTCCTCGCTACTCGGCGACTCGGTCACGTCTGCGTAGGCGTGCAAGCACCCGTCAGTCTTCGTAGGTGACGACGATGTCCTGAAACCCCTTGTTCCGCTGCGCTTCTGCCTGGCCGGTGTAGGACTTCTTGTCACCCTCGGTGAGTTCGACATTATCGGTGAACGGCGTCAGTAGCGCACGGGGATGCAGTCCGTCGACTCGAACGGCATTGATCTCGATACAGAGAACGATGAGTACCGATGCTATATAAAGGAATCCGAGCAAGCCGAGCACGATCGCGAAGACTCCGTTACTGGTGCTGACGTTGCCCACCACATATCGGATGTAGATTCCCCCGAACGCTTGCAATGCCTGCCAGAGCACTGCGGCGACGATTGCCCCCGGCAGTACGTTCCGGAGGGTCAGCGGGCGGGGCGTTCCGATTCTGAACGCTGCGGAGAAGACCACGGCGTTGACTGCGACGGCGCCGATCAGGGCCAGCGTGCCACCTGCAAACCCGAAGACGCCGGACGATGCAACGGCGTTGAGAACGGTCAGTCCGATGATGGCCGTACCCACAGTGCTGAGCAGCAGTAGACCCCGCAGTCGTGCCCGCAGCGGGTCCGGCTGCTCGTTGCGCGGAACGGACCAAGCGGTGTTCATCGCGTACTGCGCGGCGAGCGAGATGCCGAGCCCGCCGTAGAGCGAGCCGACAATTCCGATGACAATCGCCGTCACACCACCGCTGAGACGGTCCGGTTCGCCGAGTTGATCTCCGATGACGGGTATCTGACTCATCGCCGAGTCGAGAATGCTGGCCTGCAGGTCCGGATTACCGGCAAGCACGATGCCCAGCAGCGTGGTGAACAAGAGCAGTAGCGGAAACAGCGACAAGAACGCGTAGTACGCGATCAGGGCGGCGAGATATCCGCCACGGTCGTCGAGGAATTTGTAGACCACTGCCAGCGGAAATCCTGCCGATGGATGCCTTCTTTGAAACTCGTCCATTCGCGCCAGCATCATCGGTCGAATCCAGCCATGCTTGTCACACTCCTTCGCCGCGCCACTCGCGACCGGATCACACATACCCACTGCTCATCCATCCAACACCGCCACCGACCAGGACCGTCGGACGGCTCTGGCACCATCGAGGACATGAGAGCTGTGACTAGCGCTGGAGCTGGGAGGCAGGGTGAGTGACGACCGCGAGTACACCGAGGATGGACACTTCATCGTGATCGAGGGTCGACGCTGGAGAGCGACCGACCCTTCCATTCCCGAGGACCGCAACGCCGAACTACGGTCGATTCTCATGGCTTGGCGACGCAACGTTCGCTCCACCGGGGGCGCCGCCGCCTCCCGCGCGGGGGTGCAGGCCGCGAAAGTCGCTTTGGGAGAACGTGGCACACCGTGGTGGGAGCAGTCGGAATCCGAGCGGCGGGCCAGGTGGGAGAAGGACGTCCCGCGACCGGGCGCGTGACCAGCCGGCCGTAAGGTCGCTAGGGAAAGCGTCGCGTGGCACGAGCATCTGGAGCACCTGAATCGACATGGAACTAGTTTCTTCACTACCCGCCGATACCCCTCTGCACCAGGTTGCAGAACGCGTCAGGCGCATAGAGGATCTCGGTTTCGACACCGTGCACATCTCCGAAACCGTTCGAGATCCGTTCGCGGTCGCTGCGTTGGCCGTCGAGCACAGCTCCACCCTCGTCGTCCGGACGTCGATGGTGGTGGCGTTTGCGCGTAGCCCGATGGTGACGGCGTTGGCGGCCTGGGATTTGGCGAGCTTCTCCGGTGGCCGGTTCCAGTTGGGGTTGGCGACTCAGGTGCGGGGGAACATCGTCGGGCGGTATTCGATGCCATGGACGGACCCTGTTGCGCAACTACGGGACTATGTCGGCGCTGTTCGAGCGATCTTCGTAGCCTTCCGCGACTCGAGCGCATTGGATTA
Source organism: Rhodococcus sp. PAMC28707 (assembly GCF_004795915.1). Lineage (NCBI taxonomy): Bacteria > Bacillati > Actinomycetota > Actinomycetes > Mycobacteriales > Nocardiaceae > Rhodococcus > Rhodococcus sp. PAMC28707. The sequence goes on from NZ_CP039253.1 coordinate 1,493,843, forward strand.
CCAGGGCACGCATTACACCTTCGATCGCTTGCAACCTTATTTCAATCCGGGTCCGATCGACATCCCATCTCCAGAAATATGGACGGGCGGAGTCAATGCGCGGATGTGCATGCTCGCAGGCGAGATTGCCGACGGCTTTGTCGCTCATCCCACGAGTTCGCATCCGAAGGTACTCGAACAGATCACCATTCCCCATCTCGAACGTGCCGGTCGAAGGCCTCGCATCATCGCGGTCCCGAAGACGATCACCGGCCGCGATGCGGCCACGGTCGCATCGGCACGGGAGCCTACGCGAAAAGAACTTGCGTTTCTGTACTCCACCCCGGCATACCGCGTTGCTCTCGATGCGCTCGGACTGTCCGAGGTCGGCGAGAAGCTGACCGCCATGTCCCGCGCGGGTGACTGGGCTGATCTCGCTGATGTAATTACCGATGACGTACTGGACGTGCTGGTCACGCAATGCACGTACGCGGAACTGCCTGCAGCGCTTGCATCGAAGTACGAGAATCTTTGCGACGGTATCGCTTTGGCAGTTCCATTGGATCGTGCCGATGACGGGGAGTTTCGGAAAATGTGCACGGAGCTTCGAGTTCCGAAGTAATTCGTGGCGAGCTCAGCGACTCCGGAAGCGGTCTATGGCGGCAGCGCGACGAGCAGAAAGTCGTGCCCAGACGCTCTGCTGAATTGCCAGAGTGGCCCAGCCTGCCAACGCCATACCGGTGATATTGAGCAGCAACTGAAGAGTGCTGCCCCAAATTTCCGTACCAACCCCGAACGCTATTCCGAGCGCGACGTTTCCGGCGGCAGGCACCGTGGTCACCGAGATGAACACCCCGGACAACCCACCCGTCTTCGCCGAGGTGATGGACAGAACCCCTGCTGCTGCCGCGATGACTGCCACGATGAACGACCATTTGTCCGGTGAGTAGATGAAAGCGGTGCTCGGTCGAGGTCCTGTGACGTCATCGATGACCACCCAGCCCACCGCGCGCGCCACAAGTACGAAGAGAGTGGTCGTAGCGATCGAGAGAACGAATCCAATCACGAGGGTCCTGCTCGCACGGACCAGCAGCGTAGGTCGTTTTCGCACCAGCGCGACACCGAGAGCTGCGATAGCCCCGAACTCCGGGCCGAGAACCATTGCACCGATTATCAGGATCTGCGAATCGATGATGATCGCGATCGATGCGAGCAGCGTGGCCATGCCCATGAAACTCAGGTAAGTCCAATTCAGTTCTGTGTCGTCGTACGACCGCTGCGCCACATCCGCCCACACCACCGAGTCTGCGCTACTGCCCGGTGTTCGCTTTTCTGCTTCGAATCCCGAGCGCGAGAGCCAACTACGAACCGGCTCGATATGAATGCTGCCATCCTGATGCACTCCGAGATCGCGTAGGAAGTCGATGATCTCGTTCGCTCCCTCCCGCGCTATATCGGCGACGACTAGGTCGCCGACAGGTTCGACGGAAGCCTCGCGTGTCACCGCGATACCGCTGACAGCGGGACTGTCGACAAGACATGCGAGCACGTCCTGAGTCAGCATCGAAGGCGAGAGGATACGCAGGTGCAGCATGCCCATATTCTGCGCACAGCCCGGACAGACCCCAGCATCGACTCCCTCTCGGTTCACCCTCGGTAGACGCATTCGGGCAGTCGCTTTCGATCGACCACAAGCTTGCGCCTACTTGCGTTATTGCGCAAGTAAGAATACCGTCAATCTACGTAGTGCAATAATGCAAAACTCAACAATCAGTGGAGGTCCGCGATGAGGACTCGATACCGGCATGCGGAACACTCCGCTTCGGGCGCTCCTGGCGCCATGACCGTGGTCGGAGTACACGAATCCTCCCAGCGAGCACGGCAAACCGACGGTTCGATTCGCGGCTGGGTTGCGATGGAGGAGTACGCCGCCATCATCGAGAACCTCACGTCACTGCGTGTGACACGACTTCCGCTGGCCGACTGCACCGAGACCGACATCGTCGATCGCCTGTGCGCGGTCGACGCGAACGTCGGTATCGCCCTGGTGGTCGGATCGAACGCAGCACACTCCGAAGCGATCGCTCGTCGCGTCGACGTGCGGGGCGGCCCGACTGTCGTCACCGAGATCGACCTCGCTACCGCTGCGATGGCAGCGTCGGTCGTCTCCACGCTGGGCCAACGCGGTATTTCCCCCAGCCGTGGGCGAGTGATCATCGCCTGCCCCGAACGCGCACCACTACTGGGTCCAGCGCTCATCGAATGTGGAGTCGGAAGCGTCACCAGTTGGAGTAACCATGACGCGCAGGACTTTTCGCTGAGGCGCCTGATCTCACACAACGATGTTCTGGTCGACCTGTCCGACGCGGAAAACCGTATCGGTGACGAGATGGAACGCACGATCACCATCGACTCGGATCCTGTGCCGGCCGCCTCACTTGCGTTGCCTGGCCTGTTCGACGCCCTCTCTCGGCGAGCACCTACCCGCGTCGACGCGTCGGTCCTGGTGGCCTGCGCTCGGGCACTCGCCGTGCTTTCGCCCCGCGGCAAACTCCTGCCCGACCTCGACCAACCACTCTTGACCACGACAGTCGCCCGCTACGCCGGCCGGGCACTGGATCTCGTCGAACGTCTTCAGTACAGCCGGTGAACACACCGAATCACTGGAACTCTATGCCACCTCGGAGGGACACCCATGACCACATCGAACACTGTCGATCTCGATCTCGGCTTCGCACCGACCTCCCATGCAGAGCTGCTGATATGGGTGAGCGAGGTCGTCGAACTCACCACACCAAACCAGATCGTCTGGTGCGACGGCACCGCGGATGAATGGGACCGACTGACAACAATCCTCGTAGATCGAGGCACGTTTTTCGCACTGAGCGTGCCTGCGAACTCCTTCCGCGCCATCTCCGATCCCCGAGATGTTGCACGCGTCGAAGATCGCACCTTCATCTGTACGGAAAACGAATCGGACGCCGGACCGACGAACAATTGGATGGATCCCGTCGACATGACAACGGTGTTGACCGAGGAGTTCCGTGGCGCAATGGCCGGCCGAACGATGTACGTAGTCGGGTATTGCATGGGTTCCATCGACTCCGATGAGCCGAAATACGGTGTCGAAATCACCGATTCCGAATATGTCGCAGTATCGATGCGCGTGATGACCCGCACCGGAGCACCTGTATGGGAACGTATGGGCACCGAAGCACCATTCGTCAAAGGACTTCATTCGGTCGGTGCTCCACTGGCACCGGGTCAACCCGACGTCCCGTGGCCGTGTGACAACACGAAGTACATCAGCCACTTCCCTCAGACCCGAACGATCTGGAGCTACGGATCCGGCTACGGAGGTAATGCACTACTGGGAAAGAAGTCATTTGCCCTGCGGATCGCCTCAGCCATGGCGCGTGACGAAGGGTGGCTGGCTGAACACATGCTCATCTTGAAACTCACCTCCCCCGCAAACGAGGTGCGCTACATCGCCGCAGCATTCCCTTCCTCGTGCGGCAAGACCAACCTCGCCATGCTCGAACCGACTCTCGACGGATGGACTGCAGAAACCATCGGCGACGACATCGCCTGGTTGCGATTCGGCGAGGACGGGCAGCTCTACGCCACCAACCCCGAAGCAGGATTTTTCGGCGTGGCGCCCGGAACCGGAATGGCGACGAACCCGAATGCCATGCGCACCATCGCCGGTGGCAACTCGATCTTCACCAACGTCGCTCTGACCGACGACGGTGGTGTGTGGTGGGAGGGAATGACCGAGCAGGCGCCGGAGCATCTGATCGATTGGCGTGGCAACGACTGGACCCCGAACTCCGATACCGCCGCCGCGCACCCGAATTCGCGTTACTGCGCGCCCATCGATCAGTGCCCTACTGCTGCAGCGGAGTGGAACGACCCGCATGGAGTCCCTATCTCTGCCATCTTCTTCGGTGGCCGTCGTGCGTCGACGATCCCGTTGATCACCGAGGCATTCGACTGGCAACACGGGGTGTTTCTGGCCTCGATACTGTCTTCGGAAACGACGGCCGCCTCGGCGGGAAGCGTCGGGGTGGTCCGTCGCGATCCCATGGCGATGCTCCCCTTCATCGGCTACCACGTCGGTGACTACTTCCAGCATTGGCTCGATATCGGGTCCCTCGCTGGTTCGCCAGGGGCGCTACCGAAGATCTTCTACGTGAACTGGTTTCGTCGCGGTGATGACGGAACCTTCTTATGGCCGGGCTTCGGTGAGAACCTCCGGGTCATCGACTGGGCGTTGCGCCGAATCGACGGACTGGTCGACGCGGACCCTTCTCCCCTGGGCTACGTTCCCACCTCCGGCTCACTCGATCTCACCGGACTCGACATCGATCGCGCCGATGTCGACACTGCGATGACACCCGACACCGACGAACTACTCGCGGAACTAACACTCATCGACCAGTGGTACGCGACGATAGGCGGCGATAAACTCCCCGATGCTCTACGCCAAGAGCTGAACTGGCTCAAAGCGCGTCTGAGCGGCTACCCGAGCGCGCTGACCGACTCCGATTGGAACCCGATTCGATGACCACCGCACCTCGACCGAGCGTCCGGCAGATCGCCGCCTATCTCGCAGGCCGACCACTACCCGAGAAGTTCAGCGCCTGGGTCATCCACGACATCACCGGACCGGGTTCCACGCGGCACTACGCAACCCGATGCATCGTCCCGCTGGTCCCGCTGCTGGCCGTGTGTCTGCTCGTGCCGGGCCCACTGTTCGTCCGCGCCGGCATGATGCTGATCCTGTTGCTCCCGTTCGTCTATTTCATGATCGCTCTCAAACCGATCTATCAGCGCCATCGCCTGGTCACCCATGGGCTCGATCCCGCGCTGTTGACCGCATACAAGCAACGCACTATCGACGACGACGCGGCCCGCTATTCGGCGCGCTACCGTGGTTTCTGATCGATCGCGCGAAGTAAAAGCTCTTCGATCCGAAGATGAACAGGATCCGTATCATCCTCTGTCGCAATGATACTGAGAAACAGTGAGGCTCCCGCCGCCATCGCGATCAGCGCTCTAGCGTCGAGCATGGCGTCGTCCGCTGCATCCCGCGACGAACCTGCGGAGAACAGTTCGGCGGGAGGCCCGCTGAAGCTCTGCCAGAGCTGACGACGAAGATCCTCGTTACGAGTGAAGGTACTGATCAGACCCGGAACTGCTGCGCGCACTTCTGGTTTGGCGAACAGCTCGCGGCTGCCTGTTGCCACCCATCGCACCCAACCGTTCGGGTCCGTACCGTCGAACGGTTCGAGGTCGGGGGTTGCTCCGAGGATCGAGTGCAACACCAGCTCAGCTTTGGACGACCATCTTCGATCGATGGTGCCGCGACCGACGCCGGCACGGGCCGCGACGCCACGCATGCTCAATTCTTCCCAACCGAGCTCCATCAGTAGCTCGCGGGTAGCCGACAACACTCGGTCGTCGACGCTGCTGTCTCGGGGGCGGCCAGCCCGACCTTTGCCGCTACTGCTGTCCGGATTCATGAAATTTCGTCACACTCATCGTCAATCGTCTATCGTCTATTGTGGTGCCGCTGGCACCGTAATACTGCAATAGGGGTAACTGCATGGTCGAACAAAACGTACACGGGTCGCTGTCGCGGCGCCGCTTCTTCGGCGCTGCGGCCGCCACCGCGGTAGCAGCCGCAGTCGCGGGGTCCCAATGGTCGCTCGCCGCTGCTGCACCGGTCGGCGAGGCCTCGCTCACGGTGCCGCCCGAGTTCCCCGGGGGAATCGACCTCTATCAGCAGAGCTACGTGAACTGGTCCAAAGAGATCGTCTTCGACCACGTCTGGACATGCGCACCGCGGGGTGAAGGCGAGGTGGTGACGCTGGCCAACTGGGCCGCGAAGCACGGCTACACGCTACGAGCACGCGGCTCCATGCACGGCTGGAGTCCGTTGACGGTGGTCCCCGGATACCCCGTCGACAAGGTAGTTCTCCTCGACACGACCACGCACCTGATCGGCGTGAGCGTGGATCCGACGGGGTCCCCTGCCACGGTGACCGCTCAGGGTGGCGCGAGCCTGCTGTCCATATTGACCGCACTCGAAGGCCACGGACTGGGTTGGTCGAGTATCCCGGCCATCGGCGACATCACCATCGGCGGCGCTCTCGCTATCGACGCGCACGGCGCCACCCCTCCAGCCGACGGAGAAAGTGCAGTCCCCGGAACCAGCTTCGGTACCGTCAGCAATCTTGTCACCGCCCTGACGGCTGTGGTCTGGGACGATTCCGTAGGAGAATACGTCGCGCGGGCCTTCATCCGTTCCGACCCGGCCATTCGCCCACTGCTCACTCACCTGGGCCGCACCTTCATCACCTCGGTGACGCTCCAGGCAGGCGCCGACAAACGCCTCCGATGTCTCAGCACCTTCGACGTCGGCTGGCAGGAACTGTTCGCCCCGGCGGGTTCCCCGGGTCGGACTTTCGAGAAGTATCTCGCCGAGTTCGGAAGCGTCGAAGCCATCTGGTTCCCGTTCACCCAGGAGCCGTGGCTCAAAATATGGAGCGACGAACCGAACCGGCCGGAACAATCACGGGAAGTGACCGGACCGTACAACTACGCGTTCTCCGATATGATCCCCGAGCCGCTCACCGACGGGCTGGGTGTAGTGGCGACACAGCTCGCGGCCGGCACACCTGCATTCGGCGCGTCGCAGCTCGACGCAGTCAAGGCGGGCATGGCACTCACCGGTACCGCCGACATCTGGGGCACATCGAAGAACGTCCGCTTGTACCTGCGCGCGACCACACTGCGAGTGACCGCGGGCGGAGGCGTGGTGCTCGCACTCAGGTCCGATGTCGCCACGATCATCCACGACATGACCAACTGGATCGACGAGCGGCTCACGCATTACAGCTCACTGGGTCAGTACCCGGTCAACGGCCCTTTCGAGGTGCGCTTGTGTGGACTCGACAAAGATGCGGATGTGTCCGTGGAAAGCTCGGGCCCGCCGTCTCTTTCAGCGTTGTCCCCGGTTCCCGGCCATCCGGAATGGGACACGGCAATCTGGCTGAACGTGGTCTCTTTCCCCGGCACGCCAGGCATGCATGCATTCTTCCGCGAAATGGAGCTGTGGATGCATGGACACTATTGCGGTTCACTCGGCACTATGCGGCCCGAATACTCGAAGGGCTGGGCGTTCACCAACGACCAGTCACACGCCGACACCGAGTTTCTGACCCGAACACTCCCCTCCCGGTACCCCGAGTGGGAGTCCGCCTCCGCAGCATTCGACGAGTTCGACCCACGAAGAATCTTCCGAAACCCCTTCCTCGACAAGGTAATGCCATGAAAATATTCGAAACTGCCGACCTCGGCCCCCTCACGCTACGTAACCGTGTCATCAAAGCCGCGACCTTCGAAGGACGCACCCCGGAAGCTCTGGTGACCGATGAGCTGATCGATTTCCACCGAGCCGTCGCTGCCGGCGGTGCCGCCATGACCACCGTCGCCTACTGCGCATCCTCGCCCGAGGGCAGAACCGACCGCCATCAGATTTGGATGCGCCCGGAAGCTGTTGCAGGACTCACCCGTCTGACCGAAGCCGTCCACGCCGAGGGCGCCGCCATCTCCGCTCAGATCGGGCACGCGGGACCGGTTGCGAACTCGCAATCCAACCGTGCGACGGCATTGGCCTCTTCGTGGCAGATCAGCCCTCTGAGCATGCGGCTGACGAGGACAGCGAGCGCATCCGACCTCGATCGCATCGTCGCCGATCATGCCCGCGCAGCCAGAATCGCCGTGCAGTCCGGATTCGATGCTGTCGAACTGCATTTCGGGCACAACTATCTCGTCAGCTCATTTCTCAGCCCAGCGCTGAACCACAGGTCCGACCAGTTCGGCGGGAGCCTCGAAAACCGGGCGCGCGTCGCACGGGCCGTAGCCTCGGCCGTGCGCGCCGAAGTAGGAACCGAGATCGCCGTCACCGCGAAGTTGAACATGGACGACGGAGTCCCGGGCGGCTTCTGGCTCGACGAGAGCCTCCAGGTTGCCCAGTGGCTGGAAAGCGACGGCTCGCTCGATGCGCTCGAGTTGACCGCAGGTAGTTCGCTGAAGAACCCGATGTACCTCTTTCGCGGAGATGTACCGTTACGCGACTTCGCGGCGTCGTTCCCACAACCGCAGCGAGCCGGTATCCGCATGGTGGGCAGCAAGTTCTTGCGCACTTACCCCTACAAAGAGGCTTATCTGCTCGAACAGGCACGCCAGTTCCGCAGTGCAGTGGACCTCCCGCTCATCCTTCTCGGCGGTATATCCACGCGGGAAACGATGGACCTCGCCATGACCGAAGGATTCGAGTTCGTGGCGATGGCGCGCGCACTTCTGCGTGAACCGGATTTGATCAACAGGATGCAGAAAGAGGAAGTCACTTCCTCTCTCTGCATACATTGCAATCGCTGTATGCCCACCATCTACAGCGGCACGCGCTGTGTCCTCGTACAAGAAGGAACTCGATGAATCGCTTGGCCGGACGCGTCGCATTGGTAAGCGGCGCAGCACGCGGAATGGGCCTGGCCCACGCTGCCGCGATGATCGCCGAGGGCGCAAAAGTTGTCCTGGGCGACATCCTCGACGAGGAAGGCGCTTCGGCAGCAAGCGAATTGGGCGACGCCGCACACTACATGCATCTCGACGTCACCTCGGAAGACAGCTGGGCCGAGGCCGTCGCAGCGACCACCGAGAAGTTCGGACCGGTCACAGTTCTGGTCAACAACGCCGGCATAGTAGGCGGCAACCTGATCACCGCCTACGAAACCACCGAGTGGCAGCGCATTCTCGACATCAACCTCACCGGAACGTTTCTCGGTATCCGAGCCTGCGCCCAATCGATGATCGACGCAGGTGGCGGCTCGATCATCAACATCTCCTCCGTCGAAGGGTTCCGCGGTAGTCCTGGACTGCACGGTTACACCGCCACGAAGTTCGCAGTGCGCGGCCTGACGAAATCCGTGGCGCTCGAGCTGGCGCCGAAGAAGGTACGGGTCAACTCCATTCACCCCGGCTTCGTTCACAGCCCGATGACCGAAGGCATCCCCGAAGACTTCCTACAGATCCCACTCGGTCGTGGCGGCAATGCCTCCGAAGTGTCCTCGATGGTCGTCTTCCTGGCCAGTGAAGAGTCCTCCTACTCCACCGGATCCGAGTTCATCGTCGACGGCGGGCTGATGGCAGGCGTCCCACATCGCACCTTCGACTGAGTTGCCTGGTACACCGGCGGGTGCACAGTGCGCCCGCCGGTCAGGACGTCTTAGTAGCTGCGGTTGATCTCGCGTGCACGGGTTACGCGACGCAGTGGATCAAGTTCGAGAGCGACAACGCCACCTCTGCGCACCTCCATACTCCCCGACAGATGGGTCCTACGAGCGACGGCGTTGTAGCTGTATCGGTAAGAACGATTGTCGGGATAATTCATGACCGGACATGTTTTCTCCTACTGACTCCGAGCGGCAGTAAGCCGTTGTAAAGAAACGATAGGAAAGTCCCGAACAAACCGGTATCGGTGAACCTACCGATACCGGTTTCTCCTCGCGGTCAAGCCAAAAGTGGAGAAAGTTGCTGGGCGTGCTCGCGCAAGGAGGGTAAGCACCGTCGCAACGCAACCGCATTCGACGCGCTACCGGACAGTGCGAGGCCGGCAACCAGAGAACCGGACTGCGACCTGATCGGCACTGCCAGGCACGCGGTATCGTCGTCGATTTCGCCGGTCTGAACGGCAAAACCATCGACTCGCACATTCCGTAAATGTGTCTCGAGTTCGCTTCGAGTTACTATCGTCGAACGTGTCAATGCGGTCGGCCCTGTCGGCGGCAGTGCAGCAATGGGATCACTCTTCTCCGCAAGCAGTAGCTTCCCCAGCGCAACCGCGTGCAGGTTCCGATTCAAGAACGACTCGTCGTGCGGCATCGGGTACTCCGGGTCATTGTCTGCGATACGAAGTGCCGAGTTCGTGAAGTAAGCCAGGTGTACACCGAATCTGACGGTCATACGGAAGTCAGCAAGAACTTCGCGCGCAGCTGTGCAGACTGTTGGGGTTACTGCGGCATCGATCAGCACCGAGATCTTGTGACCCAGCGCAAAGCCCGATAAATCGGGAAGCCTGACCAGGTACCCCTCCCCTGCCAGGATGTTGAGTAGTCGGTACGTAGTCGCCGAGGGCATATCCAGTACCGCTGCGACGTCCTTGGCCGTCACCCCGGCACCTGCGCGGGCTACCGCCTCGAGCACGCGTAGCGCACTCTGCACAGCCTTGGGTTGGCGGCCCGAGAACGAGCTGTCGTTACCGCTCACCTCCGAACCTCCCACGGCCGGTAACTCGTCAAGATATCGTCTGCGGTTGTTTCGTCGTACACGCCGACGCGGGCGCGTGCCTCACTGCCGCGTCGAGCACGCACGAAGAAGACCCCATACCCGACCGCGAGCAGCAGGATGTACACCGCCGTTCCGGCCCCTGCGATGTAGGTGCGGGACAACGCCGCCCACGTGATGAGTGCGGTGAGCATCGTTGCTGCCGCGATGCCGATCACCAGGGGTGTGCGAGTCAGCTCCCCGATTCGGCGCAGAAACAGAGGGGCAGCGACACACACGGAGATGTAGGCGATGACGTACCCGTGTGCAGACACCGTCAATAGTCCTATCAAGACCTCACGGCTCGACGAAGCCACCAATTGATACACGATCGGCACCACCACTATGACCGGGATCGACAGGAGAAGCGCCGCATGTGGAGTGTGGAAACGTGGGTGGGTGCGACCGAGAATCTTTGGCATGACGCCCTCGCGTCCCATTGCGAACAAGGTCCGCGACAACGCGGTCGTCGAGCCGAGCACGCAGGCAAACCACGAAGCAGTGATCCCCAGCTCCATCAGTACCGACAGCGCAACGGAAGCACCACCGGTGCTGTCCGGGAGGGACAGAACAATTGCCAAGTCTGTGCTTTGTTCGATGGGTGCCGGCATTTGTGCGGCCGCCGCTCCGATGTAAAGAACTCCGAGCGCGATCGGAGTCCACCTGATGGCTCTCGGCACCGCGGTCAATGGATTACGCGCTTCACGGGCGACGGTGCCTGCACTCTCGAAGCCGACGAACGATGTGATTGCCAGGAGAAGCGCGAACCCGATGTTCGACGAATGCTCGGTGGGCAGATCGACGCCAGTAGTCCTCTCGCCGACAGTATGTAGAAATGCCACAGCGAGTACCGCCGTGGCAGCGAGAATCGCAAACACCTCGACTGCCAGCGTCACCCGAGATGAAATGCTCACACCGAGAATCATCAGCGCAAGCGCCACCACCCCGACCACGGCCGCCAGCATGGAGATAGTGATTGTGCCCGTCGGCACACCGACCCGGTTCAGCAGTGCCGACAGGTAGCTCGCGGCGCCGACCACACTCGCCATTGCTGCTGCGGCGTAACCGATGATCAGGGACCAGCCGGCCCCGAACCCCGGCACTGCACCCAACCCTTTGGCTGCGTAGCTGTAGAGACCACTGACGGCGACCATTCGCTTTGCGAACTGCCCGACGCTGTAGCCGACGAATGTCATCAACATTGCGGCAGCCGCGAACACCGCGATGGTTGCCGCGCCGGCGTTCGGTATTACCAGCGCAGGCAACGTGACCATCACCGCAGATGGCGCGACAGCAGACACGGACTGGGCAAGGACTTGAACGAAAGTAAGCCGTCCGCGGCGCAGACCAGCTACCGGTGAGCTCGTTCGGATGGGCGGTCGGTCGACCACGGTTCACCTCGTTCCCGATTTGCTCGTTCCAGCCGAACATCGATGCACGCTAGCTCAACCAGGAAATAAGTATGCACCGAATGCAATGAAACTCCCGAACTCTCCAAATGGGAATTTCCTGCACCCGAAACGTTCGAAATCGGGATCGACGGCAAGGTAACCGCGGTCCACCTCGGCGAATCTTCGAAGTTCAAATGAGAAAGTCGACGAAACCCGAATGAGAATTCCACGGCGGCGAGATACCCATTCGATTTTTTGCGTGACGTGAACCACATGGACGTCCTAGTGTCTGAACCAGAGCACACCGAGTGCGTGCGGTAATTGCACCGAAAATGGTTGCCCTGTAATTCAATTCACATCAATCCGAGAGGACGCCATGACTGCAGTCGCAAGCTCTTCGATCACCCTGAGCTCGGAAGTGCGAGCCTTCATCTCGACACCGAAGCAGATGTTCATCGACGGCCGCTGGGTCGACGCCGCGTCGGGCAAGGCTTTCGAGACGATGGACCCCGCAACCGGTGAGGCCATCACCACTGTCCCGCACGGTGAAGCTCAGGACGTGGACCGTGCAGTAGCGGCAGCGCGTCGGGCATTCGACAATGACGAGTGGCGTCGAGTAACGCCTGCTCAACGACAACGACTGCTCTGGAAAATCGGTGAAGGCATTCTCGCGCGGGCCGAGCAGTTCGCGCAACTGGAGTCCATCGACAACGGCAAGTCGGTCGCCGTCGCACAGGCCGTCGACGTCACCTGGGCAGCGGAAATTTTCTTCTACTATGCAGGCTGGGCCACCAAGATCGAGGGACGCACGATTCCGGTGTCGGTTCCTTGGGTACCGGGTGGGCGATTCCACGCCTACACCCTTCGTGAGCCGGTCGGCGTGTGTGCCCAGATTGTGCCGTGGAACTTTCCGCTCGTCATGGCGGCATTCAAAGTGGCACCCGCATTGACGTGCGGAAATACAGTCATCCTGAAACCCGCCGAACAGACCCCTCTGACTGCGTTGCTACTGGCCGAGGTCATCGCGGAGGTGGGACTTCCTGATGGAGTCTTCAACGTCGTGACCGGTTTCGGGGATGCCGGTGCGGCGCTGTCCTCCCACGAGGATGTGGACAAGGTCGCCTTTACCGGTTCGACCGAGGTCGGAAAGAAAATCGTGCAAGCGGCGTCGGGGAACCTGAAGAAGGTCTCTCTCGAACTCGGCGGCAAGAGTCCGCAGGTCGTCTTCGCCGACGCCGACATGACTGCAGCCATACCAGGCGTTGCCAGTGGCTTCTTGTTCAATCATGGCCAAGCCTGCACCGCCGGAACGCGTTTACTCGTCGAAGACAGCATCTTCGAAGAATTCACTGCCGGCATAGCAGATTTCGCCCGGTCGCAGAAGATCGGCCCCGGACTCGACCCCACCAACGACATAGGTCCATTGATCTCGGCGGAACAACTCGACAAGGTAACCGGGTACATCGACGCCGGTATCGCCGACGGCGCCAGGGCCCTCACCGGCGGCAGCAGACACGGTAGCCAAGGCTTCTATGTCGAACCCACCTTGCTGGTCGACGTCGAGAACAACTTCAGTGTGTACCAGGAAGAGATATTCGGCCCGGTCGCAGTCGCAGTTCCGTTCTCCCGCAGCGAGGGTGTACGCGCAGCGGCAAACGACAGCCCTTACGGGCTTGCCGCGAGCGTGTGGACCCGAGACGTATCGAAGGCTCACGAAGTTGCCGCGGAAATCAAGGCCGGCACCGTGTGGATCAACTGCCACAACGCTTTCGACACCGCGCTTCCCTTCGGGGGATACAAGCAGTCGGGGTGGGGCAGGGAACTCGGCGAGGGTGCCATCGGTGAGTACACCCAGGGCAAGTCCGTCAATATCGCACTGTGAGTTGACCAGGTGGGGGGATGACGTGTTGCCGTCGAGAAACCGCGGATGACAATCCGTCACCCACCCCTCCAGTTTGTTTCTCGACCGACTGTGATGCGGCGGCAACCGTGTCGACAAGTTGCTATCCATTCGTGCTCTCGATCGTCACTTCATCCGAAAGATGTAAGAAAATATGACAATCAAGCCTTCTATCCCGTTGATTACCGAGCGTCAGGGCGATGCCCGAAAACTGTCCGGCAAACTTGGCCCAGGCGCGATCGTGTTCATGGTCGTCGCAGCTGCAGCACCTTTGACAGTCATTGCAGGCACCGTGCCTCTCGGTATCGCAGTCGGAAACGGTGCCGCATACCCCGCGACCTACGTGGTCTGCACAGCGATTCTTCTACTGTTCGCGGTCGGGTTCACCTCTATGTCCAAGCACGTCCCCGGTGCGGGCGCCTTCTATACCTACATAACCAAGGGAATCGGCCGTCATGCCGGACTGGGATCCGCATTTCTGGCGCTGTTGTCCTACACCGCAGTTCAGGGTGCTGTGTATGGGTACATCGGTGCCGCGGTCAACGATTTCGTCACCGCGCACGGCGGACCGGAAATCCCCTGGTATGTCTACGCAGTCGCCATAATGGCGGTCGTTGCAACATTGGGGTACCGGCATATCGATCTGTCCGGCAAAGTGCTGGGAGTACTCCTGGTCTGCGAAGTGGGAATCGTGCTCGTCATCGACGCAGCCGTCATCCTCCGGGGCGGTGGAGACACGGGTTTCTCCACAGCGGCGCTGAATCCAAGTGAATTCTTTTCCGGCGCCCCCGGAATTGCGCTGATTTTTGCCATTGCCGGATACATCGGTTTCGAAGCTACTGCGATCTTTCGTGACGAAGCGCGAGATCCTGCTCGTACCATTCCGCGCGCCACCTACACCGCACTGATCGTCATCGGCGTCTTCTACGCCATCTCCAGTTGGGCGCTGGTCAGCGCGTGGGGAGATGAAGGGGCCGTGGCCATCGCAAGCGAGAATCCGGAAGGCATGATCACCGAGACTGCGACTCGGTACGTCGGAGCTGTCGCCGGCGATCTCGTTCAGATCCTGTTGATCTCCAGCTTGTTCGCTGCTCTTCTCGCTTTCCACAACGTTCTCTCCCGTTACATCTTCTCGCTCGCCAACAGTTCGGCTCTGCCCGCTCGATGCGGTAAGGCACACGTCAAACACTCTTCGCCGTACATCGCCTCCATCGTGCAGACCGTCTCTGCGCTCGTTCTGGTTGTGGCATCCGCCCTGGCCGGACTCGATCCGGTCACCGAAGTCTTTGCCTGGTTCGTCGGTGTCTCATCGGTGGGAATCGTGGCACTGATGACCATCACCTCAGTCGCCGTCCTGGTGTACTTCCGGCGAACGAGGGTCGACCGGCGACTGTGGAACACGATTTTCGCTCCCGCTTTGGGACTGATCGGCTTGACAGTGCTCCTCGTCTTGACCATCGCAAACCTCCCTCTTCTCGTGGGCGGCTCCCGCACACTCGCGGCACTCATAGGAGTGCTGTTGGTCGGAGTGTTTCTCGGCGGCATCGCCGTTGCCGTAATCCGTCCGCAAGCAGCAGTACTCGACACCACCGAAGAGAAAGAGACCGCAAAATGACACTCCTTGACACCACCTTGGACAGCGCGACGGTGACACACCCGCTCAGTACCCTGACAGCCGACGAGATCGACATAGCCCGTACGGTTCTCGTCGATGGCGGAGCAGTTGGTGCGTCCACACGGTTTGTGTACATGGCACTCGAAGAGCCCGACAAAGCTGTCGTGCACGCATTCACCGCCGACTCGGCGATCGAACGGCGCCTACGAGTACTGCTGCTCGATCGAGCCACCGGCGTCGGAACCGACTACATCGTCTCGGTCACAAGCCGTGAGATCATCGAACAGACCTCCCTCGATGCAGGAAACGACGGCCATGTGCCCATCCTCGATGCCGAGTTCGAGGACATCGAAGCTTTCATGCTCGACAGTCGAGATTGGCTGGCTGCGATGAGTAAGCGCAGTATCGACCCGGCCAAGGTTCGAGCAGTACCGCTGTCGGCGGGCGTATTCGGACACGAGGACGAGGTCGGTCATCGCATCGTTCGGGTTCTGGCTTTCTTCCAGGAAGACGAAGCGGATCTGCCCTGGGCACATCCCATCGACGGTGTAGTGGCCTACGTGGATCTGACCGAACGCAAGGTCGTCAACGTCGTCGACGAGATGGAACTTCCCGTCCCCGCCGAGCGAGGAGAGTGGAACGCCGCGCCACATGCCTCTCCCACCCGGACCGACCTGAAACCGATCGAGATCACTCAGCCCGACGGTGCAAGTTTTACCGTCGATGGCAATGAGATCTGCTGGGCCGATTGGAAGTTCAAGTTCGGATTCGACGTGCGTGAAGGCCTGACATTGCACCAGCTGTCCTTCAACGACGACGGAACCGAACGGCCGGTCATCTATCGAGCATCCATCGCTGAAATGGTGGTGCCCTATGCAGACCCGTCGCCAGTGCGGTACTGGCAGAACTACTTCGATCAGGGCGAGTACCTGTTCGGTCGGTACACCAACGCCCTCGAACTCGGTTGCGACTGTCTCGGTGAAATCAAGTACTTCGATGTTACTGTCGCGGACGAGATGGGCCACCCGAAGCTGATGAAAAATGCCATCTGCCTTCACGAGGAGGACTACGGAATCCTCTGGAAGCACACGGATATGTTCAATGGCATGACCGAGACACGACGTTCGCGCCGGCTTGTCATCTCGTTCTTCCTCACAATCGGCAACTACGACTACGGCTTCTATTGGTACCTGTACCTCGACGGCACCATCGAATTCGAAGCCAAGGCCACCGGCATCGTCTTCACCTCCGCCTATCGCGGTGCAGAAGGATTCTCTACCGAGATGGCACCTGGACTCGGCGCTCCGTTCCACCAACACCTGTTCTCCGCCCGACTCGACATGGAGGTCGACGGACAGACGAACACTGTCACCGAGGTCGACGCCGTCCCGATACCGATGGGACCGGACAACCCGTGGGGCAACGCCTTCCGCCCACAGAAGACCACGATCACCAGTGAGTCCAACGGACAGCGACTGGCTGATAATTCCAAAGCCCGGGTATGGCACATCACCAACCCGGAAAAGAAGAACCGCCTCGGCCAAGACGTCGGTTACGCGCTACATCCCGAAGGTCAGCCGGTGCTTCTGGCCGACCCGTCGAGTTCGATCGCTGGACGTGCCGCTTTCGCGACCAAGCACTTGTGGGTCACGCCCTACGACAAGAAAGAGCGCTACCCCGCAGGCGATTTCGTCAATCAGCACCCCGGCGACAGTGGGCTTCCTACGTTCGTCGCAGGTGACCGCAACGTGGAGGCACAGGATCTTGTCCTGTGGCACACGTTCGGGCTCACACACTTCCCCCGCCCGGAGGACTGGCCCGTCATGCCCGTCGACTACGCCGGATTCAAGCTCAAGCCGGTCGGGTTCTTCGGTCGCAACCCCGCCCTGAACGTGCCAGCGTCCACGGCGAAGCATTGCTGCTCGGACGAGTGAGCATGACGTCACCGATACCCACTCGCCTCGTCTCCTGGGCGGGGCGAGTGGGTTCGATGTTGGCGGTACTATCGGCCGTCGTGCATCTGTTCGGCCTCGCCGGTCACGGACCGGCACAGACCGGCATCATTGCCGTCATGGCAGTCGGATGTCTCTACTGCGCCAAACATTTATGGTCTCGGCCGCGAACTCGAGATTGGGCGCTCGTCGCAACGATGAGTATCGGTATGATCGCGATTCATCAAAATATGAGCATGCCCGGTGGGCACGCAGGTCATCACAGCGACGGGTCTGCCGCGCCGTCGACCATGTCGATGCCCATGTCCTCTGCTGCCATCCTCATCGCCTGTGTGGAGGCATTGTTCGCCACGACAGTCCTCTTCGCGACGACTAGTACGACCCCACTTCTTCTACGGCAGAGCACAGTGCGCACACCTCTCATGACCGCAGGTACGACGCACCGTTGATGTCGAGGACCGTGCCCGAGGACCACATGGCTTCGGGTGAGGCAAGGTAGACGACACCGGCTGCGACGTCCTCGGGGGTTCCGACGCGGCCGAACGGGCTCTGGTCACGGATCGCATCTCCCGTCGGGCCTTCCAGCTTGGTGTGCTGTCGCTCGGTGGCGATGAAGCCGGGCGCCACCGAGGTCACGCTGATTCGATGCGGAGCCAACGCCAACGCCATCGACTGCCCGAACGCATGCAAGGCCGCCTTACCAGCGCCGTACGCCGGGTGCTCGGGCTCACCCCGAAACGCACCTCGCGAGCCCACATTCACGATCGCTCCCGGCGCTTGTCGCTCTATCAGGTGGTTGGCCACAGCCCAGGTCACGTTGGCTGCACCCAGTAGGTTGACGTCGACCATGGTTCTCCAACTCGATACCCACTCGTCGTACGACGTCTCCGCCACCGAGTGACGGTTGCGCTCCGACGGCGCCACAGCCGCGTTGCACACCAAAACGTCCAGTGCTCCGCCGACACCCGCGATCGCCTCCGAGACGAGTGACAGCGCAGCCTGAGGATCCGCCAGGTCGCCCTGCACGAGCGCATGCCCCTCGCCGGGAAGCTGCCGGAGTGTCTCCTCGGCCTCTTCCCTGCCTGTCCGATAATGCACGGCGACGCGATCGCCACGCTCGGCGAACGCCTGCGCGACGGCGCGTCCGATGCCCCGCGAAGCGCCTGTCACCAACACGCCTCTGGCCGGACGGAATGCAAGGTCTGTCATGACTGAACAGATTGCCCCCGCCACCTGTCCAATTCAACTTCGGCGGTGTTGGGACTGCCCCCGCTTTCGTTGCCATCTGATCTGTGAAGATCGCTTTTCACCAAATGAGGAGCCGAAGATGCTGCGCGGTGAGATGCAGCCACGGCTATCCGCTGCCGTCGGTTTCAATCTGCTGAGATCACCCGCTCGTTCAGGAAGTCGATCAACGAGTGGCTTACTACCTCAGGTCGGCCGTTGTTTTGATTCCACGCCGCCGTCACCAGGTCCAAGTGGTTGTAACCGGGTGCGTCCACTCTGGTACCGGCTCCCACCGACGTGGTGCCGAGGGAATCCAAGCCGGCAGCGAAGCCAGTTTCACCTGCATCGACGTAGATCACCTTCGCCTGGGGCGTCACGTCGTATCGCAGATTTACCAAATCGCCAGTGCGATCACCAGTATTGGAGGCGAGGGTTTCGGTCAACAAGCGGGTCGGGAAGTACCATTCCAGACCGTCTACGACAGCATTGGACCACGTTCTGGAAAATTGGGAGATATCGGTGACCTCACTCTCCCTCGTGGTGAACACATCACCGTCGACGGTTTCGATGCCTGCACGTGGGACCTGGTCGTAGGTCGTCCAGCCGACTGCACTGTTGCCGGCTGCAGGCGACACCGACTTGTTACCGCCGAGGATGCCTGCGAATGCAGCACCGCTCCCATAGGGAAGGGGAAACTGCTTGGGTGCAGTCGGAGAATCGAAGCTGCCGATGCTCACCCGCCCGAACCCGATCGGCATCGAATTGTCGTCCAGAACCAGGCCAACGGCTGCAGAGTTCGAATAGGGTCGAGTCCGCAGATCAGGCTGTCCGAGAAGGAAGTCGAGATAGTTCGGAGCTGACACCGCACGAGCTCCGAGCTGAGCGACAAGATCCTGTTGGATATTGGGCAGGATGGTGCTTGCGGCTCCAGGGTCGATACTCGCTGCCGACAACATCGATGACAGCATCGTGAAGGTGGCTTCGGACAACGGAATGTAGGGCAAGGCGTTGTTCAACGGTTGTACTGTTGCGGCCAAGTTCCCGGGTAGCGCACTGCCGACCAATCCGGACAGAGCGGCGAAGGTCGAATCGGCAACATCCATGCGGGAATCCAGAACGAAGTATCCGGCGCACTGGTCGTATCCGGGTGTGCCGTCGAAGTCCCAGTTGGCGAATGCGCCTGTCGTCAAACCGCCGAGTGAATGCCCCCCACACATCGTCCGGGTTTTGCGGTAGTTCGGAGACAACTGTTGCATGACCGTGAATTGGTCTTCGAGAGTCTGCTGCAGTCCGATAGTGCCGAGGAATGCAGTGTCGACCGAAGCCGCCGGGGAGTGCCGGACTCCGTCGATTTCCTGGCCACGACCGTAGTAGCCGAACGCAAGATTCGGATCCTGTCGGTCTGCGGCAGCAACGAGTCCGCGATGATCTTCCAGACAATTAGCTCGCCGATCCAAGACCCACACTTCGACGTACTGTTCACGCTCTCCTGCTGCGCGTACAGTATTGCGCGCCAAAGGCTCGGCTGAGCCTGCACCCTCGAGATATCCAGGCATCGTGACGAACACCGACGCCGAATCTTCCGAATTGTCTGGTCCATTTGTCGAACGGAAACGTGTGTAACCCAATCGATCACACTGCGAGGGCCGCTGCCCCGCAGCCGCAGGCAGGGGATCTTCGAAACTGACGTAACTTGCTTGGACTCCCCCGTCGTCGGAATCGTTGGAGGGGAGGAAAATCTCCGTGCGGCCCGCGAATTGTTCGGGCAGTGGGACCGCGTGCGCAGGTGCAACAGGAAGCAACACCATGGCGCACAGTGCGGCAGCAAGCCCGAAACGTCGGGGCGCGGTGCGGTGCTCGATCACGTCGACGGTGCCGATACCGGATCACTCGTGAAGGTCTCGGTCAATCGGTCACGCAGTTTGTGCTTGAGGATCTTCCCCGATGGATTACGTGGGATCTCGGCGATCACCAGTTCGCGTGGAAGCTTGTAATTCGAGATCAGCTTGCTTGCCCCCTCCCGAAGGTCCTCCAGGGTAATTTCGCAGCCAGGCAAGGGGGTGACGATTGCGACGATAGTTTCGCCGTACTCTTCGTTCTTCCGGCCCACCACCGCGCAGTCGGCTACGCCGGCGAGTCCTGCGAGTGCACTCTCGACCTCGACGGAGTAAACATTGCGACCACCCGTGATGATCATGTCCTTCATGCGGTCGACCAGGGTGATGTAGCCGTCGCTGTCGACATTGGCGAGGTCCCCGGTGTGCAGCCACCCGTCTCGAATTGCATCTGCGGTCTCCGCAGGCTTGTTCCAGTAACCCTTCATGACCGTTTCGCCCTGCATGATCAGCTCACCGGTGGAGCCTGCAGGAACGTCCTTGCCTTCTGGATCCACTACGCGCACAACGGTAGCCAGTAAACTCGACCGTCCACTCGCCGAAGGCTTGGCCCTCACTTCTGCCGGTCGACTGTAAATCCCGCCCGGACCACCCTCGGTCTGTCCGCATGCTTGATACAGCTCGACCTGAGGTAGGGCTTCCAGCAGGCGTTCGACTGCAGCTGCGGGCATCGGTGCCGCACCGAAGATACCTGTGCGCCAAGAGGACAAGTCGCGTTTGCCAAGATCAGGTTGCCGAAGCAGAAGCTGGTACATCGTCGGGACGCCGAAGAATCCGGTGATCTTTTCGGACTCGAACACCTCCAGTACCGCGGCGGGATCGAACGCAGGAAGGATGACGTGAGTAGCCCCCACCATCGTCCCTGGAATCAACATCATCGTCAGCTCCGCGGCATGGTAGAGCGGCGCGACGTGGAGCAATCGATCCCCGTCCGTGATCCCGAACAAGCTCGTGATGCTCACACCGACCCAAATGGTCCGATGATGATCGAAAAGCGCACCCTTCGGCTTACCCGTGGTGCCCGAGGTATAGAGGATCAGCGAATCGTCGGTCTCCAGAACCTGCATGTCAGGGTGCTCAGTGGTTTCCTGCTCTGCCAACTCGGCGAGACTCGGATAGCCCTCGACCACACCGAGCGCCAGGAGCAGGACCTGTGCGTCATCGTTGGGCGATGCTTCCGTCATCTCGTGCACCACAGCGGCGACCGTCGAGTCGAAGGCAAGAACCGTGGCACCGGAGTCCTCGAGCAGATACCGCAGCTCGGGTGGAGCCGATCTGGGATTGATCGGCACTACGACAGCACCGAGCTTCACGGCGGCGTAGAACGCGATCACGAACCGATCGGAATTGCCTGCCATCAAGGCGAATCGGTCACCCTTGGTCAACCCAACTTTCGCGAGTGCGTGCGCAGCCCGATTCACCTCGGCGTCGAGCTCTCTGTAGGTGCGCCTGGTGTCGCCGTAGACCAGAGCGGTCCGGTCCGGGCACCGCTGTGCACTTGTCGTGAGGGCACTCCCAATTGTCGGCATGTACATCTCCCAGTAACGTAGATCACACGTGAATTTGCAATCACGACCATAGCGTTGAAAAACCGGTCATGCAATGGATCTTTGGAGTATAAGTAAATTATAATTAGTTTCAATGGCAAGCTTCGGCTGGCATCCTCGATATAAAATCGAGCATATCTTCGGATCGAGACCCGAGAGGATCACCTACCCTTCGGTGATCCGCTTCAGTGACCATGGCAACCGAACCTAGAATCAACGCGTCACGAACGGAATAGGTGGGAAATGAGCACAACCCGGGCCGGTGCCGCAAGCGTGGGTACCCGTCGCCCTCGTGACCGCAAGGCGCAGATACTCGGCGTCGCTGCGGATCAATTCGGCAACGTCGGCTACAACAACGCGAGCATCGCCGCAATCGCCGCTGCAGTCGGCATCACCCCGGGAGCGCTGTACCGCCACTTCCGAAACAAGGAGGCCATGCTCATCGAGCTGACCTTCGAAGGATCCGACCGGTTCGTCGAGACACTCAGCGACGACAGCCTCGACTTTGCAGCCACGATGACACGGCTTGTCGCGTTGGCCGTGTCTCGTCGCGGAATCGGTATTTTATGGCAGCGCGAAGCCCGCAACCTCCCACGAGTCGAACGCATGGAGTTGAGACGCCGACTGCGCTACTGCCACCTGAGGGTCAGCACTGTGATCGCTGCCCACCGGGAAACCCTCGATCCCGACAGCTGCCAGCTTCTCGCGCACGCCGTACTGACAGTTCTTCTCAGTCCCTCTTATCACCGTGCACAGGTCCCGGACGATCGGTTTACCGCTGCGTTGCACGGCATAGTGAGCAGGATCGCCGACACGCGTTTGGAGTCCGATGAATCCGCCGGGTCGCTGCCCAGCGGGGCCGGCCTCTCCCCGCAGCACACGCGAAGGTCTCGGCGAGAACTCCTACTCGTCGAAGCGGCCGGACTGTTCGCCGAACACGGTTTCCACGCCGTCACGATGGATGACATCGGGCAAGCAGCCGGGATGACCGGCCCGAGTATCTACAACCATTTCGCCAAAAAGGACGAGATACTGCTCGCGGCACTGAATCGCGGTGCGGACCTACTGGACGCTGGCCTCAACAGCGCTCTTACGCAGGCGCATTCGGCATCCGACGCCCTGCATCTCGCCCTACTCTCGTACATCGACGTCATGACGAACCACCCTGCCCTGATCACCATCGTGGTCAACGAGACCGCGAGTCTGGCCGACCCCCTCCGCCACCGACTGCGTTCCCGTCAACGCGAGTACGTCGACGAGTGGGTTCACCTTCTCGGGACCATGCATCCAGACGTGGACGGCGAAGAATTGCGTGCGATTGCTCTCGCTGCGATCACCACGGTCAATATCCTGGTGAACAGCCCTGAAGTATCCGAGAGGCCTCACCTCGTGGCGGAACTATCCATCATCGGTGACCGGATCATGGACATCAGTCCACCCACGAGTGCCTGACTCAGTTCAGGACACGGCTTTCGAAGAAGCCAACGCCGCTAGCGTCTCCTCGTCGAGACACCAGCCCGCGAACGTACCGGCCACATCACGGCCTCGCCGGCCTGATACAGCCGCAGGGCGAGGATATCGGCGCCGTTCAAAGGGCCCACGGGACTCTCACTTCCAGTTTCGCGTTGTGCGGTCACAGTGAACGGGCGATCAGATCTTTCATTACTTCGTTCGAGCCGCCATAAATACGTTGAACCCGAGCATCCGCGTACATCCGAGCGATCTGGTACTCGGCCATGTACCCGTAGCCACCGAACAATTGAAGACATTTGTCTACGACTCGGCCTTGAACATCGGTCGTGTACGCCTTAGCCATCGACGCTGTGGTGCTGTCGAGTTCACCACGTAGATGGCGTTCGATGCAGTTGTCGACGAACACTCTCGACACTCTGGCAAGAGTTGCGCAGTCCGCCAACTGGAAGCGCGTGTTCTGCATATCGAACAGTGGTCCACCGAACGCCGAACGATCCTTGGTGTACTGCACCGTGATCGCGACGGCAGCCTCGGTGGCGGCTGCGGCACACACTCCGATGACCAGTCGTTCGTGTGGGAGTTGCTTCATCAGATAGCCGAAACCTGCGCCCTCGTCGCCGAGCAGATTCTCGGCCGGGACCCTGACGTCCTCGAAGAAAAGTTCGGCCGTGTCCTGTCCCTTCATGCCGATCTTGTCGAGTACGCGGCCCACTCGGTAACCGTCGACGTCAGCTGTCTCCACCACGATCAGCGAGACGCCCTTGGCGCCGGCAGAGAGATCCGTCTTGGCTGCGACGATGACGAGATCTGCGTGTTTTCCGTTGGAGATGAACGTTTTCGCACCGTTGATCACGTATTCGTCACCATCGTGAACTGCATTGGTACGCAACATTTTCAGATCGGATCCTGCGCCCGGCTCGCTCATCGCGATGGCACCGACGAGCTCGCCTGATGCCATCTTGGGCAGCCATCGTTGCTTCTGTTCCTCGCTCCCGTAAGCGAGTATGTAATGCGCGACGATGCCACTGTGGACCATGTTGCCGAAGCTGGTGTCGCCCAGACGGTACTGCGCGTCGAAAATAGCAAAATCGTGTGCGTAGGTGCCTCCACCTCCGCCGTATTGCTCCGGAATCGATGCACACAGCAGACCGAGATTGCCGGCTTTGTTCCACACGTCTCGGTCGACAGACTTCTGATCTGCGAACCGCTCCTGGTTCGGTAGGAGTTCGGCTTCGAAAAACTTCGTGGCCATGTCTTTCAAGGCGACTATGTCGTCGTCGATCCACGATGATCGGTATTGTGCTGTGCCCATGTTCTCGACTCCTAGAAGTTGAAGCCGCCGCCGCAGACCAAGGTCTGCGCGCTGACGTAATCGGATTCGGGGGTGCAGAACAAGTAGACCGCCCCTGCAGCTTCACTCGGTGCGCCGGCGCGACCGAGTGGGATCATCTGTTCCATCGCGGTCATCAGGTCGGGATTGACCCCGACCTTGATCTCTTTGCCTTGAACATCGATCGTGGCTTGGCCATCTGCCGACGCTTCGGTGAGGCGGGTCTTGATGAAGCCGAATGCAACAGTGTTCACGGTGACGTTGTAGCGGCCCCATTCCTTCGCCAACGTCTTGGTCAGCCCAGTGACACCGGCCTTTGCCGAAGAGTAGTTGGCCTGGCCTGGGTTGCCGCCGGTTCCAGCGAGAGAAGAGATGTTGACGACCTTGCGACATGGGATGGGTTCACCCGCAGCTTTGGCCTTCTTGACTGCGGCCGCGATGACGGGCTGTGCGGCGCGCAGAATACGAAAAGGAGCCTTGAGGTGCACGTCGAGAATCGCATCCCACTGCTCGTCGGTCATCTTCTGGATCACCGAATCCCAGGTGTAGCCCGCATTGTTGACGATGATGTCGAGTCCGCCGAAAGAATCGACGGCGGTCTGTACGAAACGCTCGGCAAAACCGTCTTCGGTGACACTTCCGGCGCACGCGACGGCGAGACCGCCGGCGGTCTCGATCGCAGCAACGGTCTCATCGGCCGGTTCCGCATCGAGGTCGTTGACGACCACCTTCGCGCCCTCTCGGGCGAGTTTGAGTGCGATCTCCCGACCGATCCCACGGCCGGATCCAGAGACGATCGCGACCTTGTTGTCTAGAGTTCCCATGGTGTGCAGTCTCTTTCAATTGATCGCGACGACTGCGTCGCCGGTCAGTGCGACGGTGCCGTCGGCGAGGGTGACGGCGAGTTCGACGGTGGCACGGCGCTCACCGTCGACCTGATCGATCGAGACAACTTTGCCGGTGGCAGTGGGCTTGGCCAACACGGGCGTGATGGAAGCAAACCTCACCTGGTACGAGCGAATGTCCTGCTGCGGAATCCAATTGGTCAACAAACGACCCAGGTATGCCATCGAAAGCATGCCGTGCGCGAAGACGTCCTCGAGTCCTGCCGACTTCGCAACGTCGATGTCGATGTGCATGGGGTTGTGATCGCCCGAGGCACCGCCGAACAGTGCCAACGTCGTTCTGGTGATCTTGCCGATCTCCAACGTGGGGAGCACGGCGGCGACCTCGATGTGTTCGGTAGGTGTCATTTGCCCACTCCTGGGTTCCGAACGACGAGTACAGATTTCAGGTCCGCCACGGCGGATCCATCAGCGCGGGTGACGGCGGTGTCTTTCACGATGAATTCCAGTGCACCGCCCTTTTTCGAGTACACATCGGCGATCGTCGACTTCGCAGTCAACGTGTCACCCGGGTACGCGATCGAGTGGTAAGTGAATGCTTGTTCTCCGTGTAGGACGAAGCGCAGATCGACGCCGAGGTCCGATAACCAAGCGAATGGGTCGGGACTGTCGAGCTCGATGGAGAACAGGAAAGTCGGCGGGACAGGCAGACCCTTGTGCCCGGCCGCCTTGGCTGCCTCGACGTCGGTATAGACGGGGTTCGTCTCACCGATGGCCTTGGCGAAGAATCGCAACCGCGCTGCGTCGACGGTGATGTCGACGGGCTCGAACTCGGTTCCGATCACTGCGGTATCGACGGCCATGCTCAGCTCACCTTCTCGTAGAGGGTGACCACGGCTGCGCCGCCGAGACCGATGTTGTGCTGCAAGGCCACTTTGAGATCTCCCTCGACCTGACGGGCCTGTGCCTGGCCGCGCAACTGCCACACCAGCTCCGCACACTGCGCGAGACCCGTCGCACCGAGCGGGTGTCCCTTGGACAGCAGGCCACCGGAGGGGTTGGTGACAACCTGGCCGCCGTAGGTGTTGTTGCCGTCGTTGATGAACTTTTCGGCTGTTCCCTCGGGGGTGAGGCCGATTGCCTCATAGGTGAGCAGCTCATTGGCTGTGAAACAGTCGTGCAATTCGACGACGCGAATATCTTCGGGCCCGACGCCGGACATTTCGTAAACCTGTTGCGCCGCAGCCTTCGACATGTCGTAGCCGACGACCTTGGTCATGTCGTTTTCATCGAATGTCGAGGAAAAGTCGGTCGTCATCGCTTGGGCTTTGATCACAATGGACGCGTCGAGACCGTTCTTCTTGGCGTATTCCTCGCTGACGATGACTGCCGCCGCCGCGCCGCAGGTGGGCGGGCAGCATTGCAGTCGAGTGAGCGTGCCGTAGATGTGCGGTGAGGCGAGTACTTCTTCGACGCTGGTCGGCGTCTTGAACACCGCGTACGGATTGTTCGCGGCGTGCAGGCGGGACTTGACGGAAATCTTTGCAAACGTTTCGGGTGCGGTGCCGTACTTCTCGGCGTATTGACGACCTGCACCACCGAACATCTGAGCGGCGAAAGGTGACTCGTCCCGTTCCTGGACCTGATCCATCACTTCGTCGAACCGCGCGAACGGCGACGGTCGATCGGTGAATCCCATAGCCAGCGCACCCCGCTGCATCTGCTCGAAGCCGACCGCGAGTGCGACGTCGACCGCACCCGACTCGACAGCCTGTCGGGCGAGGAACAGGGCCGATGAGCCGGTCGAGCAGTTGTTGTTGACGTTGATGACTGGGATTCCGGTCAGACCGAGGCCGTATACGACGGCCTGTCCGCATGTGGAATCGCCGTAGACATAGCCCGCATAGGCCTGCTGAATTGCGCCGTACTCCACACCCGCGTCGGCGAGGGCGGCACGCGCTGCCGTCGTTCCCATCACGTCGTACGTCTCGGACCGACTCGGCGTCGCGAAGGGGATCATTCCTACGCCTGCAACCACTACTCTTCGCGTCATCCCAAACTCCTGAAGTTGACTAATTCTGATTTACTTACTGAAGCAGAAGCGCTGTTGGAATGCAATAGGTAAGGCGACAGGAGATTAACTTCGATCAACTCGCGCGCTCTCGGATCGGTCGGAGGAACGGGCTCCACCGCGATGCCGTGGTCCTAGCACCCACGTCGATCTCGACCAAAATATTTTTGGACCGATCTGACGCCTCCGCGGCACGTACGCTTACACGACCTCACTCAGCGCGACGTCCGCCGTCACACCACAGGAGCGATTTTCATGTCACAGGATTCGTCCGCTGCAGCCGTCACGACCTCCGTCGAAAACACCATCGGCTACGTGACATTGACCGAGCCGGAGCGTCGAAATCCGCTCTCGGTGGCAACTATGCGCTGGTTCCAACAGGCATTGCTCGATCTGTCAACGACCCCTGCCGTACGCGTGATCGTCGTTCGCGCCGAAGGACCCGCGTTCTCGGCCGGCCACGACCTGACCGAAGTGGTCGGGCGATCCCTGGAGGAGGAACGCGAGATCTTCGCCGTCTGCACGGAGATGATGCTGACCATTCACCGCGTTCACCAGCCCGTGATCGCTGCGGTGCAGGGCATGGCCCTGGCTGCCGGTTGCCAACTGGTCGCCTCCTGCGACCTCGCGATTGCCTCCTCCACCGCTCGTTTCAGCACCCCTGGTGTGAAGATCGGGTTGTTCTGCTCGACGCCGATGGTGGCCCTGACTCGAGCAATCGGGCGCAAACAGGCGATGCGGATGCTACTGACCGGAGAAATGATCGATGCGGCGACCGCCCTGCAGTGGGGGCTTGTCAACGAGGTAGTTGCCCCCGAATCCCTCGACACCGTCACCCGGTCGCTGGCCGAGACCATCGCAAGCTCGAGTGCCATGACCATCGGTATCGGCAAAGAGGCGTTCTACCAACAGATCGATCTGTCCGAGAGCGACGCCTACGCTGCGATGCAGGAAGTCATGGCGAACAATGCTACGACCTGCGATGCCCAGGAAGGCATTTCCGCGTTTCTCGGCAAACGCACACCACACTGGCAGGATCGCTGATCAGACCAGTGCACCGGGCGGCGGCGTTTTAGGAGTCTCCGGCCCGACTGACCGGCCGGGTCGGCTCAGCTGCGGCGGCCGACCACGGGGTTGAGCTCCGAGGCCGCAAGGCCGCCGGGCTCGACGCCGGGGAGGAACTCGCGCCAGGTACCGCTGATCAGAGTCGGTGACGACGTCACTCGTGCGCCGTCGGCGAAGTAGGTGGTGGCCAGCGCCCGACGCGGCTGCGTGGTCAGGTTGGGGCCCGCGGTGTGGAAGCACAGAGCCGAGTGGAAAGACACGTCGCCCACCGCGAACGGCCCGGACTCCACCGCGACGTCGCGCTCGGCGAAGCGCTGGGTGACAGCCTCGTCGTACGACGTGCCGACCTTGTCGAACTCCAAGTCGGCCACCTCGCCCAGCACCTCGCGGCCGCGGGCGAACGACAACGGACCCATCCGGCCGGGGATCGCCGACATCGGCATCCAGGCAGTGACCGCCTGAGTGGTCTGCAGCGGGAAGTGCTCGGCGTCGTGGTGCCAGGGCGTGCGGCCGCAGCCGGGCTCCTTGGACAGCGCGTTGTCGTGGTAAAGCCGAACGCCGGGTTCCTCGAGTAAGGCAGCGGCCAGGCCGCCGATCCGTGGCGACAGCGCCACGGCGCGCATCAGATCATCATGTAGCCACATCTGCTCCAGCGCGGTGAACCGGCCGGCGACATCGTCGCCGTGCTCGGCGCGCAGCAACCCCTCGAGGTGCTCGGCGAGACGTCGTACGACGGCCGGCGACAGCACGCCGGGCAGCCGCACGAAAGCCTCCCGCGCGAACGCCTCGACCGATGCCGGGTCGAGGTCGTAGGGCTCGGCCAGCTCGCGCTCGACCTGCTCGTCGGTGGCCGCCGGCGCGTCGGGCAGGCCCGGGCCGTCGACCAGTTCGGTGGGCACCTGGTCGTTGGCGGCCAGCGTGACGTACCAGTCCCACCAGTCCTGGTCGTCGCCCGCCCAGTCCTGTTCGATGCCGCCCTCCCGGTTCTGTTCGGGGAGCCGGTCGTTGGTCGGGTTGTTCAGAGCCGACGTGTTGTTCAGATCCACAGCAGGGCCGCCTCGTGGGAGAAGGTGTAGGCGCCGGAGGCGTCACGGCAGGAGGCTAGATAGTCGCCCAGTACGGGCGCCGCCTCCATCTCCTCCAACGACACGGAGTCGTCGAAGGCGCAGCGCTGCAGGAAGCCCTCGGCGACTCCGCGATCGGACGTGCCGGTGGTGTAGGTGATGCGCTGCTCACGCACATCGGCACCGGCTCGCGCCAGCGCGTCGCGCACCTGTTCGGCGCTTGTGTACGGCGTCGCCTCGCGCACGCCTGCACGGAAGGCGTCGTAGAAGGCGAGGTAGTGGGAGGCCGCCGTGGCCTGCGCGACCAGGCCCAGACCGCCAGGGGCCAGTGCGGCCACGAACCGCTCGGCCGCGACGTCCAACTCGGCCGGCGGCAGGGCGTAGAGCGCGTGGGTGGCCCACAAGACGTCGTAGCCGGTGTGGTCGGCGGGGAGATCCTGCAGTGTCATCACCAGGTCGTCTCTGGCCACGAACGGCGGGCCCAGCGCGCCGCGCGCCTCGGCGACCGAGAACGCCGACGGGTCGAGCAGGTCGTAGGCCAGCTCGGGCAGCGCGGAGAGGTCGGTGTAGCGGCGCAGCGCGGTGGGAAATTTGCCGCTGCCGCAGGCCACGTCGAGCAGTGACCAGCCGTCGTGCGCGCGTTCGGCGAGCAGGCTGGGCCAGTCGGCGGCCAACGCCAGCTGGCGGTAGTCCTCGGTGGCAAGGGCGTAGAACGCCTCCATGCCCGTGCGACCGGCCTCGCTCCAGTGTTCGAGACTCCGGTCGGCTGTGTCTCCAATTCTGCTCACACCACTTCTCGTCTCTACTAAGGAGCCAACCTCAACACACCGGGTGGGGCACCGTGGTTTACTCGATCTGATGTCCAACCTAGCTCCCGCTACCGTGCTCCTCGACGACTTGCGCGCCGAACGGCGTGGTGCTGTGGCCCTGGCCGGCCTCGAGCCGGAGTCCTACGCCCGCGACCACGCCGCATTCGAGCAACTGTCCGACCAGCGCGGCCTGATCGCCGAGCACCTCGCAAGCCGGCTGGCCAGAGTAGGAGACGGACCGGTCTCGATACTCTCGGTGGGCTGCGGTGACGGCTCGCTCGACGCCCGCCTCGCCAAGGGTCTGGTGCTGGCGGTACCCGGCCGACCGGTGCGCTACGTCGGCATCGAACCCTGGTCCGGGAGCGCGAGGCTCTTCACCGCGAACATGGCTGCGCTGGAGGCCGACGAGCTTGACGTCGACGTGCACGTCGCGTCGTTCAGCGACGCCCCGGCGGACGAGACCTTCGACGTCGTGTTGTTCGTGCACTCGATCTACTACGTCGCCGACCTGGAAGAGACCCTCCGCGGCGCCATCGACCTGCTGCGACCCGGCGGCGAGCTGTGGGTGCTCAACGCACCGCGGGCCGCGCTCAACGCACTGGTCGACGTGCTCGCCCCACCGCTCGAGGGACACCGGCAGTGGTTCAGCGCCGACGTCGAAAAAGCCTTCGTCGACGCCGGCATCGCCCTCGACGAAGTGGTCACCCTGGACGCACTGGTCGACCTCGCCTCCGCGAGCGAGCGGGTGCTCGACTTCGCGGTGCAGGCTCGGCTGACCCCCGAACTGCGCGGGCCGGTGCGGGCCTATCTCGACGCCGTCTCGGTACCCGGCGCCGACGGCAGGCCCCGGGTGCCGCACCCGGTCGACGTGTTCGCCGCGGCCCGCCGCTGAATGTGACTCGAAGGATCTGCGCACTACGGGCACTCACGCACCCAGCGGGAATCCCAGCGCTACTCCGCCTGCGTCCGACAGTTCGGATTTCTGCGCTGCTGGTGTGGTCTATTTTCCGGCGAGACCTGTTGCTGCTGCTAGATATTCACGCGAGTCTCGAAACGTCTGCGCTACGCCGCGTCCCGCGATGGCTCGGTACCGACTGATCTGATCGTCATCGAGAAGATCGAGCACCGTGGTGGAATCCGTGTGCATCCAACCGCCGTCTCGCACCAGTTTGTGGGCGCGTTTGCCCTGCAAAGCGGAAATTCCCTCGACTCTGATTCCGTTCGGATCGGTCGACGCTGCGATGTAGTAAGCCTTCTTCCCGGGGTAACCGGCCTTGACCTTCACGCGCAACCGCAAGACGGCATCGGCCGCGTCGTCGATGGCAGAAAACTGCTCGTCGGAGCCCGATTCGGCAGCAGAGACTCGCGCAATCTCAGCATCCAGTCCAGCAAGCAAAGTGGCGAGGTACTCGGGATCGCTCATCAACTCATGATGCCCTACGACAGTGCTCTCCTGAACCACGGGACTGACCCAGGTAATTTCTGACTGCGTGCCAAATAGCGCTCAACTACACCG
Source organism: Rhodococcus sp. PAMC28707 (assembly GCF_004795915.1). Classification (NCBI taxonomy): domain Bacteria; kingdom Bacillati; phylum Actinomycetota; class Actinomycetes; order Mycobacteriales; family Nocardiaceae; genus Rhodococcus; species Rhodococcus sp. PAMC28707. The sequence goes on from NZ_CP039253.1 coordinate 1,525,914, forward strand.
CTCGGTTTGGGGATTCCCCCACGCTCCCCCAACCTCTGGAACGTCGTTCGCATTTTCTGGAGGTCCGCAGCCTCGGCGAACACCGCCGATACGACTGCTCCACCGCCGGCACCTCAGTGCACACTATCGGCCGCTATCTGCGGGATCCCGTCGATAGTCGCCGATAGTGTGCACTGAGGCATCGAGAGACCACACGAAAAAGGCTCCGACCACACCATCTGGTCGGAGCCTTTTCGCTGGAGCCTCCTAACGGGATTGAACCGTTGACCGCTCGCTTACAAGTGTGTTGCGAGACAACCAGATACGTCCGCATGGAACCACTACAGCCGTGCTGACCTGCGTCAATCGTCCAGGCGGTACCACCCGAATCCATCCGCGTAGGTACCGACTTGTGACACCCTTGTGACACCCAACTTCGCGTCTCAAGGCATCAAGCCAAGGTCTCGCACCTCGCCAGGTCGCGGGTGGCCATCAATGAAACCCAGATCAAGCAAGCGGTTGCCAATTTCCGGCGGGGTCGAAACTGAACCCGTCAGGAACTTCCACATCTAGATCAAGAACCAGTCTCAAATGCGATGGCGTATCAATCCCGCGAACCGCAATGACAGTTGGCGAAATAGGCCCATAAGCGAGGAGCTTCCGGACTCCCTGGGACAAGCTGCGGGGTACCCATCCAAGTGGCACCCCGCCCGCCGTCACCATCGAAGCGTTCTCGTCGCTCTCGTTTTCAATTTCCGCCTCGATAGTCACAATTGCCCCCACGTGCAACCGAGCGAACGCCGCCTCATGTTCGCGTGGCGATACCCTTGTGACTCGATTGACGAACGTGCACGGCTGCCCCGCCACATGGCGAATCCCATTAACGAGGAAACGGGCATGAACTCGTCCATCAACAACGCACGGGACCTCCATGAACTGGAGTGTGTCGCCAGCACGGCGGCCACCCGAGTAGACGATCTGCTCCCAAGGCGTCGCCATACGTGGGTCGAGCCCCAACCAAGTCATGTAGGTGTCGTAGTTCGAACGCGAGCGCTCCATCACGCGTTGCCCGAACACCGCAGGCAGAGATTGCGAGTCGTAGCGGCGCCACAAGTCCGGTAGTCCAGGAAGGGTCCGAAGTTCAGGAATCTCCGCCGCAGCACGCGTGTAAGAGAACGAATAGTGATCGAGCCCCTGTGAGAGTCGACCAATCGGTTGGATCCACCTCGTGACCGGGTGTCGCCACAAGACGAGGAGATCGCGCACGTCGCTTGCCCGTCGCCCGTCGCCCGTCGGTTCAAGCGTAGTGCTCAACGACATCGCGTAACCTCCTCAAATTCAGTGTAAGCAGTTCGAGAGCAAACTTAGCTTCAAGGTCCGACATGTCCGGAAGGCCTTTGCGCTCGAGGACTGACAGGACCGGGGTCAAGTCAAGCTGCAGGAGTCGCGACACCCACCAATTCCTGCCTTCTTCGCTGCACAGTTTTAAAGCTTCAGAGGCATGGTCGACCAAGGTAGGCGGCCTGCCAATGTGCTCGAAGCGGTGAGCAGTTCCACCCTCGGCAAAGGCGGCGAGATCGAGCAGGTATCCCGCTCGCTTCCTGTCATTCAGATTGAACCCCAGACAGCTAGCGTGGTCATACGACGGTGCCAACCGAGCGGACATGCTCGTCAGTTGCGGTACAACTACCGCCCAGTTCTCCTCATGCCTGTCTCGGTTCGAAACCAATGCATCGAGGACGGTGTAGCCCCCAAAGACGTCAAAGGACGTAAGGCCATCGTCCCGGTCGACGGTTCGCGGTGGTTCGTACTGCCCCAAAGCCATCTTGATGTTCGACAGCGTATGCCCAGGTCGCTTGACATCAGGACGCTCAGGGTCTGTCGCTGGACTCCCCTCGGCGTGCCGAACGTATCCGTCGATGTCCTCCATTACCACCGCGCCGTTCCAAAGATCGAACCCCTCTGGGCGAACGTCTCGGGAAATCGTTCCGCGTTTGCCGCCACGAGAGCACATCCGCGTGTGCGCAACCGGCAATCCGAGTGCATGCGCAACCTGCGTTGCAAGGATCTCCGACCAGTCCTCGCCGCGCTCAAGGTATCGATCCTCTTTTGCGTTGTAGTGGCTGACGACGTCCTTGTGCAACCACCGCACCGGAGTTGCGAAGTCACCGGGCTCGATCAACCATCTGGGCGCATGTGAGCCTTGCACCTCTATAAAGCTCTCTTCCCAGGCCGACACGTCGATTCGTGTGGTCCAGGTTTGTGCGCCAAAGTTCATCTTTACAACCAGACTCTTCCTCAAACTACGACCCTGCGAGTAACCAACCTGGGATGGTAATACCATGCCCGGGATCGACCGATTCACGCTGGAGGGCAAGTTGAGCGTAGAAGACCCACCCGCTAGAGATAGCGCCACAACCACGGACGAATCACGGCGGGCGGACATCCGGAGAGCCATGGATTCCATGGAAAATCCCGCAGGCTTCGGATTGACCGCGGACGTCGAGGACTCGTACCTGATTCGGGATGCGGCCCGCTGTTATCGAGCCGCCGCGGACAGCGGCACTATCTTTTGCGCCCACGCGAGCTGTGAACGTGATCTTGCGGTGACGATCCAAATGTCCGGTGCCAAACCACAGGGGTCCGACCGCTGGGGACTCGGCCGGATCGTCGACCACCTAGCGCGCGACGGCGTGCTACCACAGGACCTAGCAGTGGAGTTACGTACACTTAACGACCACCGCAAGACGCTATACCACCACGGCCACTCCACATCTGACACCGCGCTAACCGGCCGCACCAGCAAATACATTTACAGAGTCGGGTCGGACTCACTCCGCCAACAGTTCGAGCAGGAGCACGCGTTCAAAGGTTCAAACGGCGAAGTCTGAATCACCCCGGCAAGTCCGGAGACTTTCTAGTTTGAAAACTCCGCGATGCACTGAGTTCTGTGTTCACCGTAGTAGAGCGCTTCGAGTTCGGCTGGTGGGATGTCCCCGCAGTGCTCGTATAGTCTGCGGTGGTTGAACCAGTCCACCCATTCCAACGTGGCGATTTCTACGTGTTCGACTGTTCGCCACGGTCCCTGCGGCTTGATCAGCTCGGTCTTGTACAGGCCGTTTATTGTCTCCGCGAGGGCGTTGTCGTAGCTGTCCCCGGTTGTTCCGATCGAGGCATCGATGCCGGCCTCGGTCAGCCGCTCGGTGAAGGCAATCGAGTGGGGGTCCCTCCCGCTTGCGGGGGCGTATTGGGCGCCGCGGTCGTGGTGGTGAATCAGTCCCGACAGGTCCGTGATGCCTTCACGTCGTCTCGTCCAGATCGCGTGCTCGATCGCATCGAGAACCAACGGGGTGGTCATCCTCGTCGAAGTCCTCCATCCGAGTATTCGCCGCGAGTAGGCGTCGATCACGAATGCCACGTACACCCACCCGGACCACGTCGAAACGTACGTAAAGTCTGCTACCCACAACACATTTGGTCCGATCGGGTTGAACTTTCGTTGCACCAGATCCTCCGCCCGCTGCGCCTGTGGATCTGCGATGGTGGTGCGCTTCTTCTTGCCACGTCGGGCTCCTTCGAGACCGAGGGTGCTCATCAGTCGTTCGACAGTGCAGCGGGCCACGTCGATGTCCTCTCGTCGTAATTGCAGCCAGACTTTGCGTGCGCCGTAGACCGAGTAGTTCTGGTCGTGAACCCGACTGATCTCGGCCTTCAGCTTTTCATCGCGTACCGCTCGTTTCGATGCTGCGCGGCTGCGGGCCTCGTAGTAGGTGGACGGCGCGATCGGGCAGCCGTGCTCGGTGAGCACCCTGCAGATCGGCACGACGGAAGTACTCCTGTTTGTTGTTCTCGATGTAGTCGATGATCACTTGTTGTTGCGGTCGAGCTCCGCCGCGAAGAAAACCGACGCTGATTTCAGTATCTCGTTGGCGCGCTTGAGTTCTCGGTTCTCCGCACGGAGCTTTTTCATCTCCGCTGCCATCTCACTGGTCACTCCGGGGCGCTGACCGGCATCGGTCTGGGACCGTCGGATCCAGTTGTGCAACGTCTGTGCGGTTCCGATACCGAGCTTGTGCGCGACCGATTCGATCGCTGCCCACTCGGAGGGATGCTCATGCTGGACTTCGGCGACCATCCGCACCGCCCGCTCACGCAACTCCGGCGGGTACCTCTTCTGCGATCCTGACGACATGACTCCATCCTTCCCAAAGAACGAAGTCTCCGGACACGCCGGGGTGATTCAGACAGCTCGTTTGCGTTCTACCGCGCCAATATGAGAACCATCCTGAATGCGCACCGACCCTAGCCATAGCTACGTACCCGCTCGACGATCGAACTCGAAAAGCAACTATGCACTCCCCCTGTCATAAGCCGCAGTCATCCCATCTCGCCTACACGACGAATTACCGACATGTGCACGCGCGACACCGAATTGCGCGGCCACCGAGGCCAACTCGTCGCGATTCACTACTTCTCCCCCAACCGAGCCTGCAGCCGCAACAGAGTCGTTCTCATCTTCTGAGCCCCAGCGATCTCGGCCAGCACTTCCGGGTCACACCGCCGATACAACTGCTCCACCGCCGGCCACACCTCACCCTCGGCGTCACCGAGACCCGGACGCTTCACCAGATCCAACACCGTCTGCTCCGCAGTAGTCGCCAATACCGGACCCAACTCGGTATCGATGCGCTCCGCATCCAGACGTGCCGTGTCGCGTACGACGAACCGAACCAGAGCCTGCCGATCTGCCAACCGAATCGGATCGTGGCGTGTCGGCACAGCCACCACAGCCGTCGCCAACGCCCGCGGAATCGCCCCGTGCAACCGGGCCGCGCTGACACCCATCACGACGGCATCGTCGGCGCTGTAGGCAGCAACCGCGATACCGGCCGCCGCTGCCTCCAGGCCAGGCATCCACTCAGTCCCGACCTGATCGTCGGGCACCGCCACATAGAAGCCCGTCGCCACCCGATGCAACAGACCCAAGTCCGTCAAACGCGCCAGCTCTGGACGCGGATGGGCATACACCTCTGCGGCCGACGCGGCCCGCACCACCCGCATCGGAAGGCGAGCGAACTCGGGAGGTAACCCTGCCTGACGGCGTCGAACATCGCTCGAAGTCACGGCCACCTCCAGTAAGTATCGGGAACGTAGGCTCAGAGCCTACAGAACCGACACTGACAGCAACACCCCCGAGCGATCGCCGACGCCGCCTGCCCAGGCCAAGCGCATCCACCTGCATCCACATGAACGCTCACCGGTGAGTTAGCAACGAGTTGTGACATTCTGTGACACCCAACGCCCGATCCTGCCGATCTGCTGGCAAATCCCCAGGTCACAACCAACACCCAAACCCAGGTGGACGAACCCGGCTCGCAGCAGAAACGAGCGATGGAAACAGGCCAAAAAAAGACGGCCCCAACCGTTTTCACTGGTCAGAGCCGTCCGAAAGAGCCTCCTAACGGGATTGAACCGTTGACCGCTCGCTTACAAGTATGTTGCGAGACAACCAGATACGTCCGTATGGAATCACCACAGAGGCTCTGACCTGTGTCAATCGTCCAGGCAGCACCACCCGAATCCACGTCCGTTCGTACCTACATGTGACACGCTCGTGACACCGAAGCCAGCGATGAGAGATCGTCTAGACGGAGGTGAGTCCACCTGAGCGCGCACCGGATCGAAGCACCTCGAACGCTCAACGCGACGGATCGCGATTGGCCATAAGGACACCGGCCACAGTGTAAAAGAGATCCGATGTGAAGGCTTGAACTACCTCCTCCCTCCCACTGAACACTGCCTGGGCGAAGCCTGACGTCCGCTTTCGATCGACTAATGCGAAATCAACGCCGGACAACCACCGCCGGCTGATGCCATTCGATGTCTAGACTGCGCAATGTGCCCACAGGCTTCTTCAGCGTCGACGTTGGCGTGACCGCTAACCATGAGCTCGGACCCGACGCGGCCGATCAGATTGCGGGCGCGCAAGCCCTCTACCGCGACCTGTTCACGCTCTTGGACCCCGAACTGGCCCGACGACCCAGCCGGAAGGCTGGGGATGTACTGGAACATGAGAGGCGAGCAGTCCGACACCGTTTCTCGTCAATCTGGCCGGCGTAGTCAGTCAGGGTTCGTGGGTGCGCGAAGGCATCGGTCTATTGCACAAATCGTGTGGAATATGCACGCTGAATGATTCGCCGGTCTTGCGATGGTTGTCGATTGACACGTTACCTACGCCGCCGCGGCAGGGTCCGACCCCACACGGCATAGCCAGTCAACACAACAGGGGCACTAGCACGTTCCGAACCAAGAATCCCACTCTGTGGGAGGCGTTTCACCGTGCACGTTCCCTTTTCTGCTCCCCTAGCAACTCCATGCAGCTCGCACCGAACTCAGCAGGCGTAGCCGCGTCCCTAGTTCCCTGGATGAAACAATTAGGGGCCGCTGCTCCAATATGAGCAGTCCTAACATCTAAGATATGCATGGTGCCCTGCAACCGAGTGCCTGTCCGAATAATCGGTTAACGTCGGGTCGTGGACAAACGTCGTTTCGAGGCCCATATCGCCAGTATTGTTGATCACGTTGTCGCGGGCGGGACTGCAGAAGATGATTATGTTGAGTGCAAGGCTGAGTGGCCCACCAGCGACCTACGCAAGACAGCCCGACAGATCGCTGGGCTCTGCAATGCTGCCCGTGGTGACGACGCCATCTGGATTGTCGGTCTCGACGAGGATGGGCATCGAGTGGTTCCGGATACTCAGACCGAAATCGCGAACTGGTGGCCAGGAGTCGAGCGGTGGTTCGACGGTCAACCACCAGACATCTCAGTACTGCTTGTGACGTCAATTCATGGCCGCGTCATTGCGTTGTCCTTCGCGACCGACCGCTCACCCTACATGGTTACGACAGACAACGGGAGCATCAGCCGCGAGGCCCCATGGAGGGTGGGCAACCAGACGAGAACGGCAACCAGATCGCAGCTTCTCAGTCTGCTGGTCTCGAACACTGCAGTGCCTGATCTTGAGCTAATAAATCCCGAAGTCTTCTGCTTGGCACCTACTACCACGGTCGACAACTTGTCCTTCGAGACGAGTCTCTTCATCTACTCGAACAATACGGTGATGCTTCCCAACCACCGATGGTCCTTGACGATCTCCAGCGATGAGTGGGAGGCCGAGGGTTGGGGACCGCTAACGCCGGCCCTGCAGGTCAATCGGGTTGGCGTTGACGTTGACGGTCCGGGCGTCCGAGTTAGTGACCACTCCGGTCTCTACGTGAACGGCTCGGGACGCGTAAACCTACGCGCCGAACTGAATGCAGGCGACAGCTGGTCTCTTGACCACCGACGAACTCTTTCGCTGCAACCGGAACTCCACGTAGTTCTCGACATGCCGATCGGCCGAGAAATTCGATCTGCCCGGTCAGCGACAACACTTCAGCACAACCCTTCGTCGACCGCTAGCAAACACTGGCGGATTCCGTGACTACTCGACGGTGTGGCCACCTGATGGGACCGGAGCGCCAACGGTCCACGCAGACCGAATCGACGCTTCGTTTGATCTCCAAAAGCCCTCAACGAAACCCAAGCCGTACCCGGCATCCGTGGACGGCGTCGCTGAATTCGGACCAGACGGTCATGATCGCCAACTGGACGCCCAATGCGAGAACGTCAACGTAGACGAGGGCATGCCCTGCGACCGATTCCGCAAATGCGACGGATTCCCGCATACGTGTCGGGGTCACTGACTACTGTATTGAACCTACTAGGAGTGTTGGCAGCAGTTGGTTTTTGCGAAGCATGGGGGATGGAATGGTCAGCACTAAGACGCAGGGGGCTCGATGGGTGCGAGCAGCACTGCAAGTAAATCCCTACGAGTATCAGGGCAGGAGTTCACCGTCGCGGACATACATCACGGAGTCTGATTACAACCGTGCGCTCTTGGACGCGTGCGAGTTACAGGGCATCGAGCTATTTGCCGTCACCGATCATTGGAGAGTTGACTCAGCGCTGCAACTGATTCGCGATGCGGCCGATCGAGGAATCGTTGCTCTTCCTGGATTCGAAGCAAACTCCGCCGAGGGTGTTCATATTCTAGTGATCTTCGAGACAGATACTGATTCCACGGCGATCAACGCCGCGATCGGGATGTGTGGCGTCTCACCTGGCTGCGCCAATGGGACTCCTGGTTTATCGTTCACCGATATTCTTGAGAAGATGACGGCGCAGGGAGCGCTGGTAATTCCTGCGCACGTGAATGTTCCGAACAGCGGATTGTTGACTGGCCGTGGGGGTCCGCCACTCGTTACAAAAATAATGCACCCTTCCCTTCACGCCCTAGGCATTACGCCTAGCCAACCCGATGGCACCGATCAGACACCAATCGTCAACGGCAGTAAGCCATACGACAGAGCACACCCTCTTGCCATTGTGTACGCAGATGACGTGACGAAGCCCGCGACCCTCCAGGACCAAGGAGCGAGTTGCTGGTACAAGATCAGCAGACTTTCCGTCGATAGCCTCAAACTCGCGGTCAGGACACCCGAGACTCGAATTTCATTAACAGATCCTGCCGTTGAGCCACGACCCATGCTGAAAGAAATTTCTTGGGTGGGGGGTTATCTTGACGGTGTCAAGATCCCATTTTCAACCGACCTCACGGCACTCATCGGCGGACGTGGAACCGGCAAATCTACTGCCATCGAAAGTCTTCGATTCGTACTAGGAATTACACCGATTGGCGCGGACGCTCAGCGTGACCACAACAACATCGTCAAAGGTGTCCTAAAATCAGGCACGGTGGTAAAGCTTCTTGTCGAAACCTCGGCGCCATCGTTGCGAACCTTCGCTGTTGAACGATCAATCAACAACCTACCGGTAGTTAAAGACGAGAGCGGCACCGTTACGAGTCTCCAGCCGTCCGACGTAATAGCGAATGTGGAGATTTTTGGTCAACACGAGTTAGCCGAACTGACGAACGACAGCTCAAAGGTTGCAAGCATGCTGCAGCGTTTCCAGGGAAGTAGCGATCTGAGCGCCGATCATATCGAAACCCTGTCCGACCTTCGAGACAATCGCGAACAGCTCAAGCGTGTGGAAGAAAGCCGGGCGCAGTTAGAAGATGAACTCGCGGACATTCCTCGGCTCAAGGAGCAGGTTCAGCATTACACCGATACCGACGTGCCGACGAGATTAAAAGAGGTGACGCGGCTGACGCAAGACGACGCTGTATTCGCTGAAGCGAGGGAGCGCGTAAGTTCAGCGATAGAAACCTTGACACCTCTTACAGATCCAGAGCTCGCAGCGAAGCTTGCAGCGGACTTCGAGAACATAGCCGATTCACCCCATGTTGCGTACCTCGAACGAGTTCAATCTGCGTCGATAACACTCTCCACCACACTCGCCTCGCTCGCCGCAGCAGCCCAAGATGCATTAGCATCCGCATCCGCAGTCATCGCCACCGCGCAGTCCGAGTGGACAGATGCAGTCCGCGTGCAACGAAATGAACATGATGAAGTGCTTCGAAAGCTCGTTGAAGAAGGACTTGAACCAAACAAGTATCTGGACACTACAAAGGCCCTTGAGACGTTAAAAGCCAAAGAGTCTCGACGAGCGAGCATTGCAACCACCCGCCAGAGTCTGCAATCCGAAAGAATTACCCTCCTACAGACTCTCGGAAGCCACGAAAATAATCGAGCAAGGGAACTGACCTCAGCGGTGCGCGCCGCGAATGCCACGACCGGCGGTGTTGTGATCGTAAAGCCGGTCCCCGCCAGTGACCGCGGCCATATTAAATCGTTGATCGAGCAGTGCACCTCCGGTCAGCGCAATCGCATCATGGCGGCGGTCGATCAAGAGAATTTCTCGACTCGCGAATTTGTCGAAGCAGCTAGGAGAGGAGAGAGCGAGCTAAACACAAATTACTCCATCGTTGGTGCTCAGGCTCGATCAGTCCTTGAGGCCGGAGAGCACTTGTTCCGACAGCTTGAAGAATTGTCAGTGGGCCAGGCGGTCGAAGTCCAACTGGACGTCCAAGCAGGAACAAGCACTCGCGAATTTAAGAAAATGGGCGACCTGTCGAAGGGCCAAAGCGCCACCGCTCTGCTGCTTCTTCTTCTCGGCGCGTCTAATGCACCACTCGTGATTGACCAACCAGAAGATGATCTGGATAACCGGTTTGTTTACGATGGAATAGTAAAAAACCTTCGAAACCTGAAGGGGAAATGATCGGCCCAGGGATTTCGGACAGTGGACCCGCTTAGAATAGGGATCTACTGAAATGAGCCAGTCCAGCATGAGCAGATCGCGTCGATCGTTCAGTCCCGAGTTCAAGGACGAACTGTGCCGAGAGGTCATCGACTCCTCCAAGCCGATCAGCGAAGTCGCCAAGGCCTACAACGTCGGTGACGACAGTCTGCGCCGGTGGCTGGTGAAGTATCGGGACACTCACGGCGGCGGCCCGGACACCGAACTCACCCTCACCGAACGAGCCCGCCTCGCCCAACTCGAACGGGAGAATCGAGAACTTCGAGCCGAGGCAGCCTTCCTGAAAAAAGCAGCCTCGTACTTTGCACGGGAGCCACGGTAGTGGCGAAGTACGAGTTCATCGATTCCTATGTCGCGGACGACTCCGCGGTAGTACCGATCACCGACCGCTGCCGCTGGCTCGCGGTCTCCACCTCCGGGTTCTACCACTGGAAAAGCCGGCCGCAATCAGCAACCGCGATCCGCAGAGATACTCTGGCACAACGTATTCGGGTGTTCTTCGGGCTCTCGCACGGCACGTACGGATACCGCCGCATCCACGCAGATCTGCGAGCAGCCGAGATTGAATGCTCCCCGGAACTGGTCCGATCGATCATGCGCGACGAGGACCTCGCGCCGTGCCAGCCGCGGCCGTTCCGGGTCACTACCGACTCCGACCCGAACAGCGAGCCGGTCGTGCCGGATCTGCTCGTGCGCGACTTCTCCGCTGATCGCCCAGGAGCGAAGTTCGTCGGCGACATCACCTACATCCACACCTGGCAGGGGTTCGTATATCTCGCGACGGTCATCGACTGCTACTCCCGCAAAGTCGTGGGCTGGTCGATCGCAGACCATATGCGTACCGAACTGGTGGCGGCGGCGTTGACGAATGCGGCATCGACGACCCTGATCGAGTCGGGAGCGATTTTTCACTCCGATCGCGGCAGTGTCTACGCATCGCGGGCCTACCGGGCTTTGGTGAGCTCGCTGGGGATGCGGTCGTCCATAGGGCGGACCGGGGTGTGTTGGGACAACAGTATGGCGGAAAGTTTCTTCGCGGCCCTCAAGAACGAGTGCGTCTACCGAACGATCTATCCCACGAAAGACAAAGCGCGACAAGATGTCATCAGATATATCGAAGGGTTCTACAATCCACGACGCCGGCATTCGGCAATCGGGTACCGATCCCCGAACGACGTCCACTACAGTTATCGGCAGCCCGCGATCGCGGCCTGAGAATAGTCATCTCCATTGTCCGAAATCCTCGCGGCAGATCAAAACGCCAAATCGTAGCAAGCACCCACAATGCAAATGTCCCGGTATTGGGCGATGCCGAACTGATAATTACACTGGAAGGGGACGGACAGCACGGACGCACCGCGGTTGACGGAGTCGGTTCTCTTGACGATGGCTCAATACGGTCACACGTCGAGAACATCTTAGAAGGCGGGCCCGCAGCGTTCAATGCGCGCCACCATCTTTACGGCTTTTAGTTGGTTCAACCAACGTCGCACTCCTGGTCGCATCCGTACTGTGGCTGCGGCGTGAAATCACGGGCAGTTAGGCATCTCAATTAAGTGCGGTTACCGCGCCGCAGGCGACACAACGAAGTTGTCCTGCGGCGCAAGCTTCTCGACTTGGCCGCGTGCTTCCACGCCCGGCCTTCCAGATGGTCGCGATTAGGTCAGTAATTCACTGCTAGCGCACTTGCCGTCAATTCCAGACTGTCGGGTTGGTGGTGTAGTAACGACGCATGACTACCCTCGATTCGACCGACGATCAGCGATCAGAGCCGTTCGAGAAGGCCTGGCAATGTCTGGATGCAGCGCACCAGCTTCGTCGCGACATCGCGACGCACTGGGAAGATCTGGACATCGACAGCGCACTGCGCTGCTGGATCGAGACTGACGAACGAGGCCTCGGCGAGCTTGGCGTGTCGGTCGAGTGTCCAACGCAGGCCGACGCTTTGCAACAGTGTGGCCGAGACTTCATTGCTGCAGTGCGGGACAGCCTGAACGCGGCAATCCAGGCCACTGAGAGACTGACTTCGGGCATCACACCCACGCCTGATCGACCGATCCAATTCCCGCTTTGTTCAACCCCGTCCGAGTTCAGTGAGCTTCACCGCTCCGGCGCGTTGGATGGTCTCCGCCCCGACCACCTGCAGCTCCTCGAGCTGTTCCAGCCCTACGCAATCGAAGCAGAAACTCCTACACAAATCTCAATGCTGCGGTCGGCAATGGGCTTGCTAAAGAATGTCGTCGCCCTCGTCCCAGACGCGGAGGTTTTTGGAATATGGGCACACTCAGCTCAGCCGACCGTGCTGGTGGACCCACCGCACAAAATTGTCGAACTAGTTGCCGAGCCGCCCACACTCGTCCAGACACCAATCACGATCGCGCGGTTCCGGGTAGAACCAGCCGACGGCGGGCGAGGCCTGCGCGGTCGGCCGGGCGTTGCCCTCGACATCGCGTTCGCGCTACCTCCATGGCCTAGCAACCCAGACAAAGACACGGTCGGCCGCCGATGTGCCTCACTTCTCGCAGTTGTAGCCGAAATTGTTCGCGGCTTCGAGCGCTCGGTTGGTATGCGCGAAGCGCCCCGCCGCCCGGACCTCGACTTGGACGTGGACGTGGACGTGGACAATTTGACTACCGAAGACGACATCGACCCTGGCACTTGGGCACCGGTCGATCACTCGAATTATCCAGACCTCGAACCCCAGCTCGCTGAGTCCGAACTCGGCCTGGCGGTCTATCGGGATGACGACGACAACATGGTCATGCTGGTCCACACTGAAACCGGTGTTTTCGGGCGGACGATTCCACACGCCCGAGTCCTCGAACCAGCAGTGCGTCGAGGTACTGCAGCCGAGAACGCGACCCTCGCCGCTGCGGCACAGTGGGGGCTCCCCGATTTCGTGTTGCCACCCAAGAAGATCGCTAAAGGCACAGCATCCCGTGAGCTCGGCGACGGTACAGTCATCTTCGGAAATCGAGCACTTGCCATCCAGGTGAAGTCCCGCGATGTGCCCACCGACGCAAACCCTGCGCGCGAACTGAAGTGGATTGCCAAGAACGCCGCGAAGGGCGCACGACAGGCCGCAGGCACAGTACGAACCCTTACTTCCACACCCAAGACCCTTCACAACGCTCGGGGCCGCTCGATACACGTCGACGCCGCGGCATACGCATGGGTGGGTGTCGTGATAATCGATCACGACCAGCCGCCCGAGCACATCTCAACCGTCTCATCGACGCCCTCGCTTGCAGTAGTAGCTCTTCTACGGCGTGAGTGGGAATTCCTCTTCGACCAGATGAGGTCGATCACCGCCGTCGGCGCATACATTCACCGAATAGAAGACGACGAAGTCGCACCCGGTGAACATGTGCCACACTATTTCGAGCTCGCGAATGCCGACCTCGAAGCAACCCGGAACGCAGATACCGACCACAACTATCCAGCACTAGCCCAACACATTTCGTACCCCCTCTTGCCGAGGGAGCCAGCATCGAGCATCGACACCGCAGGGGCAGCGCTGTATCGCCAGCTGCTTGAGGACGTCGCTACGTCGTCTTGGGATGGTCCCGAACTCGACCGCTTGAACGTGCTGCACATGCTCGACCAGCATCCCGTACTAGAGCGGGCCGCGATCGGCCGACGACTGCTCAACCAGCTCCGAATCGCTCGAGACGCCCTCAATCGTGAGACGCGGTTTGAGGCTCGCCGTTACTGGCTGGGAGACAATCACTTGCAATTGGCCTTCAGCGTGCTGAACCATCTCAGCGGACACCATCAAGCAGTCGTCCGTGGGTGGACGATGCTCCGCCACCACGAATGGATCTCCAGGCTTCCCGCCGACACAGTTGATTCGTGCCGGACAGTCGCGATCCTACTCACTCCCCGGCACGATGGCCTTCGCCCATGGGACACAACAATGTACGTCCTTCTCGGGGATGTTGATATTGACGAAGAAGAGCTAGAGTCGTACCGTCAAATATTCGGCAGCACAGCATAATTCGCTCGCAGCCTGTCTGCATTGGGAGCCTATGCCGCAAGACTTTTTTTGCGACCGCACGACTAACGCGTCCCCAGCGCCTGCCATGACCGGGCCACAAGGTTTGCCGCTTCGCGCGCTGTCACGGTCAGCCGCGTCTGTCCCGATAGTTGGCTTTCCCAATCGGATTCGTTCGGTACGTCCGCGAACTGCCACTTCCCCGGCAGCTTGTTCGTGGGTCCGAACCTCCGATACAAATCCGCCACTTTCGGCTCGAATGCGTCAATCCTGTTCAGTGCCCACAAGTCCCACAGATCACGGGACGCCCGCCGATCACACCAGGTGGCCGTCTTACCCGCAACGAACGCGGGCCGCATTGGCACCGTCAACTCAGCTCCCGGTGCATCCTCATACCGCTGTTCGAGCCGCCGGTTCTCCAGCGGCCAGGCCGGGCGACCTTCCGCCGACAGCAACTGCACCTTGACCGCCAGACCGGACTGCGACCTCAACACTGCACCGAGATGCTCGGGCACCTCGCTGATCGCCGGATCCCACACCAGTCGCCCGTGGCTGCGCATCACCGCGCGCGGGAGTGCACGATCGAGATCACGAGCGACCTCAGACCTCGAACCGACCGCACTCAGGTCGATGTCCTCGCTGAGACGACCATCGACCAGATGGATTCGGGCCAAAGCTGTTCCGCCCACGAATACAACCCGGTCCGCGGAGTGCGCACTCACATACCGAGCAGGTGCGAGATCAGGTGATCCCGCTCGACCTGGGCGCGCGCGACACCTAATTGCGCGGCCACCGAGGCCAACTCGTCTGCGTTCACCCTCGCTCCCCCAACCGACCCTGCAGCCGCGTCAGCGTCGTGCGCATTTTCTGAGCCCCAGCGATCTCCGCCAAAACGCCTCGGTCGCACTTCCGGTGCAACTGCTCCACTGCCGGCCACACCTCACCCTCGGCATCACCGAGCCCCGGACGCTTCACTAAATCCAACACCGTTTGCTCGGGCGTCGTCACTAACACCGGGCCCAGCTCGGTATCGATACGCTCCGCATCCAGACGTGCCGTGTCGCGTACCACGAACCGAACCACCGCCTGCCGATCCGCCAACCGAATCGGATCGTGCCGCGTCGGGACTGCCACCACAGCCGTCGCCAACGCCCGCGGAATCGCTCCGTGCAATCGGGCCGCGCTGACACCCATTACGACGGCATCGTCGGCGCTGTAGGCCGCAACCGCGATACCGGCTGCCGCTGCCTCCAAGCCAGGCATCCACTCGGTTCCGACCCGGTCGTCGGGCATCGCTACGTAGAAGCCCGTCGCCACTCGATGCAGCAGACCCACGTTCGTCAGCCTCGCAAGCTCGGCGCGCGGGTGCGCGTAGACATCGGCCGCCGTCGCGGCCCGCACCATCCGCATCGGAAGCCGCGCGAACTCGGGAGGTAACCCGGTTTGACGGCGTCGAACATCGCTAGTCGTCACAGTCACCTCCATAAAATGTCGGATACGTAGGCTCCAAGCCTACA
This sequence comes from Rhodococcus sp. PAMC28707, assembly GCF_004795915.1. Taxonomy (NCBI): domain Bacteria; kingdom Bacillati; phylum Actinomycetota; class Actinomycetes; order Mycobacteriales; family Nocardiaceae; genus Rhodococcus; species Rhodococcus sp. PAMC28707. The sequence goes on from NZ_CP039253.1 coordinate 1,541,668, forward strand.
GAACCGATACTGATTACAACGCGCACTTCGGCCCGGCAACCTCCCTCACCGTCCGAGCGCATCCACCTACACCCACACGAATGCTCACTGATGAGTTGGCGACGAGTTGTGACATTCAGTGACACCGAACGCCGAATCGAGCCGCCGAACCGGCAAATCCCCAGGTCACAAACAACACATAAACCCAGGTGGACGAACCGGGCTCGCACAAGAAACGAGCGGCCGAAACAGGCCAAAAAGATACGGCCCCAACCATTTTCACTGGTCAGGGCCGTCTGGTGGAGCCTCCTAACGGGATTGAACCGTTGACCGCTCGCTTACAAGGCGAGTGCTCTACCGCTGAGCTAAGGAGGCGTTGGTGCTGAGCCAGCATATCCACTCACTCCTCGCTCAGTAACAGCAGGTACCTTGTGCGTGGATCACCCCAGCTATGTAAAGACGGTCATGACTTTCCTGCAAGACGTGACGGCCTCGCTCAGCCGTCTCACCGGCGAGCGTCGCGCCACCATCGACACCCCTACAGCCGCACCTTCACCACTGCGGCCGATCGACCTCACCGACGATGCTGTGGTGGCAGAAGTGCTGGATCTGGCGGTACGCGTCGGTGAGGTTCTTCTTGCGTCGGGGACTTCCGCGATGGATACGGCATCTCAGGTGCAGTACATCGCGGCAACCTACGGCCTCGCTCGTTGCGATGTCGATGTCACCTACAACTCCATTACGATCAGCGCTCACCGCGGCCCGACGCGGCCGCCGGCGTCGACGATGCGGATCGTGGAATACCGGTCGATGGATTTCACGCGTCTGGCAGCGGTGGACAACTTGATTCGCGATGTCCGCGTCAAGATGGTGACGCCGGCGTTTGCGCGCGAGACGTTGGACGCCATCACCAAGGCCCCGCACCCGTACAACCGTTGGATCGCGACGCTTGCCTGGTCCGGCATGGCAGCGGCGATCAGCGTGTTGGTCGGTGGCGATGCGCTCGTGGCGGTGGTGAGTTTCTTGACGACGATGGTCATCGACCGGATCGGTCGAGTCCTGAACCGGGTCGGTCTGCCGTTCTTTTTTCAGCAGGTGGTCGGCGGGTTCGTTGCGGCGACCCCAGCCATCACGCTGTACAACTTTCAGGATCAGTTGAATATCACGATTTCGCCGTCGTTGGTCATCGCGGCGGGAGTGACGGTGTTGCTATCGGGATTGTCGTTGGTGGGTTCGGTTCAGGACGCTATTACCGGGGCACCGATCACTGCGTCGGCACGGTTCTTCGAAGTTCTGATGATGACGGGCGGGATCATCGCCGGTGTTGCGACGTCGTTGAAGATCGCCGCGATCGTCGGAAGCGATCTGCCGCTGATCACCAACAACCCGCCCCCTGGCATCGACGAGTTGCCGACGAAGGTGCTGGCGGGTGCTGCAGCCTCGTTGTTCTATGCGCTGGCCTGCTACGCGGAGCGTCGTGCGTTGACGGCCGCGTTCCTCGGCGGCTTCGCTGGTGCCCTGGTCTACCTGCTCATTCAGACGCTGTCCACCGGGCCGATCATCGCGTCGGCGTTCGCGGCGACCGTCGTCGGTTTCGCCGGTGGTCTGATGGCACGTCGCGCGCTGATTCCGCCGCTGATCGTCGCGGTCGCCGGCATCACACCGCTGCTGCCTGGTCTGTCGCTGTACCGAGGCCTCTACGCACTGCTCAACGACCAGCTACTGCTCGGCATCAGTGCGTTGCTCGCGGCGTTCGGTATCGGTTGTGGTCTCGCAGCTGGGGTCACGCTCGGCGAGTGGGGTGCGCGTACGTTGCGTCGTCCACGCATCTTGGCTCGCACCGAAGAACTGCTACGTCCTACTCTTCGACGCAGAGAAGAACCGCGCCGCCCGGTTGTTCGTCGGCGACGCGGTCCTGTCGAGCTCAAGAAAAAGAAGAAGGTCTAAGCCTCGGGGGTTCCCTCTGCGGACTGACGTGCAGCTGCGTCGGCCTCCATTGCTTCACGGAGGCTGCGGGGGCGCATGTCCGTCCAGTTCTTCTCCACGTACTCCAAGCATGCTGCACGGGTGTCTTCACCGAAGACGACCTTCCAGCCCTGAGGTACATCGGAGAATGTGGGCCACAACGAGTGCTGGTCTTCGTCGTTGACCAGCACGAAGAAGCGTCCGTCTTCGTCATCGAATGGATTGGTACTCATCTCGCCTCACTCGTCGCAAACGTATTGTTATCGGCAGTCTTCAATGTGAAGTGCCCCCGACCCTAGCAACGCACAGTATCGCACTCGAGTGCCGATGCTGGAGGTCAGCTTCGAAGAAACGCCAGCACGGCGCTGTTGATCGCCTCTGGCCGCTCCAAATATCCGAAGTGCCCGACGTCGGGAATCTCGACGTATTGGGCGTCGGGGATCGCCTTCGCCAGCTCCGCGCTCAGGTACGGGGGGATCATCCGGTCGTGCTCGAAACCGACCGACAAGCAGGGCACGGAGATCTTTCCGTAGGCGGCACTTCTGTCGAAGTTCTCGTCCATCCCCAGCTGAGCCCGCACGCCGGGTGATGTCGGGGCCGTCGAGAATTCGAACAGGTCGAGCCAGTCACGCGCCGATCGGGAGTCGGCAAGTGTGGTCGGGGACAGGTTCATCACGGCCGTGATCGCCGCGGCGTACTTCGGTGGTAATACAGTCTTGGCGTCGGCGAGTTCGCGTTCACCTTCGCCGAGTGTCTTCTGAAACTCGTCGAGACGGGCATGTCCGGCGAGGAATACCGCTTTGCGGACCAGTTCGGGTCGCGCCAGCGCCAGTTCCTGCGCGACGCGTGAGCCCATCGAGGTACCGACGACATATGCCTTCTCGTCGCCCTCACGAATCAGTTCGATGAGTCCGGCGGTATCGGCTACGAGATCGTCGATTTTCATGCCCTGCGCACTCTCCGACGAGGGCGCTATCCCACGATTGTCGAAATAGCAGACGCGGTAGCCGGCTTCGACGAGTTCGGGGACCTGATGCAGGTCCCACACTCGTCCCGGGCTACCGGTGCCCATGATGAGAACGACCAAATCGCCAGAACCTTTGACCTGGTAATTCAGCGAAATCCCGTTCACGGTTGCGATCGGCATGTAACTCCTTTGCTCGTCTGCGGCTGGAAGAGAGCTTACGACCGAGCCGGCGAAGTGGTCGACCGGCGGGTTTCCGGCTCCACTCGGTCGGGTAGTCCGCCATGGTTGCGCGGTCGGCATGTAGATCACTGTCGGGCGAAATTCACCGGGGAGTAGAAGCGAGGGGTACTGCAGTGAGCAATGAGAACGCATCCGAAGAAGCCCGCAAAGGCCTGTTCGACGCGGTGAAGGGCAAAGCCAAGGAGGTTGTCGGGGCAGTAACCGGCAACGATTCCCTCACCACCGAGGGGCAACTCCAAAGCGCACAGGCCCGCGAACGCGCAGAGGCGAACGCCACCGAGATGGCAGCCCAGGCGCAATCCGAGGAGGCCGCCGAGGATCTCGCTGCTGTGCGAAATACCGCCGAGCAGCAGCGCGATGCAGCCAGCGCGAGCGCCGAATCCTCGGCAGAAAGCGCCCGTCGCGTTCAGCAGGCACAGCACGTCGCGGCAGAGAAGGAAAAGCATCAGACCGTCCGAGACGAGGTTGCCGACGCCGAGGTCGACGCACGCGCCGAACAGATCGAGGCGCTTGCCGAGGGCCAGGCCGACGCCGCAGCCGCGACACAGGACGAACTGAAGGCCGTGCAGGAGCATGGCGAAGAAGTGGCCGAGGCCGAGGCTGCCCGCGCGGCAGCAGACCGTGCTCGACGCAACGCCGAATCATTGCGCGAAGACATCAACCCGTGAACAGGAGCAGTCCTTCCATGAACGTACTCAGCATCCCGCTGTCCATTCTCAGATTTCAGTACAAGATCGTTCGAATCCCGTTGCACCTGTTCGAAACCAGCGTCGTGCAGACGTGGCGCACGGACGCACCCGCTCGAATTGCGTACGAACGCACTGTCGGATCGCTCGACAAGGCCGTCGGCAGTGCGCTCGGCGACAAAGACGTCGAGCAACGTGGCGAAGCGCAGGTCCACCTCAGCGACGAGCTGGCCAAAGCCCGCAAACTCGAAGCCGACGCCGACGCGACCCAGGCAGTCGCCGACCAGAAGCTGAGGACCACTCGCGAAGCAGCCGAGAAGGAACGTAAGGCTGCTGCTCTGGCCGCGGATGATGCTGCGCGGAAGGCACGCGAGCAGGCAGAACAGCGCAAGCAGCAGGCCGCTCAGGAAGCCGAAGCGAAGGCAGCCGAGGAGAAGAAGCGCGCCGACGAGGTGGCCGAATCACGGGCAGCGCAAGCCCGTAACGCGGAGAAGAAGCAGCACGAGCAGATCGCCAAGTCCGAGAAGGCCGCGGCCGCGCCCGCAGAATCCGAGCTGGCGGACGCTGCTGAAAGCAAAGAAGAGGCCGAGGACAAGAAAGCCGAAGCCGCTCGTATCGAAAAGCTGTTCCTCGCAGAGAAGAACAGCTGAGCAAGCCGATCGAAAGACCGAAAGCGTCCCTCCGGGGGCGCTTTCGGTGTTTCAGCCCCCTCGGAACGTCAATCGATAGACGCTGGGCGAGACACCTATCTCCGCCATCAACTGTTGACGCATCGAGGTTGCCGTCCCGAACCCCGCCTCGGCCGCGACCCTGTCGATGCTGTGGTCGGTATTTTCCAGTAGCTCACGTGCGCGGTGAATGCGTTGCTGGGCAATCCATTTGGCCGGTGATATTCCAACTTCGGCCGTGAAACGGCGGGTAAAAGTCCGCACACTCATGGACAGTTTCGCCGCGAGAACCTCCAGACTCAAAGGTGCATCGAGGTTCGCCACCGCCCACGCTTGCGCCGCCGCCGTGGAAGTCGTGGTCGACCGCGGTATCGGCATGTCGATGTATTGGGCCTGACCACCGCTGCGGTGCGGTGGCACTACGGTTCCCCGCGCAACGCGGTTGGCCACGGATGAGCCGAAGTCCTCACGAATCATGTAGAGACACAGATCGATTCCCGATGCTTCCCCTGCGGAAGTCAAGATGTTGGCGTCATGGGTATAGAGAACGTCGGGCTCCAGCTTCACCTGCGGATAGCGCGCGCGGAACTGCTCTGCAGACTTCCAGTGGGTGGTCGCGCGACGCCCGTCGAGTAACCCGAGTGCGGCCAGCACGAACGAGCCGGTGCAGATCGACGCAATCCGGGCATGGACAGGAACCCTGTCCAGCGTGATCGTGTTCGCCGATGAGTGTTCGCCGTAGTCGAGATCGGAGGCTGGGACGATCACGGTGTCGGCGTGTTCGAGCGCCTCGACACCGTGCCGAACGTATATCTCGGCGTCGGTGTCGGTTCGGATCGAGCCCGGCACCGATGTGCATGTCACCACGTCGTACAACGCGGTTCCGTCTTCGGATCGCGCCTGTCCGAACAATCGATGCACGGTGCCGAATTCCATCGCAAGCAGTCCGTCGCGGACGAAAACGACGACACTGTGAGTCATGGCCTGATTCTTTCACATGTTGGCTTCTCAGCCAGTTTCCGATTGCGGACAGGGGCGAGAGGCTCAGTGCATGAACATTCTGTGGCTCTTCGCTCATCCCGAAGCTCGATCGCTCAACGGGGCCCTCCGAGACGTCGCCCTTGCCGAATTGCGGAAGGCGGGCCACCGTATCGAGCAGTCCGATCTGTATCGAATGAACTGGAATCCCGTCGTCAGCGCAGGCGACTACGACCACGATCCAACCGGCCGCCTGCATGTCGCGACGGCGTCGAGCACGGCCCTTCGGCGCGGAACTTTGGCCAAGGACATAGTCACCGAACAAGCGAAACTACGCCGGGCGGACGCCGTCGTACTGCAGTTTCCGTTGTGGTGGTTCTCGATGCCTGCGATTTTGAAAGGCTGGGTGGACCGCGTGTTCGTCGAGGGGTTCGGGTACGGTATCAGATCCGAGGCCGGCTCGACTCGGCGCTACGGCGACGGCCTGATGTCCGGTAAGCGTGCACTGATCGTGACGAGCATGGGCGGCAGCGAACATACGGTGTCCACGCGCGGAATCAACGGGTCTCTGGAGGAACTACTGTTCCCCATTCACCATGGGATCTTTTTCTATACAGGCATGTCCGTACTGCCGCCCGTCCTCGTCGCCAGTGCCGATCGGATGACGCCGAAGGCCTACCGAGAGGCAGTGGACGGGCTCACCGATCGCTTGTCGACCCTGTTCACCGATTCGCCCATCGCTTACCGCAGCCAGAGCGATGGCAACTACGACGAAAACTTCATGCTGCGTTCCCATCTGGCACCGGACGAGTTCGGCGTACGGGTCCACGTGGGCTGAACCACAACTATCGTCCCTGCCAAGCCGACCACAGTTCGGCGTAACGCCCGCCCGCCGCGACGAGTTCGGCGTGTGGCCCCTGTTCGAGGATTTTGCCGTGTTCGAGGACCACGACGCGATCGGCGGCAGCGGCCTGGGTAAGCCGGTGTGCCACAACGAGTGTGCTGCGTCCGCGGGTTGCTGCTGCCGCTGCTGCCTCGAGGTCTCGGGCGCCGGCGCTCCCGGCCTCGGCGGTCGCTTCGTCGAGCACGGCGACGGCGGGGTCGGCGAGGACGAGCCGCGCGAGTGCCAGCTGTTGTGATTGGGCGGAGGTCAACTCGTGTCCGCCTTCTCCGACAACGGTATCCATGCCGCTGCCCAGGGTGTCGACCCATCGGGTGGCGCCGACGGTGTCGAGTGCTGCGCGGACGTCCGCTCGGCTCGCATCCGGTGCTGCGAGTAGTAGATCCTCGATCAGCGGGCCCGCGAAGACGTGTACTTCTTGGCTGACGATCGCGATATGTCTGCGCAGCCCTTTCTCGCCCAGTTCGGCGAGTGTCGCGCCGCCGATCCGTACCGTGCCGGAGGTCGAATCGATGGAGCCCGCTGCGATTGCTGCGATCGTCGACTTGCCCGCACCGGTGGATCCGACGAGTGCGACGGTCTCCCCCGCACCGACGGTCAGGTCGATTCCGTGCAGAATTTCGTGGCCGGTGTCGTACGAGTGTCGGAGATCGGTGATCTGCAGTGTTCCGTCGACCGGGACGGCACCTGTCCCAGGCGACCGCCCGTCGGGAATATCGATGACGCCGACCAGTCGCGCGAGGCTGGCGCCCGCCGATTGCACGTCGTCGAAGGAGAACATGAGCATGCCGATCGGGTTGAACAGCCGGTGAAACAGCAGCGCAGCTGCGGTCACCTGTCCGACGGTCACGTAATCATCCTGGACCAGCATGAATCCGGCGGCTAGAATCACCGACAGTCCGACGCATTCGGCACGGTTGCTGCGCGCACCGAAGCGTGTGAAGAGTCGGAACACGTCGATGCCGATGTCTCGAGCCTTGCCTGACGCCTTGTCGATTTCGGCCAGGTGGGTGTCTTCGAGTCCGTAGGCGCGAACGGTGCGTGCGCCCTGCATGCTGCTGATGAGTGCCTGGGATCGCTCGCCCATGGCTACGCGCTCGGCGGCGTAGAGGGGTGCCGATTTTGGTAGGTACCAGCGCAGGGCCAGCACGTACATCGGGATGGCGACCATGCCTGCGAGCCCGAGACGCCAGTCCAGGCTCAGCATCGCGACCACGCTCAGTGATACGAGGAGAATCGCGGAGACGATGTTGGGGATGACCTCACCGATCGACTTCGCCATGACTGCGACGTCGTCGCCGACACGGGAAAGTAAGTCTCCCTTGCCAACTCGTTCGAGTGTGCCGATCGGGAGGTGCAGTGCGCGTCGAAGTACCCGTTCGCGCAGCGTCGCGAGAGTCCGCTCGCCCAGTTTGCTGATCATGTACGTGCTCAGCGCCGTGAAGATGCCTCCGATCACCGCGGCCGTGGTGATGACGACCACCACGCTCACGATCGTCGACGTCGGGGCACCTTCGGTGACGCGGTCGACGAGGACGCCGAAGACGTAGACGGGGATGAGCGACATGGCCGCCGAGACGGCACTGATCGCGAGGGTGAGGAGAGCCAGTCCCCGTTGGGCGCGTATTTCGCTCGACAGGTAAGCCCAGGACCGCTTACCCGTCGCGATGGGGAGAAGTTCCGGTGTGGTCATCGCAGGACCGCTCCCTTGTAGCGTTCGTCGGTCACTGCGAGGTCGTGATGCGTTCCCTCGGCGACGACGCGTCCGTCGTCGACGACTACGACTCGATCCGTCACTGCGAGAAGGGCGGGACTGGTCGTGATGAGGATGGTGGTCTGGGCGCGATCGGCGCTATGACGCAGTTCCTTGATCCCGGCGGCAATGGAGTGTTCGGTGACGGCGTCCACCGCTGTGGTCGGGTCGTGCAGGACGAGCACCGGGGCCGAGACCGACAATGCCCGGGCCAATGCGACACGTTGACGCTGACCGCCCGACAAGCTGGCCCCGCGATCGGTGACTGCGTGGTCGAGTCCATGCTCGTGCATTGCGACGACATCGGTAGCGGCGGACGCGGCGAGTATTCGGTCGAGTTCGTGGTCCTCGCGGGCGCGCCCGGCGGAGACGTTCGTTCGCACGGTGCCCGCGAACAGGTCGGTGTTGTGCGGTTCCACCAGAACTGTTCGACGCGCATCGGCCAGTCCGAGTTCACCGATTCCAAGGCCACCGATGGTCACTGTGCCGAGGTAGTCGTCCTCGCTGATCTGTCCGGACAGCACTGCGGCCAATGCCTCGCCGTCCTGGGGTCGCAGTGCCACCACACCGAGAAGTTCCCCGGGGGCGGCCGAAAGATCGAAGCCGTCGAGAGACCGGTATGCGATGCCCGCGGCCGCGATATCGGTGGCCGGAGGTGCCACAGAACCGGCCTCTGCCAGAACGTGATCCGCGCCGAGCACCAAGGCCAGGCGATCGGCCGAACCTCGCACGACTGCAGCGACACCCGGTAGGCGCGACATCGTGGTCAGCGGTTCGATGATGAACTGCGACAGTCCGACCACCGTGATGAGCTCACCTACCGAGATTCGACCCTGTAGCGCGAACAGTCCTGCTGCGCCGGCAATTCCGACGGACAGCAGCGCACTGACCGTCGTCGAGAATCCGAGGTAGATACTGTTGGCTTTGGCCATCTTCATCGTCGCGCTCAATGCGGTGCGGCTCGAGGCGAAGAATCGGGCCGATGCTGCGTCCTCGGCACCGATCCCGCGTAGTGGACGCACCCCGCCGACCAGGTCGGTCGCCATGCCGGACACTCGTGCAACCTCTGCTTGTTGCGCCGTGGCGGCCTTGGTCAGCAGCGGAGCCGCACGCTGCAATCCGAACATGATGACCGGGGTGGCGATGACGACCGCCAACCCCAACGGAATGTCGATGACCAGCAACGCAATTGCGCTGACGAGGGTGGCGGTGATCGCCGCGGCCGTACGCGCGATGACATCGAGAATCCACGAGGTCTTCTCGGCGTCGGAGGTGGAAACGGACAGCAGTTCGCCGGACACGAGGTCGGTGCGCACGCCTCGGGGATGGAGCACCCGACCTGCGATCTCGACGCGCATCATGTGCGCCTCACGTTCGATCGCGACCACGATGATGCGGGCGCCGAAACGAAACGCATACGACAGAACCACGAACAGTCCAGCCAGAGCCAGCAGCGAGATGATCATCGCGGTTCCGTCACCGGTGTCGATGGCACGGCCGACGATCAGACCGATCGCGACCGGAACCATCGTCTCGCAGAACTGATGCACGCAGAGGAACACGGTGGAGATGATCATCCGGGTGCGCTGGCGTCGCACACTCCGGCGAAGAATCGCAGTACCGGTCGAAGGGGGGTTCGTGGTCGTCGACACACCCATCACGTCGCCGAGGAAGAAAAGTGCATTGACCGACCCTAATCCATGCCCCGATAGGGCCCAGGTCACTTCGACGAGCACAGCGCTCGTTCGGAAGAAGTGGCGAGAGGGCGACCAGTTCTCATAGAGTTGGTGCCGACGCGAAAGAAACTTTCGCGTCGGCACCACCAATCGAGCACGCCAGCAACCACTACGGAGACGATCATGGCCGCCAGTACGACCACGGACAAAGACATCGCCGACGACGAGATCGTCCAATTGGCCGACGAGACCGCCAGCCAGGCGCAGCGCGTAGTCGCTGCATACGCGCTCGACGCAGACGAGTGCCGCATGCTGTTTGCAATGCTGGGCATCGAACCGGCGGCAAAACCCGAGTGATCGCACGCACCGGCAATCGCACGTTCTGAACGATGAACCGATAGGACAGTAGTGGCTGACGCCTCGCAGGGTTCCAATTTCGTCGTCGTGGCCAACAGGTTGCCCGTGGACTTGGAGACGCTTCCCGACGGAAGTACGCGATGGAAGCGAAGCCCAGGCGGGCTGGTGACGGCACTCGAACCGATCCTTCGAGCCAACAACGGCGCCTGGGTGGGTTGGCCGGGGGTCCCCGATGTCGAGGTCGAGCCGTTCGTCGAGGACGAGCTCGAACTGTGTCCCGTCACGTTGAGCGAGCGTGAAGTCGCCGACTACTACGAGGGTTTCTCCAACGGCACCCTGTGGCCGCTCTATCACGACGTCATCGTCAAACCGATCTACGACCGTTCCTGGTGGAATGCCTACGTAGAGGTCAACCGTCGGTTCGCCGAGACGACCTCTGCTGCGGCAGCCCAGGGTGCGACGGTGTGGATCCAGGACTACCAGCTCCAGCTGGTCCCGAAGATGCTGCGGATGCTGCGCCCAGATCTGACCATCGGGTTCTTTCTGCACATCCCCTTCCCGCCGGTCGAGTTGTTCATGCAGATGCCGTGGCGGACCGAGATCGTCGAAGGCCTACTCGGCGCCGACCTCATCGGATTCCATCTCGCGGGCGGCGCCCAGAACTTCCTGTACCTCGCCCGCAGACTCGCCGGTCAGGTCACCTCACGCGGATCCGTCGGGGTGCGGTCCAAGCTCGGATCCGTCCAGGTCGGCTTCCGGACGGTACGCGTCGGCGCGTTCCCGATCTCCATCGATTCGGGGGATCTCGACGAGAAGTCACGCCGCAAGGCGGTCCGTGATCGTGCCAAGCAGATCCGTAAGGATTTGGGTAACCCGAAGCGCATCATGCTCGGGGTCGACCGTCTGGACTACACCAAGGGAATCGACGTCCGGCTCAACGCATTCCGCGAGCTTCTCGAAGAGGACCGGGTCGATCCGGCCGAGAACATCATCGTCCAGCTCGCCACACCGAGCCGCGAACGCGTCGAAAGTTACAAGGCGATGCGCGGTGAGATCGAACAGCAGGTCGGCCGCATCAACGGCGAGTACGGCCAGGTCGGCCACCCCGTCGTGCACTATCTACATCGACCGATCCCGCGCGACGACCTCATCGCATACTTCGTCGCAGCAGACGTCATGCTGGTCACTCCCCTACGCGACGGGATGAATCTCGTCGCCAAGGAGTACGTTGCGTGCCGCAGCGATCTCGGCGGTTCGCTCGTGTTGAGCGAATTCACCGGTGCCGCTGCCGAACTCCGTCAGGCATACCTGTGCAACCCGCACGATCTCGACAGCGTCAAGGACGCCATCATCGATGCGCTCGAGCAGGCGCCCGAGGACGGCCGACGGCGTATGCGCGCCATGCGTAGGCAGGTACTCGCACACGACGTCGACCGATGGGCCAGGTCCTTCCTCGACGCGCTGTCGAATCCGCCGCAGGACGGCCAACCGACAACTCAGCGCTGATTCGACTGGGCTGTCCACTGGAGGCCACCAAGCCTCCAGTGGACACCGCTCAGATCGGAGTCAACTCGCTTGCGAGCCAACGCCCGTCGACTTTTTCCATCTTCATCCGCACCCGACTGCCGCTGCTGGCAGCGTCAGGAGCGTCGGTGCTGGTGGTGATCTGATTGAGGAACAGCATTATCGTTGCCTCGTCCGGATCGGCCGAGACGACTGCGGTGCCCTGCACGGTCACCTGAACGGTGAGCGACTTTTCTTTGGCACTGGGAGCGATGACTTCGGTCACCAACTTAGTGTATTCGTCCTTGAAGTCTCCGGTCAGACCGTCTGCCGCAGAGCCCAATTGCTGGTCCACATTGGCGAAGTCGTAGGCCAGCATCGAGGTAGCCTGCGCCGAAGCTGCCGTCAATGCATCGGTGCGCGCCTGCTCGGTTTGCTCGTTCTGCCGATACTGATAGAACAGCACCCCGACACCGGCGGCCAGGGCCAACACGATGACGACGGCCAAGCTGCGCAAAAGAATTCCAGATTTCATCACGGCACGAACTCCACTCTCGACGCTGTCATCACGTCACCGTCGTCAGCGACTGTTACGCGCAACCGGAAGTCGCGCGGTTGGGGTTCTTCGGCATCGGAGTTCTTCACCATTGCCCGTGCGGCCACCAGGACATCCGCCGCATATTCGCTGCTGTTTTCGATTCCAGCTTCGATGATTTCGCCGTTCGAGTCGACACGAGCCTGCTTGACGACGTCGACGAACGGCCCCTCGCGGCCCTCGAACTCGGCCTTGAAGTCACCACTGGCGCCGGCCAACAACCGGTCCACGTCCTCCTGCGCTGAATCGGGATGAATCGTCGTCAGATTCAAGACGGTCTGTCGGGCGGTCTGTACGAATCGCTCGGCTCGCGCGTCATCGGCGCTCGTCGCTCGATTGGCCAGGAACAGGTAGACGCCTCCAGAGAGCAGGGCGAGAACCACGACGACGAACAACGACGTCAGTACTAGGCCGAGCCGTTTCGTTTTCGGATGCGGGGCATCCCCGTTCTGCGCGGGCTTTTCTTCATCCGACACAGCCGCTTCCGTCGTCGGCGTTGCCGGCTTCTTCTCGGTGTCAGCCCCGACGAGGGAGGATGTGGGTTCCTCTTTCTTCAGGTCCGGAGTGTCGACGGGGGGGTCCTGTGCGGTCGCCGGTGCCTCGAAAGTGTTCTTCGAAGCCGATTCGCCCGCGATAGGCCCTGCCGGTCGTACTGCCCGACGGCGTGGGCGCCTCGGCGCCGTGCCCTCGTCGTCTGCCATAAAAACCTTCCTCGTTGCGTCCAGTGGTCGTGCCGACTAGAACCGGTGTCGACCTACATCTCATTCACATTGTGCACGCTGTGGGTAACAGAACGGTCGAGAACTAGAACTGGTTCACCGGGCTGATACTCTCACTTCTCGGATTGACTCGAGAGGACCACTCCCTATGGCTCACACGCTCACATGGCACGACGACGTCAGCCACCAGGCACGAGCACTGTCCTACGCCATGCGGATGACGCTGAAACCGGCGTTCAGTCTCTGGCCACTCACCGACAACGGTATCCGGGCGATCGGTCACCTCGACCGTGCCGTCGACCGACTCCCCAAGCCCAAGCGCGTCAAGATCGAGCAGGTTTTCCTCGGCGGGGTGCCATGCGAGAAGACGACACACCCGCGGGTCGCGACGGGATCTCTCGCCGATGCCACCATCCTCTACTTCCACGGCGGAGGTTTCGTATTCTGCGGTTTGGCCACCCACCGGAGCGCCTGCGCCACAATGTCCGCTCGCGCAGGTGTGCCCGTGTACTCCGTCGAATACCGACAGATCCCCGACGGCGGAATCGGTACATCCATCGCCGACGCGATGAGCTCCTACCGCGCTGCACTGGGCACGGTGGCAGATCCGTCCAAGATCATCGTTGCAGGTGATTCTGCCGGTGGTTATCTCGCGATGAAGGTCGCCGAACTTGCTGTGCTGGAAGGACTCACTCCGCCTGCCGCGGTGTTGGGGTTCTCCCCTTTGCTCAATCTGGATTTGAAGAGTCATCCGCGGAAGTTCATGAAGAAGGATGCGTACCTTCCGATGAAGCAGGTCCTTGCACTCGAAGATCGCTGGCTCGCCGGACCCGACACCATCCCCGGGGCTTCTTCGCCCGTCAATGCCGACCCGTCGATCTTTCCACCGGTATTCCTCTCGACTGCGGAGAACGAAATCATGCGACCAGACGTCGAATCGATGACCCGGAAGCTCGGCGTCGCCGGCCGAACCGTCGAAACGCATGTGTGGAGAGGGCAGGTGCACGCGTTCCCTGTCATGGCCAGCGCACTGCCGGAAGGCAAGGCGGTCCTGGACCTCGCTGTGGCCTTCGCTGCCCGCAACCTCTGAAGCCGACACCCCAAGGAGTCCACTGCGCCGCATCTGCGGCGGAGTGGACTCGAAGGGCAATCTGTTAACCAGTGCCCTGCTGGACCGACATGAGGCCCTGCAGATCGCTGACACCACCATTGAGTCCGGGTTGGGCGTAGGCGACGCCACCGGGTGCGACGTACATTCCGGTCTGCGGATCGTACGGGCGTGCTGCCACTGCCGGAGTGACACTGCTTTCACCACTGGGGATTTCGGTGTACGAAGGCTCGCCCTGCTCGACCGGGCCCCATGGCGGGTTGTTACCCAGCGGCACGTACCCGGCGTCGCTGCGGCAGATCTCCGGTGTCGGTGCGCGTCGACCGGGCACCTCCATGCACGGCAGATTTCGTGATCCGCGGACTGCGGTGCTGTCGTTCTGGTCCACCTTGCAAAAGAGGTCGGCCGGTGTGTCGGGCACGGACATATCGTTGGGGTCGCGACGCTGATCGGCAGGCAAGAATCCCGTCGTACATGCCGGCGGGTCGTTGACTTCGAGCTGGAAGTCGACGATGGCGCCTTCGCCCGGCGGGCCGCTACCTGCCGCAGTCATGAGCGCTGCAGTAATGGGTGGGTACAGCACCAGAATCTGTTCGATTCCGGCGTTGTAGATGACACCGACTTCACCGATGCTGACCAGATTGGCGAGCAGAATCGGCAAGGTGGGTCGTAGATTCTGAAACAGCGTGTTCGCCTCGGCTGCCGCACCTGGACCTTTTTGCAAGATCGCACGCAGATCCGGGTCACTGGCGCGCAGCTGATCGGTGAAGGTCGCAAGATTGCTTGTCCACGACCGAATTGCGTCGCTGCTGACAACCTGACCGTTCAACAGCGGCTCGACCTGCTCCAATAATTGCTTGGTAACACCGGAGTTGGCGTTCGCTTCCTGCACGAAGAGCCGAGTGGAGTCGATGAGCTTCTGCAAGTCCGGTCCGGATCCGTTGAATGCCTTGAAGGATTCGTCGATGACGCTCTGCAACCGGGTGTCCGAAATGCTCTTCACCAGTGCGTCCGCTTGGTCCAACATCGGACCGACATCCTGTGGAACCGTCGTCCGATCGACCGGTATGACGTCACCGTCGGACATATCTGCCCCACCCGATCCACGCGGCACGAGATCCACATACTGCTCGCCGATGGCGGACACGCTCTTCACCTGGGCATCGACATCGGCGGGGATGGAAACACTACTGTCGAGGGACAGGTGGGCATCGACACCGTCCGAGGTCAGCGTGACGGTCTTGACCTCACCCACCGTGGTGCCGCGGTACGTGACGTTCGCGTGTGGGTACAGCCCGCCGGTGGTCGGCAGTTCCACGGTGGCGTCGTAGCGTCCGATTCCGACAAGTGCAGGTACACCTATATATTTCGTCGCCATGACGACCAGTCCGATGACGGTGAGGATCGAGAAGATGATCAGCTGGATGCGGACGAACCTAGTGAGCATCATGGTGCCGGTACCCCAAATCCAGGAATCGTAGGTAGCGGTATCGGCGGCAATCCCGGAATCTCCAGGGCCGGGGGCGCCGGCGCTGGCGGAACCGGCGTCGCCACTGGTCCGCGGAGCGGGTCCCCGGCTGCTGCCGCGGTCGGTGCGGCCTGCCGACCAAGAGCGCCCTCGAGACCTCCCATACGACCAGCGAGTGGAGTGCCGGTGAGGAAGTTGGCGTCGAGGCGTGGGAGAGACAAGTCGATTGTCATCCCGAGGTTGGCGTAGTCGCCACGTATGACATTGTTGATTCCCTCTTGCGGGAACGGGTAGGTCAGCAGTACGGAGAGTACGTCGGTCAACGCGTTGCCGGAGTTGGCAAGTGCGTTGAGTACCGGGGTGAGACTGGCGATGTTGGTCTTCAGATCCGCGCCACTGTTCTCTACCAGTCTCGAGACGACGTCGCTGAGTCGGCCCAGTGAGGTGAACGCGTTGGTGATATCGGGGCGCTGTGCAATCAGCACGTCGAGCGCCGGCGGAAGCTCGTTCAAAGCCTTTGTCAGCGTTGCGCTTTGATTCTCCACGTTGACGGACAGGCGATCGATGCCCTCCATCGCCGCGATGATATCGCCGCGCTGGTCATCGAGGCTGGAGACCAATTCGTCGAGGCGGGGCAGCAGGTCTCGGATCGAATCCTCTCGTCCGCCGACAGCATTGTTCAATTCGGTGGTGATGTCCTGTAGCTGAGCGAGGCCACCGCCGTTGAGTACGACGGACAACGAGGACAGCGTCTGCTCGGTGGTGGGATACGCACCGGCACGCTCGAGTGGAATCGTGTCGCCGTTCTGCAACCTTCCCTCTGGATCGGTAGGAGGTACGAGCGCGAGGTGCTGCGAACCGAGCAGAGATGTCTGTCCGATCTTCGCGGACACGTTTTCCGGCAACTCGACATTCTCGTTCAACGACACGGTGACAAGGGCATGCCAATTTTGAACCACGATCGACTCGACACTACCGACTGTCACATCGTCGACCAGGACCGGTGAATTTTGCGACAGCGTAGTCACATTCGGCATCTCGATCTGTACCTGATATGCATTCTCACCCCGACCTTGGGTTCCAGGAAGCGGCAAGGAGTTCAACCCGCTCCACTCGCAGCCTGCCAGCGTGGTCGACATGGCGATCGCAAGTATCCCCACTCTCGCGACTGCACGTGTACGGGTTGTCATCGTCCGCCTCCCAGCAGGTCACCGAGACTCGGAATCTGAACGGTAGGCATCTCCGCGATCGGCGACGGCTGAGGAGCCGGTGCGGGTGTCGCGGCCTGTTCCAGTCCGGGCTCGGTGTAGACGATCTGATCGGGATACGCATTCGCACCCATGATCGGATTCGTCAGCAGCGCCGGATAACTGAAGACCAGCGAACTGAGCACCGGGCCGAGGTACTGCTTGCAGAGCGCGGCACTTCGCTCCGAGGTGGCGTTCTCTACGCCCGCGACCGCTCCACAGATGAAGTTGATGGGGTTGCCGAAGTTGTTGAGCGCAATGGCACCTGTCAGTGACCCCTGTGCTGGCTGGTAGATGTTGTTGAAGTTCGCCAGTGCATTCGGGCCTGCGTGAAGGGCACGCTCGATCTCCGGTCGTTTGGTGGTGAGCACTTGCGTTGCGTCGGCCAACCGCCCGACGCCTTCGACCAAACCTGCTTGATTGTCGGCGATGAAACGTTGAACTTCACCGAGCGCAACGTTGAGATCGGTCATTGCTGTCCCGAATTCGTCGGAGCTTTGTGCGAGCATCTCGGACACCGATGCCAATCTGCCGCCGAACTGCACGATCTGATCGTTGCTGTTCGACAGCGCGCTGACGAACGCCTGCAGGTTCCGGATCGTGGAGAACAGATCGGTGCGCCCGTCCGAGAGGACACGCATAGTGTCCGACAGCTCTCGCAAAGTGGACCGGAGCGCGTCGCCGTTACCGTCGAGATTGGCGGCCAACGTGTCGATGAAACGTCCTGCAGGACCCTGCTGGTCAGGACCGTCTGGTCCGAGGGCCGTCGACAGCTTCGTCAGCTCGGTTTTGATCTCGTCCCATTCGACAGGTACTGCAGTGCGTTCCATCGGAATTGTCGCCCCATCGGCCATTGCAGGCCCGCCCGAGAATACGGGTGTCAGTTGGACGAACCGTCCGGATACCAGAGACTGCGCGATGATGACGGCTTTGGCGTCGGCAGGAATGTCGACGTCGGAAGAGACTGTCATCGTGACGCGGGCATCATCTCCCTGCGGTTCGATCTCGTCGACTCTTCCCACGGTGACGCCCAGGACCCGAACATCGTCGCCCGCGTACAGGCCAGTGGTGGAGGAGAATTGAGCAACCACGGTCTTCTGGGTGAGTCCCGTGTAGACGAAGTATCCGGCTGCAACAAGTGCAAGGACCACCACAACCGCGCCGGCGTACAGCAGTATTTTCTTCATATCATTGCCCCGCTGGTTTCAGAATGGGTGGAGCGTTCTTCGGCAGCAAGTCCTGCAGGGTGCCCGGCAATTGCTCCGGAGCAACGACGGTGTCGACGACCGTCTTCCACCATGAGCTGGGGAGAATGTTCTGGATGTAAGCGTCGAAGAAAGGCCCACTCGCAACCGATTCACCCAGCGAACTGATGTACGGTCCGAGTCCATCCAGCGCACCGGCGATGTTGTCGTTGTTCTTCTGCAGTACCGCCACCACCGAGTTGAGCTTCTCGAGCGTCGGACCCATCTGCGCTTGATTCTCTTGAACCAGCGCCGTCAGCTGGCGTGAGACCGAAGAGATATTGGTGATCAGCTGACTGATGGCGGTTCGTCTGCGATCGAGCTCGCCGAAGAGATCGTTTCCGTCGACGATCAGTTTATTGATCTGTTCGCTGCGATCGGAGAGAATTCCCGTCACGCTCTCAGCTCGTTCGAGCAACTGCTGCAGCGACTCGTCACGCGTGTTGATGCTCTGCGAAAGCCTGGTGATGCCGTCGAGGGCAGTCCGAACTTCCGGCGGAGTGTCGGAGAAGGTATCGGACACTACATTCATCGCGTCGCCGAGTTGCTTCGTGTCGAGATCGGCAACAGTGTTGCTCAGATCGCCGAGAGCATCGGTCAACGAATACGGCGAGTTGGTCCGACTCGAGGGGATGGTGTCCTT
This sequence comes from Rhodococcus sp. PAMC28707, assembly GCF_004795915.1. NCBI lineage: Bacteria > Bacillati > Actinomycetota > Actinomycetes > Mycobacteriales > Nocardiaceae > Rhodococcus > Rhodococcus sp. PAMC28707. The sequence goes on from NZ_CP039253.1 coordinate 1,560,365, forward strand.
GGAATCGATCGATCCGGGGCCGTCGGGCTGTACCTTCAGCGACTTGCGACCCAGGATCGTGTTGGTCTTGATAGCCGCGGACGTAGCCTCACCGAGTTGAATACTCTCCTGAACCGTGAACTCGACCAGAACTTCCTGGCCCGCAAGCGAAATCTCGTCCACCTTTCCGACTTTGACACCGGAGACGGAGACATCGTCTCCGACCGCAAGTCCACCTGCATCGGCGAACAGAGCCGAGTAGCCGATGCCTCCGGCGATGAACGGCAATCTGTCGTATTGCAACGTTGCGAGCAGAATGCTTACGGCGAGGACGATGCCGATGATTCCGACATGGACGAGATTTCTAGTTTTGTCCATTGAGATTTGCACACCGCCCTGTATCTTGCTTCGCCGTCGGGACCAGCAGGGTCTGCCCGTCCGGAGCGGTGAATTTGAAGGTGTTCGAGCATAGGTAGAACTGGAAGAAGCTGCCGTACGAACCCACTCGGATCAACTTCTTGTAGTCACTCGGCAGACGGGTGAGGACTTTGTCGATGTTGTCCTTGCCCAGGTCGAGCTGAGTGAACGTACGATTCGCTTCCGCAATCATCGATTGGAGATCAGGACGGGTTGCTTGAAGTAATCCAGCCAGATCACCTGTCGCCGAATCGATACGCGGGATGGCGTCACCTATGGGGCCACGGTCCTCGGCAAGTCCACTGACGAGTTGCTGCAGGGAGTCGATAGTCGTTTTGAACTGTGTTCCCTGGCGGTCGATAGTTCCGAGGGTTTTGTTCAAATTGGTGATGACGTCGCCGATCAGCTGGTCACGGTCCGCAAGCGTGTTGGTGAAGGTACTCGTGTTGCCGAGGAGCGAAACAAGGGTGCCGCCTTGGCCTTGCAAAACACCGAGCAGCGCCGCAGAAAGGTCGTTGACTTGCTCAGGATCGAGACCGCGCAGTAGCGGTTTGAACCCACCGAGCAACAGGTCCAGATCCAGGGCGGGGGTGGTCTGCCCAACAGGAATCGTGCCTTTGCTGGGGAGTTCCTCGATTCCTCCCGGACCTTCGAGCAATTCGAGGTACCGATCACCGACGAGGTTCTCGTAGCGAACTGTGGCAGTGGTGCTCGTCAGGAGTCGGTATTTCGAATCCACGTCGAAGTCGATATCGGCGAGGTTTTCATCGCCGATATCGACACTCTTCACGGCCCCGACCGGTACGCCTGCGATACGCACCTTGTCGCCGGATTTCAGCCCGGACGCATCGCTGAACTCCGCGTGATAAACATCGGTGCTACCGAATCTGTACTGGCTGAACACCAATGCCAGAGCACCGAAGATGAGCACCATCACCAGAGCGAAGATCGATAGTTTGACGGTATTGCTTCTCATGGCCACGCCCCCGCAAACAGGAATTGGAAGATGGTGGGGACATTGACCGCCGGCTGCGTGGCCGGTACGTAGGGCACATCGGCGGTGTCCGCGACGACGAACGGCGCGTGGGACTGCTTCGGGTCGAAGTCTGGAAGGCCGTAGCAGTTGGGGCCACCACTGGCCGCAATCTTCGGTAGGTCCTTCTCGACGGTGTAGGCAGGGTCACCCAGCAAGAAGCTCGCGCTGAGCTGGATCGACGCATTGTCCCCCGACCCGGCGTACGGTCCGAATGCGATGCGGCCCTTGTTGAGACCGACGAGGAAGCAGGTGAGTGCGGGCGAATACTCGTCGAGAAGCGTCGTCGTCTTGGTAAGGGTCGAGAGCGCTGTCCCCAGAGGCTTCTCGTTTTCGCTCAACACTTGATTTCCGGTGTCCGCCAGTCCTGTCAGATTCATGAGCAGGAGGTCTAGATTGGCCTGCTCGGCGACGATGGTGTTGCCGGTGTCTGTCGCATTGTCGAGAACCCGCATGAGGTCAGGAGTCGCGTCGGCATAGACATTGGTGACGACGGCTGCCGCAGATAGATCCCGTTGCAATGCAGGAAGACTCGGATTTATCGTCTCGAGATAGGAATCGGTGTCTTCCAGTAGCGTTCCCAATTCTTCACCGCGACCGCGGAGCGCCGAGGAGACGGCACCGAGCGTGGCGTTGAGCTTCTCGGGCTCGATCTTTTGAAGCACCTCCGACAGGTGCTGAAAAAGGGTGTTGAACTCGACGGTAACGCTGTCTGCGGAGACGACAGCTCCGGCCTCGATGCTCTGATTCGACGGGTTGGGCGGAACGACGAAGTTGACGTACTTCGAACCGAAGACCGTCGTGGACTTGATCTCGACCGCGGCGTTCGACGGAATCATCGACAGGGTCGATGGATTCATATCGAGGTCGAGTCGGGCCATGCCGTCCACCTGCGAGATCGAACCGACACGGCCTACTTCGACGCCGCGGAGCTTGACCTTGGCCTGCGGGTCCATGACCAGTCCGGCCCGCGCGGAGGTGACCGTGACCGGCACGGTCGTGGTGAATCCGCCTGCAAAGGCCGTCAATGCAGCTGCCACGATGACGACGAGGCCGAGTACGAGACCGGTGGCTGCGAGTTTCTTGGTGCTCGATGAGTCCATGTGCGCGTTACCCTGACAAGTTGAAGTTGCCGGAGCTGCCGTAAATAGCCAGCGAGATGAGCAGGGTCACGGTCACGACTGCAATCAGCGAGGCGCGCACCGCATTTCCGACGGCCACGCCCACTCCGACCGGACCGCCGCTGGCGGTATAGCCGTAGTAGGTGTGGATCAACATCACGGCGAGCGCCATGATGATCGCTTGCGCGAAGGACCACAGAATGTCCGTCGGTATCAGAAATGTGTCGAAGTAGTGGTCGTACACGCCCGAGGATTGTCCGAACAGCACCACCGTGGCGAAGCGACTCGCAATGAAAGAGGCTATGACCGCAAGCGAATACAGGGGCACGATTGCGACCATGCCTGCAAGAACTCGGGTGCTGACCAGGTAAGGCATCGACGGAATAGCCATCGACTCCAGCGCGTCGATCTCCTCGGAAACCCTCATGGCACCGAGTTGCGCTGTCGAACCGGCACCGATGGTCGCGGCCAGACCGATGCCTGCGATGACCGGGGCAATAATTCGCACGTTGATGAACGCGGCGAAGAATCCGGTCAGGGCTTCGACCCCGATATTTCCGAGGGATGAGAACCCCTGTACGGCAACCGTTCCACCCGCGAAGAGTGTCAGGAATCCCACGATCACGACGGTACCGCCGATGACGGCGAGCGCGCCGGAGCCCATGCTGATCTCGGCGACGAGACGCAGCGTCTCCTTCTTGTAGTGAATCGCGGCCCGAGGCACCGACCCGAGCGCACGAAAGTAGAAGATCGCCTGTTCGCCCAGTCGGTCGAAGGACTGCGAGGTGTTGGCAAGACGCTTACGCGTCGTTCGGAACCTGCCGGCAGCGGCGACGGCCATTCAGAATCTCCTCATCCGGTCGTCAACTTGATGCCGATTGCTGTCACTACGACGTTGACCACGAACAGTGCCATGAACGCGAATACGACGGTTTGGTTCACGGCATCGCCGACGCTCTTGGCGCCGCCTCGGACGTTCAAGCCGAGATAGCAGGCAACGAGGCCCGCGATCATGCCGAACAGTCCGGCCTTGACCTGCGAGACGATGAGTTCCCCGACGCCGGTGAGCAACGTGATGCCATTGACGAAAGCCCCGGGGTTGACGCCTTGGAGGAATACCGAGAACACGAACCCGCCGAGAATACCGATGGTGCACACCAGACCGTTGAGCAGCAGGGCAATGACGGTCGAGGCAAGGACTCGGGGGACGACGAGGCGGTGGATCGGGTTGATGCCGAGTACCCGCATCGCGTCGATCTCTTCACGGATGGTGCGGGCAGCGAGGTCGGCGCAGATGGCCGTCGCACCTGCGCCGGCGACGATTAGGACGGTCACGATGGGGCCGACCTGCGTGATCGCGCCCAGAGCAGCGCCCGCACCGCTCAGGTCCGCTGCGCCGATCTCGCGAAGCAGGATGTTGATGGTAAAGCTGACCAGCACCGTGAACGGCACTGCGACGAGGACTGTCGGCACCATCGACACCCGCGCGACGAACCATGCTTGGTCCACGAACTCCTGGCGTTGGAACGGCCGGGTGAACACCGCCCGGAGGGTGTAGAACGACATGTCGAAGAAAGCGCCGACCGCACGAAGCGGCACGAGTAGAACATCGTTCATGAAACCTCCCTCGATGCGCGTGTCGATGTGATCCAAGTCATCGCCGTCCGGCCCATGTTAACTAGAACACGTTCAGTAGTCAAAGTATCAGCCATTCTCGCCGCCGAACAGCGTGAACGACCCGTGAGAGTCGGACATATCGCGTACGGCCCTTCTGTTCACTTATGTTGCAGGAAAAGAATTTTGGATTCCAGATGTCTGGATGTCGCTACATCCTGAAAGGCCGCTCAGGCACTGCATGCGAAGAGTTCACAGTGAAGAAACGGGTGCGAAACTAGAACATGATCTAGTTTTGCACCCGCAACGTTCATATCAACGCGCTCGCATCATCTTCACCCGGCATCGTCGGCGATGTGACCGAAATCGAAAAGCTATGAACCGACCGTGACCTCGGAAGCATCGAGATCGAGAGCCGCACCGGCCGAGAAAGTCTTCGACTGGTCACGGCCGTCGAAGTACGTACTCAACTCGGCACCGAGCGACTGAGGCGTCCACGCACCCGACCTCGCATCGAACCGCTGCTCGACGATGGGCGCGGCCATCAGAGCCACCATCGGTCCGTAGACGATGAAGACCTGCCCGTTGACGGCGTCCGCTGCAGGCGAAGACAAATAGGTCACCAGTGTCGATACGTGTTCGGGCGCCAACGGGTCCACCCCGTCGGCCGGTGCATCACCGAAGACGGCCTCGGTCATCGTCGTGCGAGCACGTGGACAGATCGCGTTGGCGCGCACCCCGTAGCGCGACAAAGCCCGCGATGCCGACAGCGTCAGTGCCGTGATTCCAGCCTTGGCAGCGCCGTAGTTTGCCTGCCCCTCCGGTCCCAACAAACCTGCCTCGGAAGAGGTGTTGACGATTCGGCCATAGACCGGGGCACCCGACTTCTTCGACTCGGCCCGCCAGTAAGCGCCTGCGTTGCGCGTGAGCAGAAAGTGCCCGCGCAGGTGCACCCGAATGACTGCATCCCAGTCGTCGTCGGACATGTTGAACAACATGCGATCTCGAACGATTCCAGCATTGTTGACGACGATGTCCACGCGGCCGAACTTGTCCTGCGCGGCCGCGAACATGGCGTCGGCAGTCGAACGTTCGCTCACGTCGCCCGGTACGAAGACCACCCGACGGCCCGTCGCCTCGATTGCCGCGATCGTCTCGTCTGCGGCGGGTCCCGAGGCGATATCACCGAGCACTATGTCAGCACCCGACTGCGCGAGGCCGATGGCCTCCGCGCGGCCGAGTCCGGACGCAGCACCGGTTACGAGCGCTACCCTGCCGTCGAGTCGTACCTCTTTCTCTTTCACGTTCCGGACTGTAGAACGTGTTCTATGTTTGTGGCAAGCAAGCTATCCCTTCCACCGCAACGCAGCTCGCGGGCAACCCGCTATTGCCTCGTCTACGTCGGCCTTGTTCTCGGGCAGGTCTGCGGTATCGGACACCACCAGTTGGTCGTCGTCGTCGAGGTCGAACACCTGGGGTGCTACACCTACACAAACGCCGTTCGCTTCACAACGATCAAAATCCACCTCGAGCACCGTCGATACCCACTTTCATTAGTGATGTGGCCGCGTCGGCGCACGTACATTGCGGTCGTCCCGGTTAGGGGCCGCGCACCCGGCCGACGGGCCGCTTATCCCTCAAGACTAGAACCTGTTCCACCCCATGTGCAATGATTCGACTTATCTGAGGGTGGCGCACGATAACCACGTCGACTCACTATGAACTTGTTGCAGATTCCGGGCATGAGAGGACCACTGATATGCGGATCATGTACACGGAGGAACAGTCCGAGTTGCGCGCCGAATTACGCGCCTACTTCGCCACCCTGATCACCCCCGAGCGCCGCGAGGCACTGAGCTCGACGTCCGGTGAATACGGTGAGGGCACCGTTTATCGCGATGTAGTCAAACAGATGGGTACCGACGGTTGGCTCGCGCTCGGCTGGCCTACCGAGTTCGGTGGCCAGGCACGTTCGGCCATGGACCAGCTCATCTTCACCGACGAGGCCGCCACCGCGGGTGCTCCGGTTCCGTTCCTGACCATCAACAGTGTCGCGCCGACTCTCATGGCGTTCGGCACGCCGGAGCAGAAGGCGTACTTCCTTCCGCGTATTTCTGCAGGCGATCTGCACTTCTCGATCGGCTACTCCGAGCCGGAAGCAGGTACCGACTTGGCAGCGCTGCGCACCACTGCAGTGCACGACGGCGACGACTACGTCATCAACGGCCAGAAGATGTGGACCTCGCTCATCAAGTACGCCGACTACGTCTGGCTCGCGTGCCGTACCGATCCCGAGGCTCGCAAGCACCGCGGGATCAGCATGCTGATCGTTCCCACCGACGCCGAAGGCTTCTCCACCACGCCGGTGCACACGATGGCAGGCCCTGACACCAGCGCGACCTACTACCAGGATGTGCGAGTACCGAAGACCGCACTCGTGGGCGAGGAGAACCGCGGTTGGTCGTTGATCACCAACCAGCTCAACCACGAGCGTGTCGCTCTCACCTCCGCCGGCCCCCTCGTCGCCTCTCTCCGCGAGGTCCGCGCGTGGGCACAGAACACCAAGAAGCCGGACGGCACTCGGATCATCGATCAGGAATGGGTGCAGATTGCACTCGCTCGGGTCCACGCGAAGGCGTCCTACCTCGAACTGCTGAACTGGGAAATCACCGCCGCCAGCTCTACCCCCGGCCCGGCCGACGCGTCGGCGAACAAGGTGTACGGCACCGAACTGGCAACCGAGGCATACCGCACGATGATGGAAATCCTCGGGCCATCCGCCACGTTCCGGCGCGGCTCGCCTGGCGCCCAACTACAGGGTCGACTCGAACGGTTGCATCGCTCTTCGTTGATCCTCACCTTCGGCGGCGGCACCAACGAGGTGCAACGCGACATCATCGGTATGACCGCGCTCGGCCTGCCCGCATCTGCACGCTGACTTTTCGGGAGAGAATGAAATGGACTTCACCACCACCGAGGCTCAGCGCGATCTCGCCGGGCTCACCCATGACATCGTCACCAAACACAGCACGAACGACGTCCAACGACAGCTGGATTCGAACCCGGACAGCATCGACCGCGCACTGTGGGATGCGCTGACGTCCGGCGGACTTCTGTCGGCCGCCGCGCCCGAGTCCATCGGCGGCGACGGGTACGGAGAACTGGAAGCATCGTCGATCGCGATAGAACTCGGCAGAGGCCTTGCCGCCGTCCCGTTCGTGGTAAGTACTTCGGTCGCCGCGGCGATCGCCCGGTTCGGCTCGGACGAGCAGCGGACCGAGTGGGCAGCCCCAGCCGTTGCAGGCAGCTCGATCCTGACATTGGCAATCGACGAGGAACACGGCGAGCCGCTCGACCCGTCGACCCGAGCCGACCGCACCGACACCGGTTGGACTTTGACCGGCTCCAAGATCGGCGTCGACAGTGCACCCGTCGCCGACGGGTTCCTGGTCACGACGGCCGCAGGCGCGTTCCTCGTTCGCGCGGACGACGCCGGCGTCACGGTCCTACCCCAGCAGGGCGTCGACAATCGCAGCATCGGAGTTCTCGAATTGAACTCGGTGCAGGTCGACTCGACCCGGTTGCTCGCAGATCCGGACGTCACGCGCTGGGTTCTGGCACGCGTCACGCTCGGAACCTGCGCATACCAGGTCGGGGTCCTGGAAGAATCGCTTCGGCTCACCGCCGAGTACGCCCGTGAACGGGTTCAGTTCGGTAAGCCGATCGGCAGCTTCCAGGCCGTCGCACAGCGGTTGGCCGACGGGTATATCGACGTCAAGGGCGCCCGGTTGACGCTCTGGAAGGCAGCGTGGAGCCTCTCCGCAGACAACACCGGTGACGAAGATGTTGCGGTCGCGAAGTTCTGGGCAGCGGACGCGGGCCACCGCGTCGCGCACACGCTGGTGCACATTCACGGTGGCGTCGGGCTCGATCGCGATCATCCGGTGCACCGATACTTCCTCGTCGCCAAGCGTGCAGAGTTCGCCTATGGACATGCCACCGCCCAGCTGCGCCGTCTAGGTTCCGCTCTCGCCGACGTGCCTGCCTGATTCGGACTTATCTCCCGACCTGGCACACGCCAGGTCGGGAGACACCGAGAAGACCTGCCCCGCAGTGATTTTCGGGCATCCTTCTAACGGCCGGTCAGTCGAAAAGAGTAGGCGACGGCGGCTCGTCGACAGCTGCTGCCGAGGAGCCCGTGTGCTGCGACTCTCCCCCAGGAGAACCTTTACGGACCACCGATAGTGTGGTGGTCCGCACCGAGAGTCGATGGCCGCCGTGATGTTCCAGAAGTGCGAGACCCTGGCGAATCTCGAGCACTTTCCACGGGCCGGCGTGCCCGTTCGCCTGGACCAGGTCGCCTGCTGCAATCGCGGAAGCCACTACGAGTCTCCATTCGGTTCGTTCATTCGTGTGCGACCCAACCCTAGTCGGCTCGGAACCCGTTGCTTGCCTCGAGCGCCCCCACCCGGCCGCAACGGAACTTACCTGCCTCGACACACACTCCCCCGCAACATAATTCGGCGGACTCGCTTGTGATTGCGCGAGCCCGCCGAATCATCTAGCGAATCTTGTCGAGCCTGCTGACTGCTTCCTCGAACCCGACCACCAAATCGGCGATGATGTCCGCGACCGCTCGAATCTCGTTCATCCTGCCCACGATCTGTCCCACCGGCATGGCCACCACGTCGGGATTGTCGGCGTTGTTGATTCGTTGGTGCGCTTCACTTACCAAGATGTTCTGCAACGGCATCGGTAGCGGTTCGGGGGCCTCGGCGCTGTTCCACGCCTCGGTCCACTTCGTCTTGAGCAAACGCGCGGGTTTGCCCGAGTAGATGCGAGTTCGAACCGTGTCGCTCGATGTCGCCGTCAACAATGCTTCCTGCATCGCCGATGGCTTGCCCTCCACGCGTGCACCGAGGCGATACTCGGCCGCGGTCAGCCACATCGAGCCCATCCAGACACCTTGGGCTCCGAGCGCCAGCGCGGCCGCTACTTGCCGTCCACTGCCGATTCCGCCTGCCGCAAGGACTGCGCCCGAGTCGCCCAACGCCTCGACGACCTCGGGTAGCAGCACCATCGAAGCGATCTCACCGGTATGACCCCCTGCTTCATACCCCTGAGCGATGACGATGTCGACACCGTTTTCGATGTGCCTGCGCGCGTGTTCCGACGTACCTGCCAGCGCTGCGACCGGTACGCCGTGCTCGTGTGCCTGCGCGATCACATCGGTCGGCGGCGAGCCCAGCGCGTTGGCGATCAACTTGATCGGATGCTTCAACGCGACGTCGACGTGCGAGCGGGCCACCGAATGCAGCCAGCCGAGCACCCCTTCGTTACGTGCCGCATCGTCGTCGAGCGGCGGCACACCGAGTTGATCGAGCGTCCGGTCGATGAACGCTCGATGCTCGGCCGGGATCAATTCGTTCAAGTCCACCGAGGCGCCCTCGGTGGGAATCTTCGCAGGCATGACGATGTCGACACCGTACGGCTTACCGTCGGTGTTCTCATCCATCCAGGTCAGCACCGCGTCCAGTTCTTCGGCGTCGTTGAACCGCACACAGCCGAGCACACCGAGTCCGCCGGCTCGGGTGATCGCCGCAGCGACATGTTCGGACGGAGTGAAGCCAAAGATCGGAAATTCTATTCCGAACTTTTCCGACAGATCGGTATGCATGGTTGCTCAGCTCTCTGCGCTGGCGAGCCGCGACGCGGAGGTCTCGTCAGCCGGGCGCTGTTCGGTCTGACTCAATGCCCACCGGTAGTCGGGCTTGCCGGCCGGCGAACGCTTGATCTCGTCGACGAACCACACCGCACGCGGAATCTTGTATCCGGCAATCTCTTTGCGAGCAGCGGTATCGAGGTCTGCGAGTGTAGGACGATGTGTGCCTCGTGCCTGTACGACGGCAGCGACCTTGTGGCCGAGCCGCTCGTCCGGTACGCCGACGACGATGGCGTCGAACACGTCGGGGTGCGATTTGAGCGCGCCTTCGACCTCTTCGGGGAATACCTTTTCGCCACCGGTATTGATCGAGACCGAGCCGCGACCGAGCATCGTGACGCTGCCGTCGGCTTCCACCCTGGCGTAATCGCCGGGGATCGAGTATCGGACGCCGTGGATCTCCTTGAACGTCTCGGCCGTCTTGATCTCGTCCTTGTAGTACCCGACTGGTATGTGCCCGCTCCGCGCCAGCAGTCCCTTCACTCCTGAGCCTGCCTCGACGGGACGGCCGTCCTCACCGAGCACGATCGTCGAGGCGTCGATCTTCACCCGCGGTCCGCCGGTGTGTTCGGCGCCCTTGGCGACGATGGACAGCCCGCCGAAGCCGGTCTCGGAAGATCCGATCGAGTCGGTGATCATCCGGTTGGGGAGTAGTTCGAGAAGCTTTTCCTTGATGCTCGGTGAGAACAACGCTGCGCTGCTGGCGATCAGGAAGAGCGAGGACAAGTCGTAGGGCTTGCCATCCGGGCCTCCTTCGATGAGCGCGTCGAGCATCGGTCGTGCCATCGCATCGCCGGTGATGAAAACGAGGTTGACTCCGTACTTGTCGACCTGCTGCCACATGGCGTGGCCCTCGAAATCAGGGTGCAGCACAGTCTTTCCGCCACCGAAGAGGCTCTGCAACGTGGCCCACTGTGCCCCGCCGTGGATCATCGGGGGAATCGGCATTCTCGTCATCGGCGGGTTCGCGGCGCCCATCTTGGCCATGTCCCACTCGTCTTCGACGTATTCGCCGGTCAAGAAGTTGATGCCCCCGCCGAGCACACGCCAGATGTCCTCGTGCCTCCACATGACGCCCTTGGGACTGCCTGTGGTTCCACCGGTGTAGAGCATGTAGATGTCGTCGTTGGTGCGTTCCTCGAAGTCGCGTTCGGCGGAAGAACTCGCCAGCGCGTCTTCGTAGGAGACCTCGCCCTCGGTGCCGTCGATCACGACGGCCGTCTTCAGGAGGGGACAGGTCGGTAGGACAGCGGCGACCTTGTCGGCGTAACGGGCTTCGTGAACGAGTGCGACCATGTCCGAATTCTGGAAGATGTACTGCAACTCGTTCTCGATGTAGCGGTAGTTCACGTTGACCACCACAGCGCGAATCTTGAAGACAGCGACCATCGACTCGATCGCCTCGATGCCATTGCGGCTGTACACCCCGACCTTGTCACCCGGCTTGACGCCTTGCTTCTGCAGGTAGTGCGCTAGTCGGTTGGTTCGCTCTTCCATCTGCGCGTAGGTGATCTCCCGGTCTCCCGACACCAGGGCGACACGGTCGGGAACAAGGTCGATTGCATGCTCGACGAGGTCTGCGATATTTAGGGCCACGCGTTAAAAGTAGAACGTGTTATCGTTTCTGGCAATAGCCAATCTGAGACTGAGATCACAAGAGCGAGGTAGCCACAGTGACGTCGAGCGCGCCGGAAATCGGAACGGAATCACCGCACGCACTCGTGGAGAAACGCGGCCAAGTCCTCATCGTGACGATGAACCGACCCGAAGCGCGCAATGCACTGAGCGGCGAGATGATGGCCATCATGCGCGACGCCTGGGATCGCGTCGATGCCGACCCCGATATTCGGGTCGCCATCCTGACCGGCGCCGGCGGCGCGTTCTGCGCAGGCGCCGACCTCAAAGCAATGACCAGCACTCACCCAGGTGACAGTTTCAGCGGCGGCGGATGGGACCTGTCGAAGATCGAGGCCCTACTCAAAGGCCGCAGGCTGACCAAGCCGCTCATCGCAGCCGTCGAGGGCCCCGCCATTGCAGGCGGTACCGAAATTCTTCAGGGCACCGATATTCGCGTCGCAGGTGAAAGCGCCAAGTTCGGTGTCTCCGAGGCAAAATGGGGACTCTTTCCACTCGGCGGATCCGCGGTGCGGCTCGTCCGTCAGATCCCGTACACGATCGCGGCCGACATCCTGTTGACCGGCAGGCATATTCGCGCTGCCGAAGCCAAGGAGATCGGGCTGATCGGTCACGTGGTCCCCGACGGTCAGGCGCTGGAGAAGGCACTCGAACTCGCCGAACTCATCGCCGCGAACGGCCCGCTTGCCGTGCAGGCGATTCTCAAGACCATCCGAGACACCGAGGGACTCCACGAGGAAGAGGCGTTCAAGATCGACGCCGAACTCGGAGTAGCGGTATTCAAGAGCCTCGACGCCAAGGAAGGGCCGCGGGCATTCGCCGAGAAGCGAGCCCCGGTGTTCGAGGGTCGGTAGCGCCCCACCCGTAACCACGAGGATCCGATAGCCGAGTGCTTCGCTCGAGTCAGCGCTGGACCGCCTCCATCGGCGTTCCATTGTCGACCAATGCCGACAGCGTCGCAGATTCCATGCCCGGCGAACCACACACCAGAACCTGATGACGGTCGAAGGGCCCCTGGACGGCGATGACGTCGGCGAGGCTGCCTTCCCAGCAGTGCTTCGCCCCGAACTTCGCGTCAGGGTCCGCGACGTGTGCATTGATTGCCTCATGCCACCTGTCCGGCGCCCATGGGTCCGCCAATTGATCCACCACCGGCACAACTTTCAGCCAGGGCAGTTCGGACGCAAGGATCCACAGCAGATCTGCGGCGTACAGATCGCTGGGCGATCGACCACCGAAGTACAACGTCACTCGAGGTGGCGACGGACGACGCGTCAAGTCGAGAATGAGCGAACGCATCGGCGCCAGCCCGGTTCCTCCGGCGATCATGACGACATCTCGACCGGAGTCGTCGATGTGAAAGTTGCCGCCCGGATTGCGGAGTTGCCACACGTCACCCGGGCGGGTTTCGTTGACGATCGACCCACTGACCCAGCCCGCCGGCACCGCTCGAACATGAAATTCGAGCTTGCCGTCCGCCGACGGCGGAAGCGCCGAGGAATACCGTCGAGACAGTGTTGCGTTCTGCGGCACCACGACCTCTATCGACTGTCCGGCTCGAAATGGAACGGCGTCCCCGACTAGGCGGACGACAGCCAAGTCGTTGCGTAGTCGGTTGTACTGGACCACTTTTGCGTTCCACATCTGCATGGCATCAAGGATAAGCGGTCTCACAGCCTGCGCGCGATCAGCCGATAGCTTCCGGACTTCGACATGGATGCTCAGCGTTGGTGTCGAGGTTTCCAGACGACCAACGCGCTGCGTTGTACGGGAACGAGATCGCGTCGATAACCCACGTGTACGTTCGCCAACTCCTGGGCGAGTTCGGTGACACGTGTCTGCAGCGCCTCGACCTGATTGGTCAGTTCGATGATCCGCTTGATGCCTGCCAGGTTCACGCCCTCGTTCTGCGAGAGCCGCTGCACTTCGCGCAGCAATGCCACATCGCGCGGCGAGTAACGCCGTCCCCCACCGGTAGTGCGTTGCGGCGTCACCAACCCCAAACGGTCGTACGTACGCAGGGTTTGCGCGTGCATGCCTGCGAGTTGGGCCGCGACCGAGATGACGAACACCTGGGCATCGGGGTCAGTGTGACCCGATCCTGGAGTGGAGCCTGCGGAATTACCCGGTCCTGGTGTGGGAGGCAGTGTCACTACGCACCTGCCCACCCGGCCCGCGGGTCGAATCCGCTGGCCTTCTCGGCTTCCAGATAAGCGTGCAGTGCCTCGATGGCGGGATCGTCGAGTTTCTGCGGTACCGCGACCTTGACGGTGACCATCAGGTCACCTGCGGTTCCGGTCTTCTTGGGAACTCCTCGTCCGCGAACACGCAGTACACGTCCGTCGACTGTGCCCGGTGGCACCTTGACGCCGACTCGGCCGTCGAGGGTCGGGATCGACAACGTGGCTCCGAGGACCAGTTCGCCGTAGCTGACCGGCACCGTCACGGTGAGATCGTCGCCGCTGCGGCCGAAGACCTTGTCGGGCCGAACCCGGACTGTGACATACAGATCGCCCGACGGCGCCCCACGCAGACCGGCTTCGCCCTGGCCTGCCAACCTGATCTTCTGGCCGTCGGACACTCCGGGCGGGACACGCACGGTGATGGTGCGCGTGCGGTTCTGCACTCCGGTACCGCGGCAATCCTGGCACGGATCGTCGATGATCGAACCACTTCCGCGGCAGTCGTCGCACGGCTCACTGAACCCGAACGCGCCTTGGTTGCGGTTGACCACGCCTGCACCGTTGCATCTGGGGCATACGCGCGGGCTGGTTCCTGGTTTCGCACCGCTGCCGTGACAGGTGGTGCACGAGGACGGGCTGGTGAGTCGCAGGGGAACGGTGACACCTTGCGTGGCTTCACGGAAACCGAGAGTGGTCTCGGTCTCGACGTCGCTGCCCCGTCGTGGACGGTTGCCCGCGGGGCGCTGCTGCGTCCCACCGCGGTTGAACAGTCCACCGAAGATGTCGCCGATTCCGCCGTCGCCGCCTCCGGCTTGACCGAAGATGTCGCCGACGTCGAAGGTCTGGCCGCCACCACCCCCGCCGAATCCGCCCGCACCGGGGCTGAATCCGCCTCCGCCCTGGCCGAATCCACCGGAAGCGAAGAGTCGACGGGCCTCGTCGTACTCCTTACGTTTCGCCGGATCGATGAGAACCGACTTGGCCTCGCTGACCGCCTTGAAGCGACGCTCGGCCTCGACGTTTCCAGGATTGGCGTCAGGATGGTTGTCCTTGGCCAGCTTCCGGTACGCCTTGTTTATCTCGTCTGTGGACGCGTTGGAGGAAACGCCCAGTTCCTTGTAGAAGTCCTTCTCGATCCACTCCCGCTGGCTCACCGGGCGTTTCCTCCTCTCACGCTATTTTTGTTTACTGCCCCTCGGGAGCATCGGCTCCCGAATCTTGTGACGCATCATCGACCACACCGACCATCGCAGTCCGCAGGACGCGATCGCCGAGCTTGTAACCCGGACGCATGAGCGTTCCGATTACCGGATAGTGATCTTCACCCTCATGGGACACAGCTTCGTGAACCGAAGGGTCGAACTTGTCACCGACGGCGCCGAAAGCAGCGAGGCCGATGTTCGCGAAGACGCTGGCGAGCTTGTCCGACAGTGCTTTGAGAGGCCCGGTCTCGAGATCCCCGTGTTGGCGTGCCCGCTCGAGATCGTCGAGCACGGGAATCAACTGGGAGACGACGGACGCTTTCGCGTTCTCCGCTCCTACCTGCTTCTCGCGGTCGGTCCGACGACGGTAGTTGGCATACTCTGCCGACACCCGCTGCAGATCGGCGGTGAGTTCCGCGATCTGTGTATCGCGAACGTCCTCCACCACCTCTACCTCGACATCCCCTTGGTCCGCCGAGCCGGGCTGGGGTGCAGCCCCGGTGCCCACTAGGGGCTCCGGAACTGCATCACCTTCCCGAACTTCACCGGTCTCGGGATCGATCTTTCGCTTGTCCACGAAAGTGACCGGTTCCTTCTCGGAGTTAGGCAGATCGTGATCGCTGTCGCGGGGCGTCACTTCTTGTCCGTGTCGTCGGCGGGCTCGTCCACGACCTCGGCGTCGACGACACCGTCGTCAGCAGCCTGAGCACCGCCCTCAGCGCCGCCTTGCTCGTTGGCCTGAGCCTCGTAGATGGCGGTACCGAGAGCCTGCGACTCCGTGGACAGCTTCTCAACTGCAGTCTTGACTGCCGAGATGTCGCTGCCGTTCAGAGCCGACTTCGCCTCTTCGATTGCCGATTCGACGCGTCCCTTGAGAGCTGCGTCGACCTTGTCCTCGTTGTCCTTGACGAACTTCTCCGTCTGGTGAACGAGGGACTCGGCCTGGTTGCGTACCTCGGCCTCTTCGCGACGAGCCTTGTCCTCGTCGGCGTGAGCTTCCGCGTCGGCCACCATGCGGTCGATCTCTTCCTTGGACAAGCCGGAGCCGTCCTGGATCTTGATCGTGTTTTCCTTGCCGGTGCCCTTGTCCTTGGCCGTGACGTGCACGATGCCGTTGGCGTCGATGTCGAAGGTGACCTCGATCTGGGGCACACCGCGAGGGGCCGGTGGCAGATCCGTCAGCTCGAAGGAGCCGAGGAGCTTGTTGTGCGAAGCAATCTCGCGTTCACCCTGGAAGACCTGGATCTGCACCGAAGGCTGACTGTCGTCAGCAGTGGTGAAGGTCTCGGACCTCTTGGTCGGGATGGTGGTGTTGCGCTCGATGAGCTTGGTCATCACGCCACCCTTGGTCTCGATACCGAGGGACAGCGGTGTGACGTCGAGGAGCAGAACGTCCTTGACCTCACCCTTGAGCACGCCTGCCTGCAGTGCGGCACCGACGGCCACGACCTCGTCCGGGTTGACGCCCTTGTTGGGCTCGCGTCCGCCGGACAGTTCCTTGATCAGCTCGGAGACCGCTGGCATACGCGTCGAACCACCGACGAGTACGACATGGTCGATGTCCTTGACGGCGATGCCGGAGTCCTTGACCACTGCCTGGAACGGCGCACGAGTGCGATCGAGCAGGTCGGAGGTGATCTTCTGGAACTCCGAGCGGCTGAGCTGCTCGTCGAGGAACAACGGGTTCTTGTCGGCGTCGACCGTGATGTACGGAAGGTTGATCGAGGTGCTCTGCCCGGAGGACAGTTCGATCTTCGCCTTCTCGGCAGCTTCACGCAGACGCTGCAGGGCCATTTTGTCCTTGGTCAGATCGATGCCGTTCTGAGCCTTGAACTTGTCGACGAGCCAGGTGACGATCCGCTCGTCCCAGTCGTCGCCACCGAGGTGGTTGTCGCCCGAGGTTGCACGGACCTCGACGACACCGTCGCCGATATCGAGCAGGGAGACGTCGAACGTGCCGCCACCGAGGTCGAACACCAGAATGGTCTGCTCGCTGTCGCCCTTGTCCAGGCCGTATGCGAGTGCAGCCGCGGTGGGCTCGTTGACGATGCGCAGGACATTGAGGCCGGCGATCTGGCCGGCTTCTTTGGTTGCCTGACGCTGCGCGTCCTCGAAGTAAGCGGGCACGGTGATGACCGCGTCGGTGATTTCCTCGCCCAGGTAAGCCTCGGCGTCGCGCTTCAGCTTCTGCAGCGTGCGCGCACTGATCTCCTGTGGCGTGTACTTCTTACCGTCGATCTCCACGTTCCAGTCCGTGCCGATGTGACGCTTCACGGAACGAATCGTGCGGTCGACGTTGGTGACCGCCTGGTTCTTCGCGGGCTGGCCGACGAGCACTTCACCATTCTTGGCGAAGGCGACGACCGACGGTGTGGTGCGTGATCCTTCGGAGTTGGCGACCACAACCGGCTCGCCGCCCTCTAGGACGGACACAACCGAGTTGGTGGTCCCGAGGTCGATACCGACCGCACGAGCCATAATGTTTCCTCCTGTTATTGCTGTGAAAAATGCCTAGCTGAGTGAACTGCGCTCAAGTCTGCAAGACAAGTTCTCGTTCGTCAAGCTGGACTTGAGCCTCATCCACTCAAGGCTGTCGAAAGGGTTAACGGAGCATGTGCGCAATTTGTTCCCGGCACCCTTTTACACACGCCGTCCTACGCACAAGACTGCGCCGTGACGGCAGTGCCGTCACGGCGCAGGATCGAGGTGAAACCGTCCGTGACTACTCCTCGACGTCGGCAGGCGCCGGTGCGCAATCGACACTGAGCAGGCCGACAGCGACGTTGTTCGAGTAGTTGACATCGAGCTGCGGTGAGAACACCGCCACACCACCCGGGCGCGAGACCCACTCGGTTGCGCCACTCGGCACGATTACCTTTTCCGTCTTACCCGGATCGACCTTCTCGACAGTGGCGGCACCGTTGACATCGGGCAGCACCGCATAGTTGACGGACACCGCAGATGCGGCACCCTTGCCGACGTTCTCGACCGAGATCTCCAGCGCGCCGACCTTCTCCCCCTCCGGCTTCTTGTCGTCTTTCGCCACGCACGCCGTTCCGATCGTGACGACGAGGTCGGGTGATTCGGCGGCCGAGGAACCGAAGGGACTTACGGGTGCTTCGGGCTCCGCGGAGGCGATGGGCGCCAGGACGACCGCACCCATGGCGGCGGCAATAGCGGCTGTCGAGGCCAGGACGGTGGCGCGGGCGATGTGACGCATGAGGGTCTCCTGTGAAAGATGAGGTTGGTGTTGCAGTTGATGTTGTTGTTGCCAGATTGACTATTACCTATGCGAACCAGACATTCCATACCAGGCGGTCTCGATTGAGTGACGCTTTACTCACCGGTCGATCACGTTCTCCCAGAAGAACATCGATGTAATTCAGGAGCCGAACATCTTGCCCCGGGTTTCGCCTGCGCCCCGACCGGGGATATACCAGACTGCGGACCGTCCGTTCCCTACGTAGGGTTTGAGGAAAAGCGAGGCTACGGAGGCATATGGATCCCGAAGTGCAGCACGAACCAAGCGAGATCACCTACGACGAGAAGTTCTATCCAGCCAGACCTCGACCGCTCCGCCCCTCCGTCCGTCGGGCCAACCGGATCGGCAACTCCTCCCAGGACAGCGATCCGACCGCCGCCAATGGTGAATACGTCGAATGGCTCACCGAGCAGTCGATGCTGAGGGATGCCAAACTCATCGCCGAACAGCTCTCCGGCAAGGGCAGCATGTGGCAGAACCCCTATGCCGACCCCAACCCACGGGGAGCAGTCGAGCGCGCCCCGGTCTGGTTCACCGCCTACCCGATCTCGGTGATCAACGCCCCGCAGACCAGCTTTCTGCACACCCTGGGCAGCGAAGAACTCTGGCAGGCCTTCTCCGATATCGGCATCACCGCCGTCCACACCGGACCGGTCAAGGTCGCCGGCGGTATCCACGGTTGGAAGCCGACGCCTTCGGTAGACGGTCACTTCGATCGCATCGGGATGCAGATCGATCCCGCGTTCGGCTCGGAGGAAGAGTTTCGACGCCTGTGCGTCGTCGCCGCCGCATACGAGGGCATCGTCATCGACGACATCGTCCCGGGGCACACCGGCAAGGGAGCGGATTTCCGCCTCGCCGAAATGGCGGTCGCCGACTACCCGGGGATCTACCACATGGTGGAGATCGAGCCGGAGGACTGGCATCTACTACCGCGCGTCCGTGCCGGTGCCGACTCGCAGAACATCGACGCCGAAGCCGAAGCCAATCTCGCGCGCGCCGGCTACATCATCGGTCAGCTACAACGCGTCATCTTCTACGAGCTCGGAGTAAAGGAAACCAACTGGAGCGCAACAGCTCCCGTCGTCGGCATCGACGGCATCGAGCGTCGCTGGGTGTACCTGCACTACTTCAAGGCCGGGCAGCCGTCGATCAACTGGCTCGACCCGTCGTTCGCCGGGATGCGCCTGGTGATCGGCGACGCATGCCACTCCATTGCCGACCTCGGCGCCGGCGCGCTGCGATTGGACGCCAACGGCTTCCTCGGCGTCGAGCGTCGCGCGGAAGGCCCCGGCTGGTCCGAGGGGCACCCTCTGTCGGAGGCCGCGAATCATCTGATCGCCAGTGTGGTGCGCAAGATGGGCGGATTCACCTTCCAAGAGTTGAATTTGACGATCGACGACATCAAGGCCATGAGCGAGAACGGCGCCGACCTGTCGTACGACTTCATCAACCGACCCGCCTACCATCACGCGCTCGTCATGGGGAATACCGAATTCCTCAGGCTCACCATGACGCTGTGCCGTGACCACGGCGTCGACCCGGCCTCGCTGGTGCACGCACTGCAGAACCACGATGAACTGACCTTCGAGCTCATCCACTTCGCAACGCTGCACGCAGAGGACGAGTTCAGCTACTGCGGCGACGTCGTGAAGGGTTCGGATCTGGGCAATCTGATTCGGTCCGATCTCACCGATCGACTCACCGGACGTTGGGCGCCGTACAACCGAACCTTCACCACCAACGGAATCGCTTGCACCACAGCCAGTGTCATCACCGCTTCACTCGGAATCCGCGATCTCGATCGGATGGACGAGTCCGATATCGACACCGTCAAAACCGTTCATCTGATGCTCGCGATGTTCAACGCCCTGCAGCCGGGCGTGTTCGCGTTGTCGGGTTGGGATCTACTCGGTGTGCTTCCTATCGACGCCGAGGACGTCGCGGATTTGATTCGCGAAGGCGACACCCGCTGGATCAACCGTGGCGCGCACGATCTGATGGACAGCTTCCCCGACGCGGTCCGCTCGGAATCGGGCATACCTCGTGGCCGCAGCCTCTATGGTGCTTTGCCTGCACAGCTGAAGGATCCAAACTCGTTTGCCAGCCAGCTCGGTCGAATCATCGAGATTCGCAACAGATTCGGCATTGCGACCGCGCAACAACTCGATGTACCGACCGTCTCGCACAAGGGACTGTTGGTGATGGTGCACGAACTGAGTCAGGGCACCATTCAGGCAACGGTCATCAACTTCTCCTCGGACGAGGTAGCGGCCACCATCCAGTCCAAGTTCCTGACTCCCGGCGCGGGCGTTTTCGACATGTTCGACGACTCGGAGCTCGGCCTGGTCGACGAGCTCAACAGCTTCCCGATGACCCTCGCCCCGTACCAGGGGGTGCCGGTCATCCTGCGCTGACGCGCGGATCAATGCGTCACGGCGACAACACCTTCTGCGCTGCGCGCCGCAATGGCGCAGGCGCGCGAGGTGAACTGATCGAGCAGTGGATGCTCGGAAAGTCTGCGCCACTTCGAGATCGCGTCGAGCGCCCTGTCGCGGCGCTCGGCCGGTCCGGAGTCCGGATCCAAGCCGAGCCGGACGGCGGTGTCGATGCCATATCCGCCGATGATCCGCTGCAGTTCCGCGAGGTCACCGTCGGGCAGTTTCGGGACGGTGGATCGTAGCCGTCCGAGCAGCCGTAGTTCTTGAAAGCCATGCACGTCGGCCAGCATCCGGCCCGCTTCGGCTCGAAAGACTGCGGACTGCGCAATCGGCCGAGATTCGAGAATGCGCTGCAGCGCAACGAGTGCCGAATGTAGTTTCAGCTGGTCCGCACGTTGACCGAACTGCACGTCGATCACCGAGCGCAGTTCGCTCAACCCGCTCCGTTCGGTCAATTCCGCTGCCAATGTCGGCGAATCACGGACGCCGAGTTTGATCAGAGTGATCGCCATCCTGATTCCGAACATGCCGAAGCGATCGACGATCGACGCGCGCAGATCCGCATCGACCGGAAGCAGTCCGGGCCGCGAGAACCGGTCGGCCGACAGCATCGCCAACGCCAGATCTTTCTCGGGCACACCTGCCAGGGTTTCGAAGGCCGCGAACTCCGACTGCCGCAATGTTCCAGCGGCCAGCGCGAGCAACCCCGCAACCGGCACGACGGCCTGGCACAGTCCTGTCGATTCCAACTCCGCAGCGAACCGAGCCGCAACCTCGTGTGCGGACATCATCGCGTCCATCCGGCCTGCCCCGACCTCGTCCGCACGTGAGAGAACTCCGATCACACCGAGCGGTCCCGACTCACCGCCGACATGAGCACCGATCTGACTGAGGAAGCTCACGTCGGTAGCGTTGAGCGTCCGCATCAGATACACGACGGCGTCGGCCCCGGAAGACGAGTTCTCCGGCGCCAGCATCGACAACGTGCGAGCCGACACGTCTCGGGAGAGCGAGGAGGTGCCGGGCGTATCGATGATGGTGCTGTGTGTCAGGGCGCGCGCGGGCCACTCGACTTCGAGACGGTCGACATCGGACGCCGTCAGATCGCCGAGGTCGAACGCCAAGCGTCCGTCGCGGCGCTGCACCGGCACGTGTGTGGACTTGTCTCCGTCGTACCAGGCTGTGACGTTCGGACTGGCACCGTTGCGATACCAGGTGACGACCTTGGTGCATTCGGTGGCGTCGGTCGGCGCTATATCTTGCCCGACAAGAGAATTGAGCAGTGTCGACTTACCGGCCTTGAGCGACCCGGCGAGCGCGACGCGCAGCGGCTGGCCCAGCCGATCCAGTACCTCGGTCAGTGCGGCAGCGGCGTAGGTGTCGATCGAATATGCAGCGCGTGCGGCGGAGATCAGCTCACGGGCATCGGCGAGCGGTGTCACTGCGCTCGGCCGTTCGGCACTAGAGCGCAGGCACGCTCGTTCAGCTCCGCGACGACCTTCATCTCCCGATCCAAATGCTCTATCCTCGTTGATCTTTCGGCCGTTTCGACGGTTTCTGCGTCCTGGGCTGCGCGCAGTGAATCGTTGAGCGATCGCAGCGTCTGCTCGGCAATGGAGGTGAAGTGATCGCGCAGCACCCGCTGAATCAGGCGTAGCCGATCCTTCGATTCCTTACCGACCTGAAAGCTGACGTCATCGGTGAAGCGGCGAATCGCGATCTTGGCTTCCGAACGACGAGCCCTGACCTGATTTTCTTTGTCCTCCTTGTACGCCTTGGTGCCCAGCAGCACGCCCGCACCGATGGAAATCGGATTGAGCAAACTGAGCCCGACGAAGGTGGTGATGAGCCCGAACATCAGCACCCCTCCATACGATCCACGCATTCCGACGAGGACTTTCTGGGTGATCCCGGTCTTCCCCGTCTCCAGATCGGCAAGCGAGGCAACGGGTTCGAGGATGTCGTCGAGATCGCCCAGATCGAGATCGGGCAGCGCGACGGAGCCGGCGGCCGCGAAGTGCTCCGCGACGAGCTCGGACAACCACAGCGCACGGTCGTGTGCCCACACGAAGTTGTCACCCACCGATGCGGCGATCTGCTCTTCGAGCCAGTCACCGAGCTCGAGCCAGTCCGAACTCGGATCCCCACCGTCCACGGTCTCCTCTGCCTCGCGTGTCACTCGACGCAGTCGATCACGAAGGTCGTGGTCGATATCCGCGGCGAGGTCGGCAATACCGTCGGACAGGGTGTGCTGCCACTGCGAGGTCTTCTTGTGCAGCTCCTCGGCCGCCACTTTCGCCCGTTGCAGTCCGGCAACAGCTGCCTCGGCTCGCTGCGGATCGCGTAGTGCCGCAAGCTCACTCGACATTGCCAGCGTGAGATGCTCGGTGACCGACCTGATATCGAGCGAGACGGCAGCTCGCGTCGTCGCATCGGCGCGCGAGAGGACGCTCTCGCGGAGGAACGTGTAGAGCTCGGGAAATCCCGACTCACTGTTCAACTCCTCGTCACTGAGCCGAAGTGCGTGTGATCGCAGCAAGGAAGACAGTGCGATGATCGGCACATCGAGGCCTTCACGAGCCAGGTGAGCGAGGTTGGCGTCGACGATCTGCCGCCAGTGCGGATAGAGATCGGTCTTGGTGACCAACAATGCAACCGAAGGGCAGAGGCCGAGAACCTGTCGGAGAAAAGACACTTCGGGCTCGGTGAGCTCGCGACTGGCATCGGAGACGACCAGTACCGCGTCTGCGGACGGAATCAATCCAAGTGTGCCTGCGGCATGCGGGTTTCCATGGCCACCCACACCGGGAGTGTCTACGAGCACGAGCCCGTCGGCCAGTAGCGGACTCGGTACATTGATCTCGAGCCGAAGGACCTCGCGCGATTGCGCCCGAGGATCAGCAGGGGTGATGGTCTGTAGTTCTTCGAGCGGTACTTCGACCCGAACGGCCTCGTTGCCTGGATCGGCAAGCACCAGTTCTGCATACGGACGTTCCGAGTTCTGCACAACGGTGGGGATGGCGGTCGTCTCGTCGTCACCGACCGAACACACGTCGAGATTGAGCAACGAGTTGACGAACTGGCTTTTTCCCTGTTTCAGAGGCCCGACGACGACGATGCGCCTTCTGGGATCGAGCACTCGCTCCTTCGCGAGTTCCACTCTCGACACGAGATCGGACCGACCGACACTCTGCGCCACTTCCGCAGTGCGATCGAGCAAATCGGCCAGCTGCTTCGATTGCCCGTCCATAGCCTTCTTTCCGATACACGTTCCTTCTCGAGCATTCGGGTGAACTCTAACGACAGAGCAACCGCATCGTTACGGGTCGAGCAGATCGGTGTGGTGATCACCGGTCGACAGGTCGGCGACCGACTGTGCCGAGCTGTCGAAGTCACCGTGCAGACCGGTGTCCGAGTGCAGACCCGCGTCGGACTGTGCTTGTCCGAAGATGCTCGAATCTATGCCGGACCAGGCGCTCGAATCGAAGGCCGAGGTCGAATCGAACGATCCGGATGCGCCGCCCGTGATGCCGCCGGTGACTGCACCGACCATGTCGGCTCCACCGGCAGCGGCGCCGGATAGATCGGCGGACAGATCGGTAGCCGAGCCGAGCCCACCACCGACTGCGCCTGCTACCCCTGCGCCCGTGGAGACAGCCGCGTCGGCACCAGCGGATGCGCCGGCGTCGATGGTTCCGGCTACGCCGCCGCCGATGTCCACTGCACCCGCTGCTGCGCCGTCGAGCGCGCCGGTGAGCGAGCCACCCAGCTCGCCGCCCAGGTTGCCGAGACCTCCGGCAAGGCCGCCGCCCAGCCCGGCAAGCCCGGACAATCCGCCGGTGACCCCCGAGCCTGCTTCGCCGACGGCGTCGATGCCGCCGTCGATTCCACCGGCAATGCCTGCGCTTGTAAGACCACTGAGGTCGAGATCACCGGATCCTGCGACGCCGCCCGCGGCGCCGAGAGCCGATCCGAGTGCGCCGTCGAGAGTTGCTCCGAGTTCGGTACCGGCACCGAGGATTGCGCCGAGGTCGAGTGCACCGCTTGTGCCGAGAACTCCGTCGAAAGCTGCTCCGAGACCTGCTCCGGCTTCGCCACCTACACCGAATGCGCCACCGAGGACACCTTCGAGCGTGGTCGAAACTCCGGCCTGTCCGGAAGCGTCGATTGCGGTGTTCAATGCAGCGGTCAGGCTGCCGACGACGCTGATGTCCAGATCGAGGGCAGTACCGAGGGCGCCGCCGACGAGGACACCGATGTCGGCATTCGCGATTCCGGCGAGGTCGAGGTCTGCCAATGCGCCGGCGTCCAGTACGGCACCGAGCGCTGCGCCGAGGTCGGCCCCGATGTGTCCGCCTGCGGCGAGAGCTGCACTGAGCGAGGCACCGATTTGGACCGCGATGTCACCGGCCAGATCGACCTCGCCGCCCACGCTGCCATCTACACCACCACCGATGCCGCCACCGATGAGTCCGCCACCTGCAAGTCCTCCGCCTGCGACGGCACCGGCTGTCAGTCCAAGGCCGGTCGATAGTCCACCGCCGATTGCACCGCCACCGGCCAGGCCGCCTTCGATGCTTCCCGTTGCGCCCGCACCGAGGATGGCCGAGAGCTGCGAGCTTGCTCCTGCGAACAGCCCTGACTCGGCTACCAGGGGGGCAACCGCGACGATGTCGGCATGGCACACATCCCCCAACCCTGCCGCGGCCAGCGCGATATCCGGGTTGGCGCAGTATGCGGCAGCTGCCTTGTCGTCGCGGAGCAGGCTGAGGATGAAGTCGAGTACTGCGTTGGTGGCCATGTGAAGTGGC
This sequence comes from Rhodococcus sp. PAMC28707, assembly GCF_004795915.1. Taxonomy (NCBI): domain Bacteria; kingdom Bacillati; phylum Actinomycetota; class Actinomycetes; order Mycobacteriales; family Nocardiaceae; genus Rhodococcus; species Rhodococcus sp. PAMC28707. Next base: position 1,585,785 of record NZ_CP039253.1, read on the forward strand.
TCCATTCTTTTGCTCGGTCTTTCGTGGTTGATCACAAAGCTATGTGCCGCCGGTTCCCGGCAGAACGGGGCCGATCCCCCTAGTCGAACCAGCGGGCCTAGGGGTGAGCCGTTAGGGGATTCGGAGCTGTTGGGGGATTTCCCCTTCGATACCGCTTCACCTGCTGTGAGACGTAACGAAAGGTGCGATGCTTCCGACACAAGATCGAATAGGACGTGCGGATCGAACAAGAAGCCGGAGATGAAGATGAGCGCAGGGCTCGGCATACGGATTGGAACAGCTGCCTCGGTGGCTGCCCTCGATACTTCCGAAGATCCCCACGCGCCCCGCGACTTCGCCACCGATGAAGCAATGCTCACCGTCACTCGCCGGTCCGCTCTGGACCTTCGCCCCGGTGCCGCTCCCAGCCTCGCCGGGCGCCAGAATCGCCAGAGCCGCCATCTGATCAGCGGATTCGCCGACCGCGTCGGAGACCCCGTTCCCGTCATCGACGAGGACGGACGGTCGCATCAGGCCGAGGACCTCTTCGCCACTGCCACGCGGGCCCTCGTTGCCGAAGCGTGTGCGGGCACTCCCTGCGATCCCACCGTCGTGGTCACTCATCCCGACCGGTGGTCGACCTATACGACCGACGTTCTCCGCGGCGCTTTGGAACGTGCAGGCGTTCCCGATGCGACGCTCGTCCCCGACTCGGCCGCGGCCATGCGCTGGCTCGAGGGTTCACGCGGCGCTGCGAGCGACGGCCTCGTCGTCATCTACGACCTCGGCGCCTCCTCCCTCGATATCACCCTGATGCGCACCGGCGCCGAATCCGGAACCATCGGAGCCGGAGCCAACTCCACCGACTTCGGCGGAGCACAGTTCGACCACCTGATCACCGAGCACGTCCTCGACACCGCGGCCAGTAGCGCATCGTTCGAATTCGACCCGTTCGATCCCGATACCGTCGGCGCCCTCGTCGAACTTCGTGCCCGCTGCAGTGAGGCGAAGGAAGAGCTTTCTTCGGAGACTGCAACGACGCTGACCATCGACCTTCCTTCTGTGCACACCGAGACACGGCTCGTCCGTGGCGAACTCGAAGACTTGATCCGCCGCCCGGTCCTCGATTCCATCGAGCTGATTCGCGACGTGCTGCACACCTCCGGCCTCGACGTCTCCGATGTGACTCAGGTCCTCCTCATCGGGGGTAGCTCCAGCATTCCCCTTGTCGCCGAACTTGTTTCCTCACACCTGCGTGTTCCGGTGGTCACCAGTCCGCATCCGGACCGCATCCCCGCCATCGGCGCAGCATTGCTTGCCAACGAGATGGCCCGCGCGGCTGTCCTCGACGCTCCGGTTGCCGCTGCCGTCGCGCTCACCCGGCCCGCGCCGCGCCCAGCGTTCGCATCGCCGGCTGCCACGTCCGCGACCGAATCGACCGGAGCATCCGGCCGCAGGAAGGTCGGTATCGTCTTCGCTGGCGTTGCCGCGCTCGTGGTCATCGCCGGTGGCGGATTGTCCGTAGGAACCGCGTTGACCACCGAGGATGCGCCGGTCGATTCGGTGTCGGAGAACAGCACCGGAGCCAGTACGTCGGCGGTAACTGCCGCCACCGTTGCCGAGATGGGCACGGCCGCAAACGGTCTACCTGCTCCGACCGTGGCTGCCGACGGATCGCTGATCCCGGCACCGGGAACGGCTATCGCCGCTGACGGCTCGGTCGTCTCCGTTCCAGGATCCGCCGTTCCGGCTGCCGCAGTCGGAGCACCCGGTGCCCCTGCCCCGGTGCCGGGCGTCTTTGCGCCGAATGTGCCCGCACCGAATGTGCCCGCACCGAATCCGCAGCTCCCGGGATACACACCACCGGCCTACACACCACCGGCTTACACCGGTCCTGGTTTGTCCGACGCCGGAGATGCCGCAGGGAACGTGCTTCAAGGCGTCGGCCAGGGCGTCGGGGGTGTTGTTCAGGGCACGGGCGATGCGGTCGGTGGCATCGTCGGACTCGTTCCCCCGTTGCTCGGCAACAAGTAGCAGCTTTCGTGCTGACCAAGTCCGACATCGCCGCCCGGGCAACCAATGCTGGACGACCGATTTCGCGCGCGCTGGCCGGGACCATCCTGACCGCCACCGGTGGATGTGAGAATACCGTCGACGTCGCGCTGGAGGCCAGTAGACGTGTCGACGCGGACATGTCGGTCACCAAGGTCGTCGTCGACGCTGTCCATGCTCATCGAGTGATGTACCTCGCTGCGTTGACTCGCGCCGAGCAGAGTGTGGTCGCGCTGGCTCATTTCGGCGCCGAATCCGACACCGAAGTGCTGACCGAACTCATCGAGGGATCCACCGATCCGGCAGCAGTTCGCGAGAGTGCAGTAGCGGCAGGCGTATTGGCACAGGAACCTCCCTCACTGTCCGGTGTCACCGAGGTATTACTCGCCGCACTCGGCGCACCTCGACTCTCTGAGATACTTACTTCCCTGCTCGAATATCGCTGCAAGACAGACACTCTCGACGTCGCTATGGCAGTGACTATCGTCGGTGCAGGCGTTCGACATCCACAGTTGGCGTACTTCCTCACCGTCGAAGCTGATCGCGCAGAGCCCAAATCGGCCGCGACGCTGTATTCGTGTGCCGTCGACGCGGGCGCCGAACCACTTCCCTTGGCTGCGCGAAGGGCCGATGTAGCAGCTGTGCTCGGCGATCTCGATGCAGCCGAGCGATTCGGTGATCACATCCTCGAGCACAGCGATTCGGTGACTGCAGGCCAATTGCGGACAGCGATAAGGACATCGGCCACCGTTGCTGCCGAGCGGGGCATGACCGAGCGTGGACGTCAACTCTACGAGTGGCTCGGCCCCGAACGCGCAGGAACGGACGCCCCACTGGCCGCCGTCGTCGCCTCGGTGGCAGGCGTCGTGCCTACCGGTACGGCTGCGACTACAGCACCGCCCACGTCGGCGACTGCTGCGCTGACCCTGCTGAACAGTGGACTACAGCAGTCCATCACTGCGGAGTCGACGGCCGAGACCACCGCTGCGACGAACACACTGATGCGCGCGGTGTCACTGTCCGGCGCCGACGTCAGGCGAGCGGCCCCCGAGACTGCGTCGGCAACCGCCATCTTGTTCGCGCTTCACTGTGGCGATCTCGGGCGCGTCGAATCGCTGGTGTCGCGGTCCACCGCACCCGTGCAGCATCCGAGCGGCACCAGAATTGCATTGCTCCACACCTGGGCGAGCATGCTGTCCGGTGATGTGGCAGCAGCAGCAGCCCGCATCGAGACGATGCGGATCCCGTCTTCGCACAGTCGAAATCGACTCTTCTTCCACGCGATCGGAGTCGGGCTGGCCCGCCGGTCCGGTGACCGAGGGGCACTGATCAATGCTTGGGAGGAGGCGCAGGACGTCATCGCCGAATACTCGGCCGACTTGTTCTCACTGCTACCGATCGGTGAACTCTGGCTCGGGTCCGTGCGGGTGGGTCAACCCGACCGCATGACGCATCTGCTTGCGCAGGTCGAATCCGTACTTGCAGGCCTGGACGAGCCGAGCGCCTGGGCGTCGGCATTTCATTGGTACGGAGTTCAGGCCGCCATCGCTGCCGAGAACCCCACCGAACTGGTTCCGCATGCGCGGGCACTCGCCTCGGCAGCCGAATCGAACCGGTACAGCGCCACCCTCGCATCCGCCGGTCGCGCCTGGTTGGGCGTACTGCAAGGCCATCCGAACGTATCCGACGTCGAAGCGGCGGCCCACTCGCTCACCCAGTTCGGATTGTCGTGGGACGGCGCCCGCCTCGCCGGCGAAGCCGCACTGCGCGTCGCCGACACCCGAGCTGCGACCACATTGCTCCAGGTGGCTCGAGCACTTCGCCAGCCCGTCGCGTCACCGAGCGCGGAAACCGCAGAACCGAAAGGTGCGCTCAGCGCACGCGAGGCAGAAGTCGCGGAAATGCTCGTCCTCGGCATCACCTACCGCGAAGCAGGCAATCGGCTCTACATCTCTGCCAAGACCGTCGAACACCACGTCGCGCGCATCAAGCGGCGCCTCGGTGCGGGCACACGCTCGGAACTGCTGTCGATGCTGCGTGGGATGGGCTACGGAACTACTGTGTAGTCGTGCGCGGGCTGTGTAACTTCTGCGGGCCTGCACACGACATCTATCTCAGTACTCCGCCCACAAGGCATATGTAGACGACGAGGTAGCAGTAGCGATGATAAATCGGTCCGCCGAACCGGTGCAGGCCCATCCGCCCGCACACGTATTACCCGACGTCGGCATGTACATCGACAATCAGCGCGCGATCGCAGCGGTATCGCGGGCCGCGCATTCGAGTCCTTCCCTGCACGTCGCCTCCCTGCACGACACTGTTCTCTACGTCCATGCCGACGGTTCGGCTTCGCTCGGTCGAACCGTCGACCCCGATGCGGTCGAGTTCACCGGATTCGTCGACGCGATCGGTGAAGAAGCATCGAGTGATCATGCCCCCGGCGACCTCGTCGCGATGGCACTTCGGTGCCTTCTCGCCGACGTCGCCCAGTCCATCGGCACCCCGGTGGACACGCTCGCAGCTGCGGCGACATTCCCGGCCCGCTGGACGGCGGAACAGGTCTCGGCAGTGCGGATGGCCATGAGCCGCGTCGGCCTCGACCACGTCGCACTCGTCTCCGAGTCCGAAGCGCGCGCAGCCTGGGCAGGAGGACTCGATGTCAGGTGGGCCGGATCGGATTCCGGTATCGCAGCCGCACGTGGCGCTGCGGTGCTCGCCGCCGAGTTCCCCATCGAGGCAGTGACCGAGGAAATACCGCTGCGGACTCCGGTGCGCCCACTGTGGACACGCACCCCCATCCTTGCGGCGGCCGCGTTCGCAGCCCTGCTGACGCTCGGCGCGGGCCTGACGGCACTGTTGATTCAGGACACTTCCGGGCCGTCGATTCCAGAGATCGACAGCGCACAGATCGCCGAGGCCACCGTTCCGATCGTCCGACCGAGTTCGCAGATTCCGTTCCCCACGGTCGTACCGTTCCTCGAACCATCGACCGCACAGATCCTCGCCCCGACCCCTGCGCCCACCACTGAGCCCCCGAAACCGCCTCGGACCTCGGACGTCGTCACACCTCCGACGACCGAGCCCGCCCCGAAGACCTCGGTCGAAACCAGGCCGGAAACGACCACGCCGAAGACCGTGGAGCCGGACGTCGACAAGCCGGAGGTGGTCGTGCCGAGCCCGGAGAAGCCGACCGATCCGATCGATCCGGAGAAGCCCCCGGAGTCCGGCGGCACCACCCCGGACAGTCAGCAGGACGACACCATGGCGAAGCCGACACCATGACCGGATACCTGGCGATGACGATCGCCGACGGAGTGTCGGTGGCAGTCCATCGACGTACCCGAAGCGAGCACCCGTCGGTATTCGTCACCGACACCGCCCTGTCCTACTCCGGCGACGGCACCGCGCGACTCGGAGCCGACGCGTCAGCGGACTCGACGCCCCTCGTCGGATTCTTCGGCCGCGTCGACGAGCCAGAGGACAGCGGTCAAGAGTTCCGCGCCGAAGATCTCGTCGCGACCGCCGCCTTCTGCCTCGTGAACGCGGTGACCGCCGAGCACGGTGGCACCGTGCCGCACGCAGTCCTGACACACCCGAACACCTGGAGTTCTCGCGCGATCGACTCGGTGCGGGACGCCCTCGACCGCGTCGACCTCGATCAGGTCACGCTGATCTCGGACGAGTCTGCTGCGCGGGAATTTTTTCGATCGAACTCCGGTGACCTCGACCAGGTCACCGTCACCCGCGGTGCGCTGGGAATCGTCGAAGCCATGTACCCGGTCCCAGCAGATTCGGCCGATACCGACGCACTGCCCGTCGTCACTCCCGCGCCCGCCTTGGCATTCTCGGAGGCGATCCCGGTGCAGGGTCCACCGGCGCACGAAAGTACACAGTCGACGGAATCACCGAACTCCAAGCGCCCCATCGCCATCGTGACAGCGGCTGCCGTCGCGCTCGTTCTCGTCTCGATCGGTATCGCCGCGGCCATGGGTGCATTCAGCGACGGAGCCGGCGTCGCTCCCCCCACGATCACCGATGCGGGCGCCACACCGACAACCGAATCGTCGCCGACGCCTGTCCCCGCCGCTGCCGTGCCGATTCCGACCTTCGGCGCCCCACCCAGCGAATTGCCGAGCCCGGAATCGGTGCCGACTCCTGCGCCGCCGAATCCTGCGCCGCCGATCGTCGAGACGATTCCGGCGCAGCCACTTCCCCCGCCCGCCCCGGAGACCGTTGCGCCCGATCCGGTCGAACCCTCATTACCACCCCCGCCGACGAAAACGCAGCCACCACGGCTGACTTTTCCCGACTTCACGTTTCCCGATCTTTCCCTGCCAGGCCGCTGACCATACCGTTCATAAATTTTTGTGACCTATGGCCTAAGGTGGGGCGCTGACGGCCAGCACCTGATGAAGGGATTTCATGCGTAACACGGGGGCACTGCGCGCAGCGGTGGTTTGTTCGACGGCGTTTTTACTCTTCGGTACCTTCTCTGCACCGGCCTCGGCCGAGCCCGACAGTGGAGTCGACCAGTCTGCCGCAGATCAGTTGCCGCGTGAACTCGCAGAGGCTGTAGAACGCGATCTGAAAATCTCTCCCCAGGAGTACCTCGATCGCGCAGCCCGTGCGCAGGAGTTGTCCACTTACGCAACGGATTTCCGCGCCAACCGACCAGCCGACTTCGCTGGTGCCTGGATAGGTCCCGACGGCAAGGCAGTCGTCGCAGTGACATCTCAGGACGCCGCCCATGCCGTGGCGCAGGACGGCTACGAGTCCGCGCAGGCCCCAGTCTCGGCAGACGGGCTGGAACGGTCCCTCACGGACCTGAACAACTGGATCTCCACCTTGCCTCGCGAGGTCGCCAGTCAGGTCAACGGCACCTCGATCGACGTTTTGGACAATCAGATCGTCATCGACCTCGCGAACAGTCCCATCGGCAACGCGCTCAACCTTCCGACACTGCTGGCGAACCTGAAGGTCAATTTGTCGCCGGGTGGACCCAAGCCCACCGATCCCACACCGATGGGAGGAGACACCTACGTCACCACCTCGGGTCCCATCAAGGACACCGCGCCCACCGACATCAGCGTCTGTTCCTTCGGATTCAACGCCACATCGGGCTCCGGCGAATCGGTCAACCTCAGTGCAGGGCATTGCAATCCGAATGCCTCCACCGGCGTAGGCGGCGCACCGGTCTACCTGCCCAACCCGGCCAACGTGCACGAGAGCACCCAAATCGGCACCTTCGCCAAGTCCAGCCTCGGATCCCCCAGCGCACTCGACTGGTCGGTCATCTCACTCAACGACAACGGCACCTCCTCCGGTCTCGACAAGCCGACCGTCCGCGGAGCCAACGGCAGCACGGTGACCATCACCGGCACTGCTTCCCCCGTCGTCGGAGCGCCCGTCTGCAAGTCCGGTCAGTCGTCCTCGTTCACCTGCGGGGTAGTTGCCGCAGACCGCGTCGAGACCCAACTGTTCATGGACGACGGCACCAGCCGCACCGTTCGCGGCTTCGCAAGTACCGCATGCACTCTCGCGGGTGACAGTGGTGGCGCCATCGTGACGGGAACGCTCGCTCTGGGAATCACCAGCGGCTCCAACAGTGGCGGCGCACCGGATTGCACCGAGGCCAACCTTGCACTCGCCCAGTTCGGTGGCACGGCAAGCTTGGGAATCCCGATCGATCAGGTTGCGGCAGAAACAGGCACAACCGTCAGGACTGCCTCGCTCGACTGAAAATAGTCCGCTCCGCCCGGGGGCGAGTCACCGAAAGCGCTGGACGTACCGTCGCATGCGCGAGAGGGCCGGGGGAAGCTGGCGAAGAAGTCGGACCAGCACCCCGGACATGACCCAGGCCGTCGGTACCGCAGACACTCGAACGAGCTCGTAATCCGATGTGGCCCAAGCCGATTTGATCTCGTTGACGCCTACTCCCTGGTCGAGTGCGTCGACGCCCAGTTCGTCGTGATTGTTCGCGAACCATTCGATCAGTTGATGGCCGGGTTGGCACCGCCCGACCGACGGGTCGTAATGCGTGAGCCACCCTTCCATCCGTGAGCCTGTTCGCAGCCCGATCTCGTGGGCTGCCCATTGCCCGTCGATCACCAGACCTGCAATGCAGAGCCTGCCCGCTCGCGCCTCGCTCCGTAGGAAGTCATGAGCGAACTCGCCGTGCGGCGCAGTCAGATAGTTGATCTTCGTGGTGCCGGCGATCCCGCGGACCGCTACCTCCAAGATGTCGTTCCACCGAGCGTCCAGATGCGAGACCTCGGTGATCTCCTCGACCCGGAACGACGACCGACGCTGCACCTCGCTGCGGTATTGGCGAAGCCTCTTCAGCGACTTCGCACTTCGAATGCCCGAGGCACTCTGCCCGACAGCCAGATCGATGACCGGGACACGTTCACGCACCATCATCTCGACTGTCCACGACGGGTGCTGCGCGAGCCTCAGCACGGTGGGATCGTTAGCAATCATCGAATCCGCATCGACCATGTAGCCGAGGGATGCAATGGCGTCGAGCAACGAGTCGGAGGCTTCGGGATCCTCGCTGAGAAATTCGATCGGCACTCCCAAACCGGTCCCGATCACCTTTGCGAGAGTGAACGGCCCTCGGCGCACCAGAGACAAAGCTGCCGACGCAACCAAACGCCCATCTCGACGAATCGCCACCAATTCGAAGTCGAGACTCAACGCATGCGCAACATTGACCACAAAGCTCGGCCTCGACGAGAACACCGTCCCGACCCGGTCAGCGAGCGCGGACCACTCGGATTCGATGGACGAGGGCTCGGAGTGGACATGCATCGTAACTGCAGTGACGCCTGTTTCCACTCCAACAAAGTACCAAGGGATTGCAAAGAAAACCAAAACATTCATCCGAACAACCGACACGCGGACTGAGGGTCTCCACACGCACCCGTGGGCCGAAACCTGTCCTGGCAGTGTTCAATTCGACGGACATCGCGTCAGATATCGCCGCGGACAGTCGGGCACCTTCACACGGCTTCATTCACACGAGGCGCACCAGTCCTGGCTCGGAGCGATCGCAGTCGGCGGCGTCGTTCGGCTACCTGGTGATCATCGAGGTGTCGGGAATCAGATGGACAGACCCGGGTGTTCGATTCGGCTGACCTGGAACGCGAATGAGCCGGCCACCTCGTCGAGGTGGCCGGCTCATTGGAGCAAGAGAGTGGAGAAACTACTTCGCGAACTGCGTGGTTCCCGGGGCAGCGTTCAGGGTGTTGAGCAGATCGATTCCTGCCACGACCAAGGTTGGTCCGCCGGCGACGATTGTGCCAATGATTCCACCAATTGCAGCGAAAGCTGGCACAGTACCGATCCCGACGGGGCCCGCAAGGAAGCCGATGAGACCGATACCGAAACCGATTGCGGTTCCAGTGAAGCCACCGATAGCGGTCGCAATACCAAGCTGCGACGCGAAGACCTCTTGGGCCTTTGAATTTTCTTCGGCCGAGGCGACCTGCGTTGCACCGAGCGTGCGGGAGTTGGCCGAGGCCTTGGTCAGATCGAGCTGAGGAACGAGACGGAGCGTCTTGCCGTCGTTGTCGACGTTCTGCTCGTACGGGAAGCTCATGCCGCCGAGATTGAAGCTGAGCGGCAGGGTGACGACTACGTTCTCTGCCTGATCGAGCACGTCGACGGTCTTGCCGTCGTCGGCGACCTTGAAGACGCCCGCATCGATCGTGGTGACGATGGTGCGATCTTCGAGGTTCGACTCGTAGCCGATGTCCTGTGCAGGAGCCTCTGGCGCCGCCGGAGTCGGATCTGCATAGGCTGTTCCGCTGGCGAGCCCCATCGCCGCGGCAACGAGCACCGATGTGACGACCATTTTGCTGAGTTTCATCTGGAGATTGTTTCCGTTTCTATGCAAATCGAGCCCGGCTGTTGTCGAACAGAGTTGCCCCGCAGACGCAGAAACACCCCAAGACCGAATCCGCGAGTTAGTCGGTGCGGCAGCAGCATAACCTACAACTCGACCGATCGTTATCCTCTCGCGTTCTTTTCGAGTCACAATAGTTCTCATTTGTCACATCTGAACCCTCTGACACAAACAATGGACACGATTCGGTACCGAACTTGGACTACGACCGTGCGTCGGTGACCGCCGATCCGAACCCTCGAAGAAGGCAATGCGAGCGAACTTAGGACTGCCTTCTCGAACACCGGTGTTCGCCCTACGCATAACGTGACCACCAGGACGCACTCTACCGACCGGTTCAGCCCACCGGAAAGTTGAACGATCCGGCGATCCACCAGCGCAGAGCGATCTCCGCGTTGCTAAGTTACCCACCAGTACGCAAACCTTATTACTGGCGAGTAACCTGAAAAGTCGTACGCTTGTCGGGCTCGACCCGAGGCAGCTCCCCCGCTGCCTAAATAACGAAAGGCCGCTTACATGAACGCCGTGACGATTTCGTTGGGCACGTTCGGTGCGCTGCTCAGTCTCGTGTGTTGGTACTCCTTCATCCGCGGTGGATTGAAGATGTTCAACATCGTGCGCCTCGGGCAACCCGCTCCGGACCGCTGGCGCCCGATCATCCCTCGCTTCAAGCAGATGATCGTCGAGTTCGCCGCACACACCAAAATGGTCAAGTTCCGCACCGTCGGCTGGGCGCACTGGCTCGTCATGGTCGGTTTCATGCTCGGAGCCGTCTTCTGGTTCGAGGCATACGGCCAGACGTTCAACCCCGAGTTTCACTGGCCCATCTTCGGCAACTGGGCCATCTACCACCTGATGGACGAGATTCTCGGCATCGGCACCGTCGTCGGCATCCTCGTTCTCATCACCATTCGCCAGCTCAATCATCCTCGCAAGGCCGAGCGCCAGTCGCGCTTCGCCGGCTCCCGGTTCCGCGCTGCCTACTTCGTCGAGGCCGTCGTTCTCGTCGAGGGCCTCGGCATGATCTTCGTCAAGGCAGGCAAGATCGCCACCTACGGCCACGCGAACCCGTGGACCGACTTCTTCACGATGAACGTCGCCAAGATCCTTCCGGCCAGCGTCGTCATGGTCTCGGTCTTCGCCTTCATCAAGCTGATGTCCGGCATGATCTGGCTCTACTACGTCGGCCAGAACATCGACTGGGGCGTCGCATGGCACCGCTTCACCGCGTTCCCCAATATCTACTTCAAGCGTGAGGACGACGGCACCGCCGCCCTCGGCGCAGCCAAGCCGATGATGTCCGGCGGCAAGGTCCTCGTGATGGAAGAGGCCGACCCCGACGTCGACGCATTCGGCGCCGGCAAGATCGAGGACTTCAGCTGGAAGGGCTGGCTCGACTTCACCACCTGCACCGAGTGCGGTCGCTGCCAGTCGCAGTGCCCCGCCTGGAACACCGGCAAGCCACTCTCACCCAAGCTGCTCATCATGTCGCTGCGCGATCACAGCCAGGTCAAAGCCCCATACCTTCTTGCCGGCGGCAAGAAGGACATGGCAGGCGACGAAATCGGACTCGTCGACGCCGAAGGCAAACCCGACCAGGCCAAGCTCGACAAGATCCCGCAGTCAGCCCGCGACGAAGCCGATCGCAAGCTCGTCGCCGAAGCCATCGACGGCGGCATCATCGACCCCGAGACACTGTGGAGCTGCACCCAGTGCGGCGCCTGCGTCGAACAGTGCCCCGTGGACATCGAGCACGTCGACCACATCCTCGACATGCGTCGCTACCAGGTGCTCATCGAATCGGAGTTCCCATCCGAGCTCGCAGGCCTGTTCAAGAACCTGGAGAACAAGGGCAACCCCTGGGGCCAGAACTCCAAGGACCGCCTCAACTGGATCAAAGAGATGGACTTCGACATCCCCGTCTTCGGGCAGGATGCCGATTCCTTCCAGGACTACGAGTACCTGTTCTGGGTCGGTTGCGCCGGTGCCTACGAGGACCGCGCCAAGAAGACCACCAAGGCCGTCGCAGAGCTTCTCGCCACTGCGGGAGTCAAGTTTCTGGTCCTCGGCGCCGACGAAACCTGCACCGGCGACTCCGCGCGCCGTGCCGGTAACGAATTCCTGTTCCAGCAGCTCGCGATGCAGAACATCGAGACGCTGAACAACCTGTTCGACGGCGTCGAGCAGAAGCAGCGAAAGATCGTCGTCACCTGTGCGCACTGCTTCAACGCGCTCGGCAACGAGTACCCACAGGTCGGTGGCGACTACGAGGTCGTGCACCACACTCAGCTCCTCAACCGTCTCGTCCGTCAGAAGAAGCTGATCCCGGTCGCGTCGGTCAGCCAGGACATCACATACCACGACCCGTGCTTCCTCGGACGTCACAACAAGGTCTACGACGCTCCTCGTGAACTCATGGCAGCCTCGGGTGCCAACCTGAAGGAAATGCCACGACACGGCGAACGGTCCATGTGCTGCGGCGCCGGTGGCGCTCGTATGTGGATGGAAGAGAACATCGGCAAGCGCATCAACGTCGACCGGGTCGACGAAGCGCTCAGCATGAACCCGAAGAAGATCGCGACCGGTTGTCCGTTCTGCCGCGTCATGCTCACCGACGGCGTCACCGCACGCCAAGAGGGTGGCGAACACGAAGGCGTCGAGGTCGTCGACGTCGCGCAGCTGATGCTCGAGTCGATCACTCGCGTCGAGTCCTCGGTTCTGGGCGAGAACATCAAGGTGATTCCACGAGAGAAGCCTGCACAGGCCGACATCGTCACCGAGGAAGCCGCTGAGGTCGAAGAAGCCGAGCGCGTCCAGCCCGTCGAAGAGCCCGCAGAGTCGGCATCCGCACCGGCAGCTCCGGCACCCAAGGCCGGTGGCCTGAAGATGAAGGGCCTCGCGAAAGCACCGGGAGCGAAGGCACCGGGAGCTGCCACGACACCCGCTGCGCCCGAGGCAGAAGCCGCGCCGCCAGCAGCCAAGCCCAAGGGCCTCGGTATGGCCGGTGGCGCGAAAGCACCAGGTGGCAAGGGCCTTCAGGTGAAAGGCAAGGCACCTGGCGCCAAGGCTGCTGCACCGGCCGCCGAAGCTTCGGCAGCGGAGGCTGCAGCACCCGCAGCGAATAAGTCGGCAACGGAATCCTCGGCAGAAGCGACGGAAACCAAGCCGACCGTCAAGCCGAAGGGTCTTGCCATGAAGTCCGGCTTCAAGAAGCCGGGCGCCAAGGCACCGGGCAAGCCGGCTGAGGCAACCGAGGCTCCGGCAGCAGAGGCACCGGCAGCGACCGAGGCCCCGGCAGCTGCTGAATCGAAGCCGACCGTCAAGGCCAAGGGCCTCGCAGTCAAGTCCGGCTACAAGAAGCCTGGCGCCAAGGCACCGGGCAAGCCGGCTGAGGCAACCGAGGCACCAGCAGTCGAGGCTGAGGCACCGGCGGCAACCGAGGCCCCGTCAGCAGAGGCACCGGCAGCGACCGAAGCTTCAGCAGCCGTCGAATCGAAGCCGACCGTCAAGGCCAAGGGCCTGGCAGTCAAGTCCGGCTACAAGAAGCCAGGCGCCAAGGCACCGGGCAAGCCGGCGGCAGAGGCACCGGTAGTAGAGGCTCCAGTAGCTGTCGAGTCCGAGCCTGCAGTGTCGAACGAAGCCGAGGCCAAGGAGCCGACCGCTTCGACAGGCGAGAGTGCACAGCCCTCGAACGGTGACGCACCTGCTGCTCCCCCAGCCGCCAAGCCGGGCGGTCTCGGATTCCGAGCGGGCGCGAAGGCTCCGGGCCGAAAGAAGTAACCGAACACCCTTTTTCGCAAGTGCACCCCCTTTCTCGCCTCAGAGAAAGGGGGTTTACTTGTGAAAAAGGATGCGCGCTCGCGTTATCCACAGATCCATACACAGGCCATTGCCCTGAGCTGGATCGCTGACGACTATGAGCACGTGACCCGAATCGTTCGCCGGCAGGACGCCCTCACCCGCGGAATCACCGACTCCGAACTACAGCGTTATTGCCGAACCGAGTCATGGAAGCGTTTGCGCCCAGGGGCGTTCGTGAGCCGAGACGAGTTCGACGCGCTCGGTGCCGTCGACAAGCACCGCGTGATCGCCGAGGCAGTATTCGGCGCGGCTCGCACCCCTGATGCCGTGCTCAGTCACGTCTCGGCGGCCGTCGTCCATGGCCTGTCGGTGTGGGGCCTGCCTTTGAGGAAAGTGCACGTCACACGCAATCGCAGAAGTGGAGCGCGCACGAGTTCGGTTCGCGTCCTACACTGTTCGCCATACCATCCACACGAGATAGTGGACGTCGACGGTATTCGAGTGACGAGTCTCGGACGAACCATCGCCGATATCGCACGCTCCGAAAAGTTCGAGCCTGCGGTGTGCGCGGCCGACGAAGCCGCTCGGCTACACAATCTGACCACGGCCGAGGTGGTGAACGCACTGGATCTCCGCCCGACGCATTCCGGGAACGCAGCCGGGTTACGGGTGGCCAACTTCATGAACGGTCGTGCGGAAAGCGTCGGGGAATCTCGAACTCGCGTGGCACTGGCCGAGCTCGGCTACCGTCCCGAGCTGCAGACTTCGATTGTCGTGCAGGGTAAATCGATCGCACGCGTCGACTTCTACCTTCGAGCTATCACGACGGCATGCGAGTTCGACGGCAAGATCAAATACGGACGACTAGTCCCCGAAGGCTCGACCGCACACGAGGTGGTGTGGCGCGAAAAGCTTCGCGAGGACGCGATACGCGACGCCGGCATTCAAGTGGTCCGTCTGACGTGGGCGGACTTGTCTGCGCCGATCGAGATTCGTCGAAAAATCGAAGCCGCAGCGCTAAGAGCGGCCAAGTCGCCGCCGCCGACCGCGATAACCCGCTGAGCGCGCACCCTTTTTCCCAAGCGCACCCCCGCGCTCGGACGCGAACAACCGGTCACGGTTACCAAAAAGGGTGCGCGCTCCAAACCGAACGACGCTCAGGGCCTCCACAATTCGAGCTGAGGGATTCCGGGCGGGGTGAAGCCGAGCACTTGACCGTAAAAAGATAGTTCGGATTCCCGCGCGTGAACCTGTGTCTCCAATTTGCGGAAGCCGTGCGATTCACCCTCGTACGCCAGGTATGCGTGCCGAATGCCTTTGCGTACGAGTGCATCCCGGAATCGTTCGGCCTGTGACGGCGGCACGATCGGGTCGGAGAGCCCTTGCAGCAACAGTACGGGGCAGGACAATCCGTCGACGTTGTTGATCGGTGCGCGACTTCGGTACAGGTCGATCGTGTCGGGGAGCGGTCCGATCAGGCTGTCGATGTACCGTGATTCGAAGTCATGAGTCTCGGCGACGAACATTTCCAGTTCGGCAACACCATAGTACGAAGCACCGCAAGCGAATACATCCGAGGATGTGAGTGCCGCCAGCACGGTCCAGCCTCCTGCCGATCCGCCTTCGATCGCGAGTCTGGTTGGATCTGCGAAGCCGGCGTCGGCGAGGCCTTGCACTGCCGCGATCGTGTCCTCGACGTCGACCACTCCCCACTGACCGCGGAGACGGTTACGGTATTCCCGCCCGTATCCGCTCGATCCGCCGTAGTTGACGTCGACAACTCCGATTCCGCGGCTGGTGAAGTATGCGAATACCGGGTTGAGCGCGGGCGCGACGTGGGCCGTCGGGCCTCCATGGACGAATGCCACGTAGGGCGGCAATTCTCCTTCGAGTCCGTGGTATTCGGGGTTGCGCGGCGCGTAGGCGATCGCATGGACCTCGCGCTGTGGGCCTTGGAAGGTCATCGGCTCGCCCTGCGGGAGGTAGGCGGCGTCGGGAATCGTCTCCCGCCCCGAGCGGATTTCCACCAGCGAGCGCGTGTCGAGATCCAACAGTCGCAGCCCGCTGGCATTGTGTGCACCGCCCGTGCGCAGCAACACGGACGAGCCGCGGCGGCCACTGAGGGAAATGGAGGTGAGCCCGTCGAGGTCGATGTCGTCGAGCGATCCGGTGATGGGATCGAGGATGCCGAGCGTATCGGTGCCGAAGGTCCTGACTGTCAGGAGCTTTCCGTCGTCGAGCACCGAGTACCACTGTGCGCCGAGCTGCCACAGCGGAGCACCGAAGTCCGCATCCGCTGTATGTAAAGCCACTAGGTCTGCATCGACGGATGTCCGGTAAAGATTCCACCATCCGGATCGGTCACTGATGACGTACAGCGATTCGTCGTCGATCCACTCCGGTTGCAGCACCGATTCCTCGGTACCGCCGAGGATTGTTCGAGACACTCCGGTGGCCAGATCGACGATTCGGAGTTCGGTTCCATCCCAGGGCATCTGCGGGTGGTTCCAGGCGACGAACGCCAGCGTGTTCCCATTCGGCGAGAGCCTCGGGTACGCCAGGAAGTCCGATCCCGAGGCCAGCGATCGAACGCCGGAACCGTCGACTGCAATCGCACAGATGTCGCGGGAAACCTTCGCCCCGTCGTGGGTTTCCCGAACCGCCAGCACTTCGTTGCCGACAATCGACAGTTCGCCGTATCGAACCGCTGCCGCCACGGCAGGCGCCGGGGTCAACGCCACCGGTGTCTCGCCGGGCTTGCCGATATAGACACGTTGATCGGTGAACTCCGAGAACACGATCCGACCGTCATCGGTCGCGGTCCACGCCCCACCCCCGTATTCGTGAACACGGGTGCGCGCGTTGAAAGGCTCGGGCAGTAGTGCAGTAACACCACCGTTCTCGATGCGGCAAATGGTGGTGCGCCCACCTTCGGTCGGCCGCATCTCCGACCACCACACCTCATCGCCGACGAACCGACCCCCTTCGACGGGGTGTCCGCTGGCGGAGAGATCGACGGCGGAAATCGGGGATGGCCAGGATCCGAAGGGCAGCGCTGCAGAGGTCACACCGACCAGGGTAGGTGAGTCCCTCCCCCGCACCGTGCGCACCTTCGTGCCGGCAACGATGGAACTAGCCGACCGGTTGAAGCAGATCGGGGTTGTCGTTCTTGACGCTGTTGACCGCGGAGCTCACCTCGTAGGGCACCAAGCTCGGTTCGGGGATAGCGGCCAGCATCTCCTGGACCGAACCCAGATCGGTCATCGCCGGGTCCAGCCACTCGGACCGGAGGGACTCCGGCACGATCACCGGGGAGCGATCGTGAATGTGACCGAGCGCGTCCGCGGCGGGAGCCGTCAATACCGTGACCGACCAGACCCATCGATCCGGGTCCTCCTCGGATTTCGTCGGGTCGCGCCACAGCTCGTACAGGCCGGCCATCTCCAGGAGTCGTTCGGAGTGCAGGAAGTAGGGCACTTTGCTGCCTTCGCGCTTCTCCCACTCGTAGTATCCGTCGGCCGGGACGATGCATCGCCTACGGGCTGCGGCCTTCTTGAATGCCGGCTTCTCGGTGATCGTCTCGGATCTCGCGTTGATGAGCCTGCTGCCGATCTTGATGTCCTTGGACCACGACGGGATCAGACCCCAGCGGACCGAACGCAACTGCCGTACGGCGTCGGCCTCGGGTTCGTCTTTGGGTGCGCGCTCGAGAATGGTTCGCACGGTCTGCGTGGGCGCCACGTTGTACGCCGGGGGCAGTTCTTCGCCGATGGTCTCGGCAATGTCGAAGACTGCCCGTAGGTCACGATCGCTCTGGGTACTGGCATACCGTCCGCACATAATGAAAATTGTCGCATCCTGGACCGACAAGAAAGGCCTGGTCCACTATGCCTGGATGTGCTGGGCACCGACCTGGCACGATAGGGGGGTGAACCATCCGCAGACGAATCATCAGACGCGTCAACCTCGCACGTTGCAGCAGTCGACCAAGCTGCAGAATGTGCTGTACGAGATCCGCGGCCCGGTACACGCCCACGCGGCGCGACTGGAAGCCGAAGGTCATCGGATTCTCAAGCTCAATATCGGCAACCCTGCGCCGTTCGGTTTCGAGGCGCCCGACGTCATAGTCCGTGACATGATCGCCGCGTTGCCGTATGCGCAGGGCTACTCGGAGTCGAAGGGCATTCTGTCCGCCCGGCGTGCGATCGTCACGCGCTACGAACTCGAACCTGGCTTCCCCGAGCTCGACGTCGACGACATCTACCTGGGTAACGGCGTGTCCGAGCTCATCACGATGACGATGCAGGCACTGCTCGACGACGGCGACGAGGTCCTGATCCCTGCACCCGATTACCCACTGTGGACGGCGATGACGACGCTCGCGGGCGGCAAGGCCGTGCACTACATATGTGACGAGGAAAACGAGTGGAACCCCGACCTCGCCGACATCGAGTCGAAGATCACCCCCAAGACGGTGGCGCTGTTGGTGATCAACCCGAACAACCCGACCGGTGCGGTGTATTCGAAGGAGATCCTGCGGGGCATCGTCGAGCTGGCTCGTAAGCATCAGCTTCTACTGTTGGCCGACGAAATCTACGACCGCATCCTCTACGACGACGCCGAACACACGTCGTTGGCAAGCCTTGCTCCCGACCTCCTGTGCTTGACGTACAACGGGCTGTCCAAGGCGTACCGGGTGGCTGGGTACCGGGCAGGGTGGCTCGCGATCACCGGACCCAAGGCCCATGCAGCCGGGTTCCTCGAAGGTATCGATCTGTTGGCGTCGACCAGGCTGTGCCCCAATGTGCCCGCCCAACATGCGATTCAGGTGGCGCTGGGCGGACATCAGAGCATCAATGACCTCATTCTGCCCGGTGGCCGACTGCTCGAGCAGCGTGACGTCGCGTGGCAGAAGTTGAATGAGATCCACGGCGTCTCGTGTGTGAAACCGCGCGGTGCTCTGTACGCATTTCCGCGCCTCGACCCCGAAGTGCACGAGATTTACGACGACGAGAAGCTTGTCCAGGATCTGCTGTTGCAGGAGAAGATTCTGGTGGTGCAGGGCACCGGTTTCAACTGGCCTGGACACGACCATGTGCGCATCGTCACGCTTCCGTGGGCGCGTGATCTTTCGGAGGCGATCGAACGGTTCGGCAACTTTCTTGCTTCGTACAAGCAATAGGTTTGTCAGTTCAAAGTTTGCGGGTATCACTTCTGCACCTGACCGTAAAGTAGGGAAATTAATTGAAAAGTGACATAAAAAACAGTTGCATGCTCCTGCCAAATCAGTTGTAGATCTGTACATTGGCGTACGGCACCTCGCGTGCCCGAGCACTGGTCGTACCCCACCCCCCCCCGGGGCGATCAGGAAGGTGGCGGGGGACGCCCCCCCTGCTCCCCGCCACCGAGCTCCATAACGGTTCGAGATCCGATGAGGCTGCAGACCGCTCTTCACACCCCGATACTGTGTCACCGTGGATTCACACGGTCATGGGCACGGACATAGCAACGCACCGGCACCGCTCGGACCCGTCGCCGCACGAATAGTCGTGGGGCTTCTCGTCGCGATCGGAATATGCGTGATCGGCGGTGCAATTGCACTGTGGCCGAGCCAGCAGAACGTCGACATCCCGCTCCCGTTCAATACCTCCGGTGGTCGCGCGGTCCAAAGCGAAGCGGGCACGATTGTGTCGCAAGACATCGGGCCCTGCGGCAGCGCTTCGTCCGGACGCGTATTCACCGGTAACCCGACGCCACCTGCCAGCGCAGGATACGACTGCCAACGCAGCATCGTCACGATCGACTCAGGACCGAATGCAGGCACGCGGACCCTGATCGAAGTCGTCCCGGGCCCCGGCCAACCGGACCTTCGCACCGGTGAGAGCATTCGGCTGGTCCGGCAGACCGACCCCACCGGAACCACCCAGTACTCGTTCAACGATTACGCCCGCGGACTGCCACTCGCAGTCATCGTCGGTGTATTCGCCGTCGTCATCTGCATCGTTGCGAGGTGGCGTGGATTTCGTGCGCTGCTGGGATTGATAGTGGCGTTCGGCGTGCTCGTCGGATTCATGCTCCCTGCACTTCTCGACGGCGCACCCGCGATTCCCGTCGCCCTGGTCTCCGGAGCTGTCATTCTGTACGGCGTTCTCTACCTCGCGCACGGCGTCAACCTGCGGACGAGTTCTGCCCTCCTCGGAACTCTCATGTCGATGGCGTTGGCTGCAATGTTGTCCTATGTTGCGATTCGGATGACCCACCTGACGGGGCTGTCGGAAGAACAGAACACCAACGTTCAGGCCTACATCCAACAAGTCAGCATCACCGGATTGCTCCTTGCGGGGTTCATCATCGGGTCGCTCGGTGTCCTCAACGACGTGACGATCACCCAGGCGTCGACTGCGTTCGAGATCGCCTCGGCGGACGCAACGACGACGCGACGGCAGATCTTCACCTCCGCGATGCGCGTGGGGCGTGACCATATCGCCAGCACCGTCTACACCCTGGTGCTGGCGTATGCCGGTGGGGCGCTTCCACTTCTACTGCTGTTCAGCGTCACCGGCCGATCCATCCAGGATGTTCTGACCGGTGACGCCGTGGCCATCGAGATCGTCCGCTCTTCGGTCGGCGGTATCGCGCTGGCGCTGTCCGTTCCGCTGACCACTGCCATCGCCGCTATGCTCGCCCGGCCGGGAGGGCCGCCCGAGCCGTCGGAGTCGACCGCGAGAAAGGCAGGCAGGCACTCTCGCTAGGAGAGCCGAAAAGTCATGCGAAGGCTGCCGCGACGCTCTCCGACAACAGATCACCGTGGTGCGTGCTGAGCCCGTTACGCAAGCCTGCGTCCTCCTCGCATGCCTCTTCCCAACCCTTGTCGGCGAGCGCGCAGACGTAGGGCAGCGTCGCGTTGGTCAACGCATAGGTCGACGTCCGCGGGACAGCGCCCGGCATGTTCGCGACGCAGTAGAAGACCGACTCGTGCACCCGGTAGGTCGGGTCGGCGTGCGTAGTGGGAACCGAATTCTCGAAGCAGCCGCCCTGGTCGATGGCGATGTCGACGAGCACCGAACCATGCTTCATGCGCTGAACGAGACTGTCGGAGACCAACATCGGCGCTCTCGCCCCGGGTACCAATACCGCCCCGATCACCATGTCGGCTGCCAGAACGGCCTGTTCGAGCTCGAAGGCGCTGGACGCGACCGTCTTGACGCTGCCGTGGTACAGATCGTCGATGCCGCGCAGCGCCTTCACGTCGAGATCGAGGACCGTGACGTCGGCGTGCATGCCGTGCGCGATGGCGACGGCGTTCCTCCCCGACACGCCTGCACCGATGACGACGACGTTCGCCGGACGCACTCCGGGCACTCCCCCCATGAGAACGCCGCGGCCTCCACCGCTGGCCATCAAATGGTAGGCACCTGCCTGCGGTGCAAGCCTTCCGGCAACCTCGCTCATCGGCGCCAGCAGTGGGAGTGATCCGTTCGGGGCAGTGACGGTCTCGTAGGCGATTGCGGTGGTGCCCGATGCGAGCAATGCGTCAATGCAGGGCTTCGAGGCAGCCAGATGCAGAAAGGTGAACAGGACCTGATCACGCCGGAGCAGTGCGTACTCCTCGGCGATCGGCTCCTTGACCTTGAGCAGCAGGTCGGCCGCGTCCCACACTTTGGCAGCCTCGGCGAATATCTGCGCGCCTGCCGCTTTGAAGTCGGTGTCGCAGAACGACGAACCGACGCCTGCTTCGGATTCGACGATGACTTCGTGTCCGTGCGAGACCAATTCGTGTACGCCCGCTGGGGTGATGGCCACCCGGTACTCGTTGTTCTTGATCTCGCGAGGAATTCCGATCTTCATGGTGGCCTCCTGAATAGAAATTCGACGGATTGCCACAATTGTGAATTATAAATAGAAAAAGGCTCAAGAGATGTGAACATAATTCTGTAGATTGGGTGGATGGGATCAAATAGTTCAGTGCATGGCGACCGGGTGAGGCATGATCCGAACGATGTTCGGCACGCGGCAGATGCTCGAAAGACGCCACTCGACGACATCGACCACATCCTCATCGACGTACTTCGGCACAACGCCCGAACGCCCAACAATGCACTTGCGGCGGCAGCGGGCATTGCACCATCGACCGCCCTGGGACGGGTGCGTTCCCTCGTCGAGCGCGGAGTCATTCGCGGGTTTCATGCAGAAATCGATCCCGAAGCGCTCGGGCAGGGCATCCAGGCCATGATCTCGGTCCGACTACAGGCGGATGCCCGACGAAGAATCAACGAATTCGGTGAGCAGATCGCCGCGCTCGCGGAGACGCTGAACATCTACTTCATCGCGGGCGCGGACGACTTTCTGATCCATGTATCGACGGTAGACACCGCGGCACTACGCAACTTCGTCGTGGACAACCTCAGCGCCCATCCAGCCGTCGCCGCCACCGAGACCACTCTGATCTTCGAGCACATTCGCCCGCGGAATCCGGTCGCCTGAAACTTCGATCAGGGAGCGGGCGGGAAGAGCGGCGGCAAGGTAGGCAGCGTGAAGTCCGGCAAGCCGGGGATCAGGGGCGGTGGAGGCGGAGGTGGCGGTGCGACCTCCGGCTCGGAAGATTGCTCCGTCGTTCGATCCTCGGTAACTTGCTGGCGCGTCGGTTCGACAACCTCGGGTTCGGGTTCGACGACCGGAGCTTCCGGGACGGTCTCCACGGGCGGTGGCGGCGGAAGCGGAGCCGGAATCACCGGAGGTGCTGCCAGAGGTGACGTCCCTGCCACGCTCGAGGTGGCGGGCGGCTGCGTCACCGCGGTCTCGACGACCGCGGGCGCGTCCGGACGCGTCACGACGAATCCCGATACGGCGATCACCGCTGCAGCAGCAACTCCGAATACGGACCACGCCCGAATTCGGCGTCGTCTACGCACGTCTTCGTCTTCACCGTCGTCTTCTTCGTAATCCGCGTCCAGCCAGTAGACCTTCTCGAGCGCGAAGTGTTTCGGGGCGGGCGAAGCCGATTCGACTTCCCTCGCATCCGGCACAGCAGAAACGGCAGGCGCGGCAACGGTAGGAGCTACAGCCGGGGCTGTCGGCGGATAGAACGGCCGCGCACCCGTATCTGCAGCGGGTAGATTCTTCCGCGCGTTCGCTGCGGTCGGAGTCGTTTCGACAGGTCGAGGCGCGACGAAGCCGGCGGCGGGCGCAGGGTCCGATTCCGGCCGGACCGGCGCTGCAGGAGCGGGGCGCGCCGAGAGTGCTGCGCCGCGGGCCGAGACAGTTTCCGGCTCGTTCGGGGTGATCGCCGGCAAATGCAGAGATGGGCCGACGCGTTCACGAACGAGCGGGATGCGCGACCCACCACCGATGAGAACGACGGCGTCGATAGGAACGTTTGCATCGATGAGAACACTGCGTGCGAACTCGATGGCCTGATCGATGTGGTCGGCGATCAATGCCTCGAAGTTGTCCCGCGAGAGCAGGATCATGCCGCTTTCGTCGGGCAGGCACACCGCGTCATTGCTCGACAGCCGTTCCTTGGCCACACGACACCGACGCTCGAACAGGTCCATGTCGGCGGCATCGCTCGGCTTGCCGAGGCGTGCGAGCTGATTGTCACGAAGGAATTCGTCGATGAGATCTCCGCTGAACGCACTGGAGCGTTGTGTGACGACGACTCGACGGGACGCCAGGTTCACGACGCTGACGTTCAGACCCGAACTTCCCAGGTCGAACAATGCGACGGTCGAGAAGCCCGCAGCTTCACCGCTGACGACGAGGTATTCGAGAACCGCCTCGACCTCGGGCACGAGGCGGTAGTTCTGCAGGTGCTGATTCTCCAGAGCGCGGTGCAGGGTATCTGCCTGATGGGCATCCCGGTACGCGACGCCGGTGGTCATCGACGGCTCGGACTCGGCGGCCAGCGCGCTGATCGACTCGGCGGCAAGGTACTCCACGTGATCGTCGACCGTGTCGATGACTTGATTGTGGAAGAACAACTGCTGAGGGGCTTCGAGCAAACGGGTAGACGAGACGTGAGCATTGGCCGTCCCGTTGCGTGGCTGAGCCATACGCACGGCGTGGGCGCCCATGGACACCCCCAACAACACAGTCATCTCTCTTGCCTCGCTTCGCGGTAGACGGTCGGACTCCGATACTCGCCCCATCAGGTCACGCTACCGGGTGTGTGGCTGAAGTGCGGCGTGGCCCCGTCAGCGCTGGGGTCAATTCACATCCGAGTCGTCTTCGACCACATAGCCGTCGTCGTAGTAGAAATCGTCCTCGATGTACTCGATGTTGCCGGTATCCGGTTCGGTGCCTGGTTCGACGGGATCAAAGGCGTCCACCGGCTCTGGCACCGGCTCCGGCTCGGGCACCGGGATCGATTCCGGCTGCGCAGGCACACTCTCGGCAACCGAGGAATTTCCGGCGGGGATCGAGCCGGGATCTATCCCGATCCCGGGAGGAGGGGCTGTACTGCCTCGTACCGCGACGATCACCCAGACCAGCAGAACCACCGTGGCTACTGCCCCCAGCCAGCAGGCGTCCCTTGCCGACCACTGCATACGACGGGGACTTCGCGACGCGGGGACCGATGCCGGTGAGGCCTCGATCGGACCCGCCCAGTTCGAGGCTGCCCAGTTCGGGGCCGCCTCAGCAGTGACCGTCTCAACTGGGACCGCACGCTCGAGGGGCTCGCCCACAGGCGCTGCCGCTACAGGGGCGAGCGCCACCGGGATCGTTTGCATCGGCGCTGTCTCCGTCGCCGCCTGGGCAGTTTCCGCGTCCGATGTCCTCGGCTCCTGCGTCGCAGCTTCCGCCTCGGCCGGTTCGGGAACTACAGCCGGTTCGGGAACTACAGCCGGTTCGGGAACTACAGCGGGCTCGGAAACTTCGACGGGAGGCGTGCTCGCATGATGCTCCGCCAGCAGCGTCGCGAGAGTCATCATCGGAGCGATCGGTGCGGCCTCCAGCGCTGCACCTTCCGCAATGACCGACATCGGTGAATCCGGAACGACGACGTCGACGACCCACCTGCGTTCGACGAGTGACCGCACGATCGGCATGTGCGAGCCACCACCGATGAGCAACACCGCATCCGGGGGCGATGGGGCCGCCCATGCGAGCGCTTGAAGGATAAGGGGGGCTGCGGCGTCGTCGAATTCGTTGCGACTGATCAGCAACGGCCCGTTGTTCGGCGCGCGGACACCCGCAACCGTGCTGAGCATCTCTTTCAGGTCGCGGAAGAACACGCGGTATTCGCGCTCGCCTTCCGGGCCTTCTGCGGGGGGAAGGATCTTCTTGGTCATGACGATTTTTTCGACTACCCGGTCGAGTGCGTCACCGGAAAGGATCGGAGTGCGTCGAGTTCGGGTGACGTCGCCTGCTGCCACATCCAACGTGAGCGCGGTCGTACCGTTCGTTCCGAGGTCGAGCACCAGCAATGCCCGCGCAGTCGCGAGCCTGCCGATCGAGCGCGCGTAGGCGAGCACCGCCGATCCCTCGTCGACCATTCGAATGGTGGAGGTTTCACTACTGTCGATCGAGTCCAGGAGTGAGGCCACTACGTCCGAATCGCGTCCGGTGAGTACGACATCGTCGAACGGTCCGCAGTCGGCAAGCTTGCCGTTCAGGAGCCAATGGGCTCCTTCGGCGTCTATCGAATCCTCGATGCGGCGCCCGTCTCTGAGGTAAGAGATCCGGACGACACTCGGCTCCACGGCTATGCCGCAGACTCCACTCACCGGCACTGAGTTCCTTCATTTATTGGCCCGACGAAGCCCTCACTGTACTTCGTCACCCCACCTACCTCGGGCGCATACGGGCGGGACAAGGTCCCACACAGCCGTGATGCTCATCTCGATTGAAATCCGAATCCCAGGGAAACCTGCTGGTAGGAAACCGATCCAAGAGCAGCCGAACAATTCATACCGACGCTTCAAAACAATCTACTATATTGTTTGGGAAGGTCTGGGGAGACAGCTGGGTTGCAAACATCGACGTGTTGCAAACCGACAGTCAGTACGAGGCCGTCCGGTCTCGGAAAGTTACGAGATTCAGTGGAGGTTCGTATGGAGACACTCAATGCTGCAGATGTGGCCAGGGTTCGCGAAGTTCTGGACAAATTCGGGAAGCTTCCACTACCAGCTTCGGACATCGAGGACGCGGCCGATCTCTACGACAGTGGCCTCACCTCGCATGCCAGCGTCAACGTCATGATCGCGCTCGAGGACGAGTTCGATATCGAATTCCCCGATGCCATGCTGCAGAAGGCCACGTTCGCCAGCATCGAGTCCATCGCCACAGCCGTCGCACAACTCACGGACTGAGGGCTATGACCACCGCTTACCGGGACGCCATCGATATCTCGAACATGTCCGAGGTACTGACCACGGTGCGTTCGTTCGCCGATGAGGTCGATCGTGATGCACGATTCCCGACCGAGTCCATGGAGGCGATTCGCCAAGCAGGCCTCCTCGAGGCAGGCATTCCCGTGCACTTCGGTGGCGGCGGTCTTTCCCTTACCCAACTCGCTCATATCGCACGGTCACTGGGCGCAGAATGCGCCTCTTCGGCAATGATCTTCGTGATGCATCAGTCCCAGGTACTGAGCATCGTCCGGCACGGCAAGTCCGACGCAATGGAATCGTTGCTGCGTCGCTTCGTTCTCGAACGTCCGCTGGTGGCCTCGGCGACCACTGAGATCAACATCGGTGGCGACGTGCGAACCAGCGGGTGCGCGGTCGAATACGACGGCGATCGGATCACGTTGTCGAAAACCGCACCGGTGATCTCCTATGGCGAATACGCACAGTTCGTCCTCGCGACGGCTCGTCGCTCGGTGGACAGCCCCCCGAGCGATCAGGTGTTGGTCGTCTGCGAGAAGCCGGACGTCGTGCTCGAACGCACCGGCGATTGGGACACCCTCGGGTTCCGTGGAACCTGCAGCCCCGGTTTCCAACTCGAAGCAACTGCCACGACGTCGAGCATTCTCGGTGACAGCTACGGCGATATCTCGGCGCAGACGATGCTGCCTGCCGCGCATGTGCTCTGGAGTGCCGCGTGGCTGGGCATCGCTGATGCGGCAGTCACCAAGGCGCGCAAGTCCGTTCGCAAGGCTGCCAGTCGCACGCCGGGAGTCACCCCGCCGAGCGCACTTCGGCTCGCCGA
Organism: Rhodococcus sp. PAMC28707; assembly: GCF_004795915.1. Lineage (NCBI taxonomy): Bacteria > Bacillati > Actinomycetota > Actinomycetes > Mycobacteriales > Nocardiaceae > Rhodococcus > Rhodococcus sp. PAMC28707. The sequence continues at coordinate 1,612,675 of NZ_CP039253.1, forward strand.
GCTGTATGTCGTACACGAGCAGCTCGTCGACGCGGTATTCGGCGCGGCAGCAAAGTACGAGGCCATCGCGGACTCCCCCGGAGATCTCGGTGCTATCGGATTCGCGGTGCGGATCAACAACCTCAAGGTGACTGCGTCGTCACTCGTCATCGACATCGTCGGCAAAGCGTTGCAGATCTGCGGTATTTCCGGCTACCGACAGGACTCCGACATGAGCATCGGCCGTCACCTGCGGGACGCGCACGGCTCCGCCATCATGGTCAGCAACGAACGCATTCTCGGGCACAACTCCCAACTTGCGCTCGTCTACAAAGGTAACTGAATGACTGCACACGCGAACCCCACCGAGATTTCCGAACTCGATTCGGCGCGAGCACGATTCCGCGAGGAACTCGTTGCCGCCGAACTACTCGTCCCCAGCTCGGTGGAGGGTCTCTACGGCCGCTCGGGTGAGTTCGAGGACATCATCGACAGAATCGACGAGGTCGTCGACGCCGCGGGACGATCCGAGCACGGATTCTCGGCTCCACGATTCCGCTTCCCCCCGGTTTTCCCGCGGGAAGCATTCGAGCGCACCGATTACATCGCCTCGTTTCCCAACCTGACCGGTGCCATCAACACCTTCGACGGTGACAACAAGGCCCATGCCTCGTTGCTCGCGGACCGTGCCGAAGGCAAGGACTGGGATCACCACCTCGAGTCCGCAGGCACCATGCTCGTTTCGGCCGCATGCCACCCGTCGTACTCGATGATGACGGGCGTACTGCCGGAAGACGGTCGGTTGCTCGACATCTACGGCTACTGCTTCCGGCACGAGCCGGCGGTGGATCCCGCACGGATGCAAGCATTTCGGATGCACGAGTACGTTCGTGTCGGCACTCCGGACGAGGCCATCGCACATCGCGAACGCTGGGTGGTGCGAGGCATGGAGGTGCTTGCCGACCTCGGCCTCGAAGCCGAAGCCGTCATCGCCAACGACCCGTTCTTCGGACGCGCAGGCCGCATGTTGGCTGCGAACCAGCGCAACGAGAACCTCAAGACCGAACTCGTCGTCAAACTCTACGGAGATCTCGACGACGGCACCGCGGTGGTCTCGTGCAATTGCCACCGTGACCACTTCGGTCACACGTTCGGAATTTCCACGGTCGACGGCGAACCCGCACACAGCGCGTGTGTCGGCTTCGGTATGGAGCGCATCGCACTGGCGATGTTGCGCACCCACGGCCTCGACAGTCGAAAGTGGCCCGCTTCCATTTCCCGCTGAGCGAACGACCACCAACAACGAGGGGATCGTCCTGTGAGCACCCGAAGTACGGCAGAGCGGAACATGGACACCTCTGATGTCGACGTGAATCCGCATACTGCCGGCGGAAAGTACTCGACGTGGTTCGGCCCCGAATCGGAAAGCTTGTTCGGAACCGTGCATGTACCTGCAGGTGGGCGCGCACGGGGCGGTGTAATCCTTTGTCCGCCATTGGGTAAGGAGCAGGTCGACTCCTACCGCGGCTTGACTCTGCTTGCGCAGAAGCTGTGCGATTCGGGTCTGCTCGTACTTCGGTTCGACTACTTCGGCACCGGAGATTCCGCCGGCGATCAGGACTCGGAAGACATCGTCTCGAGGTGGACCCGCAGCATCGTCACAGCCGCCGGGTTCGTGCGCTCGAGCGGGGTCGACGCGGTGGCGCTCGTCGGATTGCGCGCCGGCGCACTACTGAGTGCTGCGGCGTTCTCGCAGGCCGGTCCACTGACCGCAGTTGCTTTGTGGGACCCCGTCGTCCGTGGTCGCTCCTACCTGCGCGAGCAGCGTGCCCTATATTCGGTCAGTGTCACGCAGGACTCCGAGGAGGACGCTCGGGTGTCGATCATCGGTGCCGTGCTGCACCCGGGTGTGGCCGCGGACCTCGCGGCTATCGACATCTCCAAGCTCGAACCGATCCCGTGCCCGGTCCTTGTCGCCACCCGCCCGGAACGCGCTGACGCCAAGCCCCTGCGGACCCTGGTGGAGAAGCAGAACGCCGAAGAGCACACCCTGTCCGATCACGAACTGTTTCTCGAACCTTCGGATTTCGAGGTGGTGCTGCCTACCGAGGACATCACCCATCTGACTCGTTGGCTCTCGGACCGTTTCGACGGCAGTGATGCACCGGTATCAGTGCCACTGCGTGCTCACGCCGAGTTCGGCAGCGGCGAAAGCACCGTGGTCGAGACGACGCAATCCCTCGGGCCGAACGCCCTGTTCGCCATCAGGACCACCTCCCCGTCGTGCGCGACGGGCGGACCGACCCTCGTTCTCTACCCGACCGCGAACGAACACCGAGTCGGACCTGTCCGGCTGTGGGTCGAGATTGCCCGTTACCTTGCTGCACAAGGTGTTTCGGTCCTCCGATTCGATCGCCGCGGCACCGGCGAAAGTGGCCCGGTGTCGGACGACGAGATCACCGAGCTCTACAGCGAAGAAGGCAACGAAGATGCACTGACGGCAGTGCAGCAATCAGGAGCCGGACCGCGCAACGTCATGGTGTCCGGGATGTGCTCGGGTTCTTGGTACTCCAGCTTTGCGGCAGCCGAACTCGGCGTGAATTCCGCGGTCCTGTTGAACAGCCTCGACTGGACCACCAAACGGCTCGAATTCGTCAAGCGTTCCTCGATGGTGCACGAGGACAAAGGCTTTGTCGCGTCCGCATTGGATCGTCTGCACCATGTCGGCGTGCGCGTGAAGAACGGCCTGCAGCCTTCGATGCCGTATCGCGCGTGGTTGTGGTTCGGGTTACGCGGTCTCATCCAGGTTCCGGAGATTTCTCTACGCAGGTTGGAGTCGAAGAACGTGCGAACCACTGTCCTTCTGTCTCCGACGGACACTGCATGGTTCGTGGACAACCGCGGCCCGGAGGGAATGCGTCGACTGCGTAAGCGGTCCGACACCCGATCCGGCTCGACGACGGTCAAGTCCTTCGAGGCCGGCGATCACTCGCTGTACAGCCGCGATCTGCGGGAAACGGTTCGCCGAGAACTCGTCGATGCGGTGAACGAGGCCTTCGACATGGAGATCGGCTTGCCTGCGCCGCCTGTACCCGTGCGGTGGCAACCTCTGTGAAGCACCGCGCACCGAAGATCGCACCACCGCGACACCACAATCTCGAGCGGTTCGAGTGGTATCCACTCGAACCGGTTCGTTGGGACATGGGCCTCATGTCTCACACGATGCCGATCCAGAAGGTCAGCCAGGCCCAGATCCCCTACCGTGTCGAGGCCTTGGACTCGGCCGACCCGCAGGTACTCGACGAAGCCGCAAACGGGAAAAGTTCCGACCGCAACCTGGCACTGAATTCTCTGGCGTTGATGCTGTCCACCGTAATAACAGGTGGCCTCGGATTGCTGTTCTGGGCTGCAGCCGGCCGCTTGTACCCGGTGGCCGAGGTCGGCAGCGCCTCCGCGGTGATCACCTCGGCCGTCATGCTCTCGACATTGTCCAACCTGAGCCTCGGGTCGATGTACGAGCGGTTTCTGCCCGATTCCGGCCGACTGGCACGGTCTTTCGTCGTGCGCGGTTACCTGACGATCACTGTGTTCGCGTTCATCCTCGGGTGCGTGTTCCTGCTCGTCGCGCCGGTCGACAAGATGTTCACCAGCACCGCCGAGATAGTCACTTTCCCACTGTTCGTTGCGGTACTCGCGGTGTTCGCGCTGCAAGATCAGACGTCGTCCGGACTCGGAGTCGCACGCTGGGCAGCGGCGAAGAACGTCTTTCATGCCGTCGTGAAATTCGGTTTGCTCCTCGCTTTGTTCGCGACGGCTCGGAGCACGTCGATCATCGCGGCATGGGCCATCCCCGCGGTCATCGCGTCGGTTGTCGTTCTTCGCCACATCCTGCGCGCGCTGCGAACCGAGCCGCGATATCAGTTGGAACCCAATCTTCCGCCGCGCCGAGAGTTGTGGTCGTACTTCGGCTCCGCCTACGGCATCACTGCACTCGGTTCGCTTGCTCCACTGCTGATCCCGATGATCGTCGTGGCCACGTTGGGCACCGAGAGCAACGCGTATTTCTCGTTGACCTGGTCGATAGTCAGTGCCTTGTACATCCTGATCAGCGTCCTCGTAGGTCCGTTCGTCGCCGAGGTCGCCGCACACCCGGATCAATTCTCGCGATTGACCAAACGTTTCATGACGATGGTCGCCGTCGTGGCGTTGGGTGGTTCGCTCTTCCTCGCGTTCATTGCACCGTTCGGGTTGGGGATCGTGGGGGCGGAGTACCGCGAGAACGGCACGATCATCGTCCAACTTGCTGCGTTCACCATTCCGCTCTCGGTAGTGGGATCGCTCTACGACGGTCTTGCGCGTGTCCAACGAAAGATGCGGTTGGCTGTCGTGGTGCAGGTGATCGCGACGTCGATCATCATCATCGGTTCGCTGAGCTTGTCGTCCTCACTCGGCATCGCCGCTGTCGGCTGGGCATACCTGGCGGCCGAGGGGTTCGGCGCACTCGTGTTGATCGTGCCGCTGATTCGATGGATCAGGCTGTTGGCGCATCGTGACGGCCCGCCTCCCCCGGAGGATCCTCTTCCTCCAACGCCGCCCGGGCCACGCCCGTACCCGACAGGCATGGCCGAACTGCCGCAGCAGTTCGTGAACGGTGATTACGCCCGCGAGTACAGCACCAGCGGTGCGCATCACATCGATTCCAGGCCTCGCATCTTCGACCCTGGTCGTATCCACGCCCCCTATCGTCGGCCGGCACCGGAGAGGGGTGCGCCGTGAGCCGAAACACGATCACGTACAAGGCAACTGCACTGGACATGTTGCGGTCGGATTCCCGACTGATCGGCGGGCTCGGGCCCGCAGATTTCGGTGGCATCGAACGTGTCCGAGCGCGGCTTCGCAAGCTGGCCTCGGCGGGCCCTGCTGCCCGACTGGGCCTGCGGGTCACGCCGTCGACGCAGCAGTGGGCCTACGAACCCGACGCAGTCTGCGCCGAGGTGGAATCCGCGCCGCCGATCACGGCAGCGGGCATCGCCGATGCCCTCGTCGAACTTTCGTCGACAGTGTCCACCGGCGTCCCTTTGCGAGGCCGCCTTGCCGGTGAGTACCTCCTGCTGGATCTGTCGCATGGATTGAGCGATGCGTTGCTTCCGGTGGAGCTCTACGCCTACCTGGCCGATCCTTCCGAGAATCCTCCTCTCCCCACCTGGGCAACGGCACCCGTTGTGAAAAGCCCTCTGCCACGGGCGTTCACCGGCTGGGCTGTTCGTAATCCATGCAAGGTCGGCGCTGTTCTGTCCGGACGGCTACGTGCCTCACGCTCTGCTTCGACGTCGACCAGCGCAGAGACCACTGCAGTGCCGAGACCCATACCGTGGACACGGTCACCCGCAGTGGCAACGGCGACGTCGCGGGCAGGCACTCCGACGGCACTTCGCGCGTGGCGTGATCGCAAAGCCCCCGACCTGTCGGTGGCGTCGATGCTGTGCGGTGCTGTCGCGAATGCAATTGCTGCACAGGGCATTTCTGTTGCACAGTCACTGACCTTCCTGTTCGATTGCAGGCGCTATCTTCCGAAAAGCGATCTGGTGCTGGGGAACTTCGCGGTCGGAATCGACTTTCACGGCCTCGATCCTGCATCTCCACGTGCGGTCCACAGTGCCGTCGCCCACGCGATCGTAAACGGACGTCCGCTCGCGGGAGGGGCGTTGAGCGCACTGTCGTATCTGCGAACCCGCTCAGTGTTACCTGCCACTGCGGTCGATACCGTTCCGGCGAACGCCGACGCACGGCTGACGTTCTCCGACCTCGGACGGATACGGCAGTTGGACGGCATCGCGTGGACCGCGGAACCTGAGAAGAGCCGGTTCTATCCGCTCAGTGAACCTGCGCTCCCCGACTCCGTGGTGATCACGTCCATGCACGTCCGCGATACTTTCCAGGTGTCGGCGTCGTTCCACGGCAATGTCTTCGACGTCGAGACCGTCCAGTCCGCCTTGGACGTCGCATTGTCCGATCCCATCGCTATGCTCAGCGGCCAGGAGTGACCACCATGAGTACTCAGCTTCGACAAGCCCGCGCAGCGCTGCAGGGCAAGCCGACGGCGGGCCCCGACGCATCGTTGTGGGCCAGGATCGGTTATTGGGCAGGTCTGGCGGTGCTGCAGATTCTTCTCGTCGAATTCGTCGTTGCCGCATCCTGGCGCGGGCTCTACAGCTACCGCACCAACTTCGTCAGTGAACTCGGTGTCGCGTTCTGTGGACCGACCGGCAATTGGCCGTGCAGCTCGCTGTATCCGTTGATGAACGTGTCCATCGCGCTGTTCGGTCTTTCCCTTGTCGTCGCGTCGACGGCATGGATGGTCACCGGTGTCGTCGACGTCCGCGGCGGTATTCTCCTGTGCGTGGCCGGATTCGGCGGCATTGTTGCGGGGGTAGTGAACCAGGGCCTGAATTACGGCGCGCACTCGTTCGGCGCGACCGTGTTCTTCGTCGTCGGAAGTCTCGGGTTGATCGTCGCCGGTGGTCACCGCTCGCTCCGCCGCACGATCGGTATCACTGTGACGACTCTCGGCGGGATCGCTCTCACCGCGACTTTGTTGTACATCGGCGGTCACAGTGTCGGAATCGGGATCGGCGCCGTCGAGCGAATCGTGGTCTATTCCATCCTTGCCGGGACGGTGATATTGGCGGTAGCGCATCGCTCGACGGCTCGCCGCATGAAGATCGTGTCCTCCGCTGCTATATCGAATCCTTTCGGAAAACGATGACGCAACAGGTAGACCCGATGACCGTCGAGTGTTCCAGGCTCCCGTCACCGGGCTCGACTCCGCCGCCGAAGAGCAAACTCTGGTCTCGTCTACTGAGCACCGCGGTAGTTGCGGCAACGGTGGCAGCGTCCGGCACGGTCGCCTATCGAGAAATGTGGGTGCAGCCGAGCGAGGACAAGGGAGATGCCAGCGCGAGCGAAGATGGCAGCGAGTTCACTGTCTACGACCAGTTCGACGCCGCTCGGGGTAGCGCTCTCGACCCGAGCAAATGGAGTTACGACACCGGCCGAACCGGATGGGGAAACAACGAGAAACAGGACTACACCGACTCGACGGACAACTCGGCTCAGGACGGATCGGGCAACCTCGACATCTCCGCGTTGGACACTGCCGGCGGCTACACCTCGGCGCGGGTGACGACGAAGGACACATTCGAGTTCACCTACGGTCGCGTCGAGGCTCGCATCAAAATGCCTGCGGGCCAGGGACTCCATCCGGCGTTCTGGCTGCTGGGCACCGATATCGATTCCGTCGGGTGGCCGATCGCGGGAGAAATCGACGTGATCGAGACGCTCAATGACGCCGACAACTACCACTCCGGTATCCATGCCCCGCAGGCCGACAGCCTGAACAGTCAGAAGTCGGGCACGTCGGGAATTCCAATCGAACCGCTGTCCGAGGACTTTCACACCTATTGGGTCGAACGGTCGCCGGGCAAGGTCGTCACGGGCATGGACGAGACCGTTCTCTCTACGATCACACCCGCCGATCTGACCGGCGGTGACGAATACTGGGTATTCGACAAGCCGTTCTATCTCCTGTTCAACGTTGCGGTCGCAGGAGACTGGCCGGGACCGACCACTGCACAGACGAAGTTTCCCGCAACGATGTCCATCGACTGGGTTCGTTACCGAACCGACTGAAGCTCTTCTGCACCACCATGGCTGTATCGAAAGGATCTCCCCCGTGTTGAACCCCGCACTCGAAAGATTGCAGTCGCCGGAATGGGACGGCGCACTCTGGATCGGCGACGTCGACATCGAGCACGAACTGCCCGAGTCCCTGTCCCTGTCGGATGCGGAGGGGTATTCACGTGCACGGCTTCTCGTTCGGCACGGCATGGACCCGATGGGCTTCGTGGAGCTTCCGATCCTGGACGGCTGCGTCTGCGTAGACACTCTCATCGAGCGCGTGCGCACACTCGACGTCGTAGATCCCGGAGAATCTCCCGCTGCAGTCTCGGCTCTGCACACGCTCACGCCTGCTGTCTCCGTCGTGATCTGCACGCGCGATCGGATCGATCATCTGCGCGGGGCGTTGGCATCGGTGCTGGCGGTGGACTACCCGGACTTCGAGGTCGTCGTCGTCGACAATGCGTCGCCGACGAACGCGACCGTCGATTACGTTCGATCATTGGCAGATCCACGGGTTCGTGTCGTGTCCGAGCCCATCGCGGGGTTGTCCCGTGCACGAAATACCGGTCTGCGTGCCGCCCGCCACTCCGTCGTGGCGTTCACCGACGACGACGTGGCCGTCGACTCGTTGTGGCTTCGCAGCATTGCCCGCGGATTCCGACGCGGCAGTCGGGTGACGTGCGTATCGGGGATCGTCCCGAGCGGGGAGATCCGAACTCATGCGCAGGCCTACTTCGATCGCCGCGTCGGCTGGGCCAGTTCGGTGACGCCTCGGATCTACGACCTCGCGCATCCTCCTGCGGACGTTCCGCTGTTCCCGTTCCAGGTCGGTATGTACGGCACGGGCGCGAATTTCGCCGTCTCCCGCGACCGTATGTTCGATCTCGGCGGATTCGACGAAGCATTGGGCGTCGGGTCCCCGACCAATGGTGGTGAGGACCTCGACATGTTCTTCCGCGTGCTCATGGCAGGGGACCAATTGGTCTACGAGCCTGCGTCGATCGTGTGGCATCGTCATCGCGCGGATTCGGACGCACTCGCGGTCCAGGCTCGCGGGTACGGGCTCGGGCTGGGGGCATGGTTGACGACGGTGGCGACGGATCGACGGTCCGCAACCCTCGCGGCACGCGTCGCGGTGCGAAAGCTGGGTAGTGCCGTCCGCTTGTCGGTGAAGATGAGCAAGGTCGCTTCTCCCCCTGACGATCTCGCCGCGGATCTGCCGGACGGAATAGGCCGGATGGAGTTGCTGTCCATCGCCAAAGGTCCGGGTGCATTGCGTCGGAGTCGACGCGAGGGCCGCGTCCGTACACCGTTGTCGGCGGTGAGCCGTGTCCCTGTCCTCGACTGATGTCCGCGACTCCGCCTATCGAGCGTCGACGTCGCCGCGCCCTGGCATCCGATTCGCCGACGTAGCAGTTATTGCCGCCGTCACCGCGTTGCTGGCGATGGCACCGCTACCCGCCCCGATTCGTGCTGCTCTTCTCGCGGTGACCGTGTTCACCGGGCCCGGATCGGCCATTCTGACCTGGATCTACATTCCACCGCGGGCTCGGCTTGCCGCAGTTCCCATCCTGAGTCTTGCGTCCTTCGTCCTCGTCACGACGGCAGCCATGTGGGGTTACCAGTGGTCACCTCGTTGGATCACCGCGATCGTGGCGTTGGTTCAACTCGGATCCTCGGCACTTTGGTATCGCAGGAACAGTGAATTGCCGGATATACAGGGGTGGCGAGACTGGGCACGGCAGAGTTTCTCCCGTCAGTCGATCCGCAGACGTGTATTGGGTGCCACCGAGATCCTGTGGGATCGAGAATTTCTCCGCCACAACGTCGCCGGCCTCTTGCTGGCACTGGCCGTGGTGCTGTGGCTGCCTGCCCTGCCGGGGCTCGAGAGTGCCGGCTACTCACAGTTCGGGCTACTGTCCGCTGGCACCGGCCCCATCCTGGTCATCTGTATGGCTCTGGTGGTCGTCGCGTTTCTGACGGCGGTTCGTCGTCATCAACTGCGTATCGCTGTTGCTGCTATCGGCGTGGCCATTCTCGTGCAGCGCGTGACGGTCACGCTCGTGACCGATGCTCCGGTGTACGAGTGGACGTACAAGCACGTCGCCGTCACCGAATACATTTTGGCGTTCGGGGCGTTGCCGCCCAACGGGATCGACATCTACTCGCAGTGGCCGAGCTTCTTCGTGGTCACGGCGTGGTTCGGTCAGGTCGCCAACTTCGGAATCCTCTCCCTCGCGCACGTCTTCGCACCGATGATTCACGTCCTGACTGCGGTGTTCGTCTATTCGCTCGCCCGGGTTCTGAAGCTCCGGCGACGCGTCGCGGTCACCGCGGCGATGATCGCGGAGTTGGTGAACTGGGTCGGCCAGGACTACTACGCCCCGCAGGCACTCGGTTTCGTTCTTGCCGTGGGCTTCATGGTGTTACTGCTCGCCTCGATGCAATTGCGGGTTGCAGGGCTTCTTGCCATCATCCCGTTCGCGGCATTGGTACCCACGCACCAACTGACCCCGTACTGGCTGTTCGCAGTCACCGGGGTTCTGCTCGTCACGCGGCGAGCCAAGCCGTGGTGGCTCATGTTTCCGCTGGCGATCATTCTTCTGGGTTATCTCTATCCCCGGTTGTCCATCGTCGCCCCGTACGGGCTGCTCTCCGGTTTCGATCCGGTGGAGAACGCAGCGAGCAATGTTCAGGCGCCGGGAATCCTGGGCAAGCAGGTGACCTCCCTGGTGTGCCGGGCCTTGTCGGCGGGTGTCTTTGCGCTGGCAATGGCATCGATCGTGTACGCCTGGCGCACCAAGAAGACGTTCTGGGCGCCGATGGTCATGGCCTTCGGCTCGATCGCGCTGCTCGCCGGTCAAAGCTACGGCGGCGAAGCGATCTTCCGGGTATATCTGTACGCCATTCCCGGTTGCGCATTGCTGATCGCCCCGATGCTGCTCGCCGCCCTCGACATGGAGCCGTCGGCGGCCCGTTCCACCCTTGGCAGAGTAGGCACCCGCGCCGCGATGACAGCTGCGGTTCTGGGAACCGTCGGCGCAGCGACCTTCGGGTTACAGGGTTACTTCGGCTTGTGGCCGTTGATCATCGAGAATCGTGCGCAGGTCGACCAAACGCGGGACCTGGTCGCGCAAGCGCCCGCGGGTTCGACGTTCACCTTGCTCTATCCCGCCGGCTACCCGATCAGGTCGACGGCAAAGTATGTCGCGCAGGCCGAGGCGAACGAGTTGTTCGACGCACCGTTGAACTATTACGGCCCCGAATACATGCTCGACTTCCCGACGACCGAGCAACTGAAAGCTTTCGATTGGGACGCGTCGCAACGCGACACGCCGTCGTACGTAATTTTGACCCGACAGTCGCTCGAGTCGATGAAGTATTACGGCTTCATGAAGGATGGTGCTGCGGAGACTTTCGAGCGGTGGTTGCGGGCAAACCCTGCCTGGTCATTGCGGTCCCAGGACGCTGACACCCTCGTCTTCGAGCGGCCAGTGGATTAAACATTCAAACGGTATGAGCAACGTCTCATAACCGGCTTTGCGGAATGTTTACGTGCAGCTTGACAATCTCAAAGCATCTTTTAAGGTATATGCAGGCCGAAAACAGGATGTCGCGTTCGAAGAACCGAACGCGTGATTGTCCAGTCTGCGGGATCCGCCGGGGGTCGCGCCGCAGAAGTTTCAAGCCCAAGTCGGTCAACGCACCAATACCTGTTTGGAATGGGAATGAACTCCATGAACCCGCGCATCAGCATCGTGATCCCCACCCTCAACGAGGCTGCAAATCTGAGGCACGTTCTGCCGCTGCTTTCGCATGATTACGAACTCGTGTTGGTCGACGGCGGTTCCGTCGACGGGACCATCGATGCCGCTCGTGAGATTCGCGGAGACATCCGCATCATCAAGCAGACCCGCAAGGGCAAGGGCAACGCTCTTGCCTGCGGATTCGAAGCCGCAACCGGCGACATCATCGTGATGTTCGACGCCGACGGCTCCGCCAACGCCGACGAGATCCCACGCTTCGTCGACGCACTCCTCGCCGGAGCCGATTTCGCGAAGGGCAGCCGCTTCACCGCGGGCGGTGGAAGCCACGACATCACTCCCCTGCGTCGCGCAGGTAACGGTGGCTTGCACCTGGTTGCGAACACACTCTTCGGGACCAAGTTCTCCGATTTGTGCTACGGCTACAACGCATTCTGGCGCGATCTGGTGCCGGTGCTGGACCTTCCGGCGCTCGAGCAGGAGCACGCCGAGGGCGAGATGCTCTGGGGCGATGGCTTCGAGATCGAGACCATCATCAATTGCCGTTTCGCCGAGGCCGACGTTCGAATCCAGGAAGTGCCGAGCATCGAGCTGGCTCGGATCTACGGCCAGTCCAACCTCCGCACGTTCTCCGACGGGTTCCGCGTACTCCGCACGCTGTTCACCGAACGCCTACGTGCACGCCGACTTGCCAAGCAGTCCATCCCGCGTCCGGGCCGCAGCACCAACGATGCACGTACCGACATGGATCTGGAGTTCGAGGCCTTCGAGGTCTTCGAAGAGATGAATTCGATTCCGCTGCACAAGAAATCGGCGTGAGCGAGCTCACCTCCTCGGTCGTCGTCTGCGCCTACACGCTCGATCGCTGGGACGATCTCAGTGCGGCAGTCGATGCCGTGTTGGGTCAGTCCACGGCTGCGACGGAACTACTTGTCGTCATCGATCACAACGAGCAATTGTTCGAGCGTGCGCGAGCGGAGTTTCTGCCTCGTAGTTCGGCCGTGAATGTTGTCGAAAACACGCATCCGCGTGGTCTGTCCGGGGCCCGCAATACCTCCTTGGACCTCGCGTCAGGTGACATCGTGGTGTTCCTCGACGACGACGCAGCACCACGCTCGACCGAGTGGATCGCATCGATTTCGGCGCACTACGCGGACCCCACCGTCTACGCGGTAGGAGGGTCCGCGCACCCGGTCTGGCCCAGTTCACGCCCGGCATTCCTGCCGACCGCGGTCGCGGGAGAACCTGGTGAACTGGATTGGATCGTGGGCTGTACCTACCGAGGCCAGCCCACGACAACCTCGACGGTTCGTAACCTCATGGGCGCCAATATGTCTTTCCGTCGCGCACCGATCGTGGAGCTGGGCGGCTTCGTCTCCGGGATCGGCCGCATCGGGCGTATCCCCTTGGGCTGCGAAGAGACCGAACTGTGCATCAGGCTCCGTCAGACTCACCCCGAAGCGCAGATCCTCTTCGACCCGTCCATTGCCGTCGACCACAATGTCAGTGCCGACCGTACGCGGCCTCGCTATCTCCTCTCACGCAGCTACGCCGAGGGAGTCTCCAAAGCTGCCATCGCTCGCCTCATCGGCCCAGGGGACGCCTTGTCTTCCGAGCGTTCGTACACGGCCAAAATTCTGCCACGGGCAGTCGGACGCGAAACCGTTGCGGCGGCACAGGGAAACCCCGCCCGCTTGTGGGGCGCCCTCGCTGTCGTCACCAGCCTCGGTGCAGCCGGATTCGGTTATGCACGTGGACGATTGAGCCGTATCTCTGGTTAGCGGATCTGTGCTCGCTTCACCGAATTGAGCGCGCGCACGTGCCCTGCCGGCTTCGGTCCCCTGCCGGTCAGGGTCACCGCTCGGCTCGCCCCTGCAGCGAGGTGGAACCACGAGTCACTGGTGTCGAATCCGCCGACGTCGATGCATACGTACTGTGCAGCCGAGTCCGTCGACACGGTCAGCGACCACCGACCTGGCTCCACTGACTCGACCCGCGCGGACAGACCCACATCGTTCTGTCTAACTTGCGTCTCACCGATGAGGTGAGTGGCCTCGGCGACTCGAACGCCTGCGAGGTCGACCAACTCCGCCACCACCGAAGAGTACGTCTGGGTCCCGAATCGATACGCGTGATTGACGTCGGCGAACGTCCCGATGACCCGATCCAATGAAAGCGTCGCCGAACTGTGTCCCGCTAGTTCGATCGACTGCTCATAGGGCTCACCGATTCGGCCCGCCGCGCCGTGCAGCGACACCCGAAGAGTCCCCAGCAGTGGTTCCGCTGTGTCGTCGACCATCTCGATGCTCAGACCGTCGAGACCGTCGTCGACGAGGAACACCGCGATGGGGCTGCTGATACGCGCCAGGCTGTACCACGGAGCTTTCGGATCTCCTGCGGAGTCCAGGAGTCCCCAACCGGCTCCCGGGACCAGGTCGCGAAGGGTCAGCACCAATGCGCCACCACACTCGGATCCGGTTCTGCGCCAATGCGAATAGGATGCGGTGACTGCTTCACACACGGCTGCGCGGCCGTAATCGAGATAGAGTTCGGCATCGGTTCGACGGACGAGGTGGGGGTCGACAGCGAAGATGCTTCGAACGTAGTGATCTCGGACATCCTCGAAGTCCCAGGACGATCCGCGGTCGCGTGGCACCGCGGACTTCCACTCGGGATGATGACCGGCAACATTGGCGGAGCCGAACATTCGATCCACCGCTCGCCGCTCCGGTGGGATCGAGAACGCCAGGCATTCGGCAGCGAAACGTACACGTGCCGTACGTACGTCGGCGATCGGTCGCAGATAACCTCCGACACCGAAGTAGTGCGCGATTCCATCACCGACGTGGGTGTGCAGTTCACCGGATGTCGACGACGGGCTGGAGGTGACATAGGCGGTGCCGGCGAGGCAGTTCTCGAGAACCTCGGGAATCACGCTGTCCAGCAACGGAATCTGTTGATCGGCAGCGGCGATCCCCAGCATCGCGGGCTGTTGCTGCGTCTCACTGCCACCACTGACGACGGCCAACGCCGGGTTGCCTCCGATGCTCGCGAACAGTGCTTCGAGTTCGCGTTCGACGACCTCGACGAACTCAGGGTCCTGCGGCGGATCGGTGGTGGCGAACATGGCATCCTGCCACACCATGATGCCCAATTCGCTGCAGAGGGACCAGAATTGACGTTGCTCGTACACCAGCGTGCCGACAAGGCGGATCATGTTCAGTCCCGCGTCGCGCATACGCACCAACTCCGCATGCAAGAGGCCTTCCTCGATCCACAGGCGTGTCGGATCGAGAGGAGTCCAACAACCGCCGCGGGCGAAAACCCGAACACCATTGACGCTCAGCTCCACCGACCGCCCATGCCGAAGCAACTCGGTTCGGCGAAAGCCGACCATTGCACTGCGCACAGGATCGTCGTCGACGGTCACCGTCACCGGATACTGGACCGGCTCACCGTGCGTGTGCGGCCACCAAAGGCGGACATCCGGGATAGTGACGGACACATCGAAGTTCGTGGAGTCCACGGCGAAGGAGAACTGCTGCTCACCGATGTCGACGGTGACAGTCGAGACCGTCTCGTCCAGATCTGCACGGACTCGCAGAACCCCGTTCTTGCCCTCGACCGTGGTGTGGAACCGGCAGTGTCGCGCACGCGATCGTGGCCGTAGCGTCACCGGGCGCCACAAGCCGATCGGGGCAGGAACCGGTCCGTACACGGGAGCGCGACCGAGCAAGGTGGTGCGTTCGTGCCGCAGGCCCTGCTTGTCCACCAGCGAGGATCGCCAGCGTCCTCGTGGCTTTCTACTGCCGAGGACGACGTCCATCGAGTCGACACGCACCGCTATCTCGACGGCGGAGGTACCGGCCGGGATGTCGAGGGTCGTCGGTACGAACATGGATCGGACCTGGGCAGCCTCCGCGCCGTCGACCCAGATCGTTGCCCTCGTCGCGATGCCCTCGAACGTCAGCGTCGTAGCGATGCCGCTGGGCACGGACACCGAGGTGGTGAACCACCAGTCGAACGCGTCGAGATCCGGCCGGTCCACCACCGAGGCGACGGTGCCCGGCACCAGGGCTACCCGCCGCTCGGCGTCCTCACCGAACTCATCAGGATGCAGACACGATCCCGGTTCCGTTGCAGTCAGGTGCCACTCGGCGCCGTCCAGAAAGTCCTCGAGTCCTCTGCTCACCCAGCTATCTTGCACTCACAGCGCGATCGAGATGACATCCATCGCCGTACTCCAGCTCGCGGTCATCTCCGCGAGTGGCTCTTCGAGTGACACCGCACGCCCGCGCGCGGCGCGGGCCATGCGGAACTGAACGGCTTTCGCGCCCTGAGCCACCTGCAGAAAATGAGGCACGGCCGCGCCGATACCGACCACACCGCGGGCCTCGAGGTACCCGCAGAGGTCTGCCGCGAGTTCAGCGCTCGCGCCACACTGACGGAGCAGACCGAACGACCACAGATGGAATGCGTCGGGGCCGGACCGCTGGACCAGTGGGATATCGGCGATGACGCGTCGAGCAAGCGCGTCGACGGGGTTGTTCGACGGCCTCCGCGCGAAGTGCGCACGCGCGAGATCGAGATCGCGGTCACCGGCACCGCTCACGATGGTGTTGTGGCCGAGCCTGATCTGCTCGACGTACGGAAGCAGGACCTCGGGATGCGGAGTGGGGGCGAGATTGAACACGCCGTCGAAATCTGCGCCCGAAAGCTCGAAGTAACCGCGGTTGTGGAAGTAGCCGAGCACCTTCTCGGTCTCGTCGAGCGAGTTCGGAACTATGGTGGTTTTGGTGTGGTTGTTGCGGTAACTGGTGCCCGAGGTATCGGGCAACCAGAAGCCGTCGACCTCCACGGTGTTCAGCACCCCGTCCTCGAGCCCCTCGCGGATGTGGTCGAGGACCGGACGCCACACGTTCATCTCGTGCACGTCGATGCCGTAGAGCACACGGAGATCCTCTGACTGCATCTTGACGAAGTCCCACTGCCGACCGTCGCAGTCGGCGCTCAACACGAATGCCAACGCGGGAATGGGATCGGCGCCCAACGAATGAAGGAGCTCGATCCACAGATCGACATAGCAGTTGGTTTCGGTCCATATCCGGTCATGGGAGTGAATGGAATGCGTCGCGTACGTAGAGGGGGCAAGGCTCAGCAGGCGTAGTTCGGTGAAAGACCGACGCACTGCCTCAGCAGTGCCCGTGCCGTCCGAAGCGACCGCGTCGACATAACTGGGGATGACCGAACTGTCTGACGCCACTGTGCCTCCTGCCTGGATGACGAGCTCAAGGCCAAAGCCGAATTGCCCATTTTGCCTGGATCGAGAGCTCAATACTAAACAATCGGTCTGTTTAGCGTCCAATTAAAGACTGTACAATTATTTGAGGCGCTGAAGCTGGCGGTTGGCCCGACTGATAAGACGTGACACAACGGGCCGACGGAAACGGCTGCAATCACAGAGCGAGCAGTCGCTTCCCTTGCGGTAATGCTGATGCGCAGTCTGCTGGTGGCGACACTTGCATACCGCGTCTGAGCTGGCCATGGGCGTGAGTCTAGTCAATGTTTCAGTCAACTATTGCCGCGTGCGGCTCTTGGAACCGGAGGCGCCACAGTGCGACGCGTCTTACGTGGGTCGGCACTTGTAGTTGCATGGGCGATTCTGGTTTTCACCATCGCGATGCTGGCCGTACGCCAACTGGGCGTGACGCAGATCATGCTCGTGGCGCTCGTGGTCGGAGCCCCCTACTTCGCGGTCTTCGCCGCCGTGGCAGCGATCCTGTTCGCCGTGACGCGCTCACGCGTCGGCCTGGTCACCGCAGTGACACTCGCGATCCTCCTCGTCGGAGTCCAGATCCCCCGGTTCATCGCAGACACCGCGACCGCCACCGGGCAGGACATCACGGTCCTGACGATCAATGTCGCGCACGGTGATGCCGATGCTGCTGCGATCGTCGACGAGATCCGTACGAGCAATGCCGATCTTCTCTCCGTGCAAGAACTCACCCCCGCCGAGGTCGACGCCCTCACCCGCGCTGGGATCGACGATCTGCTGCCCTACAGCTTCACCGCCGCTCTCCCCGTCTCGGACGGCACCGGTTTGTGGAGCAGGACTCCTCTCACCGACGGCACGCGACTGTCCGACTTCGGGTTCGTGCCGGTCCAGGCGAACACCATCATCGACGGCGTCGCGGCGACCGTGGTGGCGTTTCATGCCATGTCGCCTGCAACACCTCGCGACACCGTGCAGTGGGCAAAAGACCTCGCCCGTATGCGCACCTTGATGGAGTCCTACCCGGGAACAGTGCTGGTGGCCGGGGACTTCAACGCCACAGGCGACCATCGACAGTTCCGCGATCTGGCGAGCTCGGGCTTCGTCGACGCCGCCGAACGGGCGGGTTCCGGATTGTTCCGCACTTTCCCAGCGGACCGTCCGCTGGCGCAGCTCGACCACGTGGTGACGAGCGATACCGTTGATGCACTCGAGGTGCACCCCGTCCCGATCCCCGACTCCGACCACCTCGCGGTGTCCGCCCGGCTTCGACTGCCGGGCGCGTGAACTAGAACCGCGGCAGCTCGAACACCGGCGGCGGAGGTATCTGAAACTGTGGAAGCTTCAGACCCGGCAGACCCGGGATCAGAGGCGGAGGTTCGGGTGCCGGCGCAGGCGCAGGCACCGGCGTCGGGTCTTCGTATTGTGGTGCCTCGTAGGTCTCGACCGGCTCCGGGACCGGAACCACCGGCTGAGGTGTCGGCCGGGGCACCGTCGTTGTGGACGGCGCGGGGCGTGTCGTCGACGGCACGGTCGTCGTAGGTTCGACGGTGTCCGTGGGCGCACTCGTCGAGTTGTCGGAATTGCCGTACCCGAGCGTGAGACCGAGCGCGGCAATGACTGCCAACCCGCCCGCAACGAGCGCCGCGCCGCGAACCTTTCGGGTGGACGTCGCAGGTCTGTCGACGGGCTCCGGGCTCAGCCATTCGGGGGCACCGGTGAGGGCCAAAGACGATGCGGCCTCGGTGGCCAGGTTCTCCACCGGCGTCGCGAGCAGGGCTGCTCCCTTGGCTGCGACGGACTCGGGATCGTGAGGTGTCACCACTGGCAGTCCGGTCCACGACCTGATGATGGTCTCGACCAACGGAATGCGAGCGCCACCGCCGATCAGGAACACGGCGTCTACGTACTGCGGTGATCGGGTCAGCACATCCCGAAGCAACCGCGCCGAGTACTCGATGGGGACCGTGACGAGCGCCTCGAACGCCTCCCTGGAGATGAGGATGACGCCGCTGTCACCGGGAAGGCAGACTGCGCCGTTGACGGAAAGTTGCTCCTTCGCGATACGGCACCGGCTGGTGAACTCCGCGATACCGAGCACGGGAGGTGGCTCCGCCCCGCGCCTGGATAGTTGGTTGTCGCAGATGAGCCGATCGAAATCGTCACCGCTAATGTCGGTGGTGCGTTCGGCCAGCAGTACTTCACCGCTCGCGCGATCGATCACGCTGATGGTCAGACCGGAGCTTCCCAGGTCGTACAGCCCGATCGTGCCGAAGTTGGCCAGCTCGCCCGACGCTTCCAGGTAGGTCAGAGCCGCTCTGGCCTCGGGGACCAGCCGGTAGTTGTAGAGACGCTGGTTCGCCATCGCCTGCTGAATCTCACCGAACTGCTGCTGATCGCGGTAGGCGACGCCGGTCGCCTCGACTTCAGGGTTTCCGTTGCGCTGCGAGAGGAGCACACCGATCGACTCGGCGGCTACGTCTTCCGCGCAGTCCTGCCAGTAGGCATCGACCGTGTCACTGTAGAAATCGAGCCCTTGCCTGCCTGTCGGCCTGTCGGCCGAGTACAGCCGCAAGTCGGGACGAGCCATCCGGACGGCACTCGACCCCACCGAAACACCGAGAACCTCAGTCATGACCTGCCTCACTTGGAGGCGCACGTATCGAACGCACGCCACTGGGACTCGCCGAAGAAAGAGATAAAAAGATCCACTCCCGGTGCCCCCACTCGGCAATACTGTAGCGCGGCCGTTGCTCGATGGCGATCGCCGTAACGTAGGCCCCGTGCATATCCTCTTCGTTTGTACAGGCAACATCTGCCGTTCCCCCACCGCCGAACGTCTGGCCGTGGCGTACGCCGCCGAAAGGGGGTTGGCGTTGACCGCCTCCAGTGCAGGTACCCACGGGCTGACCGGTCACCCCATGGACCAGTCCGCGGCCACCGTGCTGCGTCAACTGGGCGGGGACGACGAAGGATTCGTCGCGCGACGCATCTCCCCTCGAATGGCGGAGGAAGCGGACCTGATCCTCACCATGACCAGCCGCCACCGGGACGCCGTGCTGGGCATCGCCCCTCGTGGGTTGCGCCGGACTTTCACGTTGCTCGAGGCCGCAGAGCTGGTGCGGTCTTCCGAAGCCACCTCGCTCGACCAGATCGCCAACGCCCGTGCGAAACACTCGGTCTCGACCTTGGACATCGAGGATCCGTACAAGCGGGCGCACCAGATGTACGAGGAAATCGGACAACAAATAGCCGATACTCTGCCCGAAATACTTCGGTTGATATGACCCGCGGTCCGTTTGGATCCCACTCGGACTGTCAGCTTGACCACTGGATACGCAATAACGGTCAAACGTGCGGTCCGGTATTTTTCAAGTGAGAAATTTGTCGTCGCATGATGCAAGATGTGACACATGCCGATGTATCAGGTCAGAACCGAGGACGAAGTACTCGCCGAAGCCGAGCTTCCGACCGACAGCAAAGCGATGACGTGGGCCGTCCGCGTGACGACCGTGCACCGTAAGGCCCTCCGCGGGCGGCGGTGGCAAGGTCACCGTCTCGTAGGCGGCGAATGGGAGCACCGATTCGGTGGAGGCCGCCGTACCGCAGCACGCGGTGATGCCACTGCCGGCTGAGCACCACTCACTCTTTCTGCGGTAGCGTTCGCAGGTCATTTCCGCGGTAACTTGGCCGGCGGGAACCGGAGTGAGGGTTGATCTACATGCGCGACAAAGTCATCGCGGTATCGGCGGTGGCAATCGCAGGTGTCGCAGTAGCCGTCGGACTGACCATCGGCGCGCTGGGCGGAGCGTTCGCCGATACGACCACCACGGTGCAGCCCCCGGCCCTGCGATCGGACCTGAGCTCCGCTGCGCGCGCCGCCCCCTCCGCCGGCGTCCTCGTCCCGCCGTCGCCGACGTGGGAGGTGGCGGTCCCCACGACGCCCAAGCCCACTACGACCACCACCACTCCCCCAGAAACCACACCCTCAGGCGCGACGACGGCAAAGGCGACACCCGGGGCGGGTACTACCGAATCGTCGTCGACGAGGGCGCCTCGCCGCAGGACCAGCGATCAGCAACCCGCAACCTCCTCGAAAGTGACCACACCGACGCGCTGAGGAGTTCCACCTTCGCCCTCAGGCGGGCGTGAATCCGATTTCCGATATCTCGGACGCAAATCCGGATGTATCAGGCGCAAGCTCGGCCACCCACACCAACACTGCACGTGTACCCGGAACCACCTCGGTGGGGATGGTCGTTATGCCGCGTCCCGTGACCGCGGACCCGAGGACGCGCGTCGAGCTCAGCGTGCCGTTCGGTTCCGGTGGCGTCCGGATTTCCACGGTCGTCCCGGCCACCGGGGTCGAAATCCAGACCGCGCCGAAGTCCACCTGATAAGCGAAGTTCACCAGGAGCCCGATTCCATTGTCGGTCGTGCCGAAGGGGCTTCGGTAGTTGTCCGTGGACCATGCGGTCGCCGGATTCGCATCGATGGCCAGTCGGGCATCTTCTGGGTTGTCCGGGCTGCGCACCGCGGACCACACCTCGGCGCCGACCGGCAGAATCGGTGTCGGCGGCGCCTTGGTGGGCAGCGCCGACGGCAGTTCCGGTGCCGCAGCCACGTTGGATACGTCGCCGAGGTTGTTCGCCAGCAACGTGGTGGACAGTAACCACCCCAGCAGGCCGAAGGCCGCGACCGCTGCGCCTGCAGCGAGTACCCACGTCAACTGTCGACGTGGCCCTGCGGCGTCGGCGTCGGGTGGCGCCTCGGTCGGTGGAGCGAACGGACGGCGAGACCCCAGCTCCTCGATCACGGCGACGTACGACGTCGTTTCCAGGACGTCGAATTGTCCTTCCCTTCGCCGTCCGTGCGCACGCGCGGTCTCGATGAATCTTTCGATCGCGTCGGGGCGCGGGTCATGGGACTGAACTACCGCGATCCGGAACAGCGATAAGGAAAAGTCACGACCGGATGTCAGATCTTTGGCACGCCAGCGGGCGCCCCAGCCGATGGAAGGGCGACGCTGCAGCAATCGATACCGGTCCGCAACCACGGCACCGGGCACCTGCGAAGCATTCACTTGCGCCTCCGCCCTCGGACTATGTCCCGATGGGGCGATTGTGCTACTTCACAATGGGCGTGTCATGGCATTGACCGAAGTCGGGTAGTGCCACTCCGGTCAAACAGAAACAGGTGCGTCCCAGCTGAGGCGGACAGTTGTGCCGTCGTGATCGGACGTCACGGCCGTGGTGTCCGCGAGCGCATGCATCAGGGGGACACCCCGTCCGCGGGTGGCATCGGGCGCATGGACGGCCCACTCACCGTGGTCGCAGATGACCACTTCGATGGAACCTGTCGACGGGACGAACTGCGCATGCAGGTCCAGAGTCCCCGGTACCGATGCTCCGGCGTACGCATGCTCGACGGAATTGGCCAGCGCCTCGTAGGTAGCCAACACCACGTCGTAGACACGGTTGGGGTCCACGTCGAGACCGGTCAGCCACTGGTTCAGCGCGATCCGAAGTGCAGACGCTCGATCTGCCACGGCAGCTTCCCCGTCGAAGTCGAGGTACATGATGTGCTCGAGTGGTGGGCTGGAGTTCGGTCCGGTGGCAGGAGGGACCGTAGGGTCGCTCCCACCGAACACAATTGCCATCATTGCTCCGTCATACCCAAAGCGTCAGGATTTACCCACCTGAAGCGCATCGAGCGCCTCCTCTACCGTCGCGAAGATTCCGAATAGCTGATCGAGCCCGACCAGTGTCAGTGGCCGGCCCGTGGCTGGGCCATCCGCGACCACGGCAAACCCTGCCGAGTCACCGAGTTTCTGATGTGTGGAGGCCAGCAGCGACATTCCTGCCGAAGCAAGGAATCCGACCTTGGAGAGATCGATGACGAGCGCCGTCGGTTGCTTCCCGCAGACCAACTCGACCGATTCGGTCAGCTGCGGTGCGGTCACCAAATCGAGCTCACCGGAGACCGTAACGATGGCCGCAGTGCCACGCCACTGAACAGCCACGTCGAAATGTTGAGGGCCGCGCCCTGACTCGTCAAGCGTCACAGTGGACAAACATACCCGAGGGTCGCAAGTTCCCTCACCGGGTGTGATTCTCGACGCCGGATGCTCTCTCACCTGGCGTCGCTGCCGATTCGCACTAGGGTGAAATGCGATGAGCTACGACAGATTTCCCGCCACCGCCGCGGTCGCCGTCGGCGGTGCACTCGGGGCGATCGTCCGCTACGAAATCTGGGATCGGCGCGAGTCCGCCCGATGGCTTCTACTGAGCACGTTTTCGATCAACGTGGTCGGGTGCCTACTCCTCGGTGCCGCGTTGGGTTATCTGTCGGGCCGCGCAGCACCGATCCTGCGGCCCCTCGTCATCGGGACGTCCTGCGGTTTCACCACGTTCAGCTTCTATGCGCTGCAGGGGGTTACGCATGACGATGCTTGGAACTCGGTCGTCTACATCGTGGTGACACCCATCGTGGCCGTCGCAGCACTCGGTATCGGCGCGCTCATCACTCGCCCCCACGAGTCCGTCAGATGACTGTGCTGCTCCTCGTCGCCATCGGTGGCGCGTGCGGAGCTCTCGCGCATTACGTGATCACCGACTCGGTCACCGACAGTCGACGGGTTCTCCTGCTGACAATGCTCTCCTGCGGAGTGCTCGGACTCGTAGCGGCCGCGACGCCCCCGCAGTGGGTCCTCGGCCTCGCAGGCTTCGGCTTCCTCGCCTCGCTGGCGCCGATGTCCTCGGTTGCTCTGCTGACGGTCGGGTACGCGCGTCGACGACGGTTTCGAGTGGCGGCACTGTTTCTCACCGCCAATGTCGTGGGTGCGATCGCCTGCGCGATGCTCGGGTTCCTGCTGTGGAAGTCCGGTGTCACGCTCTATCGCAAACTCTGACACGCTCAGACGTCCTCGCATCCACCCTGCACGCCGGCTTTGACGAAGCCCGCAAGCTGATACAGGTAGGTGTATTCCCATTGCACGAGCGAAAAACCGTAGGTGCGTGGGACCGGACGCATGGTGACATCGCCGTCGAAACATTGCCCGAAGATGAAGCGAGCGCGCGGAAGATGGTAGCGCCAGCTCACGACGATGACATGCTTCCAGCCTCGCTCCTGCGCAAGCTGTTGGGTGAAGATGGCTTCCCCACGAGTTGTGCCGGGGATGGGATCGACACACAGCACGGTGTACTCGGCCGTCTTCTTGTCGCAGTATTTCTTCATGACCGGGTCCTTGGAACCGTAAGGATCCGACAGCACCACGGTGTCGGCAACACCTTGCTCGGCCAGCGACACGCCGTACGCCTCTCGGCCGTCGTGCTCCCCGCCCAGGACGATGATCGCGTCGGCGGGGGTCACCGGGTCGATCGCGGCTCTCGTGAACGTCAGATAGCCGCCGAATCCGATCAGCGAGACCAGCAGAACCGGGAGCATGATGGCAACAATGACCAAGGGGCTCCGGCGAATCACATCTCGAGCCTAATCAGTGAGCCCGACCGGTGCATTTTCAGCGACGAACGTCACCCGGTGGGCGGACGTCTCGACTGGCCGGCCGACCGCTTGAATGGACCGTTCATGCGGTAGGCGGACACCTCCCCGCTTGAATGGACCACCGAAGACATCAGATCGTATGAATGTCACATTGAAGCGATGGGTGGGTGGCCGAAAACGGCCAACCGACCGCTTCAATGGACCATTCACGCGCCGATCGGCCGCCGAGAACGGCAACCGACCGCGCGAATGTCCTACTGGCTCGGCTGCGGCAGGTTGCAGTCCGTGACCTTCGGGTTGACGCCTGCGTAGTTGAGCGGCCCTGCGACAACGGTGAGAGCGATCGTGCCGACACCTGCGCAGTTCTCGGGTGCACTGGAGACGTATCCGCGTTGGAATACTGCGATACCTCCGACCACGAGCCATACCAGGACGATCAGAGTGACGAACCGCATGATGAACCCCTCCCGTAGCCGACCGTCGGCTACCGCGAATGGAGCGTATACCCCAACGAGCGGCCCCCAAACCCTCTGCGCTGCCGGGGGAAACTACCTGGCGCGGATCAGCCCTCGACGCGAGTGGCGGTGATCGACCCGGCCGGCGAACTCAACGTCACGGTGTCTTCGCCCAGTATCCATACGGGTGTGGAGTCGAGGAATTCCTGCAGCCAGCGGTCCTGCTCCATCAGCGCATCGTCGCACGCCATCATCGTCGATCCCATCGGACCGTTCGACGCCTCGGCGCCGGGGCCGTTCACCACTCCGGCCTCACTGTTCAGGGTTCCGAAGAGTGTGTTGCATCCAGAATTGAATGCGGCGGCACCACCGGTGGACGCCATCGAGATCGTGATCGAGGTGCCTGGCACGAGCGCGTGTCCGCTGACCTCGGTCGCCTCGAACTGCTCGAATGTCACCGCATCGGTATCCGGTTGCGCTCCAGCACTTTCCGAAGCACTCTCCGACGCCGTCGACGAGGAGTCGTTGTCCTGACCGCATGCCGATAGGTAGGTACCGGCGGCAAACACGAGCGCGATCATCACACTGTTACGCGCTATGACGCCTACTCGAACGAATGTCATCGATGCACTCCCTGGCAGATTCGACGGGCCCGGGTACGCGCCCGCGAGCACTCTACTGGGAGGCATTCGGTCGAGGTAGGGATGAGCACAGTATCCGTCCGGTTCAGTGCAACGGTTTCAGTACCCGACTCGGCACCCAGTGCGTGACCGTCTCGCTACGATCCTTCGACATCAGCTCGTAGGTGACTCTGCCGATCCAGTCTCCGTCGACGGTCATCGACCATTCTGTCAAGTCGCCGGGCACCACTTTTCTGACGTCGAACCCCTCCGCGGTGTAGTTGCCGTGATGGTGCGGTGGCTGCGGATAGAGAATCGCCAGGTCGATCAAAACCTTGACCGACGGGGTGAGCACCTCGAACGGTCGACGCGAATCTGCACCTCCTCTCGATCTACGCGCAGCCATTGTTCGACCATACGTTCGAATCGACTCGTACTCAATCCGGCGTGGTGACATTTCCCAACAAGTGGATGCCCGACTCGACAAGAGGCACCCTCTCCTGTGACGGTTATGCGGACCTACGCCCCGATCCGTTTGGAGACATACCCGCATGAAGCTTTCGTCCTTACCCGTCCTGTGCATTGCTGCCGCTGTCGCCGTGGGGCTGGCCGGTTGCGGATCGGACGACAGCGCAGAGGCTGCCCCCGAGGTAGATATCTGCGCACAACTGCAGGACATCGCGGACTTCGAAACGTCCTCGATGAGCACCCTGGCCGGAGATCCGAGCGATTGGCCTGCGATGCAGGCCTCGTTGAAGACCTACGCGGACGGCCTGAGCGAGCATTACGACCCGGCGATCAACGCCGACGATCCCGATGTCTCACCTGATCTCGCCAAGCTCAAGGATGCCAGCGTCGTCGCCACGAGCACTGCTGCCGATGCGCCGACGTACGAGGCTTTCACCGAGAAGTCGACGACGTCGATGGACGCCGACACCGCGCAGGATGCAATGGCGGCCAGCGATCGGGTCAACAAGTATGCGACCGATAAGTGCGGGTTCTCGCTCAGTCAGCCACCGGCGTAAGCCCTATCGGTGTCGAGCCGATGCCGAACCGGTTTCAGTGAGCGGCAACCGGTTCGGCATCGGACGACTCCTGTGACGTCTGCCGGACGAAGAAGGACGCTGCGACCGCGACGAGCGATACTACGCCGCCGCAGACGAATGCGGCTTGGACGCCGGACTCGCTGGCACTGATTCCGTCGGCGCCGCCGGCAATTCTCGATGCGGCGGTATTCGACATGATTGTCACGAAGAGTGCGGTACCCGCGGCGCCGGCCAGTTGCTGCACGGTGTTGAGGATCGCGCTGCCGTGCGAATACAGATCCCTGGGCAGTGATCCAAGCGATGACGTCATGAGCGGCGTCATGATCAGCGCGAGCCCGGCCGACAGCAGAACGTGGATGCCGATGGCCATCGCGAGCGAGGACTCCGCGTCGAGCAGGGTCATGAGCCACAACGCTGCGCTGACGACGATGGTGCCGGGTACCACGAGTGGCCGAGCCCCGATTCGATCGAATGCTCGGCCGACGAACGGTGCCAGAACGCCCATCATCAGACCGCCTGGCAGCAGCATGAGACCTGTTGTGAGAGTGTCGAGTCCGCGTACATTCTGTAGATATATCGGCAGCAGAATCAGTGCGCCGAACAGGGTCATCAGGCTGATCGCCAGCAGCCCGAGGCCGATACTGAACGCGGGCGTGGAGAACGGCCGCAGGTCGAGAAGTGCCCGCCCTTCCTTCTGGCGCGCTATCTGTCGGAGCACAAAGACGACCAGTGCGACGAAACCGACGACGAGCGGTATCCATACCGGTACGGACGGGCCCTCGGAGGAATGGCCGATACCGGCGAGGCCGTAGATGATTCCGCCGAATGCGAACGCGGACAGCACAACCGATATGGCGTCGAACGGGGGTTTGCTGGTCGCGCCGACATTTTTCACCAGTCTGACTCCGACACCGAAGGCCACGAGGGCGATCGGCAGTACGAGCCAGAACATCACGCGCCACGCGAACGAGTCGAGGATGATGCCGGAAATAGTGGGACCGACAGCGGGTGCGACGGCGATGACGATCGAGATGACACCCATCATCTTGCCGCGCTTGTGCACCGGGACGATGCTGAGCACGGTGGTGATCAGCAACGGGAGCATGATGGCGGTGCCGCCGGCCTGAATCACCCTGCCCGCCAACAGGATTTCGAATCCTGGTGCCACGGCTGCCAGTAGTGTTCCTGCGCTGAACAGGGTCATCGCGCTGATGAACATCTGCCGCAGAGTGAAACGCTGGAACAGGTACCCCGTCGTCGGGATGACCACTGCCATGGTGAGCATGAACCCGGTGGTCAACCACTGAGCGGTAGTGGCGGTGATGGTCAGGTCGATCATGAGCCTCGGAAGGGCGACGCTCATGATCGTCTCGTTGAGAATCATCACGAAGGAAGCGACAACCAAGACGCTGATCAGCATCTTGCTCGCCGAGGACAGCTCTTCCTCGGGGACGGTGTCTTGTGTCTGCATGGTGGAACTCTCCGGTTGATTCGACGATTGTCGATAGTTTCACGCAGCATGACAGTGACTGTCAATTCGATATTCGCTGGTAAGTTGAAGTGGGAACGACAAGGAGGTGGCCAGTGGCCGTACATCAGACCGGTCCTGCCATCAGCGCCGTCCCCGACCTGCGCGAAAGACGGCGTAGGGAAACCCGACGTGAGATATCGGAGGCTGCCCTGGACTTGTTCGAACTCCACGGTGCTGCATCGACGACGGTGGACGACATCGCCCGTCGAGCCGGGGTGTCGCCAAGTACCTTCTTCCGGTCATTTGCAAACAAAGAGGAATCGGTATTGATTGCCGATATCGAGTTCGAGGCCGAGTTCACCGAATGGCTCGAGTCTTCGGCATCGGAGCGCGTCACACTCGCCGCGATCGAGAACATCTACGAACGCTCTGTCGTTCGATTCGTCACGGCGTCCGAGGACAGCACTGAACGATTGCTGCGGGTTCGACGACTCGTCCTGTCGGACGCTCAGGTGCGATCCGCTGCCTACGCCGCCGACGCGGTGATGCTGGCCTGTCTGACCGAGAAGGTGTCGACGAAACTGAACGTACCTTCCACCGCTCGCCTACTCATCGAGACGGCTGCATTGACCCTCCGAATCGCGGTCGACCGCTGGGCGGAAGTGGTCGACGGCGGTGACGAGTCCGCCGATCTCGTCACTGTTTATCGCGCAGTTCGGTCCGATCTTCGGCGCCTGGTTCGCGACTGACACCCAGCGTCACCGCCAACGTGCGACGAACTTTCGCTGCCAAGGAGTTTCGACGGCCCGGTGTGAGTAGTGATCACGCACGTATCGGACGGCGTCGACGTTCGGGATTCCGTCGAGCACGACGGCACATGCGAGCGCCGTCCCCGTTCGGCCGTAACCGCCGCCGCAGGCAATCTCGACCCGCTCGTTCTCCGCTCTGCGGAGTGCTTCTTCGAGCGCTGCAGCACACTGTGTTCGGTCGAGCGGTAGCCAGAAGTCGGGCCATCGAACCCACCGGCTCGGCCAATCGAACGGTCTCGGATCACGACCCGTCAGGTAGATACCGAACTCGGGTTGTGGTCCGACCGGCAGCGCTGTGCGCAGCCCCCTCCCCCGAATCAGGCGTCCCGACGGCAGTGGCATGACTCCGGCTGTGTCCTCGTCCCACATCGGATCTACCTGGTGAACTCGTATGCGGCGGGGTCGGCGGTGCGCAGGCGTCGCCGCATGGTGTCGGTCGACCAGGGCCAGCTGAAGCTGTTGGTGCCGGTTTTGTCGATGAAGTAGCTGGTGCAGCCGCCGATGTTGTAGACGGTGGTGGCCAGGGCGTGCGTTCGGTCGTCGTTGTAGGTCTGTTCGGCGTCGGCGCGGGTGTCGAATACTTCCGCGCCGACCTCGCGGGTGGTGCGCACGAGCGATCGGATCAGTCCCAGCTGCGTTTCGGTGACGGTGAAGGCGGACGCCAGGGTCCCCAGTCCCGGGCCAAGGAGAATCGCGAAGTTGGGGAAGCCGTGGGTGGTGGTTCCGAGGTAGGCCTTGGGGCTGCCGCGCCAATGTTCGCTCAAGCTCAGCCCGGCTGCGTCGAATACTTGTTCTGCCAGAGGCATATCGGTGATGTGGAAGCCGGTACCGTAGATGATGATGTCGGCCGGCACTTCGATCCCGTCGGTCCCGATGACTCCGGTTTCGGTGAGGCGGGTGACGCCGCTCGGGCGCACTGTGACGTCGGCGCGGTCGAGTGTCGGATACCAGGTGTTGGCGAACAGTGGACGTTTACATCCGAAAACATACGTAGGCGTAACGATTTCGCGAAGCTCGGTGTCGCCGATCTGACGTTTGATCTGCCACCGGCCGATGACGTGGGCTATTTTCATGGCTCTGCTGTGCCGAGTTCCGAACGCGACGAGTTCGAGGATGCGGTAGATGACGGCACGCTGAATGCGAGAAACTGCGGGACTGTGGCGCAGTAGCCAACGGAATGCTGTGGGCTGCCGGTAGTTCGGCTTCGGGAGTACCCACTGCGGCGTGCGCTGGTAGATCGTCACGTGTTCGGCGGCGTCGACGATCTCGGGCACGAATTGCACTGCGGATGCGCCGGTTCCGATGACCACGATGCGTTTGCCGGTCAGGTCGACGTCGTGCCGCCAGCGTGCGGAGTGGAAGGTGACTCCGCCGAAGTCGGCTGCCCCGGGGAGATCGGGAACGGACGGTGTGCTCCATGGTCCGGCTGCGCCGATCGCGAGAGTTGCTGTTACATCCCCGGTGTCGGTTCGGATCTTCCACTTGCCGTTCGCGTCGTCCCAGTGCGCACCGAGGAAGGTGACGCCGAACCGCACGGAGTCGCGGACGCCCCAGCGGTCGGCGGTGGCGACGAGGTAGCGCTGAATTTCCTGTTGGTTTGCATAGAGTTTCGACCAGTCGGCGTTGTGCGCATCGGTGTACGAGTAGATCGGCGACGGCACGTCGCATTCGCATCCGGGGTAGGTGTTCTCGCGCCAGGTGCCTCCGAACTCGGCGGCGCGTTCGATGATCAGAATGTTCTGCACGCCCTCCTCATGCAGCGCTCGGTAGGCGGCGATGCCGGACATACCTGCGCCGACGATGACGGCGTCGTACACACCGTCGAGAGTGTGGGTCATTTGCATGCGCTCCTCAGCTTCGAGACGGTTCAAGTACCATGAGCATTGAAATACCATTGGTATCCGAAAGTCAATCGAAGGAGGCTGCGGCATGGCGCGACTGACCCGCGAGGAGTCTCGGGAAAGAACGCGGGCGGCCCTGCTGGACGTCGCAACCGAGCACTTCCTCGACCGTGGCTACGCGGATACCTCCGTAGACCGGATCGCGGAGGAAGCCGGATACTCGAAGGGCGCCGTGTATTCGAACTTCGGCGGAAAAGACGAGCTCTGCCGCGACGTCATTCGCGGGATCCGCGCACACAAGCTGACCGAAGCTGTTCAACTCTCGGGAAACATCACCAGCATCGACACGTTCGAGTCGGCCGTTCGTCAGTGGTGCGAGCACGCCTTCGGCGACCGCCGGTGGGCGCTACTGGAAATGGAGTTCGGCGCCCGTGGCCGCGTCAGTCCTGTGATCGAGGAAGAGATCAGGGAGTCCAACCGCCAGCTTCGCGCCGCAGCGGCGTACATGCTGGCAGACTTCGCTCGCAGACTCGACGTCGAGTTGGCGGACACTCCCGAGAAGTCTGCCGACATCGTCGTGGGCCTTTGCCTGGGGATCGGGGTTCAACGAGCCTTCGATCCCGACATCTCGATCGAGGACCTCGTACACACGATCGTCAGGCACGTGATCACCACCTGACCGAAAAAGCAGAAACCCCGGGTACGGTCCCTGTCGTAGCAGACCACACCCGGGGTACTTGTTGCGTGACTACTTGCGAGCGGCAGCCAAATCCAGTGCGATATCGGTGATCAGGTCTTCCTGACCGCCGACGAGTCCACGTTCGCCGACGGCGAGCAGGATCGCGCGGGTGTCGAGTCCGTACTGCTTGGCAGCGGACTCGGCGTGGCGCAGGAAGCTCGAGTAGACGCCCGCGTAGCCGAGGGTCAACGTCTCGCGGTCGACCTGGACCGGCCGGTCCTGCAACGGACGCACGATGTCGTCTGCAGCATCCTGCAAGCCGAACAGATCGCAGCCGTGCTTCCAGCCGTTCAGATCTGCGACGGCGACGAACGGCTCGATCGGGCAGTTGCCTGCACCGGCGCCGTGACCGGCGAGCGAAGCGTCGACACGCATGACGCCTTCCTCAACCGCCACAACCGAGTTCGCTACCGACAGCGACAGGTTCTGGTGGGCGTGGATGCCGATCTGGGTTTCCGGGTCGAGGACGTCGCGGTATGCGCGCACTCGCTGGCGTACACCGTCCATCGTCAGACGGCCACCGGAGTCGGTGACGTAAACGCAATGCGCGCCATAGGATTCCATCAGCTTGGCCTGCTCGGCGAGCTTCGCCGGCTCAGCGAGATGCGACATCATCAGGAAGCCGGACACGTCCATGCCCAGTTCGCGTGCCTTGCCGATGTGCTGTGCCGACACGTCGGCCTCGGTGCAGTGTGTCGCAACGCGGACGGAGGTGACTCCGAGCTTGAATGCATGCTCGAGTTCCTTCACCGTGCCCACGCCTGGCAGCAGCAGCGTCGTCAGCTTTGCGCGATGGACAACCTCGGCGGCGGCCTCGATCCATTCCCAGTCGGTGTTGCTGCCCGGCCCGTAGGTGAGGCTGTGGCCGGCGAGACCGTCACCGTGGGTGACCTCGATGGCGTCGACGCCTGCACTGTCCAGGGCGCTTGCGATCCGGGCGACGTTTTCCGGGGTGATCCGGTGACGCATCGCGTGCATCCCGTCGCGCAGCGTCACATCTTGGATGTAGAGCGCGGCGCCGTCGATGGCGTTGGGGCGAGTCATCGTGCAGCCTCCAGAGTCTTGTTCTCAGCCAGCTTCTCCGCGACCTGAAGAGCAGCGGAGGTCATGATGTCCAGATTTCCCGCGTATGCGGGCAGGTAATGAGCGGCGCCTTCGACCTCGAGGAACACCGACACCTTCCACAGGCCCGGGCCCTTTTCGACGCCACCGGTGAGGGTCGCGACGGATTCTGCGTCGTCGAGCTGAGTGAACTGGACTTCCTGCTTGAGCCGGTAGCCGGGCACATAGGCCGAAACCTTCGCGACCATGTCCAGGATCGACTGACGGATCTTGTCCTGATCGGGGTTCGATACCAGTGCCAGCACCGTGTCGCGCATGATCAGCGGCGGCTCGGCGGGGTTGAGGACGATGATCGCCTTGCCGTGTGCAGCTCCGCCGACCTTCTCGATTGCTTCCGAGGTGGTTTCGGTGAACTCGTCGATGTTCGCTCGCGTGCCGGGTCCGGCGGACTTCGACGCGATCGAGGCGACGATCTCCGCGTAGTGCACGTCCGTGACCGAGGAAATCGCGGCGACGATCGGGATGGTCGCCTGTCCGCCACACGTCACCATGTTCACGATGGGTGCGTCGAGGTGCTCGTCGAGGTTGACTGCGGGCACCACGAACGGGCCGATTGCTGCCGGCGTCAGGTCGATCAGGCGCTTACCGTAGGGCCGCAGTGCTGCCTCGTTGGCGACGTGTGCCTGGGCGGACGTGGAGTCGAAGATGATTTCGATCTCGGCGAACTCGGGGTGATCGATCAATCCCTGCACGCCCGAGTCGACGGTGGAGACTCCCAACCGCCTGGCGCGAGCCAGTCCGTCGGAATTAGGGTCGATGCCGACCAATACGGCAATTTCGACGTTCTTGGCGATCCTTTTCAACTTGATCACCAGGTCGGTACCGATGTTGCCCGATCCGATGACCGCAACTTTCGTGCTCATATACTGCCCGCCTTCGCGTGTCCGATGTTGGTGTAGACGTTATCCACGCTCCTCGCCGGTGCATAGGATCTGTCCCATGGAACGGGACAGTTCGTCATTGTTGGAAAGGTCGGCTCTGGTGCTGGACTCGTTTCCCGGCGGAACGGCACTCACTCTCGCCGAGGTCTGCGCTCGGACCGGTCTACCCAGGTCCACCACCCACCGCGTGCTGGTGAGCCTGGCGAATCTCGGCTGGCTCACGCGCACCGGGAGCAAGTTCGAGCTCGGTATGGCGTTGTTCGAACTCGGCGAGCGTGTTGCCATCAAGCACAGTCTTCGATCGGCGGCGCTCCCGTTCATGCAGGACCTCTTCGCCGTGACCGAGCAGACCGTTCACCTCGCCGTCCGAGATCGGTTCGACGCGGTCTACGTCGAGAAGATTCACGGCCGCTCGGCGATGCCGTTTCCTTCGCACACCGGCGGACGGTTGCCGTTGACATGTACGGCGGTGGGTAAGGCGTTGCTCGCTTCCGAGGATCCGGACGTGGTGGCAGAGGTGCTTGCCCAGCCGCTTCGGCGGTGTACTCCGAATTCGATTACCGACCCCAAAAGGCTTGCCCTCGAGATAGATTCGGTGCGACGAACCGGGGTCGCATCCGAGCGCGAAGAGTCCGCGATCGGTGGATGTTGCGTGGCAGCACCTGTCACGATGGCAGGCAAACCGGTTGCAGCACTGTCGGTGTCCGTACCCAAGGCGCAGTTCAGGCCCGAGCTGCTCGCCCCTGCGGTGCGTACGGCCGCACTGTCCCTGAGTCGAGTACTCTCCCGTGGGTCGACCGTTCGGGAAAGCTGAAGCGCGCTGCAGCTCGGCGGTCTACGCTCGAAGCATCGATAAGTCCAAACCAGATAAGTCCACACCAGATGGGGGTTCGTTCATGACCGAAGCGCAGTTCGATCCGCACGAACTCCTCGCGTCGAGCAGGCTCGGGGTACTGGCCACGATCAAGTCCGACGGTCGGCCACAGCTGTCGCCGGTCACGCCGTTCTACGATCGGGCGTCCGGTGTAATGCGCATCTCGGTGACGGATGGTCGCGCCAAGACCAACAATCTGCGCCGCGATGCGCGAGCAACGCTGGAGGTGACGAGTTCGGACGGACGGTCGTGGGCGACTGCCGAGGGCACCGCAACGTTGGTTGGCCCGGGAACCGATCCGCACGGCGAAGAGGTGGACGCCTTGGTCGACTACTACCGAGCTGCCTCCGGTGAGCATCCGGATTGGAAGGAGTACCGCGCGACGATGGTCTCCGACCGTCGAGTTCTCCTCGTCGTCGACGTCGAGCGTGTGTACGGACAGTCCATCGGCTGACCGGAAACTCCGGATGTCGGCGCATTTCAGTCGCCACGAACAGCACGTCGTTACCGGTTCGTTATATCTCGGTTGCTGTATCGTGACTGCGAGGTTCCAGCGTAGAGATCTTGCCCTGACAGGCTTGTGCAGAGCACGCACAACGTCGAGGGAAGGTGCCGAAAGATGACTGTTACCGACATCGCCCGCCTGGTATTCAAAGAACGCGACTCCGATTCGATAGTTCAGGATGCGCGGTACGCGATCGAAGTGGAGTCCTACTCGCCCTCTTACGCCGTACTTCGAGTGTCCGGCGATCTCGACATGTCATCGCGAACCGCTTTGACCCACAACCTCGCCCGGCTCACCGCGTCGGGCGCGGATGTCCTGATCGACCTGTCCGCGGTGTCGTTCATGTACTCCGGTGCGGTCAGTGCTGTCATCACTTCTGCATTGGCGTCCGACAGCAGTGTGCGTGTCTTCGCACCTACCCGCCCGGCACGAATGGTCATCGAATCATTAGGCGCTGCTGCACTTCTCGTCGACCATCTGCCGTCACCAGCAGTCCCCCGATAGACAGTCACACTCAAGCGAACAGGAGCGAGCCAACATGGCAGATCACGATCTCCCCCGCACCCTCGACATCGGTAGCGCCTCATCGAGCAACGAAGAGTCCCGGCCGACGTCGTTCCTCCAGATGTTCGTCGACGCCGACCGATCCCGCCCGTCCTCGAATCGCTCACAGCACCGGATCTTGTAGCGCGCCCTCAGGGATTGCGGCCGCGGAACCCTTGACCTTGACGCAGCGTCATAGTTGACACTGAGTGCGTGAGAATCAGTCAGTTGGCGGATGCCGCCGAGACCACCCCACGGACCGTGCGGCACTACCACCGACTGGGGTTGATGAAGGAACCCCCGCGACTACCGAATGGCTACCGCGAGTACCGCCTCGACGACCTGATCCGATTGATGAGGATTCGATGGCTCGCCGACGCCGGGGTACCGCTCGGGTCCGTGGAGTCGGTGCTGTCGGTCAGTGTCGGCCGCGAGGACAAGAGTGACGCCGTCGCGGATCTGACTGCCTTGATCGCCGGGATCGAAGCTGAACAGGCCAAGCTCGCCGCCCGACATGCCCGACTGGTCGTGATGCTCGAACGTGCCGAATCGGGAACTGAGTTGTCTGCACTCCCAGCCGATCTCGCCGAAGCTCTCGACAGCGCGATCGACAACTCCACAGATTCGGGTTTGGCCGCAAGCCTTCGACGTGAACGCGACATGCTCGAATTGCTTGCCATATCGGGTCGCGCACCGGATGACTTGCTGTCCTCGTATGTATCCATGCTTGCTGACGACACACGCCGAAGCAGCTATCTGACGGCAATGTCGGAATGGACCCGGTTGGAGGGACGTGATCCTGCGTCGGCGGAAGTCGAGATCGATCATGTTGCCCAGAGCCTGATTTCGCTCTACCCCGACGGGTTCGCGGGAGCGCCGGAGGATTCATCCGATAACCGCCCGGCGATGACACTCGAGGACATCATTGAAGACCCTGCGCAGCGGGAGGTCGTCGCTCGAGTTCAACGACGGTGGACAGCCGTACCGCATGAGGATCGATGATGCGCGCTTACTTGTCGTTATGGAGGTGGGTTCGGGGACGCACCGATGTTCCGCAGCACGGGCTTGCGCTCGTTGCACACCAGGGCACCCTCGCGATACCCACCGCTTTCGGAGTGGCAACCCTTGTCGAACTAGTGGTCCTACACCTGGTCCTGCCGTGGCCATGGCTCCGGCTACTTCTCGCGGTCGTGTCCATCTGGTCTTTGGTGGCGCTGTTGGGATCGATAGCAATTCATCGTGTGCATCCGCACTACGTAACCGACACACGCCTCGTGTTGCGTCAGTCGGGGTCTACGGTTCTCTCACTGTGCCGCAACGACATTGCTTCCGTCGTATTGGTTCGCCGATTCTCCGAGACCACACCGACCATTCGCGACGGGCGCCTATTTCTCCCCAACGCGAATGGCACCTCGGTCGACGTCACGCTCCGCGGCCAGGTCGACGCACAGCTGCCTGCGCTCATCCCCAAGTATCGACAGGCCGGTTCGGTCGGACAGATCAGTCTCTGTCTCGACCACTCGGCGGACTTCGTAGCCCTGATGAAGGCCGAGGTACCCCGCAGGTGAGCGTGGTGTTCCAATTGCGCCTTCTACGGGCGGAATCCCGCGCATATCGGGCGCAACTGGAACACCATGCCCAGCACCACATGTACTGCGGGCTCAGGAACCGATGGGCCGGAAGCCTGCGCCTGTTCCGCCGCGCGCACCGAGCATGTTCACCGAGTCGATAGCCGAGGCGTAGACCGTGGGGCTCAGTAGGGGCACTCCATCGGCGTGGCTGGCGATGCCGACGAGGGTTGTCCCGCTGACCAGCGCGCTTCCTGAGTCCGCCCACACTGTCGTGGTATCGGTGACGAGGTCTGACCCGCGAACTTCCCGGATGGTGCCGCAGGTGACGCCGCTGGCTACGCCGGATTTGCAGACGAGTTGGCCCGGGACTGCTCGTCCGATGCCGGTGACGGTGACGCCGCCTACCGAGGACACCGGGATCACTTTTGCGGGGTCGAGTGCGATGACTCCGTAGTCGGGACCCCAGTGCGAGGCGACGGTAGTCCCGACCGGCCCGGCACCGGGATTACCGATGAGCGTCACCGGCAAGCCGGGCGAGAGGATGCAGTGTCCCGCCGTCAGGCCGACGAGGGTTCCCGACGCGTCGTATCCGACTGCAGCGAAGGAGCATGCGGTCAGGTCGTCCAGGCCGCCGGTGGTGACGTATCCCGTCCCCGGCCCGACGATCGCCCCTGGCGCTGCGAGGGCGCTCGGCCCGACGAATGCTCCTGTGCCGAACGCGATGGCCGCAGCAGCCACCGCTCCTGCGGCCATCGCACGTCTCATTCTCGGTGCCGCCGGCCCGAAGTGACGGTGGCGGGAGCCGAGACTTCGGCCTTCTGCGTCGAGACGGGCACACTTGGCCCTTCGGGTGCTGACCACTGCGCAGAGACTGTTCCCGGAGTGACTGGGCTCGGTGTCTGGCGTGCGATGGTCTTGTCGGTCTCGTAGTAGTACGAGTAGCCGTCGCCGCCCTTGCGGGTGAGGGGCATCATCGTGAAGACCGCGCCGAGAACGTGGGCGCCGATGGTCTCGAGATTACCGACGGCCCGGGACACTTCGCTTTCGCTGGTGTGACCGAAGCGGGCGACGATCAGCGCGCCGTCACTGTGTGTGGTGAGCAGTGCGGAGTCGGTGACCGGCAGAAGTGGTGCACCGTCGATGATCACGTAGTCGAAGCTCTTACGCAGTTCTTCGATGACGCGGCGTGAAGCTTCCGATCCGAGCAGTTCCGACGGGTTCGGCGGCAATGGTCCCGATGCGAGGACGTCGAGTCCCTCGTAGCTGCTGGGCTGGAGGACATCGGAGATGTCTGCTTGCCCGGCGAGGACGGTCGACAGGCCGACCGAGCCGATGAGCCCGAGGTACTTCGACACGCGGGGGCGTCGTAGATCGCCTTCGACGAGGACGACGCGGTGGCCTGCTTCGGCGAGCGCGAGTGCGAGGTTGACCGCGACGGTCGTCTTGCCCTCGGCGGGTACCGCACTGGTGACGACGATGACGCGTGGCGGATGATCGACCTCGAGGAACTGCAGGTTGGTACGAAGTTCACGGAAGCCTTCGGCGCTCACCGAGTGTGTTGCCCCGAAGGAGACGATCGAGGATTCTTTGAATGCCTTGTCGTAGGGGATGGTGCCGACAAGTGCTGTGTTGGCGGCAGCTTCGAGCTTCTTGCGAGTCTTGATGGTGTTGTCGAGCCGATCACGAAGGACTGCAAGCGCGATACCGAGGAGCAGACCCACTGCGGCTCCGAGGGCGAGGTTACGGGTCGTCTTCGGGCTGATCGGTGAAGCAGATTCTTGAGCTTGCTCGACCACTCGGACGCTCGAGGCAGGCGCACCGCCGTCTTCGGGAGTTTCGAGCTCACGGACGAGGACTGTCAGCTGGTTGCCGAGTGAGTTCGCGATATCGCGTGCGGTTCCGGGGTTGGTGTCCACGACGCACGGATCGAGCAGAACGGTGTCGGGGGTCGACGTGGCGGTGACCTTGGCCGCCAACTCGGCAGGTGTGATGCCGGTCAAGCCGAGTTCGTCGATTGTGCGGGCTGCCAACGTTTCACCCTTGACGAGCTCGGAGTACGACGCAACGCGCTGCTGCGCGAAGAGGTTGCCCTGATAGCTTTCGCTCACTGTCGACCCACCGGAGGTGGAGACGAAGACTCGACTGCACGACTGGTAAGTCGGCGTGGTGAGAAGTGAGGCCGCTAGTGCGCCCAGGATGGCGACGGCAACGGTGACGACGATGATCATCCACCGCGTTCGCAGGATCTGGAGGTAGTCCTGGATTTCCACTTGGCTCCCTAATATTTTCGGTCGAGCTATAAATTTTATGGCTTCATGTCTTGGTACGCAGGCTCACTCGGTTCGTACGGGCACCACTTCCGGCGCAAGAGTGAATTGCACGACGTCGATGCGCCCGTCCTTGAAGCGGGATGAGCATCCGGTGAGGTAGTGGATGTACCTGTCGTAGTTCTCTTCCGACGACAGGGCGATGGCGTGCGGTCGTGCGGCGACGAGCCGCTCGGTCCATTCGTCCAGTGTGCGTGCGTAGTGCGGTCCGAGCGCATGCTCGCGCTCCACGCTGAATCCGGCCTCGGTGGACTTCTTGGTCACCATGTCCGACAACGCCAACTGTCCGCCAGGAAATATCTCGCGCATGATGAAACGCACGAAGTGTGCGTCGTCGCGGGTGAACTCCACACCGCTGGCGATGACTTCCGCGAGCGGACGCATCACGATGGTGTGCAGCAGCATCCGGCCGTCGGCGGGTAGGACCGAGCGGCACTTGTCGAAGAACGCCGAATATCGCTGACGCCGAAAGTGTTCGAATGCGCCGATGCTGACGATGCGGTCGACGGGCTCGTCGAACTCTTCCCAGCCCTGCAAACGGATGTCCACCGTGCGCTCACTCGACAGGTCCGTCACAGTTTTACGCGCGTGGTCGTATTGGTTCCGACTCAACGTCAAACCGATGACGTCGACGTCGTACTTCTCGACGGCACGCTTGGCCAACGAGCCCCAACCGCATCCGACGTCGAGCAGTCGCATCCCGGGCTGCAAGTCCAGCTTGTCCAGCGCGAGATCGATTTTCGCCAGTTGTGCTTGCTCGAGCGTCATATCTTCGTGCTCGAAGTATGCACAGCTGTAGGTCATGCTCGGGTCGAGGAACAGCTCGAAGAACTCGTCGGACAGGTCGTAATGTGCCTGCACATTGTCGACATAAGGCTCGAGCTTCTTGACAGTGCTGGATCGGTTCGTCACGCCACGCCTTCCGCGACCGAGGTGGTGCCGATTGCTCGGCCTATGGTGTGGGCGCTTGCTTCACCCAGCAGGTCTTCGTGTTCAGCATCGATGCGGACGACCGAGAGATGGCCGCCGACGTACTGTTCCCATTGCTGCGAACCGTGTGATCCACGGGCCGCAAAGTACACGACGTCACCGTCGTATATTCGGGGTCGGTGTGCTGCCACCCACCGCGGAGCTGCCACTACCGGGGCATACATTCTGCGGAGATGGTCGCTGGTAAGGAATCCGAGTTCGCTTCGTGTGTAACGCAATTGCGTCACGATATCCTCGAACGAGGACCCGGTGACTCCCAGTTGGCGCGCCAGATCCTCGACACCGAAGTCGACGGCATCGGCAGGGACGTCGGTAGGCACGCTCAGCTGCGGGTCGAGCAGTGCGAGTGACGCGACTTCCTCCCCCGAGCTCTGCAGGACGGTCGCGACGGCATGCGCGATCACTCCACCGAGGGACCACCCGAGTAGGTGGTAGGGGCCGGTGGGCTGAACTGCGCGGATCTCCCGCACGTATCGGGCCGCGAACGCGTCGATCGAGGCAGGCGAGGGTTCACCGCTGGCGATGCCGGGAACCTGGAGTCCGTAGAGCGGTCGGTCGGTGACCGAGAGCAAGGACAGGTAGCTCCACGCGATGCCGATGGCGGGGTGGATGCAGAACAGTGGCTCTCGTTCGCCTTCGACCCGCAGTGGCAGTACGACATCGAAGACGTCGTCGCCGGCGTCGCCGAGCCCGTCCAGCTTCGCCGCCAACGACGCCGCTGTCGGGTGCGTCAACAGCCAGCTGACCGGAACCGGCCGTCCGAGTTCGTCGCCGAGGTTGTCGATCACGCGCACCACCGACAGTGAGTGTCCGCCGAGGTCGAAGAAGTTGTCGTCGACGCCGATACGGTCGGCGTCGATCTCGAGAACCTCCGCGAACGAGGCCCGTACGCTCCACTCCAGCGGCGTCGACGGCGCAAGATGCACGACGGTCGCCAGCGTGGGCTCGGGTAGTGCTCGCGCGTCGACCTTTCCGGAGATCGACATCGGCAGTGTGTCCACAACGGTGACCGAACTGGGAACCATGTAGGCCGGGATTGTGCGCGTGAGGAATTCGCGGACTACGCCGGCATCGGTGTCACCGGCAATGTAGGCCGCTAACGAGTGATCGTGCCCGACCACACAGGCCTGTTCGACGTCGGGATGCCGCAGCAGTGCAGCTTCCACCTCCGCGAGTTCGACGCGATGGCCACGGATCTTGACCTGCGAGTCGACGCGTCCGAGGTACTCGAGTTCGCGTGCGTTCCGGTGCTCCACCCACCGGACGAGGTCGCCGGTTCGGTAGAGGCGCTTGCTCTTGTCGCCCAGCATGTTCGGTACGAAGCGGCTCGCGGTGAGTCCGGGCTGGGACAGGTACCCTTCGGCCAGCCCTGGGCCGCCGAGGTACAGCTCGCCCACCACGTTGTCCGGTACGGGCCGCAGCCGTGCGTCGAGAACGACGGCGTCGAACCCGCGCACCGGTCCGCCGATGGTCACCGCGGCGGGGTTTTTCAGTGCGGGCGTACAGGTTCCCATGACCGTGGCCTCGGTCGGTCCGTAGGCGTTGAACACGGTGCTGCTGTGCGACCAGCGTTGCACCAGTTCGGCATTGGCTGCTTCGCCGGCCATGATGACGACGTCGACGGTCGGTGTCGCTGCCGGGTCGGTGATCTGCAGGACGGTCGGGGTCAGGCACACGTGTGTGACGGCGGTGCTGGTGATGAACGTTTCGAGTTCACGGCCCGCATAGACCTCGGCGGGCACGACGACCACGGCAGCGCCGACGCCGAAGGCGAGGAGCATTTCGAAGATCGAGGCGTCGAAACCTGGGGACGCGAACTGCAGTACTCGAGATTCGGTCTCGACTCCGAACGTATCGCGTTGGCTTTGCACCAGATCCGCGATGCCTCGGTGTGTCACCCGCACGCCCTTGGGGGCGCCCGTCGAACCCGAGGTGTAGATGACGTAGGCGGTGTCGTCGAGATACGCGGTGTCTTCGAAATATGCGGTGTCTTCGAAATACGAGCGAAGCAGGGCCGGCTCGGGGGAACTCGCCAGGCCGTCGACCGTCACCCATCGTCCTCCGACGGGAGCGAGGGCGGCCCTGGTGATGCCGGTGACGGGCTGGGCGTGTTCGAGGATTTCCTCGATGCGTGTGGCCGGATGGTTCGGGTCGATCGGCAGGTAGCCGGCACCGCTCTTGGCGACGGCCCACAGTGCCGCTACGAGATCGGCGGACCGCGGCAGCGCGACGGCAACCAGAGTTCCCGGCCCCGCACCTTCGGCGATGATGTTGTCCATCAGCACATTCGAGCGCCGGTCCAGTTCGGCGTACGTCAGTGATTCGCCGTTGTCGACGACGACTGTTGCGTCCGGCCAGGTCTCGGCGGCCCGGCGCACGAGGGTGCCGAGGGTGTAGCGGTCTTCGGCACCGTCGGTGTGCGAGACGACGTCCGGGCGGGCGGCGAGGAAGTCGAGGCTGCCGAGTTCGATGTCCGGGCGTGCCGCGACGAGTCGGAGTACCGATTCCAGGCGTTCGGCAAGGGCGATGCACACGGATCGTTCGAAGCGGTCGCCGGAGTAGCCGAGTTGTCCGCGCAATCCGTCGACGGTGTGCTCGATGACGAATTCGAGGTCGAACTGGTTCTCGGAGATGTCGATTCGCTGCGGTGATACTTCACCGGTGCCGAGTTCGAAGGTCGGGATCTCCAGCGCGCCGACGGCGAGGAGCACCTGGAACAGTGGGTGGGAGTCGATGGCTCTGGTTGGTTCCACGGCCTCGACGACCCAGTCGAAGGGGACGGCCGAGTGCGCGAATGCGTCGAGGTCGCGGTCGCGGACGTCGGTGACGAACTGCTCGAATGTCTTGTTCGGTGCCACGTCGGTTCGGAGCACGATGGTGCCGACGAACATGCCGACCAGGTCGTCGAGTGCGGGTTCGGAGCGTCCCGATACCGGGGTGCCGATGGCGATGTCGGTGGTGCCGCTGGCTTCGGCGAGCACGGCGGCCAACGCGGCGTGGATCACCACGAACAGTGTTGCGCCCACGCGGTTCGCGAGTCCGCGGAGGTCGGCGAGCGTGGCAGCGTCGAGTTCGAACGCGATGGGTGCCGGGTTCTGAAAGGGGTTCGGGGTGCCGGTCGGCAGCTCGAGGTAGTCAGGCAGCCCGGCGAGGGTGCGCCGCCAGTAGGCGAGCTGTTCGGCTGCGACCGAGTCCAGCACGTCCTGCTGCCACAGGCGGTAGTCGGCGTAATCGACTGTCAGCGTGGTGAACTCGGGTTGCACGCCGGCCTGTCTGGCGGCCAGAGCGGTGGAGACGTCACGCGCGAGCGGGGCGAGCGAGAGCCCGTCGACGGCGATGTGATGGGCGACGACCACCAACGCCATCTCGCCGCCGCTGCATACGCCGTCCTGTCCGACATCCTGAACGAGATTGTGTACGACGTTGAACCGCACGGGTGGCTCGACGGTCAGGTCGAATCCGGTTTCGGCGAGCAGTTTCGCGTCGGCGTGGCGATCGTCGATCGAGGAGACGACGATCTCGGCGTCGAGCAGCATGGCGACCGGGCCGTCCGGGGTGGACGGGTAGACGGTGCGCAGCGGGAGGTGACGTTCGAGCACGTCGATGATCGCGGCCCGGAGAACTGCGAGGTCGGTGTCCGCGGGCAGCGGCAGTGCGAACGCAATGTTGTAGGCAGCAGAGCTGGGGTCGAAGCGATTCTGCAACCACACCCGTCGCTCGGCGGGAGAGAGGGCGCCGTGATCACGGGCCTGCGCCCGATGCGCGAGCGCGGGCGGGCTGATGTACGCCTCCGACAGCATGTCGATCGCCGCAGCGAGGGCGCGGGCGTTCGGCGCTTCGAACAGTGTCCGAACCGGAACGTGGGTGCCCAACGCGGCGCCGATGCGTGAGGTTGCGCGCGTGGCACTCAGCGAATCACCGCCGAGCACGAAGAAATTGGCGTCCGCGGACGGATCGACGACGTCGAGGGCGTCGGCGAAGATTCCGAGGATGACTTCCTCGGCGAGCGTTCGGGCTGCCGAGAGGTCTCCGGCTGCCGGGGCAGGCGCGACCAGTGCGGAGAGGTCGACTTTGCCGTTGGCGGTGACGGGGATGCGATCGACTGCGACGATCACGGCCGGCACCATCGACAGCGGAAGCCGTTCCAACATCCAGGGCGTGAGTTCGCGCTCGTCGGCGCCGACCGCCCAGGCGACCCAGGCCACGATTCGGCCGTCGCGGACGTCGGCGAC
Organism: Rhodococcus sp. PAMC28707; assembly: GCF_004795915.1. Taxonomy (NCBI): domain Bacteria; kingdom Bacillati; phylum Actinomycetota; class Actinomycetes; order Mycobacteriales; family Nocardiaceae; genus Rhodococcus; species Rhodococcus sp. PAMC28707. Next base: position 1,656,899 of record NZ_CP039253.1, read on the forward strand.
CGCGCCCTGGACCGAAGGATGTGCGGTGAGGGCGGATTCGATGTCGCCGAGTTCGACGCGCACCCCACGCAATTGGACTTGGGAGTCGCCGCGTCCACGGTAGTCGAGGACGCCGGACTCCTGGCGGAGTACGAGATCGCCTGTCCGATAGAGCCGCTGGCCACCGGGGCCTGCGACGAAGCGTTCCGCGGTCAGTGCGGGGCGGGCACGGTATCCGCGCGCAATCGAGATGCCACCGAGGTACAGCTCGCCGACGCCACCGACCGGGACCGGCTGTAGGCGGGTGTCGAGCACGAGTGCATACACGTGCGGCAGCGGTGTGCCGATGGTGATGCGGTCTCCGGCGTCGAGTGGGTCGGTCAGCGTGGCGACGATGGTGGCCTCGGAAGGGCCGTACGCGTTGAGCATTCGCCGTCCGGGTGCCCAGGCGTCGACCACTGCGCTTCCGAGTACGTCTCCGCCGACGGCCACGGTGGTGACACCGGCAACCGGGGGGACGGTCGCGAGCACGGCGGGTGTGGACAGGTAGTGGGTGACGGAGTGGGCGGTGAGGAACCGGCCCATCTCGTCCCCGTCGAGTATCCCGGTGGGTGCGATGACCATGGTGGCGCCTGCTCCGAAAGCCAGCACCAATTCCAGCACGGCGGCGTCGAAGTTCGTCGAGTACCCGTGCAGCACCCGCGAGGAAGCGGTGACGTCGTAGCGCGAAACTACTTGCTGCGCCAGTGCATACACAGCCGCATGCGTCACCGTCACAGGCTTCGGCATCCCGGTGGATCCCGAGGTATGGACGACGTAGGCGGGGTGGGCAGGGAGTAGCGTCGCAGCGCGGTCGGCGTCGACCAGGGGGCTGTCGTCGAAAGCCTCGGCGGCCGATTCATCAAGCCACAGCACGCCCGCTTCGACACCGCCGAAGCCCAGGTGGGTGCCGGTGAGGATCTGCTCGCGTCGCAGCGCCGGGTAGCTCGGATCGACCGGCAGGAACGCAGCGCCGGACTTCACCACTGCCCACAGGGCCACGATGTACTCCGCGGATCGTGCGAGCGAGAGTGCCACAGTGGTCTCCGGTACAGCACCTCGGTCGATCAGCAGGCGCGCCATCCGGTTGGATCGGCTGTCCAGTTCGCGGTAGGTCAGCGTCGATTCACCGTCCAGTGCACTGTGATCGGGAGTCTCGATTGCCAGCACATCCAGCAGAGTTCCCGTTGCAACATGGTCGGGTTGCGCAGGGCGAGAGCCGAGTTCGATATCTCCCACCACGACGGCGGGGTTCTCCACGACTGCTTCGAGGATGCTGACGAATGCTGCGGCGAAGCGCTCGACGGTCGCCCGGTCGTACAGGTCTTTCGCGTATTCGATGTCGCCCGCGATGCCGTCGGTGGTTTCGGTGACGACGACGTTGAGGTCGAATTCGGAGGTGTGGGTGGAGATGGGCAACACAGTGACCGGGAGGTCCTCGATCGACTGGTGGCGGGCATTGTCGAATGCCAGCATCACTTGGAACAGTGGGTGGCGGTCGAGGGATCGATCCGTACTCAGTGCGTCGACGATCCGCTCGAACGGCAGGTCGGAGTGGGCGAACGCGTCGAGATCTGCGTGCCGAACACTCTCGAGGAGTTCGGTGAAGGTGCCGTCGCGGTCCACCTCGACCGCCAACGGCACGGTGCCGACGAACATTCCGACCATGTCGTCGAGCGCTGCGTGCCCGCGACCGGCCGAGGGTGAACCCAGGACGGTGCGGTCGCAATCGCTGAAGCGACTCAGAGTCAGGGCAAGTGCGGCATGGACGACCATGAACGTCGTCGCGTTCTCACCGAGCGCGAGAGCGCGAATCTGGGCGTGTACTTCGGTGCCGATCGCGACGGGGACGCCTGCTGTCTGCATCGACTGCACGGCCGGGCGCGGACGATCGGTCGGCAGCCCCGCACTGGGCCGATCCAGAGCATCGAGTGCGGTTGTCCAATAACGCAATTGACCTTCCGCGGCGGCGTCGACGACAGCTCTGTTCCACACCGCGTACTGGCTGTACTGGGCTTGCAGTCGCGGCCATGTGGGGGCATGCCCGGCGGTGCGTGCGGCGTACGCGACGGTGAAGTCGCGGACGAGAGGATCGATCGACCACCCGTCGACCGAGATGTGATGCATGACGATGACGACAACCGTCGCCTCGGGCGAACCCTCGTGCGAGGAGACGGCGAGTAGCGAGGCGCGGATGGGGACCTCGGCAGCGACGTCGAAACCCTTCGATGCCAGTTCGGCGATCGCGTTTTCGAGTTCGCCGGGTCCTACTTCGCTGGTGCGGATCTCGGGCAGAACACCTGCCGTGGGCAGCACTACCTGGCGTGGGCCGTTGCCGTCGTCGGGGAAGTAGGTGCGCAGCGACTCGTGCCGTTCGAGCACGTCACGCAGCGCAGCGATGACGAGGCTCGGGTCTCCACCCGAAGGCAACTGCACGGCCACCGGCATGTTGTATGCGGGCGAGGCCGAATCGAACTGGTTGAGGAACCACATCCGCTGCTGCGAGTAGGACAGCGGCACCCGCTCGGGCATCACGGTGTCGAGCAGATCGAGCGAATCTCGCTGATCGAGCGCCGAATCGATGGCAACCGCGATCGCGGCGACGGTCGGTGCGTCGAACAGGACGGGCAGCGTGACCGCGGAGCCGAGCCTGGCCACGACTCGTGTGGCGCTCAGGGAGTCACCACCGAGCTCGAAGAACGAGTGGGTGCGGCCGACGGTCGGTACGTCCAGCACCTCGGCGAACACGGCGGCGACGGCGCGTTCGGTATCGGTCTGCGGGGCAACGTATTCGGTGATCGTCGTCGGTGCCGGGTCTGGTAGTGCCCGGCGGTCGAGCTTGCCGCTCACCGAGAGGGGTAACGCATCGAGTTCGACGATGCGGTCCGGAACCATCCACGCCGGAAGCGCGCCGCGCAGGTGCGCACTCAAGTCTGCGGTCTCGCCGACGACATACGCGACGAGGTGGTCTTCACGAACGTCGACGGCAACGGCGTCGACACCCGCCAGTTGCAGTGCGACCGATTCGATTTCGCCGAGTTCGACCCGACGGCCGTGTAGCTGGAGCTGCTGATCGGCGCGGCCCAGGTATTCGAGTGACGTACCGGAAATTGACCATCGCACCAGATCTCCTGTGCGATAGAGCCTTCGACTGGGCGCAGCCGGATCGGCCACGAAACGGCTCGCGGTGACGCCGGGTTGCCCGTCGTATCCTCGCGCGAGAGAGTCACCGCCGAGATAGAGCTCGCCGATGCCGCCGTACGGGGCGGGGCGCAACCGGCTGTCGAGTACGAGCGCGCGGACTCCGGGCAGCGGGCCACCGATGGTGATCCGTTTTCCGACGGTCATGGGTGCGGAGAGCGTAGCGAGGACGGTTGCCTCGGTCGGGCCGTAGGCGTCGAGCATGTCGGGGCCGGCGTCGGCGAACCGGTCGCGTAGCGCGGGCGGGCATGCTTCACCGCCGACGTCGAATACCTCGAGGCCTTTGATGTCCAAAGGATCGAGCGTCGCGAGGACAGTCGGAGAGGTAATGAGGTGCGTGATGCGTTCTTCGGCCAGGAGGTCGGCGAGCGCCGGGCCCGCGTACACGTCGGCGGGTGCGATGACCAGCGTGGCACCGGCAGCGAAAGCGCCCAGGATTTCCTGGATGGACGCGTCGAACACCGGCGACGCCAGGTGCAGTACCCGCGAGTCCGGTGAGACCGAGTATCGATCCACCACCGCTGTGGCGAGCTGCGCGAGCCCGCGATGACCGACGCTGACGGCCTTGGGCTTTCCGGTCGAACCGGAGGTATGGATGACATACGCCTCGTTGTCGAGGTGAACCCGGCGAGCCTGAAAGGGCAGGGGTTCGGCGTCGAGGAGGTCTTCGATGGCCAGCCACTCGACTGTGCCGGGGAGCGTGCCGAGCAGTGCGCGCTCGGTGATGCCGACGCGCACTCCGGTGCTGCCGAGCATGGAGGTCAACCGGTCGGTCGGATCGTGCGGATCGACGGGCACGAACGATGCGCCCGCCACCGATACCGACCACAGCGCCAGTACGGAGTGCATCGAGCGGTCCAGCGCGATCGCGATCCGCGTCTCGGGTGAGGTAAGGAAAGGCGAAAGCTGTCCCGCGATATGCTCTGCACGAGAGATGAATTCGACGCCCGTGAGCTCCTGCCCGGCGTAGCGGACAACGCCGGACTCCCGGAGCAACTCGGGCAGCAGAACAGGCGGCGGCCCCTGCGAGTCCTCGGCGAGCAGCGCTTTCTCTTCGGCGCGCGAGAGCACGGTCAGGTCCGCGAGCGGCGACCCGTCCGGTGCCGCGAGAACGGTACGCAGCAGCTCGAGGAACCGCTGATGGTGTGTGCTCAGTTCCTCGGTGCTATAGATCGCGGGGTTACCGAGGAAGTCGACGCGGGTGCTGGCGCCGGCGACCCCTGGGTAGACGTTGACCATCATGTCGTCGATCGGACCACTGGAGAGCACACGATATTCGCCGATGACGTCGCCGAGCCTGATTGTGCTGTCGTACATCATGATGTTCACGGTCGGACCGAAAGCTCCGCGGCCGGCGGAGGTACTGCCCTCGAACCCGCCGTCGGTTTCACGCTGCATGTCCTCGACGCGGAACCGCTGATGCCGCAGCGCGCCGGTGAGCTCGACCTGGATGCGACGCAGTAGTTCCTCGATGGTGACGTCCGGGTCCACGCCGATGCGCAGCGGCACGATGTTGGACATCATCCCGGAGGAGTCGCGCAGTTTGGTGGTCGCGCGGCCCGAGACGGGGAGGCTGAGCATGACGTCGTCGGTACCGGTCATCCGCGCGAGGTACAACGCGAACGTCGCGAGCACGACCGGGACGTCGGAAGAGTTGTAGCGCTGGGCGAGCGCGGCCATTGCGCCGGTGAGCGCGTCGTCGAGCACTGCGCCGACGCTGATCGAGACGGCGCTGGGCGCCGCCGCACCGGAATGCGAGGTGCCTGCAAGACGTGGCGCATCGGCGTGACCGGCGAGCCGGCCGACCCAGTATTCGCGGTCGGCTTCATAGCGCGTGGAACCGACGTAGGCGGTTTCGTAGTCGTAGATCGCCCGGACACCGACGGCGCGGGTCTTGGGGACGTCGGCGCCGGTCAGCAGGGCCGTGTACGCGGCGGCGGTACGCTCCTGAACGGAGATTGCACCCAAGCCGTCCATGACCACGTGGTGGGCTCGGCTGTACCAGAAATAATGTGCGTCGCCGACCTGCATGATCTCCGAGGCGATCAGCTGATCGCGGACCAAGTCGACGGGCTTTCGGTATTGCTCGTCCATGTAGCGGTGGGCGTAGCCGACGGGGTCGCTCTCCTCGCGAAGGTCGCGGTAGATCATGGCGTAGGGAACGTTGAGGTCGAACCATTGATACGGCTGCCCGTCGTCTTCACCCAAGCGCACGCCAGGCGATTCGAGCTCGCGGCAGGCGATGTCGGTTGCCCGGATCAATGTGGCGGGGTCGATCTCGCCACGGATCTCGACGAACTGGGCGATGGTGAACGGAACCCCCGGCGCCAGCTTCTGGGCGAAGTAGATATTGAGCTGGGCGGGCGACAGCGGGAACAAGTCGATCCCGCTGGGGGCACCTTTCACTGACGACACTTCGGCTACCCCTCCTCACAGTCCTTTGCGCCGGCGGCACAATCTTCACTCCGGAAGAACGTTGCTGAAGCAACGTCGATCAGTAGCGCCCAATTACAAACTAGTGGACCGGAGGTATTTTGCTCTACTCGTCCAATGCGACTTCCGTGATATTAACCGTTGCGGACACAGTGCATTTCGGTGAAAACTAGGTGAGTCATATTGAAAAGCGCCATTCCGCTTGTTTCTGGTTATTTCCCTGAATATTTAATGAAGTTCAGGGGCCGTACCGTACTGCGGCGACTGTCCGGTACAGGATGCGGATGTCGCGGGCGAGCGACCACGAGTCCACATAATTGCGATCTAGCATCGCCGCGTCCGGTCCGGAGATGTCCGCGCGGGGCGCCAGCACCCACAGTCCGGTGATTCCTGGACGGCAGTCGGCGGGTACTTCCACATCGGGAATGCCGGGCCGATCCGTGGCGGGTCGCGGCCCGACCATGCTCATGTCACCCCGAAGAACGTTGATCAGCTCGGGCAGATGATCCATGCCCAGCTTCGTCAGCAGCACGCCCAGCCGCTGCTCAGGAGGCGTCCTGAAGCTCAGGAGCTGGAAACGGATGCCTCGACGACCGATCCTCGTCGTGGACGCGAACGTGGGCTCACCCTCGGCGCCACTGGTCAGAATCACGCATCCGAGGAATACCGGCGCCAGCACTATCAGGATTGTGGCGGCCACCACCCTGTCGAATATGATCTTGGTCGCAGATTGCACCGGATCGAGCCGCGTGGGCCCCGCCGATCCGCCCTGTTGTGGTATCGAGGGGTCCGAACCGGACCCTCCCGAACTACAGCGGATCACTCTCCCGACTCCCTTCTCCGAACGAGACGGCCTCCCCGAGACCGACAGAATGTTATCGCGAGTAACCGACCATCACGTTACAATCTCGGAGCACTCGAGTCGGTTCTTTACACGATCGTATTAATTGCCGACATCGACGATCATTCAATCGAATTACCCACTACCTCAATACCCACGACCTCAATACCCACTACCGACGTCGACGCACTAGTCTTCCCACGGGCGTGAATATCTCCTTTTCGCAATAACCGCGCCCTTCACTCGAACCATCCCAAGCAACAGGAGCCCCGTCGACATGACCTCTGGCACCGACACCCGCCCGCCGTCGCGCAAGAACAAGCGCCCCGTCCTGTTGGGTGTCGGCATCGTTCTGGTCGTCGTTCTCGCCTTCCTGGCATGGCTGGCGTACGAGGCCTTGACGGCGAAGTCCAATTTGGAGACGACGCGGGACGCCGCGACCTCCGCCAAGAATGCACTGCTCGACGGCGATGTGTCGGGGGCGCAGGCCGCTGCCGCCGAGGCGAGCGAGTCCGCGCACAAGGCGCAGAACGCTGCGTCCTCGCTGCCGTTCACGATCGCTGCAGCTATCCCGTTCTTCGGCAGTCCCCTCGAAACGATCGTCGAGATCACCGATGTGGTGCAGGGTCTCGCGGTCGATGTTCTCGAGCCCGCGGCGCAGGCGAGCGCAAGCATCTCCCCCGACAACGTGATCGAGGGCGGCGGCCGGGTGAACTTGCAGTCGCTCACCGAGGCAGAGCCGATCCTCGCGGAGACATCCGCCGCGGCCCAGGACCTCTATGCGCAGGCTCGGGCGATCGAGGCGCCTGCCTATCTCGGTGTCGTCGACGACGCCCGTGTGCAGCTCGAGAATCAGACCCACGACGTGTCGGGGTTGCTGACCAATACCTACACGGCCAGCCGCATCGTTCCTTCCATGATGGGCGCCGACGGTCCCCGCTCCTACTTCCTTGCCTTCCAGACCAATGCCGAGGCACGCGGCACCGGCGGTCTACTCGGTGGATTCGGAATTGTGCGCGCCGACAACGGAACTGCCCGGGTCGACACCCTCGGCAGTAACCGCGAGCTGGAGTTCGCGGAGCAGCCGATCGATCTCGGCCCCGAGTACACCGCACTGTGGGGTCCGCGTAACACCACGACCGACTTCCGCAATTCCAATGCGAGCCCGCACTTTCCGTACGCGGGCCAGATCTGGACTTCGATGTGGGCCGAGCAGACCGGTGAAAAGCTCGACGGCGCGATCGCTACCGATCCAGTCGCACTCGGCTACATCCTCGACGCGACCGGCCCGGTCACGCTCGCCGACGGAGAGGTCATTTCCGGTGACAACGTGGTCGAGGTGACGTTGTCCACTGCATACGCTCGCTTCGGCGAAGATCAGCTCGCCCGCAAGAACTACCTGCAGGAAATCTCGCAGGCTGTCGTGTCGAAGATGACGACGGGTGTCGCTCCGACTCGCAAGTTGCTCGACGCGGTCGGCCGGGCAGGCAGTGAGGGTCGCATTTCGGTGTGGAGCGCAGATCCCGCCGAGCAGGAAATCCTGGCGGGAACGAAGGTCGGCCATGCGATCCCGGACGATCCTGCACCGTATGCCAACGTGATCGTCAACAACGCAGGCGGAAACAAGCTCGACTATTACCTGACTCGCGATATCTCCTACACCGCGGAATCTTGCACCGGCCCGACTCGTAAGTCGACGGTGACCGCGACACTGACCAACACCGTGAACTCGGACGGGCTGACCCAGTACGTGGCCAGCACTTTCCAGCCCGGTGTCCCGTACGGCACCAACGAGTCGATCGCCTACCTGTACGGAACGCAGGGCGCCAAGATCACCGGCATGAAGGTCGACGGCGTCAACGCCTTCTCGGTCCAGAAGGGTACCGAGCTGGGTCGACCCGTCCAGGCTGCGTACGTCACGATCCCGCCCGGTGAATCCTCCACCGTTACTTGGGAACTGGAAGAGCCTTCCGTTTCCGGTGAAGCTACGGTTCCGGTCCAGCCGTTGGTGGACACTCCCACTATCAGCATCGATCTTCCCCAATGCTGATAGTGGAGCACTGACGGCCCCGGAGCTGTAGATTGCGCGGGCTATGCCGGCCGATGGTTCACCCCATCGAGCCGGCATAGCTCGTTCATCAGCAGGTTTCGCGATAGACCTCGACGATCGGCGCCAGCTCCTGCGGAGTTGCGCCATGCAGGATTACCGCATCTGCGCCGTAGTCGAACTCCTCGCGTATACGGTCGACGCACTGCCTTGCCGTACCGGTCGCCGATGGTTCCAGCCACTCCTCGGGTAACAGCGTTGCGATGTGTTCCAGCTGATCCGTCGTGGCTTTGCTGTCGATACCCCCGGCGATAGAGGTCACCACCGAGTCGGCTCGGAAACGTTGCAGCACAGCAGGATCCCAGTTGTTGGTCTTCACCAGAAGATCTCCGTAGCCCTGCAGGTACGTCGCCAACCTAGCAACGGTCTTCTTCACCCGTAATTCCTCGGGCAAGTGATCGCCTACCGTCGCCAAGCACGACCACACCCTGACACTGTCCGGGTCTCGGCCGGCCTGCTCAGCCGCCGTCTTCACCGTCTTCACCGCACGTTGAAGTGTCTCGGGAGTGAAGTAGGTATGCAGAATGACGTCGTCGAATTCTCGGCCGCCCAATTTCAGAGTGTTGGGGCCGAACGCGACTATCGCCAAGCGAACATCTTCGTCGAAATCGGGATCCAGAAACAATACCGGCCATTTACCCAGTGGCCCATCGTGATTCAGAATAACTTCACCGTGCCACAACCTTCGGGTGATCTGGGCCCAGTCCTCCATCATCGCCGTGGTCACCGACGGCACCCCGAATGCGCTGCCCATTGCTGCTATGCCGCGTCCGATCCCGAGCGTGAACCTCCCACCCGAGAGTCGGTGCAGAGTCGTCGCCCATGATGCGGTGATCAGTGGGTGCCGCGTGTTGTGATTGGTTGCTGCGGTACCGATGCGCATTCGGTTGGTGACCGCGCACGCAGCGCCGGACAGTGACGACGCTTCCTTCACATTCCAGCGTTCGGAGATCCAGGCGGTCCCGAATCCCATGTCCTCGCCGAGTCGGGCCTCGTCCATCAGGGTTGCGGGCCCGTCACTACCGGCACCTGCCAGCAGGTAGTAGCCCAGTTCATCCAGGATTCGTGCGTTCGACGCCATATGCGATTCTCCGATTCTTGCATCAGGCGACGCGGACCATCCACCGGACTCTTGCCGCTCGACCCACACATTCGACGGTCGTGAAAACTTCTTGACGTGTGTCAAATTAGCGCATAACGTGACCGCTGTCACCCCCTCCAGTTAGCGAGTCACTTATGACCACCACGTTCGTCAGACCCACCACTGCGATCATCGGCGCAGGGATCTCCGGACTCACCGCCAGCAAGATGCTCGACGACTACGGCGTTCCGCACACCTGCTTCGAAATGTCCGATCGCATCGGTGGCAACTGGGCCTTCGGCAACCCGAACGGCATGTCGAGCGCCTACAAGTCTTTGCATATCGACACCTCCAAATACCAGCTGTCGTTCCGGGACTTCCCGATGCCCGAGAGCTACCCGGACTTCCCACACCACACGCTGGTCAAGGAGTACCTGGAGGATTACGCCGAGGCCTTCGACCTGAAGAAGAACATCGAATTCTCCAACGGCGTCCGCAGTGCGCGTCGCAAGCCCGGTGGCGGATGGGAACTGGACCTGCAGGACGGCTCGACTCGTGAGTTCGACTTTCTGGTGGTCGGCAATGGTCACCACTGGGACGCTCGGTTGCCGGAGTTCGACGGCGAATTCACCGGAGAAAGCTTTCACTCGCACCACTACATCGACCCAGAACAGCCATTGCACCTGCGCGGCAAGCGAATTCTGGTGGTCGGCATCGGCAATTCGGCTGCTGACATCGCCGTCGAACTGTCCAGCCGCACCCTCGACAACGAGGTCGTGATCTCCACTCGCTCGAGTGCGTGGATCGTACCCAAGTACATCAGGGGAAAGCCCGCGGACATGGGTTTCAAGACCTCGCCGCACATCCCACTGAAGTGGCAACGCAAGGTCATCTCCAAGGTGGCGCCCATGCAGAACGGATATCCCTCGGACATGGGATTGCCGGAGCCGAACCACAAGTTCATGGAGGCACACCCAACCCAGTCGGTGGAATTGCCGCTGCGGCTGGGATCGGGCGATCTGACCGCCAAGGGCAATCTGAAGCGTCTGGACGGGAAGACCGTGCATTTCGAGGACGGCACCAGTGCCGACTTCGACGTGATCATCTACGCCACCGGTTACAACATCACGTTCCCGTTCTTCGACCCGGAGTTCTTCTCGGCCAAGGACAATCACATCAGCCTGTACAAGCGGATGTTCTCCCCCGGCGTCGACGACCTGGCCTTCATCGGGTTCGCCCAGTCCACCCCGACTCTGTTCCCGTTCGTGGAGGCCCAGACCAGAATCCTCGGCGCCTACCTGGTCGGCCAGTACTCGTTACCTTCGGTCGCAGAGATGAAGCGGGTCATTGCCGAGGACGAGGCTCTGTATCTGGGGCACATGCTTCCGACTGCGCGTCACACTCAGCAATTGGACTACTTCGTCTACGAGCACCAATTGCGGACGAAGGAACTGCCGTCCGGCCGGGCTCGGATTTCTCGATGAACGCTCGGATCGCTGCTCAAAGGAGCCTGTCGAAAGGAGACGCGCGCCGCACTGCGCTGCTCGCGGCACTCGATGATTCGTTGCGAGAGGTGGACAGTGTCGAGTCGATCAATGTGGCCGACCTGTCCCGTCGAGCCGGGGTCACCCGCTCGGCGTTCTACTTCTACTTCGAGAACAAGGCCGCTGCGGTCGGCGCTTTGATGGAAGTTTTCTACGAGGAGGCGGCCGAGGCCGGTGTCTGGTTGACCGACGTCTCACGCGACCCGACCGAGCGCATCGGTAAAGCCGTGTCGCATCTGTTCACCGTCACCGAGCGGCACGAGCATCTCTACCGTGCCGTGTTGGAGGCCCGAGCCACCAACCCGTCCATCCGCACGATGTGGGAGGCGGACCGGGTCTCGTTCGAGGAGTCCGTGGCCGAGATGATCGAAGCCGAACGCGCTGCCGGCCGGGCGCCGGACGGAGTCGACGCACGAACGTTGGCGGCGGTTCTACTGGACGTCAACGACCGCAACATGGAACGTCGAGTGGTGGGCTCGCGCCCCGATCACGACCTGCATGTCGAGGTGGTCACCAGCATTTGGGTGCGCTCCATCTACGGCACCCATCCCCTTTCCTGAGTCGCAATCGCATGCACTTCGACTCGCGTTCAACACCTTTGGAGCCAGGCATGAATGAGAACTACACCACCATGACCGAAACCCTGCCCACCGCAGCAACGCGTGTCGTCGGCTTCACCGTGGCGGGTACACGCTGCGAGGGCACCCACTTTCCGGCTCGCAGTGACGCGTTGGCAACGGCGTCAGGCCGCCCGGTCGTCGTGTTGGCGCACGGCTTGGGCGGCACCCGGGACTCGGGCCTCGACGGCTTTGCCGAGGCGTTCGCCGCAGCGGGCTTGGACGCTTTCACCTTCGACTACCGCGGTTTCGGCACCAGTGGCGGCGACGAGCGCCAGACCGTGTCCTTGGCCGGTCAGGTCGAGGACTGGCAGGCGGCGGTCGACGCTGCCTCGCAGCTCCCCGGCGTCGATCCGCAGCGGATCGTCCTGTGGGGCGTCTCGTTGGCCGGTGGCCACGTACTCCAGGTGGCCGCTGACCGCGGCGACGTTGCGGCCGTCATCGCTGTGGTGCCGATGGTCGACGGTCTGGCCGCCATGCGGCACGCCCTCACCGCGCATGGCCCGTTGAACCTGCTCAAGGCCACGGCGACCGGAATTGCTGCGCGGGTCAAGGCCACCATGGGCAAACCCACGATGATGCCGGTCGTCGGCAAGCCGGGGCAGCCCGGTGCGCTCACCCTGTCCGGCGCCTACGAGGACTTCCACTCGATCGCAGGTCCGTCCTGGCGCAACGAAGTACGCGCCGACGTCGGTCTGGAACTCGGCACCAGGGCCCCGGCCCAGGCCGCCTCGAAGATCAAGGTCCCGCTGCTGGTCCAGATCGCCGACTTCGACCGGTCAGCGCCGCCGCGAGCGGCGGCACTGGCAGCCTTCGCGGGCCGCGCCGAGGTCCGTCACTACCCGGGAGACCACTTCGACCTGTTCCCGGGCAAGCCGTTCCACGGACCGGCCGTCGAACATGCGGTGCTTTTCTTGACGCGCCACCTGACCCCTGGAGCGAACTGAGGCATTGCGGCACAGCGCAAAATCCGCCGATACCATCGGTGGTCAGCGAGCGGCAGTCTTGCCCGCCTTGCGGGCTCGCTGAGCCTGCCACTTGCGCTGTCGAGCCACGAATAAGATCGACGAGCGTTGCATCAGTCCCGGCGCGAGCCGGTTGAACCGCCATGCCAGGCGAGCCGAGCGCGGCGTGACCAGGATCGCCATATTGCCGGCGACGGCCGCCAGCACCTCATCGGCCAGCTTCGCCGGCGAGTACGGGGTCTTGATGCGCTGACCCTTGAGGTAGTAGTCACGGCCCACGAAGTCGTCGATCGAACCCTTGTCCAAGATCGGGGTATCGACCGCCCCCGGACAGATAACGGTGACACCCACGCCCTTGGCCGCCGCCTCGGTACGCAGCGCGAGCGAGAGTCCGACCACTGCGTGCTTCGTGGCGACGTAGCTGGTGATCAGACCGGCTGCCATCAGGCCACCAGCCGAGGCCGTATTGACGATGTGACCATGGCCCTGGGCGATCATCTTCGGGTAGGCCGCATGGATACCATGCACCACCCCACGCAGGTTCACGTCGATGATCTGATTCCACTGGTCCAGGGTCAGGTGCTCGGCCTCGCCGCCGAAGTTGATGCCGGCGTTGTTGAAGATCAGGTCGATCCGACCGTGCTCGGCGACCACCCGGTCCACGGCTGCCAGCACCTGCTCGGGGTCGGTGACGTCAAGCGCCTCGGCACGAGCCCGCGGCCCCAGTGCCGCGGCAATGCGTCGCGCAGCCACCTGGTCGAGGTCGGTACAGACGACATACGCGCCGGCCTTGACCAGCGCTGCGGCCAACGCCACCCCGATGCCGGACCCTGCCCCGGTCACCAGCGCGGCGCGCCCGACAAAACGGCCCCGGTAGGGATTGGCGCCGTCCGCGCCCGCAGACCCAGTGCGGCTCATCCGAAGGCCTTCTCGATGAGACCCAGCAGGTCCGGGTAGCGCTTCAAGTGCGCACCACCATTGACCTGCATGTCCTCGCCGGTTGTCCACGCCGCACCGTCGGACAGCAGGTACTCACACGCGGCCGCGATCTCCAGTCCCGTCCCCGAGCGTCCCAGCGGCGTGTTCTCGACGTAGTCCTCACGCACACCGGGGATCTCCATGGCCGGCGAGGTCAACGGCGTGACAACGAGACCGGGAGAGACCGTGTTGACCCGGATCTGCCGCGGAGCCAACTCCAGAGCCGTCACCTTCGAGAGCATCAGGAGCCCGGCCTTGGCCGTGCAGTAGGCCGCCAGCCCCGATCCGGGTTGGGTCCCGTTGAGCGAGGCCAGGGTGACCAACGATCCGCCCTCGGCAACGCGGCTTCCGGCGTGCTTGAGCACATGAAATGCGCCGACCAAAGAGATGTCCAGAATGCGCCGAAACTCGGCCGAATCGTGGTCGACCACGGGCGACAGAGTGCTCGTGCCGGCACAGTTCACCACGCCGGTGAACGAGCCGCGTTCGACAATGATTTTCTCGAACAGGGCCTGCACCGTTGCCTCGTCGGCGACGTCCACCGGGAGTATCGACTCACTACTCACCAGATCGGCGCCGATGACGTGGTGGCCATGTAAACGCAGATGCTCGGCGATCGCGGCACCGAGACCGGAGGCGGCACCGATCACCACCGTGGTCTTGGCCGTCTCGGATGAGGGGGACATGCGTACTCCTGACAGGTGTCGAAACTTGTTGACGTGTGTCAACTTAGCTCCCAGAGTGACCGCTGTCACCCCATTGAAGCATTCGAGTCGATCCAGTGCTTTTTTTGAAGCGCCATCTGTCCCCGGATCCGGGCAAATGAGGATGCCAGGTCCTCGTCGAATCGTTCTGTGACGCTAGATCGAGTACGCGGACCAATTGCCTATTCGTGGAATCGCTTGTCTCACAGTCTTTCTATGATTGTCACGTTGGCTTGACCGCCGCCCTCACACATGGTCTGGAGGCCGAAGCGTCCGCCGGTGCGTTCCAATTCGTGGAGAAGGGTGGTCATCAAGCGTGCGCCGGTCGCGCCGAGTGGATGCCCCAGCGCGATCGCACCACCATTGACATTGACTTTCGACAGATCGGCCCCAGTTTCTTTCTGCCATGCAAGAACGACCGAGGCGAAGGCCTCATTAATTTCGACGAGGTCGATGTCATCGAGTGTCAGGCCAGTAAGTCGCAAAGCGTGTTCAGTGGCAGGAATCGGCGCTGTCAACATCATTACCGGGTCCGCACCGCGACCGGACATGTGATGGATACGAGCACGTGGCGTAAGTCCGTACCGGTTGACCGCCGACTCGCTCGCAACGAGTAGCGCCGCAGAAGCGTCGGAGAGCTGACTCGAGACCGCCGCCGTTATCAGGCCTCCCTCGGCAACAGGGGGGAGCGAGCGAATTTTCTCCCAGTTCGGTGTGCGCGGACCCTCATCTGCCGTCACATCTCCGACCGGCACAATTTCTCGCGCGAATCTACCCTCGTCTCTTGCGCGGATGGCACGCGTGTGGCTTTCCACGGCGTAGGCCTCCATCTGAGGTCGCGTGATGTTCCATTTTTCCGCAATCATCTCAGCGGCGCGGATTTGGCCAATCGGATCAGTGCCGTACCGCTGGACCCAACCTGTCGAGCCCAGGAAGGGATCGTCGAAGCCGTATTGTTGTCCAGCCAGCATCGCTGCACCGATCGGAATGGCACTCATGTTCTGAACTCCGCCGGCGACAACGAGTTCTGCGGTCCCGGAGAGAACCGCAGCCGCCGCGAAATGGAGGGCCTGTTGGGAGGAGCCGCACTGACGGTCCACGGTGACGGCCAGAACATGTTCAGGGAGCCCAGCCGAGAGCCAAGCGGTCCTCGCGACATTGCCTGCTTGTGGTCCCACTGCATCGGCACATCCGAATATCACGTTGTCCACGGCGCCTGGGTCGATCCCCGTTCTCGACATCAGCTCCTTGAGAACATGTGCTCCAAGATCTGCCGAATGACAGCCCTGAAGCCCACCGAGCCGCCTTCCCACCGGTGTCCGGACGGCGTCGACCAAATATGCAGTACCAATTCCTTGCATCTCGTAGCACCTCTATTCTTCTCGAAAGCGATTCGTCAAGCCTGCGTTTCTACCGCTGTGGACCAACGCAATTCGTCGGCCTCACTACCGACTGAGGTCACTGTGCGCTGATGTCACTGTGTGGGCGAGCCAAGCTTGGTTCGACGTCGATCGTGGTGAGGTCGCGCCCTCGGGTCTCTTTGATCATGGTCAGTGCCGCGATCGATATGCCCGCGGTGATGACGATGATCAGGCTCAGCGGGACGCTGGAGCCGCCGAAGCCAGCGAGCAGGACGCTGGCGATCAGTGGGGTGAAGCCTGCGCCGATGAGGCTGGCGCCCTGGTATCCGAGGGAAGCGCCCGTGTAGCGGACGGTGGTACCGAACATCTCCGACAGCAGCGGCACCAGGGGTGCGAACATCATGTTCTGGAAGATTTGCGCGATGACCAGGCCACCCGCCATCAGTGCGATGGAGCCGGTGTTGATCAGCATGTAGAGCGGGAACGCAAAGATGATTGCGCCTGTAGCGCCGATGAACACGACCGTACGACGGCCGATTCGGTCGGACAGCGTGGATGCCAGTGGGATGGCGACAAGCGCGACCACGGACAGGAGTATCAGTACCCGGATCACTTCCGACTTGTCGTAGCCGATGCCCGTCGCATACGCGATGATGTGTGAGGTCATGAGCGCGGTGAGCGCGAAGGGAGCAATACCCGCAGCACATGCCAGCAGTACGGGGCGAGGACTGCGGATCAGTCGGCTCAGTGGGGTGCGTTCGGGCTTTTCGGTTTCGGCGCGTTCCGCTGCTTGTTGGAATACTGGGCTTTCCGTGACCCGCGACCGGACGTAGAGGCCTACGACGACGAGCAGTGCACTGAACAGGAACGGGATACGCCAGCCCCACGATTGCAGGCTCTCGTCGGGCAGCAAAGTCACCAGCGCTACGGCGACCGTCGACATCAAGAACCCGAGCGGTGAGCCCAAGTTCATTATGCCGGCCCATTTTCCGCGATTCTCGGAATCGGAATGTTCGACGACCATCAGTGCGGCACCGCCCCATTCGCCGCCGACTGCTACACCTTGCAAGATTCGCAGGACGATGAGCAGAATCGGGGCCGTGACGCCGATCGCGGCGTAGCTAGGCAACAGTCCGATGAGGAAGCTCGCCACGCCCATGAGTGCCATCGTGACGATGAGGATGTGCTTGCGGCCGAACCGATCACCGAAGTGCCCGAACAGGATTCCGCCCAGCGGACGCGCAAGGTAACCCACGGCCAGGGTGCCGAAAGCAGCGATGGTGGATACCGCCTGCGATTCCCCCGGGAAGAACACGTCACCGAACACGAGGGCGGCCATCGTGCTGTACAGCAGGAAATCGTAGTACTCGAGGGCTGTGCCCAACAGAGACGACAGTGCAACCTTGCGTAGCTGCGTCTTCGACGTGTCGTTCGGACGATCATGAACGCGCCCGGCAACCTCATTGCTATCCATCAGGATCCACTCCTTTTGCAGGCCCATAGGGCCAAGACTTGCCTCTGGATGCCGCGAAATCGCAACCTCTGACCGGCCGGTAGCCGACATCGAGGAGTGATCTTTGTGGCGTCCATATAGCCAGCGCGTATTGGACAAGAACATAAACCAAGCATTCGCTTGGTGGGAACGATAGCGATATGGCGGCGGTCACGTCAAGGACCCACTTCGTCGACGCACGGAAGCTGCACGGGGTTGATAAAGAGGGATAAAACCAGGTAAAACAACTGCCTAGGATATTTGGTCGAGTCCGAGCATCAGAAATTCTCGACCCTTCCAATTATGAACAAGCATTTGCTACGTTCATTTTTCCACGGTTCATCGCCGTCGATGGTTCGGCATAAGAGCCACATGCCGTCCCCGCTGGCGGGCCCAACTACGCGACAGGAGAACAACATGGAGGCTTTGGAACGGACGACAACTCCGAGCTTGCTGCGCGCAGCAGCCCAGACTTGGGGTGAACGGGTCGCGATATCGGATGAGCAGACCGCCTGGCCGATGCAGTTGACCTGGGACGGTCTCCTCGACTCGGTCCGGCACTTCGCGGCCGCACTGCATGGGCGCGGTGTCCGCCATGGCGACTGCGTTGCCATTTGGGCGCCCAACACGCATCACTGGATCATCGGCGCACTCGGCGCCCAGTACATCGGTGCGATCGTGGTCCCGATCAATACTCGATACACCGATAGCGAGGCATTGGACATCATTGTCCGCTCCAGTGCTGGGACACTCATAATTGTCGGTGATTTCCTCGGGAAGCGCCGTCTGCCAGAGCTTCTCGCACAGTGTGACGGCGCTCCGGGATCAGTGAAAACAGTCATCGAGGTCCCCTATGAGGCGCCTGTGCAGTCGAGCGCTTTGTCCACCAGCTGGTTGGATTTTCTCGACACCGCCACGCCCGCGCTGCTGGCCGCCGCCGACGCAGCCTCCAAGCGGGTCCACACCGACGACATCGCCGACATCCTTTTCACTTCTGGCACAACGGGAAAGAGCAAGGGAGTCCTCGCCACCCACGATCAGACGGTGCACGTCGGCCGTACCTGGGGCACGATCGCCACCTTGGCGCCCGAGGATTGCTACATGCTGCTGAGTCCCTTTTTCCACACTTTCGGATACAAGGCCGGCTTCATCGCCTGTCTCTATCACGGGGTACGCATGGTGCCGCAGTCCGTGTTCCGCGTCGACAACGTGATCGGCCTTGCCGAAAAACACCGCGTCTCCGTCCTCTCCGGTGCTCCCACGATCTTCCAGTCGATACTCGACACCGAACTGCACCGCACTCGGGACCTGACACACCTTCGGGTGGCTGTCACCGGCGCGACAACAGTGCCGGTCACACTCGTCGAACGCTTACAGGACCAACTCGGCGTCGACATCGTCCTCACCGCTTACGGTTTGACCGAGACCAGTGGTTACGTGTGCTCCACCCGCCCCGAGGATTCACCGCACACGGTAGCCACCACGTGTGGACGTCCGATCGACGGAATGCAGGTCAAACTCGACCACACCGGTGAACTGCTTGTTCGCGGCCGCCTGGTGATGCGCTCGTATCTCGACGACCCGCACGCGACCGCTGCAGCAATCGACAGCGAGGGCTGGCTGCACACCGGCGACATCGCCACGATCAGCCCCGACGGCAACATCGCCATCACCGACCGCATCAAGGACATGTTCATAACCGGCGGCTTCAACGTCTATCCCGCGGAAGTAGAGCAGGCCATTCTTGCTGTCCCCGGCGTTCGCGAGTGCGCGGTGATCGGCGTGCACGACACCCGTATGGGTGAAGTAGGCAAAGCTTTTGTCTGCACCTCCATCAGCGACGCGAGCATCGACGAACGGCTACGCGCACAATGCAACGCGCTGCTGGCGAAGTTCAAGATCCCCCACTACATCGAGGTCGTCGATGCACTCCCCCGCAACACCTCCGGCAAGGTCGATAAGCTGCAACTGCGGCGACGTGGATGACCCCACTGTGCCGCCCGATCAGGCCACAGTGGCCTACGCAGCAAGACCCGACCAACTGGCAGCACGGCAGCGATCATGGCCAGTCTTTCGGGGTACTCGACAGGTAATGGGGGATCATGCCGACGAATGCCACAGTCAATGCCGAGCAGCGGAAACGGCAGGTGCTGCACACGGCAACGAAGCTGTTCGCAGAGAACGGCATGGCAGGTACGTCGATGCGCATGATCGCAAGCAGCATCGGCATCCTTCCCAGCAGCCTCTACCAATATGTGCCCTCGAAGGAGTCACTCCTGGAGGAGATCGTCATCGGCCACTTACGGGCGATGAATACCGAATTCCATCGGGTTGTCGACCGGTCACTGCCTCCGGAGCTCGAACTCGGTGAGCTGATTCGTAGGTCTCTGACACTGATCGACGAGGATCCACACTCGCCACAAATTTGCCGCAACGAAGAGAGCACCATCCGGCAACTCGACGGCCACGAGCAGATCCGGTCACTGGCGGCAAGCAACCACAAACTGTGGATAGCCTCGCTCCAACGCGGAATCAGTGAAGGCGTCTACCGGCGATCGATCGCCCCGAACGTTGCATACGAATTGATCAAAGATGGCCTGTGGCTTACCGGGCGATGGTTCCGCCCCACCGCCGAGTACACACTGGCCGACCTCTCGGTCGAATGCGTCGAGTTCTACCTCAACGCACTGATGCCGAAGCAGAGCCCCATCGGGTCCACTGCCGGAAATCCCTGAGCCGATTACTGCACCGGCCCAACAATTCTGGTGCACGCTACTTGAATGTCTCGTATATCTAAGGAGTGCCGATCATGACGCAGCCGCCCCGCCTTCACGCCTCGGAGTCGATGCAGTCAATCACCGACGCTCTGCAAGAGCATGGCGTCGTGATTGTCGAAGACCTGCTGGACCAGGACCTCCTCACCCGTTTCAATGCCGAACTCGACTACCACCTGAGCGAGAGAGCGCAGGGTGCGGAGCGTGGGTTCGTCAATGCCGTGGTGGCGGACTTTTTCGGTGAACACACTGAGCACTTGGCTGGGCTGGCAGCAAAGTCCACGGTTTTTGCCACCGAGGTGCTCACCCACCCGATTTATCGTGGAGTGTGCGACGCGGTGTTGCTACCGAACTGCGCGGCCTATCAGCTCAATCTCGGCCAGGTACTCAATCGCGGCCCCGGGGGGACTGCCCAATATCTCCACCGCGACGAAGCCGTCTGGGTCCATGTACCCAAGCCGCGGCCGACCCTTCAGTTGGCGTCCGTGGTGGCGCTGCGTGACTTCACTGCGGAGAACGGTGCCACCCGGGTGATCCCGGGCAGTCACTTGTGGGATCCGCAGCGCCAACCGACTGAGGCCGAGGCGATTCCAGCGGTGATGAAGGCAGGCTCGGGGATCATCTACCTTGGTTCGACCTTCCACGCTGCCGGCGCGAACACCACCGCCGATCAGTGGCGTCGCGGGTTGCACATCAGCTACTGCGTGGGGTGGCTGCGAACCGAGGAGAACCAGGTCTTGTCGATACCGATGGAGCAGGTGCGCGCCTTGCCGCGCGAGTCGCAGAATCTTTTGGGATTCGGCGTGCATGATGCGGTCGCGCAGCGCGGCGGCTACCTCGGCACGGTCGATCTTTCCGATCCGGTCGAACTGATCGCCGCGGGAAAGCTCTGAGTGTCCACCTAGGCGCTGATACTCAGGAGAGCCAGACTTCGTCGAGAAGCATGATGTCGGCGAAACTATGGGATGCGCCCTGAACTTCGGGTTGCCAGACCACCAGATTGTCCTGCGCTGCCAGCGGCAGAGTAGGTACCGTGTCGGTGGCCAGCGACTCGATATCATCGATGGCTGATTGAATTTCCTCCGGTGTACCTGCCTTTTGCAGTGTGCCCAGCAACTCGTCCATTGCTGGATTCGAGTACCCGGAGGCATTCCCCGTCGAGTTGCTGTGGAAGACGGAGTAGAGCTTGAGGAACGGGGCCGAATCGCGGATGCTGAGGGCGGACTGGCCCAGGTCGTAGTTCTTCTCGACGTTGATCACTCGGATGATGTCGCTGGTGGAGTTCAAGAACTCGACCTCTGCGTCGAATCCGACGGAGTTGAGCATCGCCTGGATCGCAAGTGCCCTGGCCTGCGCCTCTGGTGCTTGGCGCGTTGTGAACGTGATCTTGCCGTCGTAGCCGTCTGCTTTGGCTTCTGCCAGCAGCGAGCGAGCACCTTCGGGGTCGTACTTCGAGGCCGGGGCGCCTGTGTTCCAGCGCGACGCCTCCGAGAACAACGCGACGCTCGGACGGCCGATCCCGTCCTGAGTCCGCTCGTCGAATGCGACCGGGTCGACGGCTTTGATCAGTGCCTGCCGCACCCTCAGGTCCGACCCGGGGCGGCCTTCGGCGTTGTTGATCAACACGTCGTTGCCGGCATTCATCACATTCAGATAGCCGGGGTTACCCGCTTCGACGACGTCAGCGACGATGCCGGCCTCGACGGTGAAGAACATCTCCAGCTGGCCGGTGTTGAACATGTCCAACTGTTGTTGGCCGCCTGCCGAGGGGAGGAAACGTATGCCGTCGAGTTTCGCGTCACCACCCCAATAGCCCTCGCGTCGTTCGAGCTGAATCTGCTCGTTCGGCTTGTTCGATTCCAGCACGAAGGGTCCGGCCCCGATCGGGGTGAAGTTCTCCGCTCCATCGGACTGCGCGGCCACTATCATGCCCGGGCCCATGGCCAACATATTCGGGAATGTGGCCCAGGGAGTGGACAGTTCGAAGATCACGGTCGAGTCGTCGGGTGCCGATATCGACGAGACAGCGTTCTTCCACAGCTGAGAGTCGGGACCACGATTGGCGACGTACCGATCGATGCTCCACCGAACCGCTTCGGCGTCAAGGCTTTCGCCGTTGCTGAAGGTCACCCCGTCCCGCAAGGTCAACGTCCACGTCTTACCATCTTCGCTGACGGTGAGGTCCTCGGCGAGTTGAGGTTCGAACTCGCCGCCTTGACCGTCGAAGCGCACGAGCACGTCGTAGATTGCTGCCATCTCGGTGCCACCGGTCGAACCGGTCGCCATGGTGCGTGCGGGGTCCAGGGTTGCGGGCAGTGCCAGCGAGCCGAACGACAAGGTGCCACCGCTTACGGGTTCGCCGGCATCAGTCTGGGTTCCGACCGGCCCGCTCACGCCGGCCAACGCGTCGCCGGTAGCCGACTCTTCACTCGACGCGCATGAACTCAACAAGAGTGCGGTCGCTGCCGCGAGCACGAAAGCACCGCTCAGTCGAGGCGTACTGGAAATTCTGCGTTCAGTCACCGGTCCCCCAGTATTCAAGTGTGGCAGCCTGTCTCCGCGCCACGGAATGATTCGATTCATTGCTATATCGCTCGCGGCTCGGTGCTGGGAACTACCGTCACCTTGGGCGGCATCCAGTCATGAGTGTTGACGCTGACGTGTGGGAAGTAGATGCGGAGGGTGATTCCGAAATTCTCGGGGCGGACGGGCAGCCAGTTGCGCTCACGACCGTGCCCCGGATTTGTGGCACTGATCCAAAGATCCAGTGAGCCATCATCGTTGGCCGTCAGATCCTGACTGTCATCGAGTGCATAGCGATCGAGTTCATTGTCGAACAACTGTCCGGATGCGGAGTAGGCGGTGAGGGACCACCAGCCCCAGTCACCGTATGGCGGCAACTGGCCGGGCTCGAAATGAAGATTGTAGGTCTTTGTGCCGGTGAGCGGCTCTCCGCCCGAGTCCACCTGCGTCGACGGATAGGCCGTGACATCGACGGGGTTGGCGAATCCGCCGTGCGCAATTCTGGCGCGGTAGAGGTATTTGGTCCCGAAATTTCCGATGGACTCGTCCAGGTAGATCCAACCATCGATCGCCGTGACTCGGCGGCTCTCGTTGACCTTGCTACCGCCCATGAAACCAGGCAGCTGACCGGCTCGTTCTCGGACGGATTCCGGAAGGGCGGCCAGATCGAATGTCAATCCGGCTCCGATGCCCAATGCGGCGAATCCGTCCAGGGCCGGCTGATCTTCTGGGGCACCCGGGTTGCCGGCTGCCAGCCTGTTGAAGCGATCGAAGTACTCGCTTGCGTCCATCTTCTGAAGATGTTGGACGGGTACATAGTCGAGATCGGGCGTGTAACTCCCGCGTGGGTAGGTGTGTTCTTCGCCGTGCTGCGAGAGCGGATACAGGTCCATCGAGTCTTGGATTTTGCGCGGCTCCGCGAGGTCCTCGGGCCCGTAGCACCGGACGCGCAGGAGCAGCCAGACGAAGTCGGTCGACACCGGGACAGGGATGACATTTTCCGGCAACGCACCGTCGAATCGTGGACCGATCAGTGCGTAGGTGACTGCGTCGTTTCCGCCGACGCCCCCGGTGCCGAGCACCGCCGGGGTGTTCGAGTAGCCATCGAACGGTTGAATCGAGCAGTACCGGTCAGTTTCCGGCTTGAACAGCAGGTACGGCTCTTCTCCCAGGTCAAGGTAGGCCTGGGAGTACAACGTGTCCACGTTGGGCCGGGTGAGGCTGTGGAGGGCGGGGGTCGCCAAATCTCGGGAGTGGAACAACTGGTTGAGCGGCGCGCGATCTGCGGTGGGGGTCTCGGTGTTGGTCACCATCGCGCGGATGGTGTCCATCAGCACCAAGGGGTAGGCGTACACATACGCATCTTCGAGATCCTGGGCAGCGTCGCTGGACATATTTTCAACAGCCATGAAGAGTGCTCCATTTCGAGGTAAGAACGACTAGACGTTCGATAGCGGTCGTTCGATCAATTGATGACACGGGTGATGAGGAAATCGTCGATGCCGGCACGGCCACCCTCGCGGCCGAAGCCGCTGGCCTTGACCCCGCCGAACGGCACGTTCACATCGAGGGCGTTGTGCTTGTTGATCCACACGGTGCCGGCCTCGATTCCCTCGGCCACCTGCCAGGCCCGGTCGGTGTCGGCGGACCACACCGACGCACCGAGACCGAACTCCTGGCCGTCGATGCGCGTGAGGACTTCGTCCAGGTTGTCGTAGGCGATGATCGGCAGCACTGGACCGAATTGCTCGAGCCTGACTACATCGGCATCGTCACCGAGGTCCGTCAACACAGTGGGTGCCAGGAAGTGGCCGGGCAGTTCACTTTTCGCAGCGGACGGACCGCCTGTGACCACGCGCGCCCCACCCGCGATCGCGTCCGCGATCAGCTTCTCGACGAAGTCGCGCTGCGCCCGGGTGTGGAGCGGACCCATGGTGGTGCCGGATTCCAGGCCGTCGCCGACGACACGCTGCCGCACGTGTACTGCGAGTGCTTCGGTGAAATCACTGTGCTGTGCGCGCGGAACGTAGACGCGCTTGGGTGCGATGCACATTTGGCCCGCATTCATGAACGCCCCTGCAGCCAGTCGCTCTGCTGCCTGAGCAATGTCGGCATCCGCGAGCAGGATCGCGGGGTCGTTGCCTCCGAGTTCGAGCGTCAGTGGCGTAACGGCTTCCGCGGACTGACGGATGATCTCCCGGCCGATCTGCGTCGATCCGGTGAACGAAACCTTGCGCACCCTGCGGTCCGTCACCAATGCCTGCCCGACGCTGGGCCCGCCGGCCACCAACCCGATCACACCCTCGGGAAGGACGGAGGACAGAATCTCGACGAACTCGGTGACCACCCTCGATACTGTCTCCCCCGGCTTGACGATGACGGTGTTTCCGGCAATCAACGCCGGTGCAATCTTGGCTGCTGCCAAGTAGATAGGAAAGTTCCAGGGCACGATCGCGGCGATGACGCCGTACGGGGCGTGCACCACGGTGGCGTGGTGCCCACCGAGCACCTGCTGGGTCCGGCTGGTCTCCCACTCCACATCCGCGGCCGCGCGGAAAGCCTCGGCGGCGATCCAGATCTCCTGCTTGGCCTCGGCCAGCGGTTTCCCTTGCTCGCGGGTAAGCAACTCGGCCAACGCGTCGGCGTGTGCGTGGATTTGCTCGGTGATGAGTCGAGCCAGGTCCTGCCGGGCGGGAAGGCTGCGTCGCCACGTGGGCAGGGCGGCGGTTGCCGCGGCGATTGTTTTCTCGATCTCGACCGGGGTCGAGATGGTGGTCTCAGCCACGACCTCGAGGGTGGCCGGGTTGACCGAGGTCAAGACGGATCCGATTTCCTGTGTCATGTGTTGCCTCCCAAGGGGTTCATCAGGGTGAAGATCTGCGCGCCGTAGCCGCCGTCGACGGGTAGGTCCACGCCGTTGATCCAGCTGGCGGACGGTGAGGACAAGAACACGATGGCGTCTGCGATCTCGCCTGGATCTGCATGGCGGCCGGACCAGTCTCGGGCCCCGGCGATCGCGTCGGCACCCATTGCCTCGGTGAAATCCTCCAGCAGCGGGGTTTGCACGGTGCCCGGTGAGACGGTGTTGGCCCGCAGCCCGATGGCACGGTTTTCGGTGGCGGTAGCGAGCATATTCACCACTGCGGCTTCCTTCGATATTTGGTAGCACGCGCCTTGAATGTCCGGGTGGGAGTCGAACAGTGCATATGCCTGATCCCAATCCTCTTGCGCCAGAAATGCTTTGACGCGCGCATAGTTGGACCGCCAGGCGAAACCGGCCTGGGATGCCGTGGTGACCACTGCGGCCGACTCACGAAACTTGGGTAGCAGCAACCGCGTCAGATCCCGCGGTGCCAGTGCGTTGACCGCAAGCACCTGCCGCCACGGGCGGGTTGCAGCGACCCCCGCGTTGTTGACCAGAACGTCGATTGGCTCGGTGATGGCATCGGCAACCTCGCACACACCGTCCCGCGTCGACAGGTCGGCCTGGATCAGAGTGGCGACCCCTGGCATCGAGGACGCATCAGCGTAGGCAATATCGACGCCGATCACTCGTACTCCCGACGCGGCCAACTTCGCTGCGGTGGCGGCACCAATTCCTGTTGCGCAGCCGGTGACTACTGCCGTGCGTTCGTGTGTCGCGGTCATCGCGGCTGCACCGGGCATGTCCCGTAGCTCACCGGCAGCGATTTCACACTGTTGATGAACGAGGAGTTCAGCCGGCTCGGGGGCCCGATCACGCTGATATCCGGCATCTGTTCGGCGATAGCGTCGTAGATCAACTCGATCTCCATCCGGGCGAGGTTTGCACCGATGCAGTAGTGCGCGCCGGTGCCACCGAAACCCAGGTGCGGATTCGGGTCGCGGCCGATATCGAAGGTGTGGGGATCTTCGAACACGGTCTCGTCGTAGTTGGCCGAGGCATAGAGCATCAGTAGGCGATCGCCCTTGCCGATGGACTGCCCACCCAACTCGGTATCCCGGGTGGCGGTGCGCTGGAAGGAAAACACGGGGCTGGACCACCGAATGATCTCGTCGATGGCAGTTTTGGGCCGCTCGCGGCGGAACGTCTCCCACTGCTCGGGGTTGTCCTGAAAAGCCATCATGCCGTGGGTGATGGCGTTTCGGGTGGTCTCGCTGCCCGCGACCATCAGCAGCACCACGAAGTAGCCGAATTCCAAGTCGGTGAGCGCACCGTCCTCGTCCTGCGCGCGGACCAGCGCGGTCGCGATGTCCTCTGCCGGGCATTCCCGCCGGTCCGCCGCCAGACCCATCGAGTACTGCATGACCTGGCCGATCGCGGCGACGGGATCGCCGATGATGTCCGGATCATCGCGGCCGGTCATGATGTTGGACCATTCGAAGACCTTGTGGCGCTGCTCCTGAGGAATTCCGATGAGTTCTGTGATCGCTTGCAGCGGAAGCTCGGCCGCGATATCTGCGACGAACTCTCCAGTGCCATCAGTCAGTGCGTCGGCAACGATCTTGTTGGCGCGGGCGGACAGCGCATCGCGCAGCTTGGCGATAGCTCGGGGGGTGAAGCCCCGGGAGATGATCTTCCGCAGCGCAGTGTGCTCCGGCGCATCCATATTCAGCATGATTCCGCGATTGGCATCGATGGCTGCGCGTGGGACATGGTCGGAGTAGCGAGCGATGGCGGTGTTCTCCCACGAGGAGTACAGGTCACTGTCCCGGGACACCTCTTGAACCAGGGCGTGAGTGGAGACAACCCAGTAGCCCTCGTCCTCGAAGCCGCCGATACCACTGGGCTGCTCGTTCCACCACACCGGATGGTTCTTCCTCAACTCAGCGAAAAGCTCGTGGGGAATCCCGTTGTTGTACAGCGCGGGATCGGTGACGTCGATCCCCTTCGGCAGGTTCATATCGAATCCTCACGGGCAGATTGGTAGACCGATCGGTGCGCACCAGGCACCGACCCGAACTAATCCGGATACGTTAACGAGTTTCGTTAACTGGGTGATGTAGGTCATAGTAACGGAGTTCGTTAGGCTGTCAACCATGAGCATTCATCCACTGAGTGCCGAGCCTGATTCGGCGCGTGAGCGACTGATGCGGGCGGGCGAGACTCTGTTTGCGGACAATCGTCCGAATGGTGTGCGTCTGCGCGAGCTGAACACGCTCGCGGGCGTACGGAACGACTCTGCGGTGCACTACTATTTCGGGTCCCGCGAAGGGCTGCTCGAGCAGATCGTGGCTGCACACATGGCGGATGTCCGGCAGCGGGTGGACGAGTGCACCCAACAGCTATGCAGCGGCGATCAGTCCTCGCCCGCCGCCGTCCGGGACGCGATCGCCGCCCTCTCCATCCCCTACGCGGAGAAGCTCAGCTCGGAACGTGGCCGCCGCTTCATCCAAATCATGGCCCGCGTTTACGAAGAGCCTGGCAGCATGCCGGAATCGCGCTACATCCCGTCGAGCGCCAGCGCCATGAACCAGATCCGTCGCAGCCTTCCCAGCGTCCCCCCAGATGTGCTCGACGAACGTGTCCGGCTGATCACCAAATTTGTCATCGCCTCATTCGCTGCGCGCACCAGAATGCCAGCGGACGCCCCAGGGAGGCTCGACCTGGACTCTTTCATCGTCAATCTGCTCGATATGGCAACCGCCGCATATTTCGCCGTAGTGCCAGAGCCGGGACACTGGCCCGAGAACTGGCCGCGGGTGCACGCCGAGACGCTGGATTGACGGTTGCCACACGCGCCAGAGCCCCGATCCGGCAGGATGAAGACTCGGTCTCGAAATGTCCACGGTAGGACGGGTGATTGCGGATGAAACGAATCCTGAACGTGCTGATCTTCGTCTGCTTCTTCGCGGTGCTCTTCATCGTCTTGCTCGCGGTGATCAATTCATCCCGGGACACCACATCGCCCACCCTCGCCGATGAATCGTTCGTGATCCAAGGTCAGCCGACGACGTGCAGCTCGTTGTTCGGGCAGCCGTGCGACTTCGACCTTCAAACCGAGTACAACATGTGGGGGAACGGACTCGAATCCTTCGTCGACTCGGGCGTGCTGGGGCCCTACGCCGCCGACATCGGGTTCGTGGATTCCGCGAAACTGAGTTTGCAGGCGTGCGGGGTTGCCCGCACCGCAGGAACAACCGTCCTGGACTTCAACGATCTCGCTCAGCGCGATCACCCTGACGCCACCAGTGCGCAGCTGTTCCCGTTCTGGAACCAGACTCGACAGGAATTGTGCCCTTAGCACTGCAGGTGAAGGTGGTTGCGGCATCGATCGTTTCATCCGACAGCTCACGTCAAGCGTCTCTTGTCCTTTGACAGCACCGGCGGAGCCGGGTCGGTTCAGTCTTGTAACGTGCACTCGTTCTGCGCGATAGCTCCAGCATGAACAAGTTGAGAGTTGCCACAGTTGCGGTTTCGGTGCCGTTGATCTTGTTCGTCACTTCGGGTGTAGCCAATGCAAGTCCCGGCAGTGGTCCGGTTACGCCTGAGTGGGTGCCCAACTGGCTGTACCCGGTTTACTACGCGGTTTGGGGATTCTTCTATCAACTCCAGAACGGCATCAATCCGTTCAATCCGGGCACCTAACGATTACAAGGTCTCAACTGATCATGGCAGCGAAAGAGCCGATCTCAGTGTGAGTCTCGAGCGCCCGTGGACGCTGCGCTCGATCAACCCTCGGACCACCGGCGCATCACGTCGGTGGTCCCGTCATTGTGCGGATGCTTTGCCTTATGGCAGTTCATCGCGCTTCGAGGCCGGGGTGGAGGGTTGCGAAATCGGAGCTCATGGGATCTTCCCTCTCCCTAGCTCTCGGTGGCGGCGAGTTCAGTTCCGTTCTGCATCTGCCAGACCTCGCTCGGCAGCGTCGTCCCAGTTTCCAAGTAGAACTTGAGGTTTGCCAGCACGGTCGGCCAGCCTTGCGCGATACCGTCGAGCATCTCCTTGCTGGGAACGTTCGTGTGGCTGACGGTTCCTCAGCGACTGCCCGATCATCAAACCAATGCAGACCTCGTCAAAGGCGAGAACCGAAATGACCGAAAGCTGACACGATCTAAGTGCTAAAAGTTACGGACTCCTATTATTTGTAGCGAATCGAGAACTCGACCAGCGACGTAGGCATGCCCCTTAGCATTCAGAAGCGAACCGTCCGAATCTCCATAATACTGCTGACTGTTTTCATCCGTAAACCACTTTGCACCTAGCGGATTTATGAAAGGAACCTGCGATTCCAGGGCAGTTTCACCAATTGGGGTGGATACGCGATTCAGGAGTTCACCACCAGGCATTGGCCGCGATGGGCCCATGACGATGATTTGCACACCGGGCCACGTTGTCCGCGCCGCATTAATGGTTTCCGCAACTCTTGCCTTCAGGAAATCCGGTGCGGCTAGGTGGTCGCTCTGGCCACCTTGAATCAGAAGTACGTTCGGCACGAAATCGCTTGATGCTCCACGACGATTTATGCGGCTTATGAAGTCTTTCCCATCCATACCATCCGGCCCGCCGCCCCACGTAAAGCCCGTCCCACCTATACCATCGATCTCGCTAGGCCAACCAAGTCTGCGGGAGACAACTTGGGCAAATCCCTCTGACCGCGGCTGCGCGTTAACGCCCAATGTGTAAGCATCCCCCAAAACTAGCAACCGAGGATTCTCAGGCAGAGTGAACATCGGCCGGTTCGGATCAACCGGGGCGACATAAGGCGCTGAGACAGTTGCTTGCACCTCGTTCGCTCGCTGGTTGCCGTACAAGACAGTGGCCACGATCGCCACAATGGTGAATGCGACTACACCCAGTAACGCAAGAAACTTTTCTCGAGGTGCGAGAAATCGTGAACGTCTGGGTAAAAGTTTAGCCATGATACTCATCATGCCTTACTGAACCGTGCGATCGTTAACCGAAACACTCATTGCAAGCAAGTTTTTTATACTGGAAAATCATCATCTAGATGCGAACCAAGGTGGCTAAGGCATTCCTCAGCAGCTGGCTTGAGGGCGCCCTTGCCGTCAGAGTTTAGCCTGGCTATTGATGCGGAAAAACGCTACATCCTGCATGCGCCCAGGGACTAAAATCACCGATTGGCCACTATCGACGTTCACCGCTAGCTGAATAAACCGCTGGCATTACAACCCACCAGACTGGGCGAGCATTGATCGCGATCCTCACCGAAGTGCACTGCATAAGGAGGGCTGCAACAAAGTCAACCAAAATGTCGCGCACTGTACGCGCAGACCTACTTCATGACTATAGATTCGTTGATGAAAACGGTGGCCCCGATACGTCAGTCAGAACATCCCTTCCAGGAACTGATGACTAGAGAACAGTACAAAGAGCACGCTACCCACGCACCTCGACAAGCAGTCGGTGAATAAGGGCATCAAGACACCCCCCCCCAACAAAAAAGAAAATTCAAATCATTTTTCGCTACGTCGAAACTCCCTCAGAACGGAAATACCAAATTGGACGTTTCCAAAAACATATCTACGCCAGAGCCTCCGCGGCTCCGATGCCAACCGATAAATCCATTCCAGTCCATACCGTTGGAGAAATACAGGCGCCTCCCGAACAGTTCCTGCATAAAAATCGAAGGCTGCACCAACTCCTAGACACGGGATGCCGAGTTCATACGCCAAAATTGCACAAGCGTAATCTTGCTTAGGAGAGCCTAGACCGACCCAAAGAATATTGGCGCCGGATTTGCGAACTTTCGAAACACACGTGTCATAGAATGCTTGGTTCAACGGACCGAATGGCGGTGAATACGAACCCGCAATACTGATTCCAGGTAACTCAATCGTCGACCTAGTTTCGATTCTCTGGAGATTATCCTCAGTGGAGCCCAAGAAATAATGACGGAGCCCTACCGCCCTTCCCTCATCTAAAATCTTAACAAACAGCGACGGCCCCCTGACCCTACCAACAGCTGCGGGATTAATCGATACACGCTTTAGCAGCCATGCGACCGGTGACCCATCAGCTAGGTTGATTCCCGGACCATTCAGTAAAGCGCAATACTCAGGGTCTGATGCAGCCATTGCTACGCAATATGCGTTCGATAGCCGAATAGCCACCCCAACCTTCGCGATCGCAAGCTCCTTGACCAAGTTTGCGGCCGACTCCATATTAAATTGGTCGAATGCAACCTTACCCACTGGTATTCTCTCTAGCAATGGCTTATAAAATTCAGACACGATAACGCTCCCAATCCAAATGAGTAAAAGTAAGGCTAGTTCGACGATCGGATATCGTTATACTGACGAATGAGACCCAATGGACGTTTTCGCGATGAGGGCACCTCGCCTAGAGGGTCCGCGTACCCAATTGCAACCAACATTATCGCGGACTCGTAGGCTTTAATATTTAACGCCTCCCTAAGCTGAGAGTCGCGAAACGCTACGTCCGGCCAATTTATGCAGCAAGTAGCCAAACCTTCAACTTCAAGCGCCAGGATAAATGACATAGCAGCGAGAGACGCATCTATGTAAATAAGGTGACGATCACGTTCCTCGGAGAACGCAGATAAATCGCCGATAAACACTGCAAGGCACGGGATATTCTCAGAATACCCAGCCGTACCACCGGGTATCTTCGAAACTACTGAAACGAGTTCTCGGTCATCGAGCAACACAATACGATACGGCTGGCGATTACAAGCAGACGGCGATTCAGAAGCTGCAAAACTTGCACGGTCAAGCGCTTCCCGCGGAACCGTCTTATCTAGAAACCACCGCACGGAGCTACGGGCGAAAAGTAGCCGCTGAAAATCAATTGGGTCGATAGTCGAGACCGATATACTTCCAACTGAAAACGGAGATGACCGGGAGTCCACGAACCTGTCGAGGGCGGACTCGTCGAAACGGGCCTCGAAGGTCTTCCGCGCCCGTGAAATAGGCAGACTTGAATCAGATGACACCGCCGAAAAATAGGACGCCAAGACTGACACAAACCAATTGAACTCCTCCGAGGAATTGTCAAATTCACTCAAAGCTAGATGATCAAATGCGGCGACGGTCTCTTCAATGTAAGCCTCAGCAAATACCGGCCTCCTCGGTCGCATCACAAGACCCTTTTCGATCATATGAATATGCCGCCGGAGGGAATACAGTTCGGCAGATTCTTTTCGCTGCTCCATATGATGAACTTGACCGGCACGGAAGGACGCTATTTCACGACCAAACGACCAGATGGTAACTACACGGTATGCCCATCCAGCCATACCTCCATTTCCCCGCACGAAATCTCGTGTGAGCGAAAGCCAGTTTTTAAGCATTACAATTCCCTTCAATCACTGCCATCACATCCGGAGCGTTTCGTCTACTTCATCCCACATGCGAACAACACCAGCAGCAAGAACTTGCTTTCTTGCCAAGAGTCTTTCATTTATATCACTAGCCGACTCAGCTATAGCGACAGCCGTAACAGTCTCTTGCAAGTCATATGGCGACGCCAGTAGTTCGGGAACACCAAAATCCTTAGCTAAGTGTTCATACTTGTGACTCCAGCCATGTATCACAGTGGGCACACCCTGAGATAGTGCGCTTACCGTTGCGTGGAAACGACCACTAACTACAAGTTTTGCGGAACCAAGTATCCATTTTGACTCCAGGCCGTCAAAACCATCTATCACCGACAGGGAAAGTCCACGCTCGGCGAGTGCAGAGAATATTTCGCGATCCTTACCTGTGTCGTGGACTAGGCCAATAACTGGCCTATTGATTGAATTCGCATCCTGGATAATCTTCGCTAAAACGTCCAGATAGCGACCACCGTCGCCCCTCGAAACAATATTGGTATTTGGCACTATCACGATCGACGAACCCCAGTCCTGTGGCACCGCCTTAGGCCGCCTTCCTTTTAGGGTGACCGTGAAATCTGATGAAACCTTCACATTCGCCGTCGAAAACGAGTCAAGTTCTTGGAGATACGCAAAGGACTCGGGATCGCGCGCGTAAATCAATTTTGACGATCCCAGAACCGTCTCTGCAGCCGACTTGGTCCTGTGTAGCGGACCAAATGCTTGTGGCAAAATAACAACTGGGACGCCACGATCGGCAAAGAATCGAAACCTATTGGCTCGAGCGTCTAAACGAGCATGCGACCACTGATCACCAAATGCGAATCCTGAAGCATCAACAACACCATCGATATCTTTGTAAGTGTGAAAAGGAAGCTTACTACGCAACCCGAAAGGCAGACGATCAGCCATAAGCGAGCGGAAAGCCAGCAACTCGTCGATCGAAATAAGTGTGCCTAATCCCTCGCTTCGTTTCTGAACCCTGGAACCCCAGCGAATATCGATAACAGGTTGGCCGATATTTCGCCGGCGAATTTCATCTGCCGCAGCAACCAACATCATATAGGCGCCTTGATTCTGAAAATTCACGCCTGTTAGAAGTATCTGTTTCATTTACGTTCCTCCATTACTCGTGAACGGGCCCAACTGCGCAGAACCCTACGCACTGGAAAAACTACGGGATAAACCATCGCATATGTCATTGCCGAAGCCATCTCGCGCGACCGGCGGGTAAAGAAGAAGCTAATATAGTTCGCAAAGATATACGACCACAAGTAGGCAAAGCCGGCACCCAGTGCACCATACTTTGGTGCAAAAATGGCGATAAGAACGATATTAACGACCAACGCAAGTGCATTCCTCCATGTCGATAGCATCAAGAGATTCTCCGCAACCAACCACTTACTAAGCACCGCACCCATGAATATGAAAGGTAAAGTTACGACAGTGAGCTGCAGGACCGGAACAGAAGAATTATAACCATCGCCGTAGACTATCGGTATTAGGATCGGCGCCAGCAATACACCGACAACACACAACACTAAACCCGCAGAAAACGCTAGCCGCAATGATCGATCGACTTCGGACAAATATTGTTTGGATCTAGGTCCGTACGTAGCTCTTGTTTTCAAAAGTCGGGGGAAGCTTGCCGTCGTCACCACAACTGGCAAAACGAACGCGAATTCGGTCAAACGAGAGGCGGCCGCAAATCGTGCTACTTCACTTTTATCGCTAAAGTGCTCAAGAAGAACCACACCCAAGCGCATGTTCATCTGCGTAAGCAATCCCGATAGCAAAAGAAGCCACGACATTTTTAAGAGGTCTAAGGTAGAAGAACCGCCTACGCTTTTCCAGTAGACCCTTAAGCTTGAACGCCTGTTGTAGATCCATGAAATGACGGACAGCAACAGCGACTCAGCTACTATGCTCCACATGATTGTTAGCAAGTTGACGCCCAAATAGATCAGGACTATGCGAATCCCGATCATAATCGCTAGTATTGATCCTCTCAGTAGTACGAAGGACGCAACTTTTTCGTGTGCTTGATACCAGAATTCTAGGGCGTCAGATGCTCTGAATAAGAGGCTGATTGCTGCGACAGCGGTCAAAACAGCAGCATCTCCGCCAAACCCTCCAAGAAATGAAATCGAAATAACACCGATCATACCAATGCAAGCAAACGTCTCGCGAAGGAATACGATCGACCGCATACTGGCGCTGGCCGAGTACTGACTCTTTAGATTTTGAGCGGTTATTTCTCGAATCGCAAGGCCAGAGAGTCCGGCTGTCATCACTGCGGTTGCCATTGCCACTAGAGCTAGGACATAGCTAAGCGTTGCAAAATCATCTACGCTCATTTTACGAGCCACGAAGATTGCAGTAAGGGCCGGCGATAGCATGGACATGACTTGCCCAAACAATAAGTACGCTGCGTTCCCAACTAGCTTTCTTCCACGAATGAGCGTGTGTGTTTTATCTGTCATCAGTGTCCGCAAATCGTTTATATATGTCCTCAAGCTGTGAGCCATTTATCGCGGTAGTGTAATTACTAACATATACATTTCGACAGTGCGCGGAAAGTGCACTGAAGTCATGTGCATCCATCGACAATACTTCAGAAGCAGTTTCTACCCACACTTCGAAACGGTCCGTCGAGAGCGAGTATCGAGCGTTCACCATGGCAGCTATCTCCGCAAGCCCCCCACGATCTCCCACTATTGGGAGAGCACCCATGCTGAGCGCCTCCACTGCAACTCGGCCGAATGGTTCGATCCATTTAGACGGTGCAATTACAATCCTCGACGCGGACATCAGTTCCAGGACTCGCGAATTGTCAAGGCGTTTGTGCCAAACGACATTTCCCGACCTCGCCTGTACGGACGCAAACACCTCGCTTTCAGGCCCCTCTCCTACTACGGTGAATGTAGTTTCTGGCATCGATTCAATCATGGACAAAAGGATGTCAACGCCCTTATGTGCCTCTAAACGCCCTACATAAAGAATCCCAGACCGCTGGAGATTCGTACCGTTATGCGCCTGGACTGCATTTGGCTTGACAACAACAGGTATTCCAGGAACCAACGAATGGGATAGCTCGGTACCGACTGCTGAACTAACGGCGATGTAAGCGCGTGGAGGGTATCGAAGTTCAGCCATCATTTCGTGACGACCATAAACTAGTGCCACCCCGGACTGTAGACTTGAATTCCTGTAACACCCTCGAATTACGCCCGGAAAAGCACTGCCCGCTGTCTGACACGATGTGCATATCTTGCCATCACGAAATAGATTGGCTGACAGGCACCGTTTTCGAAAATTCCTTAGTGTTCTAAACCAAGGGACACTCGCATGGTGCAGCGCATCGATTGCCCCTGCTCCTAGCAGTGGGAAAAGGTTCTGGGCGTGAACCAGATCGGGCTGAAACTGATCGATAGCACCCCGAACTAGTTCGAATGAGAATTTGGGGGTCGTGGCTCGTTGTAGACCGCGGAGCTTGCCGAGTTGC
The DNA here is from genome assembly GCF_004795915.1 of Rhodococcus sp. PAMC28707. NCBI lineage: Bacteria > Bacillati > Actinomycetota > Actinomycetes > Mycobacteriales > Nocardiaceae > Rhodococcus > Rhodococcus sp. PAMC28707. The sequence continues at coordinate 1,693,320 of NZ_CP039253.1, forward strand.
TTTAGTTCAGTATTTGAAACAGTAAGCAACTTAACTTCGTGCCCGCGTTCCCTGAGCGCTGCAACCTCCGACCCGACGCTATGCGTCTCGCCTCCTACTTGCTGATAGTCATTGTGCAGCATCAGTATTTTCAAGTCGCGCCCTTAGGGGAGTGGTCATCTTGATCTAGGATTGCGGTCTGATCCGATGAATTTATCCTGAGATACCCAATCAGTATTCCGACCGACCAAAAGAACGGTATTGCTCCGAACGGAGATTCCAGCGTCACTCCAAAAGCTGCAGTAGGAATCACCGCGATCACGACTGCAGAAGCCAGTACTCCAAGTTCCTCCGATAGAATTTCACGGCGCTTAAGAAAAATAACTACCAGAGCGACAACAACCAGTGCGACGATAATCGCAAGCCCCACAAAACCCAGGCGGGCGTAGGTTCCTATGAAGTAGTTGTGCGGACTACGGACGCCCGAGTCTGCTGCCAGCGGCCCGAGCAAGAGCCTCGCAGCGCCCGAGTCTCTCATAAAGTCGCTGCCAAAGCCCGTGCCAAACACCGATCTGTCCCACTTCTCGGCTGTATATGCTACAACCGCGGACCAAGCGTTTTGCCGTGCCTCGGTAGTTCCTTGAGCGCTGGCATATCCCTCGCGGGTAGGGCTTGCTAGGGCAGGCCAAAAGGTTGAGACTAGTCGCGATACCGCCGGAAGTTTCAAGAGGGTATCGAATGAGAGAATTGCTACAACTGGAGTAAGTAGAGCGGCGAGTGCAATCACTATCGATTCTGAAGCATTCTTCCTTATTATCCAGACTATAATTAGGCCGCACAGCACTGTAGCAATGAGGCCCGCGCGAGAGGATATCAGCATGACATCAATCAAAGAAATCCCACCGACCACGAAATATATTAGTCTGCGAGTTCGGGCCCAACGATATATTGCTACACATGTGGTTACACCTAGAATCGCACTGTCTATATCCTCTCTAGGCTGAAACAGCCTAACTCCGCTACTTATACTCGGTAACATGTCAGGCAGGTTTGGAGCGACGACGGCCAGAGAAACCCACGACAAATGAACTAACAACGCTACCCAGATTAGGTGTGCAGTTCTATCTCGCTGTTGTCTGTCAGACCGTGCCATGCTGACGGCTGCTATGAGACCTAGCCCTGCGTATAGGTATGGGGCGAAGTCGCGAAACGTATTAAATTTGTACGATTCACTCGCTATGAGCCGAATAGTGGCCCATGCCGGTAGAGACAAGAGTAATATAACCTGGACGGGGGTTAGGCGTATATACGCTGGCCTTAGAGGATATTTTCGTATCGTACATATTCTCCAAACAGCGGTAAGCACCAATAGGTCTGTAATGAAAACCGGAGCCGCCCCTATATATGAACCCCACTTGGTCGTTGCGAGCATATATACCGCTGCAACTGTGCCCACCAGATACCTGGGAGACGATTGAGAAAGGTCGACTGACGCCCAACGGGCCCTTCGGTCAGAGGGTGCGTCTGTGGAATACATAAATGGGCGTTCTCTTTCTTCATTTTTGTGTCAACCAACCGTCGCGGTAGTGGCACTAAGAAGTTACTGCAGGTTACGTTCGGATAGCACTTTGATGGGACCTGTACCAATCGACCGTAGATTCGATGCCTTGCTTAAGGTGTATCTTGGATTCCCAACCCGCATGCCTTAGTTTCGATACGTCAAGAAGTTTCTGAGGCGTGCCGTCGGGCTTTGTGTCATCCCAGACAGTCTCCCCGCCGTAGCCGACAGCTTCGGCAACCATCCCCGCGATCTGTTTAATCGTGGCGTCCCTCCCTGTGCCGATATTGACCTGTTCTGGGCCATCATAATTTTCAAGTAGATGTATGCATGCCGCGGCCATATCATCGACATGAAGAAACTCTCGCCGTGGCGATCCAGTCCCCCAGTTAATTACCTTGTCGATGCCGGATTGATGAGACTCGTCGTAACGTCTGATCAACGCGGGAAGGACGTGTGAAGTTTCGGGAGAGAAATTGTCGCCGGGGCCGTAGAGGTTCGTAGGCATCGCAGAAATCCAAGGCATTCCGTATTGCTTACGCACTGACTGCACCTGAAGAATGCCTGCGATTTTTGCGATTGCGTAGGCGTCATTAGTCGGCTCCAAATGTCCGGTGAGTAAATATTCCTCTTTAATCGGCTGCGGAGACAATTTGGGATAAATACAAGAGGAGCCAAGAAACAATACGCGTTCGACTCTTTGAGCCAGAGCGGCATCGAGGACATTTACTTGAATTTGAAGGTTTTCCGATAAAAAGTCGACGGGATACTTACTATTTGCAAATATTCCTCCGACCTTAGCTGCGGCAAGGACCACGGTCGTAGGCCTGGCGTCTGCGAAAAAGTCGAAGACTGCGCTACGGTCCTTAAGATCTAACTCAGACGAAGACTTCCCAAGGAGGTTACTGAAGCCCGATTCCTTGAGGTGACGCCAAATTGCAGATCCGACCAGTCCGCGGTGCCCAGCTACATAGAACGGCTCGCCGCGATCTAACGGTCTCGGTACGTAAAGATCTTTCATACCACTGACGCCCAATCCGGCAGAGCGGGTCGGTCGATCCACGGCCTTCCCTCGTGTTCGAGAGCCGCGATGTCTGCATCAACCATTATTCTCGCGAGCTCTGGTGTGTGGACTGTCGCCTTCCATCCGAGCTTGGCCTCAGCTTTACCTGCGTCGCCAACCAGGGCATCGACTTCGGTCGGACGTAGGTAGCGATCATCGAATTTTACGTGCTTCTCCCAGTCGAGGCCGGCATGCTCAAAGGCCACAACAAGGAAATCCTTCACAGAAAATCTGCCGCCTGTCGCAAGGACAAAATCATCTGGTTCATCGGCCTGGAGCATCCGCCACATGCCCTCTGCGTACTCCGGGGCGTAGCCCCAGTCACGTATGGCGTCAAGGTTGCCCATGTATACGTGCTCTTCTATGCCTGCTTTTATCCGCGCAACAGCGCGGGTTATCTTGCGGGTGACAAAGGTTTCGCCACGTCGGGGTGACTCATGGTTGAAAAGGATTCCGTTCACCGCGAATATTCCATAAGCTTCGCGGTAGTTTTTGGTCACCCAATACGCATAGACCTTGGCCGCGCCGTAGGGCGAGCGTGGGTAGAACGGCGTCTCTTCACTCTGCGGAGGCGGAGTGGCGCCGAACATTTCAGAACTAGATGCCTGGTAGAAACGGCATTGTAGACCAGCTAGCCGTACTGCTTCGAGCAATCGGATCGACCCGATTCCGGTGGTGTTGCCGGTGTGCTCGGGCTCGTCGAAGCTCACCCGCACGTGAGATTGTGCGCCGAGGTTGTATACCTCGTCTGGCTGAATTTCCGTTAGCAGTGTCACAAGGCGAGCACCATCGCTCAGGTCGCCATAATGGAGGAAGAGCCTGGCGTCCTTGTCGTGCGGGTCCTGGTAGAGATGATCGATACGAGATGTGTTAAACGTGGAAGATCGACGAATGAGCCCATGAACCTCGTAGCCTTTGCTGAGCAGCAATTCGGCGAGGTAGGAACCGTCTTGGCCGGTAATTCCCGTAATTAGAGCGCGTTTCATATTATTCTCCATAAAGGCGTTGATTCTGAATTGGATTCAGATGTTCGGACATAGCTCTTCCCCGACAAAACAAGAATGCTCCCGACTAGTACGCGCCATCACTTCCTGCCACGGCTTTCACTGTCTTCGCAATGATGAGCAGGTCACCCACCATCGACCAGTTTTCTACATAAGAAAGATCAAGTCGCACAGTCTCTTCCCAGGAAAGGTCGGATCGACCACTTACCTGCCAAAGCCCAGTGATGCCCGGCTTAACCAGCAGTCGGCGGCGAACCTCTCCGTCATAGGTTTCCACTTCGCGACGAAGCGGCGGCCGAGGGCCAACCACGCTCATCTCACGCCGGAGCACGTTCAAGAACTGTGGCAGTTCATCGATGCTGAACTTCCTCATGAACTTGCCGACCTTGGTGACGCGGGGATCCTCACGCATCTTGAACAACACACCGCCAGAACTCTCGTTCTGGGCGAGTAGCGTATCCACCTGTGTGTCAGCATTCTGAACCATGCTGCGAAACTTGATCATCGGGAAAGGTCTGCCGTTCATACCCATTCGCTCCGACTTGTAGAACACCGGCCCACGGCTCGTTGCCTTCACTGCAATTGCCGTCGCCAACAAAATCGGCGCGATCAAAACAAGGACCACTGTGGCGAAGATAAAGTCGAACGCGGTCTTGCTGAAACGAGTCGCGCCGTTGTACTGGGGCTTCTCCACGTGAATAAGCGGGAATCCGGCGACCGGTCGCATGACCAATCGTGGGCCCGCAACGTCGACAACACCGGGAGCGACCACGAGGTCGACGTTCTTCTTCTCCAGGTCCCACACCATCTTGCGGATGCCTTTAGTACCAAGGTGCTCAGTAGCAGTTACGGCAACAGTGTCTGCGCCTGAAGCCTCTATCGCCTCAATGACGCTGTGCTCATCCCCAAGCACTGGAATCTCGTAGCCATCAACGATCGCGGCATCACGCTTGGGTTCGAAGCCCGGCAGACACATACCGACCACGCTGTAGCCCGCCGCAGGAGAACGCTCGAATTGCTTGGCCATCGAGACTGCGGCCTTGCGGCTACCGACGATCAGCACGGCGGTCTGGTACTTGCCCTTGGCACGCTTTGCGGCGACTCCCTTACGCCAGACCCAGCGGCTGACCAGAAGACACAACAGTCCTACCGGGAACGCGATGGCGAGATAGAGCCGCGCGATGTCAATCTTGAAGAGGAGAGACAGGATCGCGATGACACCGAAGAGTCGGAAGGTGGCCGAAACGATTCGGCGGTATTCCTCGGCACCATTTCCGATCACTCTCGTCGATCGGGTGCGGAAAATGGCGAGAAATGCAATCCAGAGGCCCGCGAGACCGACGGAGACTCCCGTGTAGCTCAGCATTGCTGTCGTGGCGTTCTGAAGTTCACCGAACCGGATCAACTGTGCCAGCGCAACGGCAGCTATGACAACAAGGATGTCGGTAACTCGGAGTCTGTCAATGTACTGGTGCTCCCACACACGGCGAGAGGTCAATCGGCGTACCATCCACGCCTGCTTGCCCAGCGATCCTGTGTGCGAAGTCTGCTGCACTGATCCCAGCGTTGCCACCGACTCCCCTCCTAACGGTACTTCGACAGCCTTGGGGACGACTGTCAACGATTGCCTGCGAACCCCGACGATTCATATACGCAATGACATGAAGGCACTTACTGCAACCCGATCTACTCGCGCATTCAAATTTTCGCACGTTGCCTGAAAATCAACTCTTCAAGTGAGTCAAATCACAGTTTAATTACGCGGTCTAATTGGCTTACCATACCCACTACTCAGAGCGCGAGCGTAGCGAGTCTAGAAGCCCGTACACACCACTAATCGAACGCGCACTGGGCGTTGTTACACCCACGCGAACGGTCTGCCCTGACCAGCAATCCTGCAGTGTGACAAACAGATTGCAGCATCAAAATCGGCTTCCCTGCACTGTGCAACATCCTGCACGACGCGAAGGAAACAGGCAGTCAACCCACACCTCATGTATAAATTTTCTATTATGCGAAACATTGATTGTGGCGCTGAACGTTTTATTAACGGTCACTATGCCCGTTTCCAGATGGTGCAAACGAGAGACCGTCGCCGATTCATTCAATTGAACGACATAAGATCTTTTGGCCCCCGATAGATATTATCGCGACTGTTAAATCGCTATAAACAATGCGGGTTTCGCTTTACGGGCGCCCAAGCCCGCGGTAGGTCCATCCAGCATTGCGCCACTCCACCGGGTCGAGGCAGTTTCGTCCATCAATCAAGGTTTTCGCCCGAACCACACTGTCGAGATCCTTGGGCTTCAGCGCCTTGAACTCTTTCCACTCCGTCAACACCAACACCACGTCTGCGCCTTCGCACGCTTCGAGCGCTGAGGTGCTGTAACCGAGTGTCGGAAACAGGGCTCGTGAGTTGTCCATCGCCTTCGGGTCGTACACGTTGACCGCAGCACCCTGTAGCTGGATCTGACCAGCGACATTGAGGGCCGGGGAGTCGCGCACGTCGTCGGAATCAGGCTTGAAAGCGGCCCCGAGCACCGCGACCCTTGCTCCTAGCAGGGACCCGCAGGCTTCTCGAGCCAGCTCGACCATGCGGGTGCGTCGACGCATGTTGATGTTGTCGACCTCGCGCAAGAACGTCAACGCCTGGTCAGCACCCAATTCACCGGCTCTGGCCATGAAAGCGCGGATATCCTTGGGTAAACAACCGCCACCGAAACCGATGCCGGCGTTGAGGAACTTACGGCCGATGCGGTCATCATGACCGATGGCATCTGCCAGCACTGTCACATCGGCACCTGAGGCTTCGCAGACCTCGGCGATCGCGTTGATGAATGAAATCTTGGTAGCAAGGAAGGCGTTGGCCGAGGCCTTGACCAGCTCGGCCGTCGCCAGGTCGGTGACAAGGAAAGGAATCTGCTCCTCGAGCAGCTGCGCATACACCTCACGCGCCAATTCCTCAGCGCGTCCGAGCCGCGCCTTGTCCACGCCCAGCACCAGACGGTCTGGATGCAGGGTGTCCTTGACTGCGTAGCCCTCACGGAGGAACTCCGGGTTCCACGCCACCTCGACCTCTTCGCCCGCCGGCGCGAGTTCACGGGCTCGTGTCGCGAGCCTGGCAGCGGTCCCGACCGGGACCGTCGACTTACCGAAGATGACTGCAGGCTTGGTGAGCAGTGGCGCGAGCTGCTCGATGACCGCGTCGACATAAATCATGTCGGCAGCGAACTCACCCTTCTTCTGCGGTGTGCCGACACCAAGGAAGTGGACCTCGGCGAACTCAGCAGCCTCTTCGTAGGAGGAGGTGAACTTCAGACGCCCTGCCGCGATGTTGCGCTGGAGAACCTCTTCGAGCCCAGGCTCATAGAACGGCACCTCGCCGGCCTCGAGCTTGGCAAGCTTGGCAGGGTCGACGTCGACACCAAGGACCTCATGCCCCAACTCCGCCATACACGCCGCATGGGTCGCACCGAGATAGCCGGTTCCGAACACGGTAATTCGCATGGTGGAGTCTTCCTATTTCTGAGGCCGAATGTGAATCGCGATCAGTGTGAACGCGAATTCGAGCGCATGTCGTCAACGACTAGCTATTGCTCTCGCACATACTAAGGGCCCGGTGTGACAAAGTGCGCGCCGGAACGACCACTTCCAATTGGCCAGGCGCTACGCAACCGACACCGTGTGTTACCGCGAGATCACCAGCGGGGCAACGGGTCAGAATCGATAACACAACCGGGCATCTCACAGGTTTCAGCCGTCGTTCAATTGAATGAATTCGGTTAAAAATTCAGTCCCAGTATTTACATGTAATAAAAGTCACATACTCAGAAAAGGTTTCTCCCAATACCCATGGTTTGCCGTGTAACCACTCACTGCAGCGCGATCGTAGACATGACTACCGCCTGACGTACCCGGGATGGCTCCAGAAATCGGCCAAGGAAAGCATTGTCGACACATATCCGTTCAGTTCGATTGCAACAATCGTGCAATCGATCAAATCCCCTGTTTAGTCGCGGCGGCGTAGGAGTTGTGACGAGTGGGCGCAGCGCGAGGGGTCCCAGACGGCATCAGCACTTCCAGCACGTGATCGGCGAGGGATTCAACCGACCTTTTGCGAAAGGGGTGTAATCCGTCCACGTTAACCAACAACGAGCAGCGCGCAGGCAGTGGTCAACACGGTCACGACATCACAGGGGTTGAGGCATCAATGAACTGCAGAGATACGTGCACCGGGGCTTCTATACACGGACACACTGATCTTCGACGACCCCTCTGACGGCCGAACGCTCACACTTCATTGCCGTTGCAAGTCGAGCGGGTTCCACCTGACCTGCACGGCCCCTTCAAGGACTCGGTTCAGCGCAGGCTCATTGCGAGCATGCCGGCCGCTACGATCCCGCCACCGGCGAGCCCAATGTAGACGTCGATCATGCGGGGCCTGAGGAAGACGCTACGTCTGCGGACTTTGTACATAAGAAGTCATCATGCCGCTGATTCAGCCTTGAACCAAGTCATTCGACCGACTTATTCTCCAGAAACCATGCGACCGTTGACTTTGGACGGCTGGACACCGCTCCGATTCTCCACCCCCACTCGTAGATCCCTTGCCTGGCGGTGAGGCGATTCAGGGGTACTACCGAAGCCCATCCGACACCCAGATGCCTTCACCGGCAAACGGAAACCGCGCCCCAGCATCGAGACCGATCAGACAGCGTCTTTTCGCCTGTGTTTGAAGTCTAAACAACCTCAGGGTATCTTTTGGGAACACTTAACAGTCCAGGAGATATTCGCGATGGATACGAACAGCGACGCAACTGCCGTACCGCACCGATGGGGTATCAACAGCTCGGTAGCCGGCGTCCTGCTCCACTCTCGACGGGTCGTACCCCTGCTCGCCGGTGCGCTCGTGTTGGCCGTACTCGTTTTGGCAACGCACCCTCTATCGGACTTGTCGCCGCTCGCTTGGGTGGCGTTGATCGCTGTGGCACCGTTGACCGTAGTTCTTGTTCGCCAGATCCAAGCCGCATGCGTGGACCACTTCGCCGACCGTCAACCGCCGGCTGCGTTCACCGAATAGATTCGCCAGCGGATCATGCCGCCCGGGCCCACCACGCTCATCTCGCGAGTACTGATTCCCGCGCCGTCGCCCCACAAAGTGGGATACCGAGTGTTGATGGCATCCATGCCTCCGTCCGCCACGGGATCGGAGACCAAGATGTACCGGATGCCGCTCACTGCGGGGTCGTTGAGAACCTCGAAGAAGTCGAAGTCGCTGGTGATCACAAATTGGTCCGGGCGGTTCGACGATAGCCAGATTCCCCAACTCTGGAAGCTATCCGAAAGCACCGATCCTTCTGGCAGATTCTGCCGATCCAGCCACTCGGCGATCGCCCGGTCGTCCTGGAACAGTTGGAAGTAGTACTCCTGGTCCATCGGATGCGTCGAAGGCGACACGATCGACCGCAAGCCGAACTGCACACTCTGATTCCCCACTGCCGGGTTCAACATCGATATCCAGGTGACCGGAATGGACGTCACCGCGACGGCGAGCATGGCCACACCGGGCAGATGCCGAGCCCATCCCGACGCCCCGCGCGCGCTCACTGTTACCGGTGACCACCATGTCAAAATCGTGATGACCACAAGCGGAATGACGAAGATGTAGAACCTGAACCACCCGAAGGTGGTACCTGTGATCTGAGCAGCGGCCTGAAAGATGATCACCGCACCGAACAAGGCGGTAGGGACGAACGAGTCGAGTCGTCGTTGTCGTTGTGCGACAACAGCTGCAATAGCCAACACCACGAGCAGCAATGGCTGCATGCCGAAGATTCGAGCGAGAATCTCGCCACCGGCAGCGGCCAGGTCTACACCGCTTCCGCCTTGGTTCACCGCAGCCACCGCTACCTGCGAGGAATTTCCGTAGGGGGAGGTGATCTGCGAAATCGCCTCCCCGGTCAAGACCCACCCGGCAACTGCCCAGACCACGAACGCTGCCGCCGCGGGCAACCCCACGATCACCCCGTCGTGCAGCGCTGTCCCCAGAGCCCCCTTGTTTCCGGCGGTACCCCGATAGCGCAACCAGGTCACCAGAAATACTCCTACGACTGCTGCTGCCGCCACGCTGAGCGCGTCGTAACGCACCAGATAGCTCAGTCCGATCGCGAAACCCGCCCACGCCAAATCGAGCACGTCGTGAGTAGTCATCCACAACAGCAGGCGTCGAACAGCAACGACGACGAAGAAGATGAACGCGGCCTCGCTCAACCCCGTCGCGCCGTACTCGATGATCATGGGATTGAGCGCGAAGGTGGCCACGGCGAGCCATCTCCATACCCGAGGCACGTTCCGGTCCAACGCAATACGTCGAACGGCCACCACCGCGAGCGCCATGAATACCGCACTCTGCACCACCCCGGCCAAACCCAGCGTCTTCATTTCCGGCCACACCGGAGTCAGCAACAGCAACGGGATCTCGACGACGCTGGGGAGCGGATTCCACACGAACCCGATAGCACCCAGATGCGGGTCACGACTGAAAATTGTGTAGCCCGCATTGGCCACTCGGGAAGGACCGTCGCCGTCGATCAGGTTGTATGTCGAAGCCAGCAGGTAGCCGACGACGCTGTAGAGCACCGCACACGGGAGGAACAGTGCATAGGTCCAGACACGCTCGTGCCGTGCAGGTTCAGCGATGATCGGGGTCTCGGATCGCCGAGCGTCCGTCACCGTCACTACCGGGACGCCGCTCGTTTACGACGTCGATCCATCCACAACCCGGCCACCATCACGGCCGCAGCGACAACCAAAGCCGACGCTCCGATCCAGAGCCACGTCACCCACCCGCGCTCCGGCCCTGACACTGCCCCTGCCGGTCCATCGCTCACCACTGTCATCGGCGCAGCCTCACCGCCGACACCAGCAGCGACGACGTCACCGGACAGATCCGCCCAACTTCCACCGGCAGTAGCTCGGTCGAGGACCGCCCCGACCAGCGACCACTCCCCCGTCGTCGTGATTGCTACGACGGTCCGCTCGCCTTCCGCAAAAACCTGCAGAGACCCGATTCCGCCGTCGACGTCCATGGTCAGGCCTTGATCGGTCGAGATCTTCACCGCCCCATCGGCGACGGACAGCGGCGCCGATATCCCCGCAGCGCCGAGCGAGTCCGCATCGGCAACGAGCAGCGCTCCCATGCCGCTCCCGACGACCTCGTCCATCGGTGCAACTATCGGCCTCATGGTCGTATTCGCGGTGGTCTGCATCGACGTCACCACGCGTGTTGCGTAGGACAATCCCAGCACGCCGTTCGCTTCGGGGTCCTGCTCGTCGAACGCGACCTGGAAGGTGGGCATGAGGCTGGTGGGAAGGGATTTGAAGCCGCCGGTGCCGCCGCTACTACCGGACACCGTGACCGTCGACTCCGGGTCGATCGCAAACTGGATCGGAGCAGTGAACTGCGAGCACCCGGCATTCGGGCTGTAGGTCAGGGCGACATTCAGACCGACGGTGCGGGCTATTGCCCCGCCGGCGACGGAGAACGTCGTGTCCACTCGGCCGGACGAATCCAGCTCTTGCGCATGCATCACCTGCCCGCCCGCAGAAATGGTGGCAGTGGCGGTGGCGTCGGACACCGGGGTGTAATCGGCCATCAGATGCACCTCCATGCTGCCGGGCTGAGTCAGCCCGAAGGAACTGGAGTCGAAGCCCGAAAACAGTTGCGAAGAGCCGAGAACCGACGTCGATGCGACGGCGCCGAGCTGCTCGAAGGTCAACGTATCGGTACCCAGAATCTCATCGGCTTCCAGATTGGTCACCGTTGCGGACCGGACCTGAACAATTCGGTCGAGGCCGGCAGTGAACACCCCGACCTGATCGGCCAGCGACGCACCGGTTCCGCTGAGAACGAGAACGGACCCCGCGCCGGCGTCGGCGATACTGGCCGCAGCCTCGGCGGATTCACGCACCACGACCGAGCGGGTCAGCCCACTACCACCGGCAGGGACGGGCGCTGTCCGGCTCAACGGCAGTACCGAAATCTGCACGGGAATGGAGCCGTACCGATGCACCAAGGCTGCAGCCAGAGTCAACACACTCTCTCTCTCGGCAGTCGTCGGTTCCGGGTCCACGAACACCTCCACCGCATCGAGCACCGAGGGAAGGAACTCATCGACGGTTTCCGGGACCTGTTCTGCAGCAGTGAAACTGACCGCAAGGTCCGCCGCGGTCAGCCGTTGCGGCGCACCACACACCGCACTCGAACGGTCGAGCGGCCTGACGGTCATCCGCAGTGTCGCCACACCGGCAGCTACATCGACGGCCGCACCCGCGAGATCTATCGAGAACGGAGTCACACGCTGACCCGACTCGATATCCGGAATGTCCGCGGAACCGAGAAAACGACCGTCAGCCGAGGTGACCTCGAGATATCCCCGTCCGAGTTCGACGGGAGAGCGCAACTGACCGGTCAAGGCGAGCATCGAGCTCCCAGCCGGAACGGGCACCTGCACAGCCTGTTCCACGTCAGCGGCGTCGAAGACGATCTCGGATCCGAGACCCAACGACGGCCAATTCAGAACCAATGACTCACCGTCCTGATCCTCGATCGACCCGGAGGGCTGGGCATCGACGGTCGACGCGAATCCCACCGTCGACAGCGAAAGCACCAGCCCTACAACGAGCCCTGAGCAGGCCACTCTCACTCGACCAAAGATCGCGTTCACTTGTTTCCCTCACCATTGTTCGACAGGCCATGAACAGTTTTTTCCCAATACGAAGCACGGAAGAAGAGTTGAAATAGCCCCTTGACCGCCGCGAGACCCTGCATAACCCAGTACGCGGGCACGGTCAGCGCGGCGAGGAGAAGATACGGTTTCTCGGTTGCCCGCGTAGAGACCAGCCCCAACATCAGGGTGACGACGTTCCCCAGGGTGAAGAGCAGCAGCGAGATGTAGTAGATCGCGCCGGGTAGGAGCGTCTCCAGGATCGCCGGATGCCCGACGTACCAGAACAAGACGCTGCACCAGAAGATCAAGTTGATCACGTTGCTCAACGGCATCCCCAGCGTGGTGTTCGCAAACCGCAGGGTCGCAACAGGACCTATCTCCCGCACCAGTTTCCGCGGGGAGCGAAAGTGCACCAGAAAGGTCTGCAAGTAGCCCTTGTACCACCGCGAACGCTGGCGGATCCAATTGACCGGATCACTGTTTGCTTCCTCGAGCGTCACCGAGTCCATCAGTGCCGTCCGGTAACCGTGGCGCGCCAAGCGGACTCCCAAGTCGGCATCCTCGGTCACATTGAAGGAGTCCCATCCACCCAGCTCTCGCCACACACTGCTCCTGAAGTGATTCGACGTCCCACCGAGCGGGATGACGCATCCGCGTCGAGCAAGTGCGGGAAGCATGTAGGTGAACCACTGGTCGTACTCCATGGCGAACCACTTGGTCAATATATTTTGCTTCTCGTTGAAGTAACCGAGACGAGCCTGAATGCATGCCACTTCGGGCGGCGACTCGGCGAACATGACTGCCGCTCTGCGTAATTGAAGCGGATCAGGAATGTCCTCGGCGTCGTAGATGGTGGCATACTCACTGCGTTCCAACCCGAGCGACATCCCGTAGTTGCAGGCCTTCGGTTTCGTTCGGGGCTCGCTCGGTGGCACCAATACCGGAGTGACCCCGTCCATCCGTCCTTCCTCGAACGCCTCGATAGTGGCAGAGTCGTCTGCTTCGAGCAGCAACAAAATGTCCAACTTCTCGCGCGGGTAGTTCAACCGGCCGACGCCGTCCATCAGCGTCCGAACGATCTCGGGTTCGTCGAATACCGGAAGCAGAACTGTGTAATGGGGTAACTCGTCATCGGGGACAGACAGAGCCCTCGCGTCGGATACGCGCACGGCAACGCTCTTGGTCATACCGAGATGCAGCAGGTACGTCTTGTCGATAGTGGACGCCAGGTAATAGAGGTTGACGACGACGACGACGACGGTGAGTGTCTTGTCGGTCGCCAACACCAGTGACGTCGACAGCACCAACGCACACGCGAGCAGCCCGATCACCTGGCCACGTGTGAATGTCACTGCCGCTGACCATTGCGCAGGCAACGCTTGGGTGTAATCAGTCATCGACGGAACCGCTCGACAGGATCGAGTCGAGCGTGCCCACCAGGGCGTCCATGTACTTCTCCTGGTCCGAATCCCAGTCGGCGCTGCCCTGTTGGCGAGCCAACCAGTCGATCGGTCCCAGTACGGTTCCCTCGAACGTAGGCATCTCCGGCCGAGGAACGTTGCGTGGATCATCCGCACGCTTCGACATCATCAGATACACGCGCTGGAACACCTTGCTCTCGTCGGCGGACTGTGTCTTCCACGTCCACGCCAACGCTGCCCACAGTGGCTCATCCGGAGTGCTGACCTGATCGGAGCCGTTCTGCGAACCCGTAACTACGACACCATGATCCAACTCGGCGAACCTCTCCTTCACACGGGCCGGCGGATTCGACGCGTACCAGATCGAACCTCGGAAGCTGGAGAGAACACCCGCTGATCGGGCGGTGAACACGTCGAGAAACATCACTCGCTCAGGATCTCCGGCGACGTCCAACTCGTACCGGACTACCGAGCCGCCGGGGCCCAGAATTGCCGGCCCCCAATCGAACCGTTCCTGCTCACTCACGGTGAAACTGTTCGAATCCGCAAGGCTGTCGAGCCAATCGGTCGGGGCGGTCGCCATGCCCGATTCGCGCACCCTCGAAGCAGGAGCGGGAAGAACCGCAAGCGCAAGCAAGGCCACCAGACCCAGCACGAACACCGAAATCAACGACCGCTGAGGCAAATCCAAATACGCCGCCGACGAATGAACGCCGGGACGAAAGAACGCGTACGCGGCCGCACAGGACGACGTCACGATGGACGGAACCACCAGACCCGCGGTACTCGACAGCGGTGTCAACGCCACCGCGCCGAGAACGGTGCACACCGCCACAGCGCACGACAACCTCCAGCGCACCGGCCGACGCACCATCGCAAACCACACGGCAAGAGCATTGAGACCAGCGACGACGAGGCTGAACACCATGGGGGTGCCGCCGAAGTACGCAGCAGTGAGCACTACCGTCCCCGGGAAGCAGAACGCCGTGAACAGAAGTACGCGCCAGCCGCGAAACGCCCGTCTGATACCGAAATTGAGAATGCATCCGCAGAAGACCACCGCGAAAATCGGCACGAGCTCGATATGCCACAGCGTCGCACTCGCCAATAATCGAGGAATCGCCATATACGCGCATCCAATCGCCACCACGCATATCACCAGCGCTGCGATCCAGTCCAATTCTTTGTCATCGATGACACGCCCCTGGCTGACCTGACCGACTCCGTACCCGATCATCACCACCCACATCGGCAACAGAACCAGATAGAGCGTGGGCGCACCGTCGACCACTGCAAAAAAGTTAGCAGAAATCACTGGTGCGAACGCGATAGCCGTCGTCCCCGCAGTGAGCAGAAAACGACCGGCAAGGGTGAATTGCCTAGGAGCACGGACACTTCGGGAGATCCGCATACGAAGAGCCTCTTCGTCGACTGCCTGGACGCGAGATGTACGCTCCGACGTCATCGACGTATCCCACTAGCCGCGACCGACATCGCGCCTCCCCTTGGCATTCGCCATCACACCCAGTCACCGCCAGGGTGGCGCACCGGAGAATTACTGCATAGGCAGTAAAGCAAGTAAATCTGAAAAATTCAGCACGGTATCCACGTTAGTGAGACAGCTCACTAACGTTACAAAACGGGCATTCGGGCCGAATGATGCGCAATATCAATACTTATGATCATTTATTGCGAGGGGGCTTTACGCGGCGCATTCTTTTCCCACAATCGCTTGAATGACACACTGAAAACATTCATTCGTATGAATGAACCACTCGCGCCGGGAAGTCTCTGGGCCGGCGCGAAGAGAAACGCGAAACCCGGTCCACGACGCGGCGAAATTCCGGACGTCACTACAGAACAACGACGGATACAAGCGTGACCAGCGCCCAGTCGATCGACCTGCCTCCTTTGCTACCAGTCACCACCTCTAGCGACAACATAATCGGGTTGATCTACGAGAGTGGCAGTACGCGGACCACGAAAGT
Source organism: Rhodococcus sp. PAMC28707 (assembly GCF_004795915.1). Lineage (NCBI taxonomy): Bacteria > Bacillati > Actinomycetota > Actinomycetes > Mycobacteriales > Nocardiaceae > Rhodococcus > Rhodococcus sp. PAMC28707. The sequence continues at coordinate 1,709,062 of NZ_CP039253.1, forward strand.
AGCTGACCACCCGAGACTTCAGGCCCACCACACCAGCGCTGAGTACGGCGAGATCGAGGTCGATGATCAATTCGCTCGTCTCGGCAACTGCGATGAAACTGGCGGGGCCCAGGACACCCGGCTGGGATGATTCCAGCGGGCCAACGCTTCGACGCGACAACGGACCCAGTGTCGAGGTCGACGATGGGTTGGTACCACGGTGCGACTTCATCGGCGGCCAAGGCCGCCGCTAGTTCGACGGCGTCGGTAGGACCGACAACCTTGCTCGATGCTTATCGGTACACCGACATCGGATCACTTCCGATCACGAGGCTGATGCTCGCATCGGCAGGGTGTCCAACCTGACCTTGTGTCGATGTGGACGCGCGACTTCGCGATGCCCGCGCAGTCGAAACCTGCGTTCGAACATGTTGTTGGCTCGGACTTCGGGTCCAGACGTTTCGGTATGCAGCATTTCGAACACGCAACGCAAACATCCATTTGACTGAATACTTCAATTGAAACAATCCTTTTAATTAATTTGCATTCTGAGTTCAATTCTGGGCATTGCAGCTAATGTGACATACGCGTCACATTGAAACTCAAGCAGAAGTCCTTCAACTGACAAAGCGCTTAGTTCTGCGCAATCTTTTCCATCAGGCGCGTTTCGGACTCGATCAGGGTCGGACTCGTGCCGCTGCAGGTCAGCGCACGCGGAACCGCGACGATCATCACCCCATACACACGGGGTGGCGAACCATCGCCGGCCGCGGGGGCTCATTTAACGCACATATCCGGCTGCGTCGGGGGACGCCGGGGTGCGTCTACAAACGCCGCCGCCCAAAAGGACCACACATATGCCACAACCACAATCTGCACCGAGCCCGCATTCCCCAAGACGAATCCGATTTCTCGCCATGCCGTCGGTCGGCATTCTCGCATTGGGCACCGCTGCACTACTGATACTCCCCAATGCAACGGCAGGTGCAGCCACCGCGCCGGTCGGCTTGGGAACTGCGGAAAGCTATGCGGTGCTAGCCGGCACTACGGTCACCAACACAGGCCCATCGGTCGTCTCGGGCGATCTCGGAGTCAGCCCCGGCACCGCCGTCACCGGATTCCCCCCGGGCCTGGTCAACAACGGGGTCATTCACTCTGCGGACGCCGAAGCACTGCAAGCACAGGCGGACCTGACCACCGCCTACAACGACGCTGCAGGGCGGACACCACCAACGTTGGTCTCGACCGACCTCGGTGGACAAACCCTTGCTCCCGGGGTGTACAAAGCGGACTCTGCGCTCGGACTGACCGGGACTGTAACCCTTGACGCCCAATCAGATCCGGCCGCCGTCTTCATCTTTCAAGCAGGTTCGACGTTGATCACCGCGCCGAACAGCACGGTCAACCTTATCGGCGGCGCTAACCCCTGCAACGTGTTCTGGCAGGTCAGCAGCTCCGCCATACTGGGCACCACCACCACGTTCGTCGGTACCATCATGGCGCTCACCTCGATCACCCTGCAAACCGGAGCCACGGTTGCCGGCCGGGTCCTGGCACGCAATGGTCAAGTCGCACTGGACACCAACGTCATCACACGTCCGACGTGTTCCACGCCGCCGACTACAACCACCACGCCACCGACCACAACCACCACCGTGCCACCCACAACTACGACAACCGTGCCGCCCACCACTACAACAACCACACCCCCGATCACGACCACCACAACCACACCCCCGATTACCACCACAACCACCACACCGCCGATCACCACCACCACAACAGCCACGCCTCCGGTGGTCATCGACATCCCCACAATTCCCGGCCTACCTTCGATTCCCGGTGTCCCACCGGTGATCACGATTCCGCCGATCCCCGGAGCACCGAATGTGCCGGGTGTACCGAATGTGCCAGGCGTACCCAACGTGCCAGGCGTACCCAACGTGCCAGGAGCCCCCAATGCTCCGGGCGTACCCAATGCTCCCGGCACACCCAATGCTCCCGGCGTTCCGAACGCACCGGGGACACCCAACGCGCCAGGAACACCTGGTGCACCGCAAGCTCCAGCCCCTAACAGTGGACCCAACGGTGGCCCGAGCACCAATGCACCCGGTGGCCAGATCACGCAGATCCCCAACGGTGGAGTCGATACCGGTGACGGCAGTACCGCTCAACAGAGCGATGCGCGTCAATCGGCACCGATGTGGACGGCTGCGGCGGTACTCGTCGGTGGAGCCGGACTGATAGTCGCTCGGCGCCAGAACCGAAACATCAACGGCAGCTGATGTTCTCCCACCGCCACTCGGGATACAACGATCGTCCCACCGCGCCTCGACATCGGGGCGCGGTGGGAGGGCTCGTCACTGCGGTTGCACTGGCGATAGCGCTTATCACCGGATGCGGCGCGTCGACAGATACCGATACGTCGACGGTCAACCAGCCGCTATCGCTGGCCGAGTCCCCCAGTTCAGCTTCGTCAGCCACACCTCAACCGGCCGCACCATCGCTCGCACCTTCGGAAGATGCGCAGGCCATCGATACGGCGGTTGCTGTCGCGCCGCTCTCGGCGTCGACGCCGGTGCGGATCGAGATTCCGGCAATCGGTGTCGATTCCGACCTCATCGGATTGGGGCTGCAGGCCGACGGCACCATGGAGGTGCCGTCGGGTGGATTCCCCGGCGGCTGGTACGACGGTTCACCTACCCCGGGTGAGATGGGCCCCTCCATCGTCGCCGGGCACGTGGATTGGGGCGGAGACCCTGGGATTTTCTATCGTCTACGCGAACTGAACAGCGGGGACAGTGTCATCGTCAGCCGTCAGGATGACAGCGTGCTGACCTTCACCGTCTCGGACATCGAGCAGTATCCCAAAGCCGAGTTTCCGACGGCATCGGTGTACGGAGATATCGATTATGCCGGTCTCAGATTGATCACTTGCGGCGGTGCGTTCGACAGTGATGCCGCGAGTTACGACGACAACATCGTCGTGTACGCCGCTCTCACTTGAACCCAGCAGAAGAGACACATTCGTCACCGGCGGGCTCTTCACTATGCGGCAGCGAAGGCATCGCTGCCGCATAGTGGTTCGCGGACAACGCCATCGGATCGGAGGACCGCGCCTGGAGGCGTGGTTACACAAATGTAGAACCTACGACGCAACCCCCATCTCAGCGAACGCGATCGACGCGGTGCATTCGTAACATGCGCCCTGGTCAGCTAGTTTCGTGGTCCTCGCTCGGCCAGAACACGCACGCGATGAGCACGAGCGCCCAAATTCCAATCGGAAGTCCCGGCCAGAACTTGATCACAGATCCGTCCATCAGGCTTTGCACTCCCCAGATGCCCACCATCAGCACCGAACCGCCGAGCCAGTACTGCCACTCTCTGAGCCACTCGCGCAGATCATCCCGTTTACGTTTTTCGCTCGCGGTGGTGGCTGGCAGCAAAGGAGGCAGATCGACCAGCGTGGCTGCAACTTGGTCGATCGATTGAGCGCTGTTCACGTCTTCGATCCGATCATTGTACTCTTCGCCGCTCAAAGCACCTCTGGCCAGCGCATCCGTGAGGTGGAGAGTTGCATCGAGGCGCTCCGCGTCGGTGGCTCGACGAGTTGGCAGGTAGTCGGACATGTTTCGGACTCCATTCGATCGACACTGACAACAGCCAGCATAGAATACGTTTGTATTCTATGCTGGCTGTTGTGCCCCCGACCTACAACCCCAGCGAGCGACGGCGACATGTCGGAAACGTGCTGCTGGAATTGATCGCCGACGAAGGCCTCGCCGGAACAAACATCCGAGCAGTCGCTGAACGCGCCGACTGCTCCGTCGGGGCAATCCAGAAGTACTTCCGCACCAAAGACGACATGCTCGAATTCGCACTACAACTCGTGGGCGAACGAGTGGAAGCCAGGCTCCAGTCTGTCGATCGCACCGGCACCCTTGTCGACGTCGTGCGGAGTTGGTTACTCGCCACGCTCCCGCTCGACGCCGAAAGAAGAGCCGAAGCCCGAATTTGGGCGGAGTTTTCAGTCCGCGCGATCGGACATCGCCCCTACTCCGCAGCCGCCATTGCAGTCGACAACGACATCCGTGCAGCACTCACCGAGTATCTCGAGGAGGAGCGACGACAAGGCGCCGTTTCTGCAGACATCGAAACTTCAACTGTGGCCGATGCATTGATCGCAACCAGTGACGGTCTTGCGCTGACGATGCTCTACGACGAGGGCAGAGAAGTAGAAGCGTTGGCCGCATTGGATGTTGTCATCAATCGGCTCCTCCCACTTCCCTGAAACCTGACGTCCAGCAGCGCATGTAGATGGACCGTCTCGGTGAGTGGAAGATTCCGCGTTCCAAGTGCACGATCTCGTGAGAGAGTACCACCCGCCGCTCGACCCAGTCGAGCCTGAATGCGAACAACGGCAACACTACTCGTCGTCCAGAATGCCGGAGTCGGTGCACTCACCGACTCGTACGGTGGCCGATTCGGACTGGCTCATAGGAGATAAAGAAGGGGCGCTCAGGCAGGCACAGGGACGTTCGACGGTGTGGGTACGACCTGTAGATAGATCGACAGAGATGGCTCGCCGTCTGTGAACGTCTCTACGCGGTACGTGCCTGGCTTCGGTATGACAGCGTTGGTCAGGTCGACGACGAGCGGGTTGGACATCGTTCGAGGGTCGTAGTCGTCTCCGGGTGTTTGCTGTAGTTCGGCCACGGCGAACAGTTCGGTGATAACCGTATTCGGCTCATCTGCGTCGACGAGTCGAATCTTGACCTCGACGTCCGGCTTGCCATTGGCGTCGAGAACGGCGACAAGGTAGAGGCCTAGATGACTTGGGAAGACCGGTCGGGTTGCGCGGCTGACTCCGCCTTCGAGGACATTGACCAATCCGTCTGTGACCGTGACGTGCGCGGAAAAGAAGAGCGAGCTAAACATGGTGCATGTCCTCTGCGTCCGTGGGCGTGAGTCTGGTTACGAGTGCACCCTGTCGACGGTCGGCAACTCCGGCTTCGCCGAAACTGAGATTGCTGTGCTTCGTGCCGCCAAAGACGATGGCCGGAGGTGACTGTGCGCTCTTATTGCTGTGTAGAACCAGGATTCGATAGGCGTCGTTCGCGTTGGGGCGCGATACGGAGGGCTTTCCGACGCCGAATACGTGGATTTCGGGCTCGTTTTCGGTCGCTGTCATCTCAAAGATTGCATCGATGGCGAGTGCGTACGCGCGGATCGTGGCCAGACGCGGGTTGGCGTCGATTCGCTCAAAGCGCGAGACGGCGCTCTTGTCGACGCCCATCTTCTCTGCGACGTCGGTTTGTGTCAGGCCGCGGTCGTTGCGAATTTTGACCAGCTGCAGCTTGAACGAAAGCTCCGTATTGGAGAGGCGTCGCGCCAGTACGGCGCTTCGCGTTTGTCGTCGAGGTGTGCGTGCCATGTTCTCAGCCTCCTGGGTTGATGCAAAAATCGCAACACCGGGTATTGAACGCCACGTCAGAGGCTGTCCAAACGGTGCCGGTAGTCGCATCTTTTCCAGGAGCACCATCTGGCGATGGATTCGAGCGCAGCCTTGATGTGCTTCGTCTGGGCGGTCTTCTGTTTGTTGTTCGACCAGCTCGTGTGCTTGAACTCGATGAGGGCTGCGAGCAAGGCGTGTTGATCAGATGGGGCCTCACCGAAGTACAGACGGTATTCACGGTGGCCTCCGTCGGGTTCTTCTGGTCCCGCCGATTTGATTTCGGCCAGCCATGGCGGGTTGTGCCGACTGATCTTGCTCAGCCACCCGATAGGGGCGTCGTACTGGTTGTTGGGTAGGCCGCCCGGATCTTCCGCTATATCCATCATGTTGAGCAGATGCTCGATCTCCAGTTCCGATTCAGTCGAGTATCTGTCGAGTGTGCGGGTGTAGAGGTCGGTCTCGAACCATTCGCACCCACCCGCAAAGGCTTTCGAAATGTGTTCACGTCGTTGAGGCAACTGGGCAATCCCTTGATCGAAAGAGCACGGCTCATGCCGCGTTTGTCCGGGATACGGATGCTACAACGACGGTAGGATTCGCCCATCTGAATGACCCTGGCAAAGCGATACATAACGCCAAGAAGCCTCTCGGCACTCCGGTGGTCAGTATCGACTTCGGATGTATGGGAACACAGGACACGTCCACGTTGACGGACGGACGAAGCGGCTTTCGCGGGAGGCAAGGGGTATCTGTTACCTCGCGGTGTCACCGACGTGGACGGACAAATGTCCCACCCTGTCCCCTTACCTCGTCCCAGCTTCATCTCAGTAGCGTGGGCCGACCGCGGCAGGTGCACCGTCGAGGATCCCGAGATCCTCCGCCGTCAAAGTAAGCTGCGCAGCAGAGAAATTGGCGTCGAGATGAGTCGCCTTCGTCGTTCCCGGGATCGGGATGACATGCTGCCCCTGCGCCAACACCCATGCCAACGCGATAGCTGCCGGCGTCGTGGCGTGGCGATCGGCGACTGACGCGAGGGCGTCGACAATCGCTTGGTTTTGTTGCGCCGCCGAACCGGTGAACCTGGGAAGCGTAGTCCTGAAATCGCTCGACGGCAGGGCCGCAGTATCGAGACTCCCGGTCAGGAACCCGCGCCCCAGCGGTGAGAAAGCGACGAACACCGCGTCGCGGTCACGAGTCCAGTCGACGATGTTCCCGACAGCGGCACCATCAGGAGTATTGCCCTGCCCCAATGCGTCTCGGGTCCATACCGATAATTCGGACTGAACAGCGGCCACCGGGTGGATACCATGCGCCGCCGCGGCTTGCTCGACGGTGACTTCACTCAAACCCAACGCTCGAACTTTGCCTGCAGCAACAAGATCGGACAGCGCTCCCCACGATTCCTCGATCGGCACCTGATCATCGACGCGGTGCAGGTAGTAAAGATCGATAGTGTCGATTCCGAGGCGCCGCAGACTGTCATCGCACGCCTTCCGAAGGTGATCCGGGCGGCCGTTACGTGTCAGTGTCGGCTTCCCACTGTCCATGGAACCGATCAGGCCCGCCTTCGTCGCGATGACGACGTCGGCGTCAGCCACAGCGTCGCCGACAATTTTTTCGTTCTCCCCGGCGGCGTAAGCGTCACTGGTATCGAAGAAATCGATACCCGACGCGAGTGCGTGGGCAAGAATCTCCGAACCTGTGCGGGCCGAATCCGCGTCGTCGCGCGCATAGGCCCAGTTGATGCCCATGCAGCCGAGTCCGATGGCACTGACGTCACGGTCGAGTGCGGGGATTCTACGAGTTGGAATTGACATGTGTGTACCCACTTACTGGTCGTTGTCTGCTGGATTGGGGACTGCGGCTCCCTCGCAGTCCAGCCCCTCCGAGATGAGGAGTTCGTAGTGTGAAATTTTCGACTCCAAAGCGTTGCTGGCATCGGTGAGGTGCCGTTGACGCTCCGCGATACGCGCGCGGTGCGCGGAGAGAATAGCGACCCGCTGACGATGCGTCGCCGGACCGCCGTCGATGAGCCTCACAAAATCGCGCATATCAGCAGTCGGCATACCCGTCGACCGAAGGCGAACAAGCAGATTCAGCAAGGAGACCATCCTCGGCGTGAAAACGCGTCGACCATTTGCCGATCGGGGAATGTCAGGAGTCAATCCCTCTCGCTCGTACCACCGAAGCGTGTCCTGGGTCAGCCCAGAGCATTCCGCCATCTCGGCAATTCCGATGCCCTCAGGTCGGCCGATCGATGTTTGCCGTGCCGGTGCACTCATGAATGCGACAGTACGTCTTGGAGTGCACTCCAAGTCAACCCTCGATTCCGCGCTGCCCGGGTCGCCCGATCGCCCACGTGGCCGCCGAAATGGGCATCTCCCGCCACAGCGTCACAGGTCGTGGCCGAGATCGAATCCATGCGGTGAACCCGAAAATGGTCGGCCTCACGAATTACGTTCGAACTGCGCGCCGACGCCATCGGGATCTTCGCGAAACCACCCGGTCAGATGATGCACGTCGACATCAAGAAAGTCGGGAGAATCCCCGACGGCTGCGGTTGGTGTGCCCACGGGAAGTCGAACGCTACAGCCATATCCTCGCCGAGGAGGTGCGCTACTCCCGTGAACAGCAACGACGCACCGCTGTCGAAATCTGGAACGTTCACTGCAATTACCACCGACCGCCTTCAGCACGCGCAGGACGACCGCCTGCCGCTTACCGCCGGCCCGGCACCGCGTCACTGACGTCCGTACCTCATACCGCTAGCCTGTCCGTGTCTATCAACCATCGGGAGGCAGCACGTGCACGCATCCGGCAGGGTTAGTCCGATACTCATCACGGCATTGTTGCTCGCCGCAGCGGTTGGCTGCAGTACAGGACCGGACGAGAGTCACGCCCAGGTGGACCTGCGCCCGGCTCCCACTACCCCGCGCAGTGACGGCCAGGGCAGCTACATCCAGTTCGAATCAGGTTGGTTCGGGGCCGCAAGCCTTCCGGCCGGAACCGAAACACAGTGCACCACCAACTCCGACGGATCCTCCCGCGCCTTTTCAGCCGCCACCAGCGACTTCGCCATATTCGACGAAGGCAGCGCCAGACCAGGCGAGGACTTCTCGCTCAAACTCCTGTTCGGCCCCACCCACATCTCAAACGAGGCAGGAGAAAAGACGGACTACATGTCGCTGCAGTACGTCGACCGCGAGGGCGTCCACCATGACCTGACTGCCTTGGACCAGCTCGACATTCAAGTCGTCGACACCGAGATTGTCGGCGCGGGATTCTCGGCAACAACACGCTCGATCGAACCCGACTCGACCACCGATGTCACCGTCACAGGCTTCGTGAAATGCTCCTCAGTCACCGACGGCCCAGTGTTCTGATGATGCACACTCCGACACAGACACCCGCGGCCACGTACTGGCCATGCACTGTTCGCCTGGGCCCGGTTAGCGGCTTCACCAATGACAACCGCCGATGGCGTCTCGAACTGGCACCTCACTAACAGCGGCCCACCGCGGTCAGCGCGAAGCGCTTCCGAGGTCGTCACGGACATACCAAGCAACCCAAAACAATGGAAAGCATGGAACGGCCAGCACCGCCAAGGCCCATTTACCGGTGCGGCGGTATTCACCGAGGCCGGTGAGAACCGCCAGAAACGCAACCAACACCACAGGCGTTGCGAGAACAAACAATGCAGCAGTCGTCATGTGGCGCTCCTGTCTGCGCTGGTTGGTCCTACCGTCGAACCTCAAATCGTCGGCCTCGCGTTGCCGCGACTGTGACGCAACGATATTCGTTGGCTTGCTTCCCACATCGAAACATAGCCGAGTGTCAAGGAAATCGGCCCTTGTGACTGATGTGTGGGGTCCTCGGCGGCCCGGTAGTGAAGGTCGGTGTCCTCCGAGAGTGAGCATCGCCAGGGAGATGAGTGCCTCTGGACGGACAAATCCGAAAGCGATGCGAGTGAGGAGTCGGATCTTGGTGTTCATGGATTCGACGAGTCCGTTGGACAAGCCGTGTTCGATAGCAGCAAGGATCTGTTCGCGGTGGCCGCCAATGCGACGTTGCAGTGTGACGAACGATTCGATACGGCTGCGCCGTGCCCACTGAATCCAGCGTTCGAGTGCGTCGGCGGCCTGGTCGACGGGGAGCTCCGGTGTCGTGGTCGACGACGACGGTGAGGTACTTGTGGCCGCGTTTGTACGAGATCTCGTCGATCCCGATTCGTGTCAGGCATGCTATCGCGTCGATACCGGCGGCGGTGTCGGCCCACACCCGAGCGATGATCGATCCCACTGTGCGCCAGGCGATCCGCATCAGCTCGGTGATTGCCTTCTTGGAGCACTGTGTGGCCAACCAGGCGACCTGCTGATCGAACGAGCGCGTATGCCCGGCACCATGACGAGCCCACGGGGCCTGGCGCACCGTCGGCCCGTGGATGCGGCAATCAACCCGCGGAGCATCTCCCTCCAGGAAGATTTGAACGGTTCCCACATCCAGGCCGCGCCACTGCCGTCGACCTTGCCCACGGTCATACCAGGAGGCCCTCGAACCGCAAGCTCCACATCGACCCCTGGTCGCACTTGCAGGCCTTGCATGCGCCACGATCGATTGTGTGTCGTCGTCGAATTCGACGTTCTCGACGCCCAACACAGTGCGCCATAAGCTAGCGTTCTGCACGCCGTTCTCCGTTCTTCAGTTTTGACCTTCGACAAGCCAAAACCTAGACGGGGGAGGGCGTGTGGCCGCTCAGGCGCGATCAGCGACCCAACCGTGATGGCTCGGAAAACCAACAGGATCCGAACCCTGGAGCGCGGCCACGGCGTAGCCCCCGCGGACGGCCACTAATTACCTCCAGTGAGCGTTGCGTGGGTTACGTGACATCGAGCCAGTTCCCGGCCGGGTGGCGGTCGCTTCTCACAACTAGAATCGAACAACGTTCTGTATCCGAGGATGGGAAAATGCATGTCGCGCTATGACGACCTGGTCAGCAAGGTCCTTCACGGGATTCTAGAGATCGACGACTGGCTCTCGATCGCGGATGTATTGCTGCTTATGGGGACGAGCTCGGGGGATGCAGATCGCTCGGATGTCAGGTTAATTCTGGATTGCGTCAACAACAGCGATCTGTTGAAGCTCGGAAGGGTCAGCGACAAGTATGACGAAATCCCGAAGCCAGTTCCGGTAGAGGCTTTGCTCGATCACATTTTCGAGACCACGGACTCCTCCGATAGATCTGGGCTGATGATGGCGCTTTTCCTCGCCGATGTATGACCGGCTGCTTCGGATGCGCCGTGCCAGGATGCGTCGGACGTATCGGGGATCTGGTCAAAAGGGATTGAGCTAGAGGAGCCACAGTCGCTCGTGAGACGATTACGCGATGCCAGGTATTCGAGTCGCGTGGGCCGTGCTCGCAGTAATCGCCGTAGCGCTGGGCGTAAGGGCCACCGACTGGCCGATGCTCCAAATACCAACTGCGAACTCGGCTTGACGATGGCTCCAGAAAGCTGTGAACAGCCGCTACTCGACTACTTCCGATTCCCGCTCGTCCTCGTGCTGGCGATCCCTATTGCGCTTTTTCTGGTCGCCGCGGTCGTCTGCAGGTCTTCGATGTCATGGGTCGCTGCAGGAACCATGCTGGTCCTGACGGCAGTGGGCTTCTACAACGCGGGCATGTCGACGCCATCGTTGTGGTCGCCGCTGGCAAGCGCTGCCCCGGTGACGGTACCGGCGCTCGTGCTGGCGGTCTTCCACCAGCTGGCCGCCTCGCGCAAGTCCAGCAATCAGACGATGCCACGTTGACGGACCGGCCGTGACGGCCCGGCGGCGATCAAGACAGCGGCCAGGACACACAGAACGAGTACTCCGAAATTGTCGATCGGGATAACTGGATCGTCGCGGGAGTAGCGGGCCTGCTCTTAAAAATAACTCTGTCCAGCTTGGAACACCGACAACACGACCAGAACAATTGCCGCCTGGCCTGACACGAATCGGGATCGACGAGATCTCGTACAAACGCGGCCACAAGTACCTCACCGTCGTCGTCGACCACGACACCGGAGCTCCCCGTCGACCAGGCCGCCGACGCACTCGAACGCTGGATTCAGTGGGCACGGCGCAGCCGTATCGAATCGTTCGTCACACTGCAACGTCGCATCGCCGGGCACCGAGAACAAATACTCGCTGCCATCGAACACGGCCTGTTCAACGGACTCGCCCGCTTCCAGAATACGAGCGTGCATTCGCCGAACTCGCGGACGAACCCGCGGCGTGGCGCCGAAACGGACAAGTCGTCGCTGTGCGATTTCCGGACCCGGAGGGGCGACGAGACGCGGCGGGACGAGTCATCCCCCACGAATTCGTGGTCTTTGGTGACGGGGCCGACGTCGTGAACTCGGTGTACGACGGAGAACAGCACCTGTGGCCACTGGTCGAACAATCCTTCTAACATGTGTGGGACGCCGATACAACGCCGTCCTTCGCCGACCTGCGGTTCGAATGAGCCGCCTCGGTTGATATGTAGGAAAACTGATATGTAGGAAAGTTTGTCAAGAGGGCATGGTGAGGCGCCGCCGGGGAGCTACCCCGATGGCGCCTCGTAACTTCCTCGGCGAGTGTGCCGCAGAACCACGAATGCCGCACCCGCCGCCAGGACCGAGCCGACGGACACAGCAGTGGACGTCCACATCCAGGTGGTCGGGGAGAACTTCGGTTCAATCGTGCTGAGCGGGGTGTAGGCCGTCCACCCGAACTCGGCGACGATCGGGATCGACACCGCGATCGGCGTCGTCACCGACATCGTTGCAGCGGGTGCATCCGTCGGTAGCAGCGATGCGTAGAGCAAGCCGACGGCGAAGGGAAGCACGAAAACGTTGGCGCCCATGTTGATCCAGTCGAGCGGTGGATCGGTGAACAATCCCGTAGCAGCTACCACCGCCAGGAGCGCGAAACCCGTCATCGGTGAACGCCATCGCCACCCGACCACCGAGCCTGCCACCAACAGTGCCACGAACACGAGCGCTGTCGACATCTCGAACGAACCGGTGGAGCCGGCACCCAGATACGCCAACGCGGCGAGAACGACAGCCCCTGACGCAGCAGGAAGGGCGAACGCCGCGCCCACCAGTAGCGGGATCACTACCAGCCCGAGCAACCACCGATTCTGCATGGCCTCGCCGGTCCCGAGGCTCCACACAGACCGCTGGAACAGCCAGTACAGCACCAACCCTGCTACAGGAATCACGATCCCCACCAACAGGACTCGACTCTTGTTGTCCACGGATACGGGTTCTTTTTCGAACGCTTTCATCCACGCCGACACAGCCAACAAGACAGCGAACACACCGAGCGCGACCGTTAGATATGTCTGCGGTGCAGCAGGTTCGAGGTAGTCGGCGTAACGGCGCGACATGCCTTCGCTTTCCAACGGGCCCGCCATGACCGCCCCGGAGACCACGCCGACCACCAGAGCGCACTGCAATGTTCGACGCTCCCGAATGCCGGTCAGTGCCGCGACGCCGCCGAGAATCAGCCCCGCCGCAAGCGCCCGCAGTTGCAGTTCCCCTGCCGGTTGCAGCAGCGATACGACCCCAAGCAGCACGATGCCGAATCCCGCTGCCGCACCAGAACTCCGGGTGCGCGAAACGACGGTTGCGATCACCACCGCAACAATCGCACCGAGCGTCGCCCCCGACGCGGCACTGTCGAAGAAGACATCGAGGCGGTCACCGCCGGAGAAGAACGCGAAGTTGTGCGAGACCGTTGTCGTCAGCGTCAACGCCGCCACGAACGCCCCCGCCAAGAGCGTCACGTGCGCGAGTGCGCGTTTCCCATTCATCCGTTGACGTTCTGTAGGAAGACCACGAAGGCGAGTATGCCAACGAGCAAAACGGCGTTGACTTTCCAATAGCGCTGCAGCACAGCCGCGAATTCGCGTAGGAAAGCCTTTCGCGAGTAGGTCCGGGCAGCTCTGGCCCCCGTCACATGAGCGTTGATACCCAGATCGCGGGTGAGCCCTGCTGTTCTCAGCACATGAAAGTCGCTGGTAACGACAATCATCGGCTCGGATGTCAGACCCGCCGAGTCGAGTAACTCCTTGCTGTACACGAGATTCTCGCGGGTATTCCGCGACTCCGTCTCCGCAAAGACCTTCGCCTCCGCGACGCCCCGCGCAGCGAGGTACTGCTTCATCGCAGTGGCCTCGGCCACCGACTCGTCGGTCCCCTGCCCACCCGACACGATCAGAGCCGGCCAGCTGCCGGCGTCGAGCTGACCGTTGTACACCCCGAGCGCACGATCCAACCGGCTCGCCAGCAATGGAGTGACGCTGCCGCCCGGACCTAACCCGCAGCCCAACGCGACGACGGATGCACTCCCCTCCGGTGGCTCGATACGTCCGTAAATCAAGGCGTACACGGCAAACGCTGCGAGCTGCACAGCCAACAACACCGCCGCCCACAGCACGAAAAACCACAACTCGAGAACGACCACCGCGATCAGAAGTACAAGCCCGAGCACCGCGACGAGGCCGAGCGCAACCGCACGTGCGTCAAAGGACATTTGTCGAACCTATCCGACAGCTATGCCCCACCGCAGGTCTCGGTGATCCGCCCGCGGTCCGCGGGCGGGCACGGACCGACGTCGCTGAAGCCCTGCGCCCCAGGGCACAGAGCCTGGCGTAGCGCCTACAGTTTGCCGGCGGCGATCAGCTCGACAGGGTCGGCAAGGTCCACGGTGCCGAGATAGCCCCCGCGCTGCGCGATCGCATCATGCACGCCGAATCCCAGAATATTCTGAGACTCGCGCGGCAGGGTGCGAACCTGTTCCAACGGGATCGACAGGTACTGGTTCTCCTCGGTTCGCAGCCAACCGACGCTGTAACTGATGTGCATCCCCCGGCGCCACTGGTCGGCCGTAGTGTTGGCGCCGGCGGCGTGGATTGTGGAACCGAGATAGATGATGCCCGAGCCCGCCTTCATCACCGCGGGGATGGCCTCGGCGTCGGTCGGCCGGCGTTGCACGTCCCACAGGTGACTGCCCGGGATCACGCGGGTGGCACCGTTGTCCGCGGTGAAGTCACGCAGGGCCAGCACCGAGGCCAACATGATGGTCGGCCGCGGTTTGGCCAAGTGAACCCACACGTCCTCGTCTCGATGAAGCGGCTGCGGGGTGCCGCCGGGTCCGCGGTTGAGCACGTGGGCAAGGTTGAGCTGATAAGTCGCGCAGTTGGGCAAAAGCACCTCGTCGCAGACCGCGCGATAGATCGGGTGGGTAAGCACCTCGGTGGCGAACACTTCGGACTTGGCAGCCAGCCCGGCCAGATGCTCGGTGCGGTCGCCGAAGAAGGCCGCCACCCCCGCATTGACGAAGCCTCGCTCGTCGCCCTGAGCGCTTTCGTTCAGGTGTACATCCAGCTCCTCGTTGAAGCGCCGCAGCAGATCCTGATCCAGCAGGTCTTCGACGATCACGGCACCATGCTCTTGCAGCGCGTCGGTGATGTCCTGCATGGGCCCGGAGGCGTGAATACGGGGAAGATCGGTCATGAGCACTCCTGAGTGTCTAATTTGCGGCTAGATGCACACAACCAGACATTCCCCACTAAAGCAACAGTTGTCGCTTTAAGGCATTTGTTCGGCAGATACGATCCCAACATGACGAGCGATGAACCCCGAACCCAACGCGTGCGCTCGGGTGGACGAAGCGAGGTCGTGCGGACCACGGTCGCCGCGACGGTGCTGGAGATGCTCCGCGAGGGCAACACCACATTCTCAGGCGCGGACGTCGCGCAGCGAGCGAACATCCACAGGTCGACCGTCTACCGATGGTGGCCGACCCGCGTGGCATTGGTCGAAGAGGCCCTCACGCTGCACACGGCACTACTCGTCGCCCCGGACACCGGATCCTGGGTCACCGATGTGCAGGCCCTCACCCGAGAGTTCGCTAATTTTTTTGCCAACCCGGTGGAGATCGCACTGAACGCGGTGCTCGCGTCCGACGTCGATTCCGAGGTAGCGGAGATCCAGCGCGCCCACTGGAACCCGATCCTGCGCGACCTGTCGGAGATGGTTGCCCGCGCGAAGGCGCGCGGCGAAGTAGGTGAGGACGTCAACGCCCGCTTCGTGCTGCAGATGATCGTCGGGCCACTCCTACTGAGCACAACTTTCGGCAAAAAGCCTGCCACCAGCGCCACAGTGGAGGCCATTGCGGAGGCGACCGCGAGGGCGTTCGCGCCAACCCCGTAGGCCGATCAGAAACACTGCCAACACCCTTAAAGCAACAACTGTTGCTTTAAGGGTGTTAAGTCGCCTACTGTCGCCTTAGTGACCTGGACCACACGGGCCAGGTCGGAGAGGCGTGAGATGACGAAACAGATAAAACGGGGGCCAGCGGCTCGGTTGACGCCGGTTCTCGCAGCGGCGCTGGGTGGCGCTTTGGTGCTGACCTCATGCGCCAGTTCGGGCACCGGCAACGACGACAGCGGTTCCATCGGATATGTCGCCGAGGTCGCAGACTCGTCGAACGCGGTGGCCGGTGGCGAGCTGACCTTCGGCTCCTACTCGTTTCCCCGCACGCTGGACCCCGCCGAGACACAGGCTGCAGGGTCCACAGGCGGCACAGAAATGGCCGCGATATATGACGTGCTGGTCAAGCGCGACAGCCGCGACGGGAAATTCGTCCCTCAACTCGCCGAAACGCTCGATGTCGACGACGACGGCATGCAATGGCGGATGACGCTGCCGGAAGACGCGACGTTCAGCGACGGCAGCCCGCTCGACGCGGCAGCCGTGGAATGGAGCATGGATCGGTTCGGCGCCAGCTACGCCAGTGGCTCGCAGACCTGGAACCACGTGGTCAAGTCTGTCGATACCGCCGATGACCGCACCGTGGAATTTCAGCTCAACCAACCGTGGCAGGACTTTCCAGTGCTGCTCGCCACCGGGGCCGGCATGATCGTCGCCGAGTCCTCTGTGAACGGCGACAGATTTACACCGATCGGGGCCGGGCCCTTCACGGTGCAGAATTACGCTCCAGACGAGGCACTGGTCCTCACCGCGCGCGAGGATTACCACGCCGGCCGCCCCAATCTGGACAAGGTCCGGTTCGTTCCGACCACCAGCGCCAACATGCAACTCGACTCGCTACGCAGCGGCGAGCTGGACATGGCCTTCATGTTTCGCAACCCCGACGCGATCGCGCAGGTCGAACAGGACGGCTGGGCTGGCTACCGTGACCTTCAAGGGCAGGGGGCGGTCGCGTTCATCAATCAGCGGGAAGGCCGACCGGGCCAGGACATCCGAGTACGCCAGGCTATTGCTCTGGCCATCGACCCGGCGATCATCGACCAGCGCACCTTCGGCGGAAACAACGACAGTCCAGTGGGCGCGGCGATGTTCCCTGAGGGCTCTCCGTGGCACAGCGACGTCGATCCACTCGTGGTAGACCCCGACGCGGCCCGTGCACTGCTGGACGAGGCGAAAGCCGATGGCTACGACGGAAAACTGACCTATGTGACCACTGCAGAACCGACGGCCGAGGCGGGTGCGCTGGCCGCACAGGCGATGCTGGGCCCAGTCGGCTTCGATGTCACGATCGACCGGGCCAGCAGCGTGAGCGATCTGATCCGAAAGCTCTACATAGTCAATGATTTCGATATCGCCCGAGGCGGCATGAACCTTGTCGACGAAGCGCCCTACCTTCGCCTGTACGACGGATTGGGCAGCGACTCCGGCGACAATGCGAGCGGCTACGCGGACCCCAAAATGGATGCGCTCCTGGAGGAACTGCTGAACTCGCAGTCAGAGGAAGCCAGCCAGGACATCATCGACAAGATACAGACGCAGGTCAACGAGACGGTGCCGTACCTGGTGTGGGCACCTGCACAAATCCGTGTGGTTTGGGATGAGCGAGTGCAGGGCGCGGAGCGCTCGGTCGACAACATCATTCTGCTGCACCGAGCGTGGGAGAACGAAGCATGAAGGTCGTGATCCTCAGCGCAGGGAGCGTGGGTGGGGAAGTCGCCCGTGAGCTTGCCAAGTCGGGCGTCGTCGACGAGATGGTCGTCGCCGACCGTGACGAGTCGCTAGCAAGAGAAGTCGTAGCCGATGTGCAGTCCGAGTCGATGACCGCGGTCGCGGCGGGCTTCGATGCCGCCGACACCGCGAGCATCGACGCGGTGATTGCCGGCGCGGACATCGTCTTCAACGCCGTCGGCCCGTTCTATCGCTTCGGCATGAACATCGTGCGTGCGGCGGTGGCCGCGCGTGCCCACTATGTAGACGTGTGCGACGAGTTCGACGTCACGCAGAAGCTGATCAACAACTCGGAACTGGACGAAGCGGCACGAGCGGCCGGTTTGACGGTATTGACCGGCATGGGGTCCTCACCGGGAGTGACGAACCTGGCCGCGCGCTGGGCCGTGGACGAGTTGACGTCCGCACACACCGTCAATGTCGTGATCGGAGTGCCATACCGGGTGGACCTCGGCTACACGCTGAACGACCACATGCTGCACTCCATGTCCGGCAACGTATCGCAGTACCTGGACGGCGCAGAACGTGACGTGCCGGCGTGGGACTCACCGCAGACGTTCACGATGGCCGAGCCATTCGGCACTCACGACTTCGGTTACATGGGCCACCCCGAGGGTGTCACGCTGGGGCGCTACATCGCTGGACTGCGCAACGCGGTGGTGCGGTTCGCCTGGTTCGAGCCAGAGGGCGTGCAAATCTGGAAAGACCTCGACAGGCTGGGCATGCTCAGCGGCAAAGTCTCTGACGGGCTACCGATCTCACCGCGGGAATTCCTCGCCCGCTACATGACAACGCCGGAAGGCCAACGGCACCTAGGTATAGAGGTGACCGACCAACTCCCCGGCAGCGCCTGGCAGGTGGCCGTCGACGGAGAGAAAGACGGAGTGCCCACTCGGATCGCGATCGAAGGCCACATTCTTTACCCGAGTAGCCGAAATAGCGCGGGCACCATCACCGCAGTTCCCGCTGCGGCTGCCCTCGTCGAGCTGATCGAGGGACGACTGACCCGACGCGGAATCGTCGCACCCGAGGCTTGCATCGAAGACGCGGAGGGGTTCGTCCGCAGAGTGACAGCGGCATCGGAAGTGGGGCTGCACCACACCGTTACGGTGACCTCCTGAACTTGCCCAATGATGGGTCGAACGGCCCGGTCTGCCACAGCGCCGCCGGCCGGCCCCCATCGGCAGGTTCTGGTCGAGGCAGCGAGGTGCCGATCGGTACCTCGCTGCCGGCGATCCCGATATTGCCGGTACACCACCCCCGAGCGTCGCATAGTCGGAGATGGCTATTCCCCTGTGGCACAAGAGGTGCTACGCGACCTATGCCCCACCGCAGGTCTCGGTGATCAAAGGTTCGATCGGATCAGCCGTCAGAGCAATCACTCCCGCGAGCCGCGCCTGCATACACAAACCGCCCGACATCCATTCCTCCCAATCGATCTCGTCCTCTTCATCCAGGTAACCCTCGGGAGCCGAGCGATCCGAGGGGTCCGCCACCCGCCCCAACTCGAAATGCCGCTCGATGCCGCCGTCGACGGCGTACACGAACGTCGACAGCAAATTCACATCCCACTGCACAGTGATGCTGGTACCGAACGCATCGGACAACCGCTCCGGCAGAGGCGACAACACCGCATTGATCGCGAATTCCTCGAGCACCCACACCCAGCCACCGGCCACACCCGCAAATCGCTGCGCCAGATCATCATCACCGAGCGAATCCATCCACTCGTCGTCACTCATCCCCGCCGCCCGGCGCACCTTCCTCGGGTTCACGGAATTGAACACCTCGAGCACAGCCTCCGGGTCAGCGGAATGCACCAGCGTGAAACACAAACCCATATCGAAGCGGTCGTCCTCCTCGACCCACGCAAAATCGTCCTGGGAAATTTCTGTCATCATCTGGACAGCTTTCCACTCGAAGAGGCACCAGCCCAACACGCAGCAGTCCCCGGACAATTTGTCGCAATACAGGACCTACAGTCGGCTCCATGTCCGACACCGCGAACTACGACGTGTACACCCTGGAGCTAGGCCCGGTCGACACCCTCGGCGAAATGCATGAGCTCGAAGGTCTACTGCTGATCAGGTGAACTGACAGATGCGGTACTGCGACTGACTCAGCAACGAATGATTCAGTCGTACAACGGTTATCGCCTCGGCCAGCGCGAACGCTGCCTGGTGATAGGTGACGATCTCCGGCAGCATCTCATCAGGTTTTCGGCCGAGGTGAAAGCCACCGATCCGTTCCATGAGCGGAAGAAGTGCATCGGGGTCCTCGCCGCTACGTGAGTCTGCAAACATCTTCTCGAACGTTGTGACCGTCGACCCGTCTCGGAAGAACTTGAAGTAGCTGACGGCAGGGTTTGCATCGATGCTGACCACCGACCGCCCAACCGATAGTGACAGCTTGGCATCATCACCAAGATAGCCGTAGGGCTCGTAGAAAACGACGGCATCATCGACTTGAAGGAGACCACCGATCAGATCGAAACCGTGGTCATACGCGAATTCGGTGAGGGCTTCGTAATCGCCGCTGCTCGATGCGGTCACCGCCGGTAGCACTGCCGCTACGTCGTCGATGGTCGCTGAAGTGCAGATCGTCAAACAGAATCCCTCGTCGAACAGAAATGGATCATCTCGGATCCATGCGTAATCGGTGTAACGCACGTCGGTCATCGTCCGAATCTACGTCGATTGCCCTGATGAACCTGTTCGCATCGCGTGTAATCAGAAGGCTTCACATACCTGTGACCGTTTCTTGGATGACGCGTGAGCATCGAGCATAGAAACGTCCGTTTGCATTCCGGCACTAGTCAAGGCCCGAACGCTATTTCACGATCCACTGCGAGTTCATCCGTTGACGTGCCGTTGTATGGAATGCGGATCTCAATGAGGGAAGCAACCCCGAGCGTATGAGGTGCAAACTCTCGACTGTTCGGCTCGTGCAAGCTGCGAGCGCAGCGTTGGATCGGTGACCTGGGTGGGCCGGTTCCGTTCAGTCGGTCATCGAGCATGGCGGGGACCAATGGATGGTGTGTCGTTTCTGACGTCGACGCTCAGAGTGCTGGGCCTGACCGCACGGTTCGCTCGGACGGCTGCTGGCGAATCGAGTTCTGTACCGATTGCCGATCGCCGTCAGTCGGTCGAGGTGCCGTCCGGCATCGTTGCCTCAGTGAGATCTGCACCGGTCAGGACAGCAGTGCCGATTTTCGCGCCGGTCAGGTTGACCTTGCCTAGATAGGTACCAATCAGGATGGCGCCGGTCAGGTCAGCGTCAGCGAGGTACGCGCCGGTCATGTACGCGCAAGAGAGATCCGCTCCGGCGAGATTCGCGTGCCCGAGAAAGGTTGACGTCAGATATGCCAACGTCAGGTCTGCATCCCTCAAACAAGCCCGCGTGAGGTAAGCGCCGGTGAAGTTGGCGTCGTGAGCGGTCACTCCAGTGAGATCGGCCCTCGCCAGATCAGTGCCGACGAATTCGGCGGACGTCAGATCGGCGCCGGCGAGGGTGGCGTCGGTGAGATCGGCTCCAGACAGGTCGGCACCGGTGAGGTCCACGCCCGACAAGTTTGCACCCGCCAGGTTCACCCCTGCCAGATCGGCGTCGACGAGACTGGCGCTCTTCAGGCCACGGACTCGGAGGGAATTCCAGGTCGCGACATCCGTGCGGAGTAGTTCGAGGAGATGCGTCTGCGCTGTCGATGTCATTGAACCCCCGGTAGGACAAGCACAGTGACTGGCCACCACCTGACCAGGGCAACCAACGCCACCGAGCATCAAGTTGACAACGTCAACCTAGCAGCGACTCGTTGACAGCGTCAACAACCTCATATCCTGAGGAGGTGCAAGAACAGACCCGAGACACGCGCAGCACCTTGATAGCCGCGGCCAGCGACCTCTTGGCACGGGGCGGGCCCGCTCACGTCACACTGCGAGCAGTCGGCGCGGCCGCCGATGTGTCGCGGACCGCGCCGTACCGCCACTTCCAAGACAAAGACGATCTGCTCAGTACGGTGGCCGCCGAGAACCTGACGTTCTTGAAAGCGGAGATGCAGCGCGCAGTAGCGGACCCCGCGACAGCTTCCACCTCGCTGTTCCGCGCCTGCCTTGCCTACGTCCGTGTCGCCTGGGAATACCCGAACCATTACCGACTCGAGTTCGGAGGCGACTACGCGTTCAAGCCGAGCCGGGTGCTGAAAGAGGCCGCTACCGACTTCACCAGCTATTTCCATGAACTGGTCGTCGAGGCGCAGCGGAGCAACATTCTCATCACCGGCGACGCCCGGGACGTCGGCCCGCTGCTCTGGGTCCTGTTGCACGGGCTGGCAATGTCCAACCACCTGATTACCGACCGGACAGGCGAATCCGGGACAGGCTACGGAGTCGACGACCTGCCGCGCATTCTCGGTCTGGCCTTGCGAAACCTTGCCCCACGCTGAGCCGAAATTGGATCGACCCGGGGAGTTCATGTCCCCACTGCGGGAAGTTGAGACCCGTTGCTGTTCAATTGGTTTCAATACCTGACTGTCCCAATGAGTAGAAGTACCTCGAGCAGTTCTCCTCACGCGGGTCGATGAGCCTGCCGTTTTTTGTCCAATCAGGCCCACGGGCAATCAAGCATTGGCTAGGTTCTCGGCATGCAGAGGAAACTGATTGCGGCGCTCGGCTCGGTAGTTGCGTTGCTGTTCACCGCAACCGGCCAGGCCTCGGCGGCGGACCTCCCGGTGTCGTACAACTTCTTCGGCGGCATCGTGCCGGAGCTGACCAACCCCGGAGGTTCCTTACCCGGATCCAACGACTACGGATGCGTGCCGTCCGAAGAACACCCCAACCCAGTAGTGCTCGCTCACGGAACCGGCGGGGCGCAACAGACCAACTGGGGGACGTACGTCCCGCTGCTGAAGAACGAGGGATACTGCGTCTTTGCGCTCACCTACGGTGCGCCGAAGGGATTGCCCTGGCCCGCTACCGCCGTCGGGGGCATGGAACGAATGGAGGACAGCGCCAGTGAGTTCGCCACCTTCGTCGACGGAGTTCTCACCGCTACCGGCGCATCCAAGGTGGACGTCGTCGGCCACTCCCAGGGCACGATCCTGCCTGCCTACTACGCGAAGTACCTGGGCGGCCGCGACAAGATCGACAAATACGTCTCCATCGCACCCGCATGGAACGGCACCACCGTGGCGGGAATGGACGTCATTTTCGAACAGGCCCGGCAACTCGGGATCAAAACCGAGGACTTACCGATCTGCCATGCGTGCGGGCAACTCGATCCCGACTCCTCGTTCATGCGGGCGATCCGGGAGGGCGGCTACTACTACCCCGAGATCGAGTACACCAACATCGCAACGAAGTACGACGAACTCGTCGTCCCGTACTCCTCGGCCCTGCAGTCCGGTGGCGAGAACGTTCACAACATCCTCGTCCAGGACGGATGCGACGTCGACTACACCGAGCACGCCGGCATCGCCGGATCCCGGCGAGCGGCCTACTTCGTGCTCAATGCTCTCGATCCCGAGAATCCGCGGCCGGTCCCCTGCGATCGAGCGGCACCACTGTCCGGCTCGGCCTTCTGAGCGCACAAAGGAATCGAGGAAGTGCGCCTCGGCGGCGGTCAATCGAACCGAGCCAGGCCGCCGCGGATGTAGGGCGCACAATGCAAATACGAGGCCGGGCGGGCCCCGGACATACTCGTCGAAGAGCAGCGTCGATACGCATCGGGATACCGAACCGCCTATCCCCCGAGGGGGCAGTTTCGCCCCGTACATACCAGTTGTTACATTGCCTGCATGACTTCTCGAGACCAACTGACGGATGCGATGGCGGATCTGCTGTGGGAGCGCGGTTATGCGGCAACCAGTCCACGTGACGTGATGGCTCGTGCCGGTGTCGGCCAGGGCAGCATGTATCACCACTTCAGCGGAAAGCACCAACTCGCAGTCGAGGCACTATCGACCATTGCCGGTGATCTGACGGCCGCATCCGCCGCGCTCGAAGAAGGGGGCGCCCCGCTGGAACGGATGAAGCAGTATCTCTCTTTGCCGCGCCCAGGAACGTTGGGGTGCCGGGTGGGACGGATGACCCAAGACCCACAAGTCGTCGCTGACGCGGAACTGATCGCGATCGTCGCTGATGCTTTCGACACGATGCTCGATCGGTGGGAACAAACGATCGCCGCCGCGATCGCCGCAGGCGAACTACCGACAAGCATCGACCCAAGCGACCTTGCCCGAACGCTGTCCGCCGTAATCCAGGGCGGTTATGTGCTGGCTCGCGCCAAGGGCGAGCAAGGCCCTATGGACGCAGCAATCAGGGGCGCACTTTCGCTGCTCGACGCCGCCCAACTGGCTATCACCACCGAATCATGATCAACAAGGAGACAGAATGACAGCTCGCATCGGGATCAACGGTTTTGGCCGAATTGGCCGCAGCTACCTCCGCGCCGCACTACTCAGCAACGCCGACATCAGGGTTGTTGCAATCAACGACATCGCCGATGCGGCAACCCTCGCGTCGCTCCTCGAATGGGATTCGTTTTCTGGACACCTGGCCGGTGTTCACGTCGATGGAAACACGATCGTCGTCAATGGTGCTCGGATCCGCGTCACCTCCGAACGCGAGCCGGCCCGTATCCCCTGGGGTGATGACAACGTGGACGTCGTCATTGAATCCACTGGCCGCTTCACGGGCACCGCTAGTGCTCGGCAACACCTGACCGCAGGAGCCAAGAAGGTCATCATTACGGCACCCGCCGACAGCGACGTTCCCGCAATCGTCCTCGGAGTAAACGACGACACTGTCGACTTGGCGGGAAATGTCTTCTCGAATGGCTCCTGCACGACAAACTGCCTCGCGCCTATGGCGAAGGTGCTACACGAAGCCTTCGGCATCGAATCCGGTTTGATGACAACGATTCACGCTTACACCAGCGACCAACGCCTCCAAGACGCTCCGCACACGGACCTGCGTCGAGCGCGCGCTGCTGCACTGTCCACGATCCCGACATCCTCCGGTGCTGCCAGTACCATCGGGCGGATTATCCCCGAGCTGGATGGAAAGCTCACTGGCCTTTCGCTCCGTGTTCCTGTGCCTATCGGATCAATCACTGACCTGACCGCCAAACTCAGCCGACCGGTGACCGCCGACGAAGTGAACACGGCCTTCCGCAGTGCTGCCGCCGCCCCGGAAATGTCGACATATCTCGCCTACTCAGAAGCACCGCTGGTGTCGGCCGATATTGTCGGCAACCCTCACTCCGCAATCTTTGACGCCCCGCTCACTCAAGCCATAGGGGATCAGGTCAAGGTCTTCGCCTGGTACGACAACGAATGGGGATTCTCCAACCGCCTAGTCGAACTGTCCCAGCGCATCGCCGAGAGCGCTCAACCGTAAACGATCTTGGTCTCGACAGGTCAACACATCCCCGACAACAAAGCGGGTCAGCCTAGAAGATCGGGTCACCACGCCCTTGGAGGATAACGGTGACCTGGAACGAATCGACACCGAGCCTGCACCGCGTACGTGCCCGAATCTCGCGAGGAGTAATCATCGACTGATCCATTCGCGTCATCGATGTGTATGCGGAATCAATCTCGCCGCCAGGAGGATTCGTTGGATCTGGACAGTTCTCGGTGGACACAGCGAATCGATTCCCAGCACTGAGTTAAAGGTCCGTCTCTGACGTGGCGCTTCACAGAACTACTCGGGTTCGGATGGTGTACCGGTCTGCTTCGGGGAATGCACAGTTCGACGAGTACGAGTCGAGGGGCGCAATCAGGATGGACAGGGCATCGTCCGACGATCGGGCGGTCTACGCTTTCACCGCAGGGGGTTGCGTGGGGTCCCACACGCCGTCAGTGGTCCCGTCCTGAACATGACGCTCGTACGCGATCACCTTTTCATGGATGACCTGGAGATCGGTGTACAACGAGGCGATCCGATCTTGCATTTGCTGCTCATGGTTCTGGAGCACCGCGAGACGCTCGGCTTCATTGCCAGGCCCTGCCCGGACAAGATCTGCAAACGTCCGGATGGTCGCCAGCGGCATCCCCGAGGCACGAAAACGGTTGCACAACTTCAGCCACTCCACATCGGCCGGCGCATATACCCGATGACGGGTCCCGCTCCTGGGGATATCACGAAGCAGCAGTCCCTCGCGTTCGAAGAATCGGAGTGCGTGAACGCTCAAGCCCGTCACGGTTGCAACATCCCCGATTGACAGCTCGCCGGCGATGGACTCCATTACTTGAGCCTAGAGCCTTGACCTAGAGCCTGCTCTAGGTCATAGCGTCAGCGGACATGACACATTCCGTTCAACAGCACCCCATCGGCTCTCAATTCGACGCCCGCAGTACCGCAGCGGATGTGCTTGGCGGTGTCGATCTTTCCGGCTTGGTCGCGCTGGTGACTGGCGGTGCATCCGGGCTCGGCCTCGAGACGACCCGCGCGCTCGCTAACGCGGGGGCAACAGTGGTGGTCGCGGCGCGCCGGGTCGACACTGCCACCAAGGCGGTCGCTGGGATTCCCTCGGTTGAGGTCCACGAACTCGACCTCGCGGACCTCGCGAGCGTAGAGCGGTTCGCGGATCGCTATCTGGAATCGGGGCGTCGCCTCGATCTCGTGTTCGGTGCCGCCGGCATCATGGCCTGCCCGGAAACGCGTGTCGGGGAGGGCTGGGAGGCTCACTTCGCGACCAACCACCTCGGGCACTATGCCCTGGTCAACCGGCTTGTGCCAGCACTCACTCCCGTTCGGGCCCGCATCGTGTTGTTCTCCTCCTCCGGGCACTTTCTCTCCGGCATCCGGTGGGAAGATATGCACTTCACTGGTGGCTATGACCGTTGGGCGGCGTACGCGCAGTCCAAGACTGCCAACGCGCTGATGGCCCTGCACCTCGCAGCAGTCGGTGCCCCGCGAGGAATCAGCGCGTTCTCGATTCATCCCGGCAGCATCCTGACTCCGCTGCAACGCCACATCCCTGAAGAGGAACAAATCGAGCTCGGCTGGATCGATCCAAGTGGGCGTCAGGTCGACGGGTTCAAGACTCCGGAGCAGGGTGCAGCGACAGCTGTCTGGGCGGCGACCGCTCCAGGCCTGGAAGCGTTTTCCGGGGCATACTGCCAAGACTGCGACATCGCCTCTATGGCCATCGACAATGACATGCTCCTTGGAGGCGTCAAGCCGTGGGCGATCGACCCCGACGATGCCGCCCGACTTTGGCCCCTCTCCGCATCCCTCACCGACGTCAACGCCTTCACCTAACCCCAGTGGATCCGACTTGCTTTACATCGGTTGCGGACCGGCAAGTCGTGCCGGGTCTTGTCCGGGGCATTTCGACCGCTGGCCCGCCTAACGTTTCCGTGGTTGTCGGCATTCAGGCGATGTCACACGGATCGATAGGATGCGTCATCCAGCGACATTTCGCGTGCAAACAGCCTGTGACGGTTCCAGCAGCATGGAGTGCGCGGCGGACGTGACGGTCGTCGCCGGAAACGTTTCTGTTGGTGAAGATCGGGTGATAGGGCCACACTGCAGTCAATTCGTCGAGGTAGCGGGTGTCCTCCCGACTACCGCGCAGAACTTATCGAGAAATCTGTGCAGATGTAGATCGTGACTGCCTAGTGCAGCTGAATTGGCTGAGCAATCAGTCGTCCTTGGTCGAAGACTCTGTTCGGTGACCGAGAACGACCTGCAACAGGTGAACCAACTTCGCTCGCTCTCGAGGGGTGAGGTCTTTGAGCAGCTCATCCTGCGCGATGGACAAGCGGTCATGTATTTCGATCATTCGCCGTCGCCCTGCATCGGTGATGCGGACTAGATTGCGGCGAGGATCCTCGGGATCGGCTTTACGGGTGACACTTTGAGCATCCTCCAACTCAGCGATTCTGTCTGCTACGTCTTTGCGATCCATGCGCAAGTGCTTGCCGACATCAGCTTGACTGCATGGCCCGAATTCGTCGAGTGCGCACAGAATTGCGTAATGGTAGCGGCCCGCACCCACCGCATCGAACATCTCTCGTGAGGCTCGAGCAGCGGTGACCGCGGTCTGTGTCATCAGCCAACTGGGAGTCTGCAGCAGTCGGCGCGGTGGTTGATAGGCCATCAAATACCCCTTGCGTTGGTGATACCAACAGCCTACCGTTCGTTGGTGACACCAACATAAAGAGCCTTGATGAACGAGAGACCAAGACCGTGGCAGGTGCTTGCATGCGTTGCCACGGCTCAATTGATGGTTGCGGTCGATGCCACCATCCTCGTGCTCGCACGCCCGAGCGCGATTCCCGACCTCGAGCTTTCGAGTGCCGGAGCTACTTGGGTACTGGCGGGGTATGTGCTCACAGCGGGATCGCTGATGATCACCGGAGGTCGCATTGCTCAAGCCTTGGGTTACACACAAATGATGACGTGCGGACTGGTCGTTTTCGCGGTTGCCTCAGCGGTGGGGGAAGCGCGGACAATGCGGGAGTTCTCATAGCCGCCCGGGTAGTTCAGGGTGTCGGTGCCGCTGTGCTGACCCCGGCAGCGATGGCACGATTGTCAGCTGCCTTCCCCGGTGCTGATCGCCACCGGGCCTACGGCATCTTCGGAATGATCATGGGTAGTGGAACCGCTGTCGGTGTCCTGCTCGGCGGGATCCTGACCGAGTCCGCCGGATGGCGATGGTGCATGTACATCAACGTGTTGTTCGTTGTTGTAGCACTGATCTTTTCGGTCTATGCGAGGGACTTTCCCGAAAGGTCCCCGGGCCATCTGAGAGGAGCATGGCGGGGGTTGATTCTTGCCGCAGGTGCAGGTGCCCTGCTGCAAGCGTTGACTGTGACCGACAACCCGACCGAGGCCCTTGTGTTCGCACTGGCAGGGCTGATCGTGATCGTCGTGTTCTCGGTCCTGGATCGGGCCTCCAGCACTCCATTGATTCCAGTCGTACTGTTCACCGATAGAGCCAGGGCGAGCGCCTACCTTGCGCATTTCCTCTGGGCAGTGGCTACTATCGCGACCTTCGTTTGAGTCAGCGGAACGCTCCAGCGAGATCTCGGTTTCTCACCCCTCGCAGCAGGCGCGTTCTTCCTTGTCTACCCAGCGACTATCCAAATTGGATTGTTCGTAGGACGCAGAGGACTGCTCGGCTCATCTGCGAACGCAACCAGTATCGGCTTAAGTTTGATCGGCTCAGGGCAGGCAGTCTTGGCATTGGTCCCGATGAGCCTGTTCACCATGCTATTTGCCCTCGGCATCATGGGGTTCGGCACCTCGCGTGTGATGCCGACTGCAAACAGTTCCATGAACGAGAACGCAGGTCCTCATGCTGGCGTCGCTGGAGCTATAGGGAGCACCCTGCAACAACTCGGTGCCAGCGTCGGCCTTGCCATCCCGGTGGCGCTGGTGCCCGTCACCGACCACGCCGCATCGGTAGCCGCAGGGGTTGCCGCAATCTCACTCACCCTTGGTGCGATATATGTTTCTGTCACCCAGAAAGCGACCACATCGAAGGCAACCATCGGACCACGGCCATGAAATCAATGTTTCGGATTTGCATGCCGGCAAGTATTGCGTTGGGCACCGACACCGCACGTGTCGAAGGTAGCCACCACTATTTTGCGGCGGCGACCTTCGCTGTTGATGGTCAGTGTCGAGGTGGCGGGGGGACCTCGCCGCCGACTGCGACGTTGCGGATCCAACTTCCGGAGTTGATGCGCCGTACCAGACACCGCGACCGATCGGGTCATAGCCGAGAGGTAGGGCGTGCGGGTCGAAGCGCAGCAGTGGCCCGAAGGTGCGCAATGAGCTCCAGGCCAGCACGTGGTCGCCGTCGGTCCTATGAACCCGCCACCACACTTCCTCGGCCGTGATCACCCGCAGTTCACGGTCTTGAATCCCTAACTCGCGCAGCACTTGTGGAGAGGCAGAATCTGGCAGCGTCGAATTTGGATTCGACGTCACGAACCTGCCCAGTCGCCAACCTCGACAAGCTGCAGCACCGAGTCGACCGGCTCTCCGGCCAACAACCATTCCCTGACCGATCTCGGCTTCCCATCGAAGAGTAGCTCCGGCCGGGGTGTTGTGAGGAAGCCGGCCACAGCGGCGGGATGCAGCTTTCGGCGCAGCAAATGTGGCAGCACCTGATCGAGCGCGCGGACGTGCTTGAGGACGAGTTCCTCGGGGTCTCTCCGGCTCTCGGCGAGTTCGAACTGAATTGCGGGGTAGACCCACGTGCCACCGTCGTCGATCGCCCACAGCGTGTGATGCAGGCGGCGCTGTCTCAATCGAGAATCGCTGACGTTCAACCCTTTCGCCACCTCTGCGGGTGAGTACGCCGTGCTGTAGAGCCGAGCCATATTAGCGATTACGTCGGCGGCATTCTCGTCGTAGGACTCGAGATCCTCGGTCAGGCCAAAGGAATCGAGTAAGTATGCCTCGGCGGCGGTCAGTCGAGCCGAGCCAGGCCGCTGCGGATGTAGGGCGCGAAAGGCAGATATGAGGTCGGACCGATTGAAATCGATTCGGTCTCGGAGTAGTCGATCGAGCTCGTCCTCGGTAGTCACAGCAGGGCCCCTCCGATGGAGCTAGCGATCGATAACGACAGGCTACGCCCGTTATCAGCGCCGCGGGCTGGGGTTATTCGGAAGAACTCCCACGGACGTCGCAGGATGACTGGTGAGACCCCGAACGGGGCTCGCTAGAAGAGAGGGATGAGGACGAACTGGGGCTGTAGCCGCGTTGCGCCACGTATGTCAGACAGTTCTCTGCCGAGACCGTAATGGCAGGTAGCCAAACCAAGGCGTGTTCAGGCGGTGTAAGCCAAGTCGGAAACAACGGCGTCAATCGAAGGCATCGATTCGCGACGGTAGGCAGCATACTGGCGCCATGGCTACCTTGATTCGCGACAGGTCGGCGATCGTCCAGACCGCTGAAGGACAATTTCGGATCCGCCCGGACACTGCGGATGAGGATCCTTGGAGGTTGACCTCCGACGCACTGACGGACGTTCGAAACGGGGCAATCCACGTAGCTACCGGTGCAACCTACGGACCAGTCAGAGTCACCGTCGAGGAGTGGACAGGATCCGCACCGGTTGATGATCAGTGCTGGGACGTCATCTCCGAGCGCAGTCTGCACAATCTCGCATCAGAAGATCCACACTTCCCGTCGTCTTCGCTGTGGATGGGCAATATCAACGATTCCGAGCCCGAGGTTCTTGTGACAGACGTCGTCGGACACGTGCGGATCAGGTTGCACGCACTGGGCCGCGACTCGGGACGCGCCCACGGTGACACCACAGAGCCTGTAGAGCGGTATCTGCTTCAGGTGTGGGCGGAACAGGCTCCATCGGCACCCGCCCATATTTACGGAAGTGACGCAGTCATGATCGGTCGGCTGGGAGCTGGCAACCTCTCCGTACGTCAAGACGAAACACCAGGCGCAGGCGAACACACATTGGCCCCACCGTCACAGCCGATGGTGAAAGACATCAAAGGCAAATTTTCTTCGAAATCATTTCCGTTGTGGTACCCCGGTGATCGCTGAAGAGTCTGCGTCCCCTCGCTGTCGCCGGCGGCCGGACATGCCGCGGTCGAGCAGTGCGAACAAGTTTTGCCGCCCCGAGTGGGAGCCCCGCTTCGACTTCTATGAACACTGCAGACAGGAGCGGAGGCCACCAGGTCGGTGACCGTCCCCAATTCGGAGTCTCTCCTCCCCCGTTTCAACTTCCGATAACCCGAACCTGGATGACCGTTTGTGAAGTGCACTTCTGCACGCAAAATCATCAGAAGATGACTGCACGCTCGGAGAAAGCCTCATCATTAAGTCGTTCTCGATCCGAGTCGCGCCGAACTGCGACACGCGCAGAGTCGACTTCGACTAGGCGATTCTCGGGGTTTGCAATTGTGCTCGTCAGTCTCGCCAGGTGGCGGTGAATTCGTACCACGGACCGTCCAAATGTGTTGCGGTGAAGTCATCGAATCCGGTGGGTACACCGTCGGGTGAGTACACCCATCCCACAGTGGTGAGCAACATGCTGCCCTCGTCGTGAAAGTAGACTTCGCCCTGCGGGGTTGCCTGAGCGAACCCTATGTCGAACGGCCCAATTTCGAAATCCTCGCGAGTAGTTCCGGGCGTTCGCAGCAGATCCGCGGCGGCAGCTTCAAATTCGGCTCGATCACCGAGAATCGATTGCGGTGGTAGCAGCGCCGATGCGGTCATACCTACGCCTACGACGATTGGCGCAGGAAGGATCCACCAGGACCATCGCCGATCAGCCAAGAGAACGTAGAGAGTGCGAATCGCCCAAAACACGCCTAAAGCGAGGAAAAGGAAAAGCAGGGCGAGGGTGACCAGCAGGGGGTCCAGCCAGGCGAACACCCCGAAGGGGGAAGGCCACCAGTTGCGCTGCAGACAGATCCACACCATGACGGCGGCGGAGACAATCGCCATGAAGACTGAGCCAGGTGGCTTCCGCGATGCAGGCTCGCCGGTCAATTTCCCAGCTACCCACTCATCCAGGGCCTGGAGCTTCGTCATCAAACCACCATATCTGCGAGCGGTTCGACTGAGCTGGTTCAAATCATTTGAACCAGCATCGCCATCATGGGATATCGCTCGGTTCGAGTACTGCACACCCGTCAATTAGGTGGAACGCTACTCGCACCGCCATTGTCCGAATGAAGTTCTGGTTCCACGTCATCCGGCAGGCGAAGTGGACCCGGACAACATCTCCGGGCCTCGCTTCTCGAGCGCAACAATTGCAGCGACAACGATCAGCATGCCGCTGGCAATTCCTGGCAGCCAAGTCGGATCCGGGGCGTACAGGAAGAACAGCACATCTCTGAGCTGATATATCGCCGAGGGCAGCAAGATGAGCGCTCTCGTTCGACGCATCCTGCCGATCAAATACAGCACTTCACAAATCAAGCCTCCCAGGGCCAACGCAATCAGAGGAGGCCCTCGGTGCCACTGCCAGAAAACTTCCCGATAACTTTCGTCCTGGAAATTATAATCGGCGAACACCACTGACGCGGCCAGGAGGAGCGCACCTGCAACCCAATTGATCGGGTGGCGCGGTAGCTCACGGATCCTAATCAGAGTCCACTACTGAACTCGTACCGCATCGTCCGCTGTGCCATCCGACCATCATCCCAGGCATTCGACCGTCGACGACTACTGCCCCGGAGGAGTACGTACATTGACGGGAATACCGGAGGTGCTACAGCTATGAGCCAGGAAAGCGAATACATCCGCACCGGTCCGATGCGCTGCAGGGGTGGGCCTGGGCACGCGGTCGGTCATAGCTAACGTCCGTCACCGAGGAGTCGTTCCAACTCCGCGCCGGCGTTCGGACTGTCGGCGTCGGACAGTCGTTGCAGCTCGCGCAAGTCGCGGCTCTCGACCGCGCGACGGGTCAGCAAGGTCCCGGCAAGCTCGCTGCCCTCATCGAGCAGTTCGTTCAGTGCATCCACGTCGTTTCGGGCATCCGCGAGTTCGGCGAGCCGATCCAGCGCGGTCTCGTTGCCTTCGTCGGCGAGCGCACGGAGGATCGTCTCATCGGCATCGTGATCAGTCATGAACATAGTGTGCAACCTTGCCCTTGGGGCAGGGTCAAGTACAGAATGATCGATGATCACCATCGGGAAACTCGCTACCTACGCAGGCGTGACGACGAAGGCCATCCGTGTCTACCACGCCAAGGGGCTGCTGCCTGAACCGGAACGGGACGCCTCCGGTTACCGACGCTACGACGCGCAAGCGATCATCGACCTGACGCGCATCATCACCCTCGCTCAGGCTGGCGTCCCGCTTGCCCGCATCCCCCGGGTTCTATCCGCCGACGCCGATACCGCCACCGAACACATAGACCAGATCGATACTGAACTACGCGGCCGCATCCGCCAGCTCCAGCAACGTCGGACCCGACTACAGCACCTCGACCGGCCCGAGCGGCTATGCCTCCCGGCCGAAGCCATCGACTACATGGAACAACTCCGGGCAATCGGCCTGTCCGTCCGTCACGTGAACGCAATCCGCGACGGCTGGATCCTGAGCTACGCCATCGCCCCCGACATCACCCGAGCTATCCTTCCCACACGTACCGCGTTGCTGAGCGATGCGGAGTACATCACGGTGCTCCGCGGATACGACGACGCAATCGACTGGAATCCCAACGACCCCCGACTCCTTCAAATCGCAAACGCAGCAGCACGACTCGCTGAGCACATGACGCTCGTCTCCGACCTTCCCGATTTCGACAAAGTGCCCCCATCGACCCTCGAGATCCTTACCGGCCATCAAGGCATCGACAGCCCCGCGTGGAGGCGCCTTGAAGAGCTCCTCACTCAACGATTAACAGAGCAGGGAGCGCCTCTCGATTACTGATCTCCAGGTGCCAGGTCGACCAGTGCAGGCGCTGAACCTACTAATGTCGTCAATACCTTTCATGTTCAACAAGATCTAGCCTTCACGTGCGTGGTTCGGCCGCTCTGCTGGCGGCAGCGATCCGACCCGCGAACATGCAGAACGGCACTGGGTCGATGTCGGTTTATCGATGTTCGTTGCTGGGCAACCGAAGCGCACCCGCGCCATCGATGACCATCGCGAGGCCAACTTCGAAGGAATCCGCGAACGAATAACCCGGCTGCATCACGTGCTCGCCGGCGAACTGTGCCATCCGCGGGAATTTCGTCAGATCCATCGCGTCCCGAATCGCCTGCGCCGAGCTTGGTATGTCGATGCTCGCGAGCATGCTCTCCTGCAACGCGAACCCATAGACGAACGCATCGACCACCGCGTACGTGTGCGCAGCCGCGGACAGCGAAAAGCCATTCGACAGAAGCACATCCAGCACAGCTTCATGATTGGTCAACGTCGCCTCACCCGGGCTCACCCGCGTCTCCATCAACGCAGTCGCCCACGGGTGCCGACCGAGCGCGAGGCGAAGAGACCGCGACCTCCTCGCCAACTCTTCACTCCACACCCCGTCCGCCACAGGCAGGTAGACCTCGCCGAAAACGTGATCGACGATCGCGTCGAGGATGTCCTCCTTGTTGGCGACGTGGTTGTAGATCGCCATGGGGCGAACCCCGAGTTCGTCGGCGAGAGCCCTCATCGTCAGCGCCGGTACGCCGTCACGATCCGCCAGAGTTACAGCGCAGGCCACGACGCGTTCTCGCGTCAGCGAATTTCGTGGAGCGCGTGCCTTTACCATCATTCCAGAGTAACGTACTTTGTACGTTATCAACCTTCCGGAGGTCAGCTGATGGATCAAGCACACACGATGCGCGCGATACTGCAGCCGCACTACGGGACGAGCGAATCACTCGTCGTCGGCGAAACCGCCATCCCCACGGCCGGACCCGGCCAGATACTCGTGCAAGTACGAGGCGCCGGCATCTCCCGCGGCACCGTCCACCTCCTCACCGGCCTCCCCCGAGTGATGCGCCCCTTCACCGGACTCCGCACCCCGCGCCGACGCATCCCCGGCCTCGACGTCACCGGAGACATCGTCGCCATGGGCAAAGGCGTCACCGATTTCCATGTGGGACAACAAGTATTCGGCATCGCGAAAGGCTCACTCGCCGAATACGCCATCGCCGACGCAAAGGCCCTCGCACCCGCACCCACCGGCCTCGACGACGCCCACGTTGCCGTCCTCGCCGAATCCGGGCTCACCGCACTCCAAGCGCTCGACGCCGCCCGCGTCGAACCAGGCACGCGCCTGCTGATCATCGGAGCCTCCGGCGGGGTCGGCAGCTACGCCGTCGCGCTCGCCGTCGCCAGGGGCGCCGAAGTGACCGCCGTCTGCAGTAGCGCAAAAGCCGAATCCGTAACCAGTTGGGGCGCACAGCACGTCATCGACTACCAACGCGAGGACTACACCACAGCCCAACACAAATACGACGCCATCCTCGACATCGCCGGCGGCACACCGCTACCGCAGCTCCGCCGAATCCTCGCCGACGACGGAACAGCAGCCTTCGTCGGGAACGAAACCGGCGGACCCTGGACCGGAGGCTTCGAGAAGTCCCTGTTCAACGCCGTCCGCATGCTCCCGAGACAGCAGCGCTACGCAGTGGTGACAGCGCGCACCAGGCGCGAGGAGCTGGAGCGTCTCTCCGACATCATCGAACGCCACAACATCATCCCCCACATACACCGCACCTATCCGCTCGATTCAGTGCCCGCAGCCCTGGACGAACTGCAATCCGGAGGTGTCTGCGGGAAGATCGCCATCACCATCTGAAACCGCAGCCACAAAGTTTGTCGGTAGGGCGTTGTATCTTTTTTCGTATGCACGAGTTGGGGGACTTTCGCAGCGCAGACGCACTCTCCGATCAGGAGATCGTGTCCGGCATCAGCGACATCACCCACGCCGAAAACAACTTCGCTGCACAGAAATACGCACTCCTCGCCGAATTCTCCCGACGCGGCCTCAACGTCGCCCTCAAATACTCGACGCCGACGCGGTGGCTCGCCTCCGGAACCCGCGTCGCCGACGGAAACGCCGCCCGACAATTCGACACCGCCAACTGGCTCACCCACTGGCCCGCAGTATCGAAGGCCCTCACCGACGGCGACATCCACGTCGCCCACGTCAGAGAAATTTACGACGGCTACACCCACATCCGCACCGCCGATCCAACGCTCGGCAGCACCCGAATCGCCGACATCGTCGACGACCTACTCGGCGTCGCATTCGACGCGACCGCAGCGAAGGTACAGAAGCGGGCACACGAACTCGCCCACGCCGTTGCTCACGACGCCCGCGCCCGCTACGACGAAGCCCAGCGCGAACGCCAACGACGCGAAGACGAACGCCGGGAGCAGGAAAAGCTCGGTGAGACAGTCGAACCCGAAGACCAATACGAAGAGAAGCTCGAAGAGAAAGTGGGCGCCGACGGTGTGCCCGAGGGTCCGCCTCCGCTACCGGCATCGGAGAACCCAGCGCTCAACAGGTTCGACCTCTACCTCCAATCCGACGGGCGCACCACCTTAATAGGGGACGTCGACAAAATCCTCGCCGAAAAGCTGCGGGCGGTCCTCTCACCGCTGTCGAAGCCGCAACCGGAACCCGACGCCACCCTCGACACCCGGAGTCCATCGAAACGCCAGGCCGACGCGCTCTCCGAGCTACTCGACGCACACCTCACCGGGAACGCCTCCGAGCACGGTACGTCGCGGCCGCAGGTGAACGTCACCGTCAACCTGCGGGACCTCCTCAGCCCCGAAGCACAAGCAAAAATGGGTGGGAATGCTGCAGCCGTTTCCGACAGCCCGGATTCCAGCGCCCCAGGCGCCGAATTGCCAGGTCCCGACAGCCCCGACTGGCCTTTCCGCCTCGGGTGGACCGGGCCCATCAGTAAAAACCTCGCTGAGCTCCTGAGCTGCGACGCCGACCTGACGCCGATCATCATCGACCACAACGGAATTCCCCTAGCAATGGGTAGGTCGGTCCGGCTCGGCACAACCTCCCAACGCACCGCCGTCATCCTCCGAGACCGCTGCTGCGTCATGTGCGGGCGCCCCGCCGACTGGTGCCTGCTCCACCACGTAGTCTTCTGGCGAAACGGCGGCCCCACCGACGTCAACAACCTCGCCCTCGTCTGCAGTGAATGCCACCGCGCCATCCACAACGACGGATGGGAAATCGCATTCGGCGACGACGGCCACCCCGTCGTCACCCCGCCAGCCGATGTCGACCCGCACCGAAAACCACGACCCAGCTACCACCGAAGACGAAAACCCGCCATGTAGAACAACATTGACATCAGCGCTGGGCCAGACCCGCCGCCCGGCCACACCACATCGACACCAGGAGCTGCTGCGCCCCACCCACTCAGAGTCCG
Source organism: Rhodococcus sp. PAMC28707 (assembly GCF_004795915.1). Classification (NCBI taxonomy): domain Bacteria; kingdom Bacillati; phylum Actinomycetota; class Actinomycetes; order Mycobacteriales; family Nocardiaceae; genus Rhodococcus; species Rhodococcus sp. PAMC28707. Next base: position 1,746,362 of record NZ_CP039253.1, read on the forward strand.
AGCGCGAAAAACAAGAGCAGTAGCCGTCAGATCGACCCCGCCTGCTCGATGACCAGGATCCGAGCTTCCCCGACCGGCACCGCCTTGTGCTCGTCACCGACCTCGGCCACGCACATCGTTCCGGGGACGAGCCTTTCGACGTGCTCGCCCGCCGAGTCCCGGTAGTGCATGTCCACGATGCCGTCGACGACGACGAACACTTCGGTGCCATCGTTGACGTGCCAGACCTACGCACTGTCGGTCCAATGCAGGCGGACAGTGGCATTGTCCACCGATGCGAGCAGTTGCGCGCCCCAAGCCTGCTCCGCCGTGAAGTCGCCAGCCGTCACAAAACGCATCTATCGTCCCCCATCTGTCGAAGTCGGTCACCGGACGCTACCGCCCGAGGGCATGGCGCAGCTCACAGTCATATCAGTTGTCCGCAACATAGTTGTGGACTACTGTTTTCCGGGTGCAGCGACACCGCGCCGCCTGCACGAAGACGAGGAGACCAATGAGCACCACCGAAAAGCAGGACAGTCGAGTACTGATCCCGGCGCTCGCAGTCACCGTGATGGTCGTCGCGCTGCTCCAAACCGTGGTTATCCCGGTACTGGCAGACATCGGCAAAGCTTTGAACGCATCTTCCTCCGCCGTCGGCTGGACGGTGACCGCGAACCTGCTGGCCGCGGCCGTCCTGACCCCGATACTCGGACGGCTCGGTGATGTACGCGGCCGACGCCCGGTGCTCCTGGGGATCCTGATCGTCGTCGCCGCGGGTTCCCTGCTGGCGGCGCTGACCACCTCGCTACCGCTGCTGATCCTCGCGCGGATTCTGCAGGGCGCGTCGTTCGGCCTTTTCCCACTCGCTATCGGGGTGCTGCGTGACGAACTACCCGCGCAGCGGCTCACCGGCGCGATGGCCGTGGTCAGCGGCACTCTCGGCATCGGTGGCGGCATCGGATTGGTTCTCACCGGGCTACTGACCCGCGACGGCGGCGACTACCACCGCATCTTCTGGCTCTCCCTCGCCGTCACCCTGGTGTCCTTGGTGCTGGCGGCGGTCACTGTCCCCAAGCATCGCCCCGCGGGCGGTGGCGGAATCGACTGGCTCGGCGGCGGCGTGCTCGGTGCCGGATTGATACTGCTGCTGCTCCCACTCTCACAGGGTCACGAGTGGGGCTGGGCCTCGCCCGCCACCATCGGCTGCCTCGTCGCATCGGTGATCGTTTTCGCGCTCTGGATTGTCCTCGAACGCCGCGTCGACGAGCCTCTGGTGCTGCCATCACTCCTGGCCAACCGCCCGTTCATGATTACGAACGCCGCCGGACTCCTCATCGGAGTCGCGATGTTCGTCTCGTTCCTCGGCGTCTCCGGGTTCGTGCAGACCCCATCGGAGGTCGGCTACGGCTTCTCGGCCAGCGTCCTCGCCGCCAGCAGTGTCTACCTTCTGCCCGGCGCGTTGGCCGGAGTGGTCGTCGCACCGATCGGTGGACGCCTCGTGCACCGTTTCGGTGGCCGCTCCACCTTGACCCTCGCGTCCCTGGTCGGCGCTGTCGGCTTCGCGTTCATCGCCGTTCTCCACACCGCAAGCTGGCAGCTCATCCTCGGAGTGCTGTTCATCAACAGCGCTGTCAGTCTCGGCTACGCAGCGATGCCCGCCCTCATCGTCGACGAGGTCCGCCCCGACCAAACCGGCGTCGCGAACAGCGTCAACTCCATCGCCCGCTCGGTCGGCAGTTCGCTGGCCAGTGCGGTGGTCATCACCCTCCTCAGCAGTCAGCTGCTCCCCATCGGGCTGCCGAAGGAGTCCTCGTACGTCATTGCCTTCGTCATCGGCGCCGTCGGACTCACACTCAGCGCCGTCATCGTCGCCGTCGGCCTGCCCCGCCCGGGCTCACGTGTCGATACCCGGGACTCCCTGGAAATCGAACAGGAACGGGCGACTTCCCTCGCCGGGGAATGGTCGACAGTCACCGGACGTTGAAGACCACATCAAGCCAACCAAGAACGGAAGTACAACCATGACCTCAGTACTGATCGTCGTCACCGGCTCGGACCACTGGACCCTCAACGACGGAACCCTCCATCCGACGGGATTCTGGGCTGAGGAACTGCTGAGCCCGCTGTCTGTTTTCAAAGACGCCGGCATCCCCTTCACCATTGCCACTCCCGGCGGCGTCCGCCCGACGGTCGACGAAACCAGCCTCGCCCCCGAGTCGACCGGTGGCGCAGACGAATCCGCTCGCCAGCGCGCCGCACTGGACGCGCTCGACGACCAGCTCGCAGCACCGCTGAAGCTCGAAGATGTCTCGGCCGATGACTATGCAGCGGTGTACATCCCGGGCGGGCACGGCCCGATGGAAGACCTCGCTGTCTCCCCGGTTCTCGGCAAGCTGCTCATCACGATGCTCGACGCCGGAAAGGTCATCGGCTCGGTCTGCCACGGCCCCGCTGCCCTGCTCTCCGCAACGAAGCCCGACGGCGAATGGGCATTCGCCGGACGAGTGATGTCCGGGTTCACCAACGACGAAGAGCGCCAGGCAGGCTTGGCCGACAAGGCACCGTGGCTGCTGGAGGACCGACTCCGGGCCGCTGGCGCCGATCTGAAGGTCGGGCCTGCGTGGGGACCGTTCTCCGTCGTCGACGGCACCGTCGTCACCGGCCAGAACCCGCAGTCGAGCACCGAAGTTGCCGAGAAAATCGTCGCGCAACTCCAGAAGTAACCAGTACGAAAAGAACGGAGCGCCACTCGGCGCTCCGTTCTTTTTGTCTACTAGAGCAATTCACCGACAGTGGCGAGGCTCGGCAACACGTGCGTGAGCGGCGACTTCCTGAGCACGTCCTCGCCGAACGAACCACTGAGCACTCCGACGACAATGCCGGAGCCCGCATTGTGCCCGGCGAGAACATCATTGGGCGTGTCCCCGGCCACCAGGACGCGTCGAACATCGGTGACTCCGGTTGCCTCCATGCTGCGGAAAATCAAGTAAGGCGCGGGCCGGCTCGCCGCAACGAGGTCCGAGGTGACGAGCGCGTCGACCGTGTCTTCCTCCCCCTCCCCGACGGTCCAGCCCATCCCGGTGAGGATGGCGTCGGCGATATCCGCGGAATACCCGGTCTGCAGTGCCACTTTCACGCCCTGCGCGCGCAATGCACGCAGCGCCTCCGGCACGCCTGCCACCGGTTTCGGCGGGGTCTGCCGGTAGGCGGCGATGAGGCTCGCGCGAAAGTCCTCGAACACTTCGTGGACGAACTTCGGATCGGTGGACGCGCCCAGCCCGTCGAGTAGACCGGCGATCGCTTCGAGTTTGCTGGTCCCCTTCCACTTGGCCAGCAGTTCGGCCGGTAGCGGGCAGCCGGCTGCGTCGGCGACGGTCCGCGAGAGCACCTCGTACACGAGCCCTCCCTCGTCCACGGTGGTACCGGCCATATCGAGGCTGGCGAGGTCGAACGAGCGTGCAATGGTCACGAAATCTCCTTGACGATGCGCAGGTCGTGCGCGGATCGGGTGTTGTCGATGGTGAATGCGACCCGGTCGGGTCGGTAACGGTCGTCGGCGTATTCGAGTGGAGTACCGGAAAGGTCTACCGCTCTCCGTCTTTCGCGTAGCAGGGGCGCCCCTGGGTCGATGTCGAGGTGCGCCGCGTCGACGTCGGTGGCGGCGACGGCATCGATGGTGTGCCGGCCTTCGTGAAGGTCGACGCCTTGACCGATCAGGTATGCGTAGATGGAACCGGAGTCGGGGTCGAAGTCGAACAGGGTGCGTCCGACGGATTCGATGAAGCTGGAGCGCTCGAGCATCGCGGGCATACCGTCGAGCGTCCGGAGCCTGAGCACGTCGACGACGGCAGTGCCCGAATCCAGGCCGAGCGAGGCTGCGGCCAGCGGAGTCGCTGCGCGGCGCGCTATCTCGAGGGTGCGCTGACCTGGGGTTCGTCCGATCGCCTTCGCCCACGCGGTGAACGACATGAACGTCTCGAACGATTGCCCGACGGCCGTGTCGCACACCACCGGTGGACGTCCACGGCCACCGGCGATCAATCCCTCGTTACGTAGCGCGGCCAGCGCGGCCCGCACTGTCCCGCGTGAGGCCTCGAATGTCGTGCACAACGTTGCCTCCGAGGGCATGGGGGCACCGACGGGCAGGGCGCCGTCGACGATCTGTGCACGGAGAGCGTCGGCGACGCGGGAATGCAGCGGAAGTGACATTGAGGCTGGCCTCCAACATGATTGAACAACTTTGATGCTGCGCAGTCTAACCACCCGAACCTGGCAGAAACAATGCTGCACAACGGACATGAACGCCTGGTGAACTTGTTCGAACAACTGACTCCGAACCGTTGACGCTTGCTCATAGAACGGGAACTGTTGCCCAGGTGATGATCGACCGAACCCCCCACCACCGATTCGACCTCGTCGTCGTCGGCGCCGGCATCGTCGGCCTTGCCCATGCCGTCGACGCAGTCCTGCGCGGTATGTCCGTGGCCGTCGTCGAACGAGACGACCACGCCGTCGGCGCGTCCATCCGAAACTTCGGACACGTCTGCGCCACAGCACAATCCGGGGACGCCCTGACATTCGCGCTGTCCGCACGCGAACGCTGGCTGATGCTCGGACGCAAAGCCGGCTTCGAGGTACGTGAATGCGGCACCCTCGTTCTCGCCCGTGCACCGGACGAGCTGGCTGTACTCGAAGAATTCTCAGCCGAACGTGGATCCGAACAGGTGACCCTCGGCGCCGCTACCGGTCCGTTCAGCGGCATCGGCGCCGCGCACCTGCCTCTCGACCTCCGCGTCGATCCTCGCGAGGCGGTGCCGGCGATCGCGGCGTGGCTGGCGGCGGAAGGCGTCGAATTCTTCTGGAACACATACGTAACCGGTATCGACACGAACGCGGTGCACACCTCGCGCGGTGAGATCCACGGGCAGAACATGGTTCACGCCGTCGGCCACGACGTCGACCGACTCTTCCCCGACATTGCCGCCGAATGGAACGTTCAACGCTGCCGCCTCCAGATGCTCGAAGTCGCCCCACCCGACGACGTCGTCATCGACGCGGCCGTGCTCACCGGACTGTCGATGCTGCGTTACGACGGGCTCGCGGCCATGCCTTCTGCCGCGGCGGTACGCGCACGAATGAAGGAAGATTCACCCGAATTGCTCGACACCGTCATGAATCTCATGCTCACTCAACGCCCCGACGGTGCCATCGTCCTCGGTGACACCCACCATTACGCACGCACCCACACCCCGTTCGACGACGAACGCAACGCCGAGCTACTCCTGCGCGAGGGCGCATCACTGTTCGGGGCGCCGTTGACCGTCCTGCGCCGGTGGCGTGGGGTCTACGCCTCCAGTGACCGCACCGACTTCCTCACCGCCGCCCCCTCCTCGAACGTCCGGGTGGTGTCGGTGACCTCCGGAATCGGCATGACCACCGCGCTCGGCCTCGCACCCACCGTCCTCGACTCGTTCTGACCTTCACCCCATCAGGAGAACCGATGTTCAAGCCCCGCCACGCGGCCCTCGTGATCGCCGCGCTCACCCTCACCCTCACCGCCTGTGGCGACAGTTCCGACACCGCTGCAAGCACTCCCACCTGCCCAGGTGGGAAGATCCGCTTCGGTGTGGAGCCTTTCGAGGATCCCGCCAAACTGACCCCGGCGTTCCAGGTCGTCGGCGAAGCTTTGTCGGAGAAGCTGAACTGCCCGGTAGAAGTGACCGTGGTGGACAGTTACTCCGCCGAGGTCCTCGCCATGCGCAACGGACAACTCGAGCTCGGTGTCTTCGGTCCGCTCGGTTACGTTTTCGCGAGCCAGGAGGCCGATGCCCGCGCGCTCGCCTCCTTCGGGACGGCCGACGGTCAGCTCTCCACCTACACGGCCGGGGTCTGGGTGCCCAAGGACTCCGACATCGACTCGATCGACGACCTTCGCGGACGTACTCTTGCCCTCTCCGAGCCCGGATCGACCTCGGGTGACGCACTTCCCCGGATGGCATTGCGCCAGAGCGGAATGCAGGACGACGATGTCAAGATCACCTATGCCGGCGGCCACCCCGAGGCACTACTGGCATTGGCCAACGGCAAGGTCGACGCCGCCGAGATCAACTCCCAACAGCTGGCGACCTCCACCGGGGAAGGCCAGTTCGACACCTCGAAGTTCCGGCAAGTGTGGACCTCCGACCCGATCCCCAACGACCCCATCACCGTCGCAGGCAGTACCAGCGAGGAATTCCAGAAAGCCGTCGCCGACGCCCTGGTGGACCTGCCGCCCGACGCCGTCGCCGAGGCGGGCGCTTTGCTCGACGTCGACCCGGCCGGACAACTCCTGCCCGTCGACAAGAGCACGTATCAGCCGCTGTTCGACCTCGCCGACGCCCTCGGACTCACCTCCAAGGATGCGGAGTGACCACCGACTTGTTGTCCGAAACAGTTTGCGGCGCAGTTGCTTTCGAGCGTAACGCTCCCGCATTGTCGATCCGCGCGCTCCGAACTTCCTTCGGTGACCGTACCGTCCTGCACGGCGTCGACCTCGACGTGCACGCCGGGGAACTGGTGGGCATCCTCGGCGCCAACGGATCCGGCAAGTCGACGATGCTGCGATGCGTCGTAGGCCTCACCTCGGTGGACGGCGGCAGCATCGAAATCGGCGGCGAATCCGCGCTGACCCAAGGCCCTGCCCGGAAGGCAGCCATGGTGTTTCAGCAGATTCATCTCGTCGGTCGAAGATCGGTCCTCGATAACGTCTGCGCGGGCGCCCTCGGCAGATTGTCGCTCCGCCGGTCGTGGTCCACCCTCGCATTCCCTCGCGCCCTGCGGGAGGAGGCGATGGGATGCCTCGACCGCGTCGGGCTCGCCGACCGAGCACACGACCGCGCCGACCGACTCTCCGGCGGCCAACAACAACGCGTCGCCATCGCCCGTGCACTGTGCCAACGAGCGCCCGTCCTCCTCGCCGACGAGCCAGTCTCGGCCCTCGACCCAGCCTCGGCCGAACAGGTCATGACGCTGCTGCAATCCTTGGCCTCCGACGGCATCGCCGTCGCCGCCGTGCTGCATCAACCCGATCTTGCGCGACGGCACTGCCATCGCATAATCGGGCTCGATCAGGGCCGGATCTCCTTCTCCTGCGCAGCCTACGACCTGGACGACGACACCGTCGCCGCGCTCTACAGCTCCTCCGAAAGAGTTGAACAATGACCACTCTCGATGTTCGTCGTCTCGAGGTACCGCCTCACCCGCGCCGCCGAATGGGCATGATCGGGGGCGCGGCCCTCGTCGTCGGTTTGATCGCGGTGCACATCTGGGCGGTGGAGGAAACCGATGTATCCGCAACCGCCCTCATCAGCGGGTGGCAGGGCATCGCCTCGTTCCTCGGTTCTGCTTTCCCACCGGACTTTTCGTGGACGACCGTCGTGCAACCGGGCATCGAGGCATGCCTGGTCACTCTGGCGATCGGACTCGTCGGCACGACGTTCTCCATCCCGTTCTCGATTCTGTTCGCCGTACTCGGATCGCGGTCGACGAACCGAAACCCGTTCGCATATCAGGCCGCTCGCGCCGTCATGTCGTTCCTGCGCGCGGTTCCCGACATCGTGTTTGCGCTCATCTTCGTCACCGCCGTCGGGCTCGGTCCGTTCGCAGGCGTGCTGGCGATCATCCTGCACAACACCGGAGTGATGGCCAAGCTGTGGTCCGAGGCGATGGAAGAAATCGACCAGGGGCCCATCGACGCACTACGTGTCGCCGGAGCGTCGAGCACGCAGGTAGCTGTCCATGTAGTCCTACCGACGGTTGTTCCGCAGTTCGTCGGCCTGTTGCTCTACCGGCTCGACGTCAACGTCCGGTCCTCGCTCGTCCTCGGACTGGTCGGCGCAGGTGGTATCGGATTCCTCATCAACCAGTCGATTTCACTGTTCCGTTTCGATGAAATGATGACCTACATCCTGATGGTTCTGGTGCTCGTCGTCGCCGTCGACCTGCTCAGCGGTGCAGTGCGCAAGCGCCTCGGGGCATGACCGCTCTCGCGGCAGTGTGGTCGGGGAGCGCATTTTCCCTACAACAGGTGCCGTTTCCGGACTTGGCCGATGGTGAGGTCCTCGTCGAGATCGAACTGTCGACGGTGTGCGGAAGCGACCTGCACACCGTCGCTGGGCATCGCAGCACACCGGTCCCCACTGTCCTCGGGCACGAAAGCGTCGGACGCGTGGTCGACATCGGCACGGGCGCGACCGTCGCCGTCGGAGATCGGGTGGTGTGGACCGTCGGCACGGCCTGCGGCGCCTGCAGGCGATGTGTGCGCGGTGTGCCGCAGAAGTGCGTCGACCTCCGCAAGTACGGGCATGCAGCAATCAGCGACCGGTGGATTCTCAACGGCGGCTTCGCAACTCACATACACCTTCTCGCCGGGACGCGCGCCGTCGTCGTCCCGGAAGACCTGCCCGCAGCGCTCCTCGCCCCGGCAGGGTGTGCCACGGCCACCGTCGTCTGCGCGGCACGGCGGATCGGGCTCGCCGCGGGTGACGCCGTGGTGGTCCTCGGCTGCGGCATGCTCGGGCTGACGGCGGTGGCCTACGCCCTCGACCGTGGGGCGACGTCGGTGCTCGCCTGCGATCCGAACCCGGCCCGTCGAGCAGCAGCCTCGGAGATCGGGGCGACAGCGGTGTGTGCGCCGGAAGAGTTGGCCGACATCGGCCGCGGAGCGGATGCCATCTTCGAACTGTCCGGGAGCTCGTCTTCTGTCGCCGCTGCACTCGAAGTGGTGGGGCTGGGTGGGCGGATCGTGTTGGTGGGATCGGTGTTTCCCAGTTCAGCTGTGGCGTTCGATCCAGAATTTTTGGTCCGCAACCTCGTCACCGTCTCCGGAAGTCACAATTACGCGCCGTCCGACCTCGTCGAGGCCGTGGAGTTCTTGCAGCGCACACCGGCGGCGCATCTACTGGCTGCTGCCGTCGGCGAGCGTCATCCGCTGGAGGAGATCGATGCTGCCTTCGCCTCTGGGCGGTCCGCAGTGCGGGGCGCCGTCGGCTGACTTCGAGTGGGGTACCCCCGGGGGTACTTGCATACCCCCCTAGGTATGTGCGACAGTGGAACGACAGAGCCGCCGCTGACCGCTGCTGATCGCATACCCCCACCCGTATAGGAGTAGCTGATGTCCGAGTCGGACACCGTTCCGGATTCACGCCGTGAATCGGAAAAACAACAGCACCGCAAACCCGGCATACTCGGCCGACTGGGTAGCACCATGGTCACCCGTCGCAAGTGGGTGTTCGGGGTCTGGCTCATCGCTCTCGTCGCTCTCGGGTCCGCGGCACCATCGGTCTTCACCTCGCTCGCCGGCGCCGGATGGCAGGCCAACGGATCCGAATCCGTCCAGGTCCGCGAACTCGCACAAGAACACTTCGGCGGGAACTCCTCGGCCGCAGTGCAGGTCGTGGTGCACTCCGACACCGCGACGATCGACGACCCCGCCGTGCAGCAGACACTCGCCGCGGTCACCGAAGTCTTCGACGGCGACGCCCGGTTCGGCGAGATCATCGCCCCACAACCAGGCATGACGATCAGCCCCGACCAGCACACCGGCATCGTCATCGCAGGCGCCAATGCAAGCACCGACGAGATGGTCAAAGCCGTCGACGATGTCAAAGGCGACCTGACCGCACTATCCGGTGACGGCATCGAGGTCTACCCCACCGGATCGTCCGCACTGTGGTCGGACTTCAACAAGGCCAACCACGACGCCATGATCCAGGCCGAGTTGATCTCCTGGCCAGTCACTTTGGCGATCATGGTTCTCGCGTTCGGCTCCCTCGTCGCCGCAGGCCTCCCGTTGCTGCTGACCGTCGCCGGACTCGTCGCCTCCGCAGGCGGGCTCGTGCTGCTGAATCAGGTCACGCCGATCTCGGTGTGGGCGATGAACTTCGCAATGATGTTCGCGCTCGCCCTCGGAATCGACTACGCCCTCTTCATCGTCGCCCGGTTCCGTGACGCCCTACGCAAGTCCGATCCGCGGGCCGCGGTCGCCGAAACCATGGACACCGCCGGTAAAGCAGTGGTGCTCTCCGGCCTGACCGTGCTGGTCAGCCTCACCGCCGTCCTACTCGTCCCTGCCCCCGCGGTGCGGACGATGGCCGTCGGAATCATGCTCGCAGTGTTCTTCGTCCTCGTCGCCACCCTGACATTGCTGCCGGCGACGCTCGGCGCCCTCGGCAACAAGGTCAACGCCGCATCACTGCCCTACGCCAAACGCCAAACGCACCGCTCACCGAAGTTCGCGGCCTGGGGCGAACTGCTCCACAAGCACCCATGGCCGTTCGCAGTCGTCTCAGTCGGCATCTTGATCGCACTCGCATTGCCCGTCCTGGGGCTCAAGGTTGCGATGCCGTCCATCGCCGTCGTCCCCGAGGACGCACCCGTCCGCCAAGGCTACGAACTGGTCCAGACACAGTTCGGCGACGGAGCACCCGGCGCACTACAGATAGTCGTCGCCGACGCCGATGCCCAGCAAACCGCGTCAGCGGCAGCAGGCGTCGACGGAATCGCCATGGTCACCCCACCCCAACCCGCCATGGACGGTTCGGGATACTCACTCCTACAAGCACTTCCGACGGTCGATCCTTCGGACGAAGCGATGGGCACCATACTCGCCGACCTCCGCGCCGAGCTTCCGGAGTCTGCACTGGTCGGCGGCGCACCGGCAGAGAACCTGGACCTGCAGCAGGCCCTGAACGACTACCTACCGCTGGTGATCGGCATCATCCTCGTCCTCGGCTTCATTCTGCTGCTCGTCGCACTGCAAGCTCCGTTGATCGCAGTCCTCGGAACTGTCGTCAGTCTGCTGTCCACCGCCGCCGCATTCGGTGTCGCGAAGCTGATCTTCCAGGACGGCCACGGCGCATCCTTGCTCGGCTTCACCCCACAGGGCTTCCTCGACGGCTGGGGACCGGTGTTCTTCTTCGCGATGATCTTCGCCATCGCCATGGACTACACCGTCTTCCTCCTCGCCACCGCGAAAGAACACTACGAGAAGTCCGGTGACGCCAAGATCGCCCAGGTCGACGGCCTCGCCCATTCCGGTCGCGTCATCCTCGCGGCAGCAGCGGTGATGGTCGCGGTGTTCTTCACCTTCGCGCTCTCCGATCCGCTACCGCCGAAAGAAATGGGCATCATTCTCGGTGTCGCAGTCCTACTCGACGCGGTACTGATCAGGCTCATCCTGCTCCCGGTGATGCTGCGCCTGACCGGCCACGCGGCCTGGTGGTCACCGGCATGGCTCCGCAAGGTTCTGCCGTCCATCAGCTTTTCCCACTGACATTTTTCTACAGAAGATCGGAGAGTAGAAAAAATGATCGACAAGTTCTCGGGCTGGCCCATCGAACGCACCGTTCCCGCCCTCGCGGCCGCCGTCGCCGCAACCGGTCTGGTCCTCGGCGAAACCAGCTCCCCACGCTGGCGGTTCCTGAGCGCCTTCGCCGCAGCAAACCTGGGCCTCTACGCTGCAGTCGGATGGTGCCCGGCGAGCCTGCTTCTTTCCAAAACCGGCGTGCCCAGTCTACGTAACGGGTAAGCCTTCAACAGTGCCACTCACAACCGAAAGGACCCACTTATGAACATTGCACTATCGACCACATTGACCGATACCGACTTCGACACCGCCGTCGCCCAAACCAAAGAAGCACTCTCCGCGCAAGGCTTCGGCGTCCTCACCGAAATCGATATGCAGGCCACCCTGAAAGCCAAGCTCGGCGAAGACATGGAGCAGTACCTGATCCTCGGCGCCTGCAACCCGAACCTCGCGCACCGCGCGGTCGGCGTCATGCCCCAGATCGGACTGCTGCTCCCTTGCAACGTCCTCGTCCGCGCCGACACCACCACCGCAGGATCGTTCCTCGTCGAGGCAATGAACCCCGCCATCATGGTCGAGGTCACCGGCGAAACCGAACTGTCCTCCGTCGCACAGGAAGCGACGACCAAGCTGCAGGCAGCGATCTCCGCTCTCGGCGGCAAGAACTCCTGATCCAACCGACGGGGGCGGCCGGGTTCATCCTGGTCGCCCCCGTCTGCGTACTAGGACACAGGCACAACAGCTAACGATCTGTGCGGCGCAGCGCGATGACGTTGTCGGTCACCGTGGCAGTCTGCCCGTCTGGCCCCGATGCGGTTCGCTGTGCTGCTTTCACGCGTATCGGCTGCCAGTGATCGTCGTCGAGGTCGAGCATTTTCAGGGTGTCCTGTGGTGTCGGGAACCGAACGTCGGGGTCCTGGTTCCAGGACCAGGGGGCCGTGGAGGCATGATCGACGATCAGAAGCAGACCCTGCGTTGCGACGCTCTCTGCCGCTCGGCGAAGGACCTGTTCCCTGGGGATGTCGATCGGGGTGTGGAAGTACTGCGCGGACACCAGATCGAACGATCCGCCTGGCAGGGACTGCGATACGTCGCATTTCTCAAAGGTCACGTTGGCGGTGAGGCCCTGCTCTGCGGCCTGGGAGCGGGCGCGTTCGAGGACAGTGGCGGACACGTCGACCGCCGTGACCGTCCATCCCCTGCCTGCGAGCCAGAGTGCGTCCCCGCCTTCGCCGCAGCCGATGTCCAATACCGATCCCGGAGTCAGGTCGGCAGTGATATCGGCGAGCACGGCATTGGGTAGACCGCTCCATGGTCGAATGTTCCTCTGGTAGTGAGGTTCCCAAAAAGACTCGGACGCGGGGCGTGGGATGGTGGAGCCAACTTCATGTGTCGTCACTGTCGTACCTTCGATTCGGTGGGAAATCTATGACGTCGGGCGCCCAGAGTTGCTGCCGCGGCGGAGAACACATCAGGTGCCGTCGGCGCAGTTCGCGTCTCGTCGACGACGCGTCGCACGTCCTCGTCGAGGAGGCTCGCATTGATCGCCGCCGCTGCGGTGAATCCTGCCGCTGCCGAATTGATCACTCCGGCATACATATCGGCGACATTTCCGGCCACCCAGACGCCAGGAACCTGGGTGGCTCCGCTCGGATCTGCGGCGAATACGGAGCCGAGGAGCGCCTCACCCGCCCTCTGTTCGGTTGGATTCAGCTCGAGTGACTCGAGCACCTCGGAGTGCGCGGAGAAGAGCGGCGCAACTACCAAGGCTTGGCAGGCGAATGAGTCGCCCGAGCCCAACCTGACACCCGTCATGCGATCGTCGTCGACGAGGACACCGGCGACGAGGCCGTCGATCACCGAGATTCCGCGGGCGGCGAGCACTTCCCACTGCTGCTCGGTCGGTTCCGGAGCTGTGTGCAAAAACAAAGTGACATCGTCACTGAGCTGACGGAACATCAAAGCCTGATGCACGGCGCCCGGCCCGGTGCCGAGAACTCCGATGGCCTGGTCCCGCACTTCCCATCCATGGCAGTACGGGCAGTGCAGCACGTCACGCCCCCACCGCTCGCGCAGACCAGCGATATCGGGGAGTGTGTCGGTGAGTCCGCTGGCGACCAGAAGCTTCCGGGCGTTCACCTTCTGCCCGTCGGCCACATCGACTGTGAAGCCAGTCTCGGTGCGCTGGGCAGCAACAGCACGTCCGGAGATCACCGTACCGCCGTAGGACGTCAGTTCGTCTCGACCGACAGCAGTCAACTCCGTCGCGGAGATGCCGTCCCGAGTCAAGAAATTGTGCACTCCCTCGGCGGGCGCGTTGCGGGGGCGTCCGGCGTCGACGACGATCACCGAGCGTCGGGAACGCGCCAGTGTCACCGCTGCGCTCAACCCGGCAGCACCACCACCGATCACTGCAACATCCCAGGTGCGGGATCGATTGTTCATGTCTTGTCCGTTCATTGTGTAAATATGAACTGCCCACATCTTCGGGAACAAGTTGTCTTGCTGATCTGTCAAGATGGCGGCATGAACTCCGACATGAGCACCTACCTGGAGCAGACCATCAGCGCAGTCGGGCCCCGGCTACGGGTCCTGCGCAAACAACGCGAGACCACACTGGCCGATCTCTCCGCCGCCACCGGCATCTCCGAGAGCACACTGTCTCGACTGGAGTCGGGGCAGCGTCAACCGACCCTCGAACAATTACTCGCCCTGGCGAGGACGTACCGGATGCAGGTAGACGAACTGATCGGCGGCCCGTTGACAGGCGACCCGCGGGTTCATCTACAGCCGGTGACCCGGTACGGGATGACATGGCTACCGCTCACCCGCCGCGCCGGAGGAGTGCAGGCACACAAACTCATCATCCCGGCGGCACGGTTCGGTGATACGCCGATACCTTCCTCACACGAAGGGTACGAATGGCTCTACGTACTCAACGGACGAGTCCGACTCGTACTCGGAGACCAAGACCTGGCCCTCGTCCCCGGCGAAGCAGCCGAGTTCGATACCCATGTCCCACACTGGTTTTCTACCGCAGACGACGCATCTGCCGAACTGATCATCCTCTTCGGCCAGCAAGGTGAGCGCGCACACCTTCGCGCCCGGCCGGAGCAATGACGCCTGATCGCTGCTGCTCAGAGGAAGTCAGCGCCGTCTTCTATGCCCCCAGGGGTACCATGGGGGAACACCCAGCACAATCCGAAGGAGTCCGACATGAACGGCGACCAAGACAGCATCGCATTGGTACTCAACCGACTGCGACGCGCACATGGCCAACTCGCCGGCGTGATCGGCATGATCGAAAACGGACGCGACTGCAAAGACGTTGTCACCCAACTCGCCGCCGTCTCCCGCGCACTCGACAAAGCCGGCTTCAAAATCGTCGCCACCGGTCTGCGCGAATGCATCACCGGCGAGACCGCCGGCAATACCGAACCGATGACCGAGGCCGAACTCGAGAAGCTATTCCTCGCGCTGGCTTGACCGTCTGGAAGTGGCTGACGGGAGCCCTCACAATACTGGTAACAGTGGTGTGCGCAGTGATCATCTCCACCTTCACGCCGCCAGTCGTCCTCTTCCCCGTCTACGCACTGGCCTCTGCCGTCTTACTGTTCCTGGGCGCACTATGGCTCGTACTCGCACTGATCGGGTGGTTCAAATACCATTCGCTGCGATGGACCGCAGTTGCACCTGCCATCGTCATCGTCACAGCCGCACTCGTCTTGTTATCCGTACCGTCGAAAGGCGCATTCGCGCTATCGAAGGGCGCACTGGAAACCGTCGCCCAGGACTGCACAAAATCCACGGATAGCCGCCGAATCGGGGCATACGCGGTCCGTTCGGTCCGCCCCACCGACAGCGGATGCCTGTTCTTCATCGTGGGCGGCCTCATCGACTCGATCGGCTTGGCCTACCTACCCGACGGCGCGCCCTACCTCGGTGAACCGCGTCGCGACGGAGACATCGGATACGAAAAATACGATGGCGATTGGTACCGGTTCGTGCAGCAATTCTGAGCCCGCGTCTGCGTATTTCTGTGGGCGACAACAACAACTAATCAGCAACTCTGGTAATTCTAACTAGTGAATGCTCTGGGGAATAGCTCGATACTCAGCGATTGAACATCATGCACTCTTTTACGCCCGCAGAAACGGGCATATCGGTCCATTCTCAGTTTTCGCACCAAGCGCATTTATTCGCTACTCTCGGGAGGAATACACACCTCGAAGGGATCTCGCACCGTGGCGAAGCAAGTAATCTATGAATTGGTCGACGACATCGACGGCACAGCAATCGACGAAGGCGAAGGCGAATCGATCGAATTCTCCCTCGACGGCGTCGACTACGTCATCGACCTGAAAACCAAGAACGCCAACGAATTCCGCAAGCGTCTCGAACTGTACGTCGGACACGCAACCCGCGTCGGCGGCCGCAAGCGCAAAGTAGCGTCGGCCGGCGTCGCCCCTAAGGCCGCATCTTCATCGGCGCCTACGACCAAACGTGACCCCGCTCAAACCCGCGCTATTCGCCAGTGGGCATCGGACAGCGGCTACGAGATCAACGACCGCGGACGCATTCCCGCCGACATCGTCGAAGCATACGAAACAGCAAACGCCAGCTAGATTCCGACGCGCCTGGCCTGCCCACTTGGTAGGCCGGGCGCCTCGAATCGGCATAGAACGCCGAAAATTATCGATTCCGGCTGTCACTGTTCGCGGGGATTGTTCGGTATTGTTGTGCTGATCCCGCCCCCACCGCTTCAATGGTCCACTCATACGATCAGACAGCTTCAGAGCGCGATTCAAGCGATCACGGGGCGACCACAACTGCCCCCAGCCGGCCGCGCGAAGCAGGTCAGCTCTTCGGGTACTTGTACAGGCCTTCCCCGGTGGAGATGCCCAGCTTTCCCTTGTCGATGTAATTCTCCTTCAGGAAAGCAGCCAACCGTCGCTGGTCTTCGTTGCCCTGAGAGGCGATGTTGTACGGCGTAGTGAGTCCGATGATGTCGTAGATCTGGCATGGGCCGAGCGGCGCGCCGGTGGCGATGCGCCAGGTCTTGTCGATCATTGCCGGATCGGCGACTCCGTCGACGAGGAGGAGTCCGGCTGCGTCGAGAAACGGTACGAGTAGGGAATTGAGCACGTAGCCGGGCTGTTCCTTCTTCAGCTCGATCGGGACCATGCCGATTGCGGATGCGAAGTCGACGACTGTCCGGTAGACAGCGGGGTCGGTCTTCGACGTGCCCATCACCTCGGCGGTGTTGCGGACCCAGATCTGGTTGGCGAAGTGCAGCGCGAGGAACTTCTCCGGACGACCGGTGGAGTCCATGAAGTCGCTGGGAAGCAGTGTCGAAGAGTTCGTCGCGAAGATCGTGTGCTCGGGGGCGAAACCGCCGATCTTGGTGTAGGTATCGCGCTTGATGTCGAGATTCTCGGGAACGGCCTCGATGACCAGGTCTGCGGCCTGTACAGCTTCCTCGAGGTTCGACGACAGAGTGATCCGCTCCAGCGCGGCCGCTGCCTTGCCGTCGGCCGCGCCTTCGACTTGCTGCGTGTACACCTTGACCAGCTTGTCGAACTGCACCTTCGCCTTGCCCAGCGCCGCATCGTCGATGTCATATGCGACTACCGAAAATCCATGGTACGCAGTCTGATACGCAATCTGCGAACCTAGAACGCCTGTCCCCAATACCGTCACGTTGGTGATGTCGGTCATCTGATGGTCTCCTCTGCAGTTCATTCGTCATCGTTCACCGAAGCAAGGTCACAGATTCACCGCTGGAGAGGGTGTGGCACACGCGCTAGCTCCCCTGCGGAGTTCGGCCACCTCTCAACATACGCCAGATTCTCGATTCGAGGCCGAGCATCGAAAGTTCGACAGATCCGACACGGATGCAATCTTCCGGCGAAACTCTTTGTCCATCAACGTACTACCAACACCGGCGAGATTCGGTTCATTCCGATACGAGTGTATGACCGCTGGCACACACCGACCGGATTATCCGGTCCGAGGATTGCGCTACCCGTGTGCATCATTCCGGTTCCCTGCAGGTGAAGCAAGGGGTCGACTGGAGTCGTTCGAAACGTCGATCGCCCGCCTCGTGAATGAAGCCCATGAGCAAGTACACATTTCGATCTGCCCAAAGTGACATAGGTACCCTATTGCTGCACAGCGCAATTCGATGATCAAGCGTGAACCACCCTCCTTCACTGCTCGCCCGAGCGAGCATCAGGTGTCGCGAGGCAATGCCTCGCGCGTTCTCGGCTGCAGCGTTGGAAAGAGATTGCGTGAACACTGTTTTGGCGCCCGCAGCGATCGACATGCGCTTGCCGAGACTGGGCTGAACAATGGGTGACACCTCGTCCACGTCGAGCCCGACGCGGCGGCGCGGTCCAGTCGGTCGGCGGCCGCACGAGCGGTTTCGTTGTCCACGCCGACGACCCGACTCAACGACTCGTCCTGCCGGAGTGCGAGCAACAGGTGATCGGTGCCGATCCGCCGGTCCCCGCGGCGCACCGCCTCGTACCGTACGTTTTCGACTGCACCCCTGAAGGATTGGGTGAACCGTTCGAACATGGTCCCCTCACCTTCCGTGTTGTGCGAGCACCGATCGGCGGGTGACGCCGAGGGCGTCACCTATCTGTTCCCACCGGCCATCCCACACGTCGTACCTCGTCGACGTGCAAGGTCTCGACGCGCTCCGCGAGGCGGTGCAGCGCGCCGACGCCACGCAGGACGGCCTCGGGATCCGCAGTGTGCAGCTGGTTGGATTCCGACGATTCGATGTCTGTCAGTTCGATGTGACAGGCAAGAGTCCTGTTCGTGTCGTCCTCCGGTCGACTCGGTGGCAGAATGTGTTGCGCGAAGTTCACGAGGGGTATCACTCGCAGAGCGAGGGACGTTCTGATGTATCAGGGAGGCGGCTGGACATGAACACCATCGATTCGGAGCACGCCGGATACCGATTTGCGTCGCTGTCCTGGGACCTGGCGCAACACCCCGGAACAGGCCCGACGGCACAGCGCGTCGTCGACCTCGCGGTCACGACCTTGGGTTGCAGCGGCGCCGCGGTGACCACCCTTCGCGACAACGGTCGGCTGCGGATCATTGCGGCCAGCGATCAAGCAACGATCGCCGCAGCCGCCAAGATCGCCGATCGCACTGGCCAGTCCGCCACCAAAGCCGTCATCGCCACCAAAGGCACCATCGTGAACAACGACGTGGAGAACGATCCGCGGTGGGTGCAGTATCGAGAGCTGATGACCGAGCAGACGTCTATCCGGTCGACCGCGAGCTTCTATCTGATCCTCGGCGGAGTCGAGTTGGGTGTCATGGGCTTCTACAGCGCCCATAAGGACTTCTTCACCGAAGAGATCCTCTACGACTGCTCCATCTACGCCGACCATGCGGCAGTGGCACTGAAGAATGCCGGCGCAGACGACCGCAACGATCAACTGTCGATGGCGGTGGACACCAACCGCGAAATCGGGATCGCCGTCGGGATAGTCATGAGCCGATACAAGCTCACCCGGGACGCCGCGTTCGACATGCTGGTCGTGGCGTCCTCACACACCAACCGCAAGCTGCGGGACGTCGCGGCCGAGATAGCCGCCACCGGGAACGTCCCGGCCTGGCGGTCGAAAGCCCACGCTTCGTAGATCCTGCTGTGCACAAAGTACCTATGACGCGCGGATGACAGCGGTGTAGATTCCCACCACCAATGCTGCGATCGCTGCAGTCCATCCGACGGTGGCGTTGATGAGGTCGCCCGCGAGCCTGCCCTGCGCAATCCACATCAATCCCCAGACGATCCCGATAGCCGGCGCGAGAGCACCCGAAGAGTACGTAGCCAACCCGACGGCCACCAACGCTGCAACGACCAGGACGGCCGCTGCCCAAAAGGTGGCACCGCCGGTCACGCCGAGATCGACGAGCCACGCCGTCACGTTCGCGATGGTCGCCACGCATACCCAGCCGAGGTAGAGGCCCATCGTTCCGTCCGTGATCACCGCGTCCAGCCAGTTCTCGGGGCGCTGCTGCTGGAGGAGGACGAACACGCGGGCGAGGACCGCGAGCAGCGCTGCGATGACGAACACGCTCAGCCACAGCAATCCGAGCTGAATCGTCAGGATCCATGCGGCGTTGAGCAGCATGGACACCGCAATCGGCAGTCGGAGGGAAAGGTGGCGCTCGCTTCGCCCGGGCAGCGCCTGCCACACCGCGTACGCGAAGAATCCGAAGTAGATGACCGTCCAGATCGAGAATGCAGTCCCAGCAGGCGCGACGAGCGTCGACGTGGCGCTGAGCGCGCCGCCTGCGGCCTCCGCGATGGGAGTGCCGATCCATGCACCCGAGCCGATGAACGAGCCGATGACCGCCGCAATGGCGCTGACTATTACCCCGACCTTCATAACGGGTAGATGCCCGGATCGACCGTTCACAAACGGGCAATATGTAACAAAGCTCCTGCAGGCTCGCGTGATGATCGGCCCGCATGCTTGCGCGGCCGGGGAGGTACCGACCGGCCGCGCAAGTTTCATATCACGCCAGTTGAACGGTGGCCGTCGCCCGGTGCCCGAAGATGCGCTTGCCCTCGAAGGTCGCGCCCAGCGAGATCACTGCCGTACGACTGTCCGCGTCGAGCGATTTGATCTTGCCCGCGAACAGAATTTCTGCGGCGCGATGTGGATCGACGGGAATGGGTGCGGTGAAGCGGACCGTGTAGTCCTTGACCGCACCTGGATCGCCCAACCATGACGTGATGTAGCCGCCGCCGAGACCCATCGTCAACATTCCATGTGCCAGAACATTTTTCAGGTCGACGAGCTTGGCGAACCCATCGCTCCAGTGGATCGGGTTGGCATCCCCCGCAACACCCGCATAGTTCACCAGATCGCCACGAGTTAGGCGAAAGACCTTCTCTGGCAACATATCTCCGACCGTGACGTCTTCGAACTTCACCGAAGGCGCCGGGCGATGGTCGACCAGCACGAGCGGTGGATGCTCCACCTGCTCCTCTTCCTGGTGCGTGGTGGCGTTCTCGCGAGCAGTCGACGGCGTAGCGCCGTGCATCACCAGATTCTCCGCTGCCTCGACGATGCCGGAGTCGACATCTCCATCGCGGCCGATCAGTAGCGTCGTGTACGTGGTCTGCACGAGCTCGTTGCGCTGATTGGACACGATGTTTTTGGTGACCATCATGTCCTTGCCCATGACCTCCTTGTAGGAGTCGAGGGAGACGTCGCAGTACAGCTGATCGCCAGCGACGATCGGCTGGTGGAATTCGAGGACCTGATCGGTTTGCAGCATCTGCCCCAGGTCGAATCCGACCGCGATCTTCTCGAGCAACCGACGCTGTGCAAGGGTGCCGACCAGGGAGATGAAGGTCAGCGGCGCTGCCAACCCGCTGTAGCCGAGCGCTTTGGCTGCGTCGGAGTCCCAGTGCACCGGGTTGAAATCCTGAACTGCGCGAGCGTACTCACGGACCTTCTCGCGTCCCACCTCGTAGAAGTCGCTCGCCCGGTAGTGCAGGCCCACCATTGCACGGACATGCTCCGCTGGATCGAAATTCTCAGAAGTTTTTCCAGTCATTTCTCGCAACATACCGGGCCGAGCGCCGCTAGTACATGCAGGACCGCGACCTTGTGGCAGTTCACAGCCGGCGTCAGGCAGTGCGATGCCGGGGAACGACGTCGTAACTGTCCGGTTCGAACGGCGTCGCCGGGGGAATGCGCGTCACTGCTGTCAGTGGGCGACGAGAGCGTGCCCGCGAGGCATCGGCGGCCAGCAACGCCGCCCCGTGCGCGGTCAGTGATTCCGGCATATCGGGCACGAGTACCGGCAGCCGCAGATCGCGGCGAAAGACGCGGCGAAGCGAAGGGATATGTGCACAACCACCGACCATGACCAGTGCGTTGACCGATTTCGGTGCGTCGACGATGGCACTGGCAGTCCAGTCCTCGATCGATCGAACCGAGCGGTCGACGATGTCGTCGAAAGAGCTGCGCCACAGCCGAACCGGACCGCCGACGAATGGTCCGGTCACCTCCGCCACGCGCAGGCTCGACAGCTGCTCACGCGCGAATCGAATGGCGACACCGAGACTGTCGAGCGCCGAGGCGGATACCAGTTCGTCGGCGCCGTAGGTGGCGAGTAGATAGTTGCGCACTGCCTCGTCGCACACGGATCCACCGAATCGAGTTGTTCGCTCCGAACTGAAAACCTGACCGGTGACGGGATCAGCGATCGATACCGTGGTCCCCGAAGCACCGACGTCGCAGAGTGCGACCGTCCGCAGGCCCTCGAGCTGTCCGCTGCCGCGGAGGAACCTCAGCTGAGCGCCGAGTTCGGAGACGACCGTGAACCGATCGGCCTTGTGCATCGAATACGCCGAGGTCAGGGACCTGCTCGCTGGATCGTCCGGGACAGCGAGAACGGTATCCGCGGCATCCACATCCTGCACCTTCGCCATGGAATCCAGCAGGCCGAGAGCGGCGGCTACGTGCTCGGATGGCTCGAACAACCGCGCAACGTTGACCGAGCGCACCGAATCGTCCGCTGTATCGAGAGCTGTAGCCCGGGCGGCCGAAGAGCCCACTGACACCCCAAGCACCGTTTTCATGGCTTCCTCGACTCCACTATGACCGACCAGATGTAGAGACCATAGCCGTGAAATCAGTCCGTGGGTAGGCTTCGATACCTTCGAAGATTCTTGGAGTATGTTTCGGGCGCCTGCGCTGTTACTCCGGAGGCGTTTCGGGCTCCTCCAGCGTCGTCGATGGGGGCGCGATCGTGGTGGTCGTGGGCTCCGGGGTGGGCTCGACCGACGTCTCCACCGGCGGCTGTTCCACGTCGGTCGGTTCGACGCCGCCCCCGGGCGATGTCGGCGTGACCACCGGTGTGGTGATAGGTGCGGGGGTAGGCGCGATGGTCGCAGCCGGCGGAAGATTCGGCCGCGGGCGTTCGGCGCCTGCGGCCGAGGGTTGCGAAACACCAACGGGCGGCACGAATTCGGGCTTGACAGCAGGGTTCATCACAGGATTCTGGGCTGCCTGCGGCACCTCTGCCGGAGGGGCCGAATCGTCTCTCGTCGGAGTTGACGTCGAGTACGGAGTGTCCGCCGTATCGATCGAGTCTGCGGGGATGACCGTTCTGCTGTCCACCGCAGGGTCCACCGCCATCGCCAGCGCGCTGACACCCCCGAGCGCCGCCAACATCAACGCTCCGACCGCAGCGACCTGCCAGATCCCGCGACGAGGACCGGACGACGCCACGGTGCGTCGGGCCGGACTCACCGGATCCAATACTCCGACCAGCAGGGCTGCAGCGACTTCGGGTGGTAGTCCGTCGACGAGGTGGGAATCGAAGATGTCGACGACGATCAGCGGTTGCGCCTCGGACGCAGCGACCGCGTCGATGACCATCTGGCACTGCATCGCGTTCTCGCAGACGACGGCAGCACCGGTGACCGTGAGACCGCTCTGCAGGGCTTGAATCCTGGTCGATCCCAGTGCTGTGGCAACAGCCTGGCCGATACCGTCGGGCACCGCTTCAACGGACACGACGCGGGTAGCTACCGGCCCGAGCTCGGGCAGATCTGCGTCGACCAGGGAAGCCGTCACCTCGAAGGTACTGACATGCACCCCGAGAGCTATACGCACGACAGACTTCCCCCCTTCCCGTTTACCCCGAACATTTCTATTACTCGAAAGGTTTTGTGGCTAAGAATACAGTCGCCTTCCGGTTTTTCGTTAGCTGTTCACACATCAATTTTCGACACTTCGGCCCGAGCAGCCTCGGCCGCCGCGACCTCCTGGGCATAGAGCACACCGAAGGTGAAGCCGTTCTCCCCCGGAGTCACCCCCGCCTTCCGTCCGAGTTCGAGCAGCTTCTGCGAAGCGACGACCGCGTCCTGATGCTCACCGAGCACTTCCTGGACCGCCTTGTATCGCTCGATCCGAGCCGTCGCGTCCTTCTTCCCGACGATCGGGAAGATCAACTCGGCGGCATACCTGGCGCGTTTTCCTGCCTTGCGGGCCCCGTGCAGTGCTACGTCGTCGCCCCCGGCTACTGCTGCGGCGACGCGCCTGCGCACCTTACGTCCGGCCTTGCGTGCAAGTCGATCGAGTTCATCGGCGTCGACGTCCTCTGCCCCGACCGCTGCCGGGAATGCTCGCGAGAGGTTACCGAGACTCGTCAGCAGGGCCCGGTAACGATCCCCGTCCAGCTCCGTCGCGATGATGCCTCGGTGGCGAACCTGTTCGGCCAACAGATCATTCTCGATGCGCGCGGCAACCGGGCCCAGAACCAGCTCCGGCGGCAGCTTGTGCACCGCGTCGGACAAGCGGGCACGCAGCACTTGCCTGTCCCTGACCTCACCGAGAAGTCCTGCATACCAAGCTAACTCGGAATCCAGAATCGACGCTGCGCCCTCGTCGAACAAGGCACCGAATACACGCAGCGTGCTCCGGTAGCGTCGGATCGCGACGCGCGTGGAATGGATCGGGTCGAGTCCCCGACGCAGGTAGACATCGCCGGCGAAGATGGCCTGCGCCTGCTCGTCGAGGTATGTCGCCAGGACCCCGAGCTTCTTCTCCAAGTTCACAGCCAACGCGCGATGCAGCTTCGACGGGTGCGCGCCGCACTGAGCCCCAGCGGTGAGCAGCGCCTTACCGAAACGCTTCAACGTCGCTTCCGACCCCGCCGCACCCAATTCCACTTCCAGCTCGCGCCATCGGTGGTCGGGGATGCCTTCTGCTTGGACGTCGACCGAATCGTCGGCGAGTTCGGCGAGCACGGATCCGTCCGAGGCAGTAAATACATGCCGTCGACGCTTCGAGGTCAGGGTGGCAACGGGGACCAACGGTTTCCCCAGGGCGACGCCTGCGAGCACGCTCGCGAGCTCTTCGGGGACCTGCGCGTCTTCACCGCTACCGAGTGGCAGCCGGATTTCGGTGCGTGCCTTGTCGGCGGGGACTTTCACGTGCCAGCCCGTGTCGGTGTCTCCGCGCCGACGCCGCAACGTGATGCCGCGTCGGAGTAGATCGAGATCGGGTGTGTCGAAGTAGCTACTGATCAGCTCCACCTCCGATATCTCGATCGCTCCGCCCTTCGGGATCAGGTCGGTCAACGAGGGAAGTACGAAGTCCGAGGGGACATCGTATTTGTCCTCGCGCTCGGTCTGTATCGAAGCCATGTCCGTCAGTGTGCCGGACACACCGAATCAGTCGACAGGTGACTGGACGAAGTTCAGGTACGCCTTCGACGGCGTCGGGCCTCGTTGTCCCTGGTACTTCGAACCGGTCGTCGCACTGCCGTACGGGTGCTCGGCCGGGCTGGACAACCGGAACAAGCACAACTGGCCGATTTTCATGCCGGGCCAGAGCGTGATCGGGAGGTTCGCCACGTTGGACAGCTCCAGAGTGATGTGGCCGCTGAAACCCGGGTCGATGAATCCGGCCGTCGAGTGCGTCAGCAACCCGAGGCGACCGAGCGAGCTCTTGCCTTCGAGCCGTCCCGCCAGATAGTCGGGAAAGGTCGTCAGCTCGAGGGTCGAGCCGAGCACGAATTCTCCGGGATGCAACACGAACGGCTCACCCTCGGCGGGTTCTACCAACGTGGTCAGCTCGTCCTGCTGCTTCGACGGATCGATATGGGTGTATCGAGTGTTGTTGAACACGCGGAAGAGCTTGTCGAGGCGTACATCGACGCTCGACGGTTGAACCATCGAGTCGTCGAACGGCTCGATCGCAAAGTTGCCGGTGGACACTTCGGTACGGATATCGCGGTCGGAGAGCAGCACACCCCGCAGGCTATCGCGCCCACCGCTGCGGTTCGGCGGTGGCCGTGTGTCGCACCCGCCGCTTTCGTCACTTCATCTTGTCGAACGACGGTACTTACCCGCAACAATTTTCAAGATCAACTTCGGATGGGGCGGAAGTTCGAGGTCAGTGGGAATGGGAATGCGCGACATACGAAGTCTCGATGCGCCCGAGCCCGATCCACTCGGTATCGTCTATTTTGCCGACTCCGACGCGATCTACGCCGCGTGCGAGCATCTGGTGCACCCCGGGTGTTCCACCGACCAGTCGACGATGGGGACTATCGCCGGCGGATCGAGGCGGCCTTCGGATACACCGTCATGTCCATGGCGGTAGTTCCTCTCGTCCAAGAGAAGTCGATCGGATGGGTCGGCCTCATCGAAAGCTACGACCGCACGTGGTCGGAGGAGTCGCTGCACCTCGCCGCCGAAAGCGACGCCCTGACCGGGCTGGCGAATCGGAGACGGTTCACCGATGACCTTCTCCGTCGCCTTTCCTCCGGCGCCGGACCTGTCGTTCTGCTGTTTCTCGATCTGGATCGACTCAAAGCACGCAACGATTTCTACGGACACTCGGCGGGCGACGAATCGACCAGCTGAGGTCGTTGAACGACTTCCTCGGCCATCTGACCGGCGACGAATACATCCGCGACGTCGCCGACATCGTGCGCGAAGAACTAGGATCCGAGGATGTGATCGCCCGGTTGGGGGGCGACGAATTCGTCGCCGTACTCGCAGGCCCGACAGATGAATTCATCGCCAACTCGGCAGCCGAAGCGATACTGAAGGCAATCGACGGGATGGACATGTCCCTCGCAGATCTGCGCCGCCGCGTCCGGATCGGCATCATGATGGCCCAACCCGGTCGCATCACGGCCGAACGTGCCTTACGGTGCGCAGACCAGGCTGCGCTCATCGCGAAGATCGGCAGTACCGACAACATCGGACACTTCACCGAATCGGTGCGAACACAGAGCGAACTGCGAAGCGACGTGGAAGTGCACCTGCGTGACGCGATCGAAGGAGACGCCCTCGTTCTGTACTACCAACCCGAAGTCGACCTCGGCAGCGGAAAGATCACCGCGGTGGAAGCTCTCGTCCGATGGCAACACCCGGTGCGCGGGCTCCTACCGCCGAGCGCTTTCATCCCCTTCGCCGAAGCGACCAACCTCGCACCGGAATTGGGGAGGTGGGTACTGGACACAGCGGGCCCATCCAGTTCTGACTGCCGACGGCGGCTGATACAGTGTCCTCGCGTGGTCTCAGGGCCGCCAAGCCGGTGTAGTTCATTGGTAGAATGCGACCTTCCCAAGGTTGAGAGGCGGGTTCGATTCCCGTCACCGGCTCATTTGCGACAACAACCCAAACAGGATAAAACCTGATTTCGGTTCGATAAACAAAATTTTCGTCCGGAAGATCTACGGACAATATCCCATGAATCACGTATTTCTTCTGTTTTCCCATTCACCACGTTGATATCGAGTCCTTCGTGCTAAACCTTCTGACGTGCTTGTTGTTTCCCCCGACAATTGCCATGACAGGAATAGAGCATGAACTGGATTGCATTGTTGCTGTCCGCATTGATGTGGACACCCGGGGCGCCCCCTGCCCCCACTCCCACCCCTACCCCCAGCCCGACTGCACCGGTTCCGACCACAACCACTCCTCCTCCCGCACCACCGGTACAAGGCGGAGTCCTGTGGGAAGACGCGTTCAACGGAACCGGAGCCGTCGATGCCAGCAAGTGGACATTCCAAACCGGCAGGTGGGGTGCAAGTTCCGGTGAGCAGCAGTACTACACCAACTCGACGTCCAACGCGTCGATGAGCAACGGCGCCCTGCAGATCACCGCTCGACGCGAGAATCCACCCGACGGGGTGCGCGCACCCGACAACATCACGAGCGCACGCGTCGTAAGCTTCGGGAAACAATCCGTAACCCCGCCAGTTCGAATAGAAGCATCCATAAAGATGCCAAGAGCCGCCGGTTTACTTCCGGCATTCTGGTTATTGGGATTGGAACCGGGACATGAATACGATTGGCCGCGTCAGGGTGAAATCGACGTCGTAGAAATTCCGGGAACCAATGGCCCGTCTTTCAATCTGCATGGTCCATCGCGCAGCAATTCTTCGGTGGACGTCAAGTCCGGCGGCGACACCACTCCTCTGTCCGACGCTTTTCACACCTACCGCGTCGACTGGCTGACCGACAGGATCACCTGGTTCATCGACGGGGTGGCCAAGTATTCACTGACCAAGGCCCAGTACGAAGCGAAGGGCGGCAACTGGACTCCGTTCTCGGGCGCCTTCCCGCACTACGTGCTTCTCAACGTGGCAGTCGGCAACAACTGGGTCGGCAAGGTCCCCGCCTCGACGCCGTTCCCGCAAACGATGAGTGTCGACTGGATCAAAGCGAGCCGAATCTCCTGAGGGTTGTCACGTTTGTGAATCATCACACCGCACAGCTCCACTGACTGGGACATAACACTCAATTGGGCATAGCATCCAGAAGGGACGTAACCGAGGTCGAGGTGTGGCATGAAATTCCGACTTACGCTGGGCTTCAGCGCCGTATGTGTCATGGGCGTCTGCACTGCTTTGGGAATGGGAGTCGCGTCGGGTGCGCCGGGAATCCCGACGACACCGGGACCCGCGCAATCCAACCACGCTGATGCGATCAGATACTCCAAGGCGAATCCCGACGCTGTTCCTCCGGGCGTCAACGATCCCGAATGCGTTCCGACATCCGAGCATTCGGAACCGGTGATCCTGGTCCCTGGCACCGACGCCACGGTGTACTCCGACTGGGCCGGTCTCGGGCCGGTACTGAAAGCGGCAGGCTACTGCGCCTACGCGTTGAACTACGGCGCGTCACCGGACGGAACGAGCTACGGCTTCAGCGACATCGCCGGCAGCGCAGAACAACTGAAAGAGTTCACCGACTCGGTACTGGCATCGACGGGCGCAACTTCGGTGAACCTCATCGGATACTCCCAGGGCGCTGCGGTCACCCGCTACTACACCAACCGCCTGGGCGGGGCCGAAGTGGTGGACAAATGGATCGGCATCGCCTCACCTACCTACGGCGGCACTGCATACGGCACCTCCCCTGTGCTGCAAGCAGTTCCGGGTGGAACGACACTCGTCGCCGGTAGGTTCGGTCCGGCGCTCGTCGAACTGCTGCAGGGTTCGGAGTTTCTGAACCAACTCAATGCCGGCGGCGATACCGTGCCCGGAGTCGCCTACACCAGCATCGCCACACGAGTCGACGAGACGATCCAGCCTTATACCAATGCGCTGCTTCGGGACCCTGGTGCCACCAACATCGTGATCCAGGACGTCTGCCCGCAGGACAACGTCGCGCACTTCACCTTCACCTACGATCCGACCGCCATCGGGCTCGTCCTCGCCGCCCTCGACCCGTCCGCCGGGATCGTCGCACCCTGTGGCCCCGTCCCACTCGGTGCCGGAATTCTCGACGTCGTCATCGCGAGCAACCAACAAATCACCGAACACCGCTGAGATTCGCGGCCGACAACTGATAGGCACGCAGGCCTACGTACAGTTCCGAGCACTGAATCGGGTCCAGAAAGTCGCGACCTGTCAGCTCGCCGATCCTCCGCAAGCGATACAGCACTGTGTTGCGGTGGTAATGCAACCGCGACGCGGCCTCGCTGGTCGAACCTTTGGAGTCGAACCACGCATCCAGAGTCGCCAGCAGGCTGTCTCGCTCCCCGTCGGGAAGGTCGAGCAGGCGGCCGAGGATCTGCCGGGTAGCCGCCTGCGCACTGTCCGGATGCCGAGCCAGCATCAATGCCACCGGAACCGCGTCGAAGCGGGTCAGCGCACTGCCATCCACGCGGGCACAGGTCCGCGCCAACCTGGCCTGCTCGACGGCCGTCGGCATTCCAGCCGGTGACGAGAATCCGGCACTGACCCCGATGGCCGCATCGGTGACGCCGTTGTCGATACTGCCCAGAACCTCCTCGAGGAGAGCATCGGACGTCGCGAACAGCAACCCCAGGGTGCCGTCGACTTCGGAGTCCCACACCGCACCGATGCCCCGCGTCGACAGTCCGACATCACGTGAGCCCGCGGAGACGATGACGAACGATCCACGATCGGGAATTCGGAAGGTCCGCACCGCGTCGGCCACGGCGGCCGGGTTCGAGACATGATCACCGAACAGTGCCCGCACGAGCCGCCGTCGGGATTCCGCATCCTGCTCGGACAGTGTGTCCACCGTCGAGCGATACGCCTCCGCCGCAGCGTCGGAACAGACGTCGACGAGCGCCCAGACCTGCGCTGCCATCCCGAGCAGGGCTCGCGAGGGTTCTCCGTCGGACCGATTCATCAACTCTTCCCAGATGAGTCGACCGCCCAGCCGATACGCGTGCAGCAACGCGGCGAGCGGGACACCCTGTTCGGCCTTCAATCGCCCCGTCGCGTGCGCCGAAGACAGATCCGGTGCGCCGTGACCGGCCAGGCAACCGATCATCGCGCGCAGATTCTCCCGGCAGGCGCTGCGCAACTCGTCCTCGGTCAACAGCGAGGCCTCGAGGTATCCGTGCTCGGCGTCGAGTATGCGGTGGACCAACGTTTCGGCCAGCATCTCCGTCGAGTCGAGGAGTGGCGCAGCGAGGTCGGTCGACACGAGCACAGTGGTCGGAGTACTGGTTGCCATGGTCGAAGCGTAGCGCCGCCCCCCTGCCCTTGGTTGTGCCATCGCACAACCATGTGACCGACTTGGAGAGCGCGGGCCTATAGCGCTCACGGTCGAATGAGACGACAATCACATCAGAAGTGGACGTACGCGCACCCCGAACAAAGAGAAGAGCCAACCCCTTGACCGATCGAATCGAACCCGACCTGCACATCGCGCTCACCCCCGAAGACGAGACGCACCGCCTGGTCGACGCCGCACTCGAAGAGTTGAGCGCAGGCGAGAAGAAGTGGGCGACCCTGACATTGGCAGCACGTCGGGCGCTGCTCGAGCAAGTGCGAGACCTGACCGTCTCGCACGGCGCCGAGTGGGTCACCGCCGCGTGCTCGATCAAGGGCCTCGACCCGTCGTCGTCTCTCGTCGGTGAGGAATGGATCTCCGGTCCCTACGCATTCGTCAGCGGCGCATCCACCCTCGCGCACACTCTGGCTGCCCTGGAATCGGGCACCAGCCCGCTCGCCCAGGCACACTTCGGTTCCGCACCCGGCGGACGCACCACGGTCCAGGTATTGCCGCTGAGCATCTTCGACTCGCTGCTGCTCAACGGATTCAGCGCCGATGTGTGGCTGAAACCGGGAATCGACGCCGATACCGCAAAACGCACCGCAGGCCTGGCCCAACGCGATCCCGCGCACACCAAGGGCATCGGCGTCGTGCTCGGCGCCGGCAACATCATGTCCATCGCGCCGCTGGACACACTGTACGAACTCTTCGCCCACAACCGCGTCGTCGCGCTCAAACTCAACCCGATCACCGACCCGTTGCTTCCGGTGCTGAGAAAAGTCCTTCGGCCGCTGATCGACGCCGGCGTCGTCCGCTTGCTCACCGGTGGAGCCGAGGCGGGCACCTACCTGGTCAACCACGACCTGGTCGATCACGTGCACATGACCGGTAGCTCGATCACCCACGACGCCATCGTCTTCGGGCCAGGACAGACCGGCGTCGAACGCAAAGCCGCCAACGATCCGATACTGACCAAGCCGATGACGAGCGAACTCGGCGGTGTCTCACCGACCATCGTTCTCCCCGGTGAGTGGAGCGCAGCCGACATCGAATTTCAGGCCGAACACGTTGCCACACAACGCCTGCACAACAGTGGCTACAACTGCATCGCATCACAGGTGGTCGTACTGTCCTCCAACTGGAGCCAGCGGGACCAGTTCCTCGCCGCACTCCGCAAGGCACTCGACTCGGCACCTTCCCGTCGCGCGTACTACCCCGGCAGCGACACTCGTGTAGCGGGCGCCCTGGAGAACTATCCGAAGGCCTCGCGGCTCTCCGGCGGACGCGTCCTGATCGACGACATCGACCCAGGAAAAGAATCGTCACTGCTGGAGACCGAGTACTTCGCACCAGTTCTCGGCGTCATCGAACTCCCCTACGACGGAGATCAATTCGCCGCAAAGGCAGTGATCACCGTCAACGACAAATTCGTCGGCACCCTGGGGGTCAACATCATCGCCCACCCCAAAACCATCGATCGACTGGGCGCGAAGTTCGACTCGATGCTGGCCGAACTGAACTACGGCACGATCGCAGTGAACGCCTGGACCGGAGTCGGATTCCTCACCGCCGCCGCATCGTGGGGCGCGTTCCCGGGCCACACGATCGACGACGTCCAGAGCGGAATCGGCATCGTCCACAACGCACTGCTGATCGACGGTGCCGAACGCACCGTCGTGCGCGGACCTTTCCGTCCATCTCCTCGCTCGCTGATCAACGGCGAATGGTCGATCTCCCCCAAGCCGCCATGGTTCGTCAACAACCGGACGGCCGCGACCACCGGTCGACTGTTGACGGGATTCGCCGGAAAGCCGTCCTGGGCAAAGCTTCCGGCCATCTTCGCCTCCGCGTTGCGCGGCTAGAGACAAAGGTACATTCCTCTATGTCACAACCAGCTATCGTCGACTACGTAATAGTCGGTGCCGGATCCTCCGGGGCAGTACTCGCCAATCGGCTTAGCGCCGACCCGCGCAACACCGTCGTGGCACTCGAAGCGGGCCCGGAAGACAAGAACAAATTCGCCCACATCCCCGCGGCCTTCTCCAAACTGTTCCGCAGTGACGTGGATTGGAACTACGACACCGAACCGCAGCCAGAACTGCGGGACCGCAGCATCTACTGGCCCCGCGGCAAGATGCTCGGCGGGTCTTCCTCGATGAACGCGATGATGTGGGTCCGCGGGTTCGCCGCCGACTACGACGAGTGGGCCACCCTGTCGGACTCCTCGTGGTCGTTCGAGAACGTCGTACCGTACTTCCGGAAGATCGAAAGCATCGAAGCCACAAAGGAACTCGACGCGGGCACCGGTGGGCCGCTGATCGTGTCCAACCAGCGCAGTCCCCGCGCCTCGACCACATCCTTCCTCGACGCCGTCCAGGAAGCGGGATACGCCGTCGAAACCGCCAATCGCGCTGAGCCCAAGGGCTTCTCGCAGACCATGGTCAACCAGAAACGCGGTGCCCGCTGGAGCACTGCCGACGCGTACCTCGCACCGATTCGCAAGCGGCCCAACCTGACCATCCTCACCGAAGCACACGCAACGCGCGTCGTCTTCGAAGGGTCCGCCGCCGTCGGCGTCGAATACACCAAGGACGCGATCACCCACACCGTCCGCGCCGCCAAGGAAGTCATTCTCGCCGGGGGTGCAATCAACACGCCACAATTGCTGATGCTCTCGGGTATCGGCGACACAGCGCAACTGGCCGCACACGGCATCGCCGTACAGCACCACGCCCCGGAGGTCGGTAAAAACCTGACCGACCACCTGTGCGCGCTCATCGGCTGGAAGACCGAATCCGATTCACTGTTCCACGCCGAGAAAATCCCGCAACTCGTCAACTACTTGACTCGCCGACGCGGCATGCTCACCTCGAACGTCGCCGAAGCCTACGGATTCATCAAGAGTCGAGACGAAGTACCGTTCCCCGACGTCGAAATCATCTATGCCCCCGCCCCGTTCTTCGACGAGGGACTCATCGCGCCGGACGCCCACGCCGCCGTCATCGGAGCAGTGCTGCTCAAACCGGTGAGCCGCGGCGAGATCAGTCTTCGTTCCGCCGACCCACTGGCCAAAGCCGTCATCGAACCCCGCTACCTCAGCGATCCCGACGGCACCGATCGGCGCGCGATAATCGAGGGACTACGGGCCTGCACGACTATTGCCTCGCAACCCTCCCTCCAAAGATTGCTCGGAGACATCGTCCGACCACGCGTGAAAGCAGACATCTCGACCCAGGACCTGCTGACCGAAGCCCTGGAGCAGAACGCGCACACCCTCTACCACCCGGTGAGCACCTGCCGAATGGGCAACGACAGCTCGAGCGTCGTCACCCCGGATCTCCGGGTCCGTGGCGTCGACAACCTACGGGTCGCGGACGCGTCGATCATGCCGACGATCATCCGCGGCCACACGCACGCGCCGAGCGTGCTGATCGGTGAGAAAGCCGCGGACCTGATACTGCGATGAGGGGACGGGTCACATACCCGTCGCTACCGGACGAGCCGGAGCGCCTGACCATTGTGACCACGACCCGGGATAGAGGGCGGCATCTATCCCGGCGATAGCCAGCGCAGCCACCTGATGGGCGGCCGTGATGCCCGACCCGCAGTACACCCCGACCTGCGGCTTCACCCCGCCGAACCGTTCGCGGAGCGCCTCCGCCGTCAGGAATCGCCCGTCCGCGTCGAGGTTGGCGCTGGTCGGAGCACTGATCGCGCCGGGGATGTGGCCGGCGCGCGGATCCACCGGCTCGAACTCGCCCGAGTACCGTTCGGCGGCCCGCGCGTCGAGCAGCGTTCCGGACTCCGCGAGTGCGGCTGCTTCCTCGGTCGTGAGCGTCGGCAGGTGTCCCACGCTGAGCTGGACATCTCCTGGCTCCGACGCGACCTCCTCGCCCGCGGAGGTGTCGTTGCCTTCCGCGATCCAGGCAGCCAGACCGCCGTCGAGCAGGGTTACCTCGTCGAAGCCGGCCCACTTCAACAGCCACCACGCTCGCGCCGCAGCGAGATTACCGGTGTTGTCGTAGACGACGACGGGTACGCCGGTGGTGACCCCCCAGCGTCGCGCAGCCGCCTGGAGCCTCTCGATGGATGGCAACGGGTGCCTACCCTCGGGGGAGGGGGGTTCGGCGAGTTCGTTTTCCAGGTCGACGAACACCGCGCCCGGGATATGTGCGTCGCGATAGTGCTGGCGGCCGTCCGAATCTCCCAGCGCCCAGCGAACATCGAGCACTACGGGCGGAACGAGGGTACGCAGTGCGGACTTCAGGTCGGTGACATCACGAGTCTCCTGTGGCATGCGTGAATTTTGCTCCACTTTCGCTCGGAATCGACGGAAACCCGCCCGGTTGGAGCGAAAGTGGAGCAAAATTCACGGTACTAACCAAACCGGACTTCCGGTTACGTGGCCTCAGGTAACGGTCCGGCAACGGTCACGTATCGAACTCGACTCGGGCCTACTACGAATGTTCGGATCAGACATTCTGCCCATATTTCCGTGTTCGTTCGTGAGAACATTTGCCTACCAAGGTGATTTGCCAAACTGTTCGGTCCGGGTCGGGAAGCCCGCATACGAGATTTCAACGGTTCCGCATGCCAGCACTACGTACCGGACTAAGATCGGACCCATCCGGAACGGACCCTGCGGCGAATTACCTACAACGCTCAACACTTGAGCCAACGAAAGGTAGATCCTCACATGATCTCGATCCGTAAAGTTATGGCCGCCACCGCAATCGGCGCAATGACCTTGGTGCCACTCGCTGCATGCTCGAGTGACGACTCATCGAGCACCTCGAGCACCACGTCAGCTTCGGCTG
The DNA here is from genome assembly GCF_004795915.1 of Rhodococcus sp. PAMC28707. Classification (NCBI taxonomy): domain Bacteria; kingdom Bacillati; phylum Actinomycetota; class Actinomycetes; order Mycobacteriales; family Nocardiaceae; genus Rhodococcus; species Rhodococcus sp. PAMC28707. The sequence continues at coordinate 1,781,052 of NZ_CP039253.1, forward strand.
CCGCGACCACCGAGGCAATGCCGGCGCCGGCCGCCGAGGTCGATGACCTCAGCAAAGGTGTCAGCACCGCTGTAGCTCTCGATCCAGGCTTCACCGGCGCCCTGACGACCCTGGGCCTCACCCCCGGAGTTGTCGGAACTGCAACTCTCGTAGACGGATCCGTTATTTTCCCGATCACCGGCGGCAGCGTCAAGTACTGGGAGCCGGGCACGGTCGATCCCTACGTCCAGGGCGAGATCATGCACAACGGCAGCGGACTGTCCCTGACCGCAGGTGAGACCGTCGTCGATCTCACCGACTTCGACATCGATCCGGGTACCTCGGTTCTCACCGGAACCGTCACGGTCAACGGCAAGGTCGCCGCAGAAGATGCAGTGCTCTTCGACCTCGACGGCCGCACCCTGAAGCCGTTGGCAACCGGCCCGAACAACACGGCCATTCTGCAGGGCACCGAGGTCAAGATCTCCGAGACCGCCGCCGGCCTGCTGAACGACACGTTCAAGACCGATGCTGTCACCCCCGGCCTGCTCGTGGGCGTTGCAACCATCACCGTCGCAACTGCGTAAATGACCGACGAAACCGTCCGCGCGAGGTCACCGCATATGGCGGCCTCGCGCGGACGGTTTCGTAGTCCGCTCAGAGGCCCCTGGCTCACTTCGATCTTCGGCGCAGTACTGCTTGCCGGTTTGCCCATCGTCATCCTCACCGGGTTGGCGTCCTACATGGCATACGGTCCACAATTCGGCCAGGCCCTTCCTACCGACGTCGGTTGGCTGCGGCTCCCTTACTTCGACTGGCCGACCAACCCATCGTGGCTGTACCGCCTCACCCAAGGTCTGCACGTCGGCCTCGGATTGATCCTGGTTCCGATCGTGTTGGCAAAACTGTGGTCGGTCATACCCAAGCTGTTCGTGATACCGCCGATCCGCTCGGTTTCCGAAGCACTGGAACGGCTTTCCCTGCTCGCGCTCGTCGGCGGGATTCTATTCGAGATCGTGACCGGAGTTCTCAACATCCAGTACGACTACATCTTCGGCTTCAGCTTCTACACCGCCCACTACTGGGGCGCATGGATCTTCATCGCCGGCTTCGTATCGCACGCGATCATCAAGACGCCGTTGATGTTTCGTACTCTTCGCTCCCGCTCGCTCATCCAGGTCCTCGCGGACAAGCAAACCGAGCAGGAAGTCGATACCAACGGATCCGACCTCATCGCCGAGAACCCCACCGATCCCACGATCAGCAGGCGCGGCGCCCTTGCCCTCGTCGGCGGCGGCGCACTGTTCGTCGCAGTCCTCACCGTTGGGCAGACCACCGGTGGGTTCCTCCGCAACACCGCGATACTCCTGCCCCGTGGTCGGTCGTACGGGGATGGACCCAACGATTTCCAGATCAACCGCACAGCCTCCGCAGCCCGCATCACCGAGGACACCACGGGCGCGAGCTGGACCCTCGAACTGACCGGAGGTGCGAGCGCGGTGACATTCACCAGAGACGCCCTCCTGCGGATGGAGCAACACACCGCCGATCTGCCCATCGCCTGCGTCGAGGGATGGTCGACGGTTCAGAGGTGGACCGGCGTCCGGTTACGCGACCTCGCTTCCGCAGCCGGCGTCGAGGATCTTCGGTCGGCGCAGGTCACCTCGCTCGAGGAGAATGGGCCTTTCCGTCAGGCCACACTGCAGTCCAACCAGGTCCTCGACGCCGATTCACTGCTCGCACTGCAGGTCAATGGCGTCGACCTCTCCCCCGACCATGGGTACCCCGCACGGATCATCGTCCCGGCCATGCCAGGAGTGCACAACACCAAATGGGTGAAGGCAATCGAATTCCGGAGCGCGTGATGGCAGCGTTCACCCGCGTCTACGGCACCCGCCCCCTGCACCTACTTGCAGTGTGTTTCGCGTTGGCGCTGGTGGGGTACGTGGTCTACGTGGCAGGCATAGCGACGTTCTGGAATCGGAACGTCTGGTGGCAGTCGATTGCAGTGTGGTTCGCCGGTGCCATCGTCGTCCACGACCTCCTTCTCTTTCCCCTGTATTCGCTCGCCGACCGCTCGCTCACTGCCGGACTCGACGCGATGCGCGGACGAGCTCCTGCACTCACCTGGCGCGTATCCCCGCTCAACTACATCCGTATCCCGCTCATGGGCACGGCGCTGACTTTCGTCCTGTTCTTTCCCGGAATCATTCAGCAAGGATCCGAAACATTTACTACAGCAACCGGATTGACGCAGGAGCCCTATCTCGGTCGTTGGCTGGTACTGACAGCGGTGCTGTTCGGGGTCAGCGCACTGGCGTACGCGATCCGTATCGCACAGACCTCGATCAGGAGAGCGACGTGAGAGTGACGGCGGACGAACTGTTCAGAAGAGCCTCCTGTGGCCTGCCCTGTTGGATGGGGCACTCGGACGGAACCCGCGAACCGCTACCGACTGCGCGCTGGATGGGCGGTCCGGCATCGAGCACCGAAGACCGAATAGCCGACGGCCGGATGATCGGCCACTGCAACGGCCCCACCCTCGATCTCGGCTGTGGGCCCGGTCGACTCACCGAGGGCCTGGCACGACGCGGCATCTCCGCGCTCGGCGTCGACACCTCGAAGAAGGCCGTCGATCTGACTGTCGGGCGCGGTGGACGGGCGGTACTTCGCGATCTGTTCGAGCCCCTACCCAATGCCGGTGACTGGGCCTGTGTCCTGCTGGCCGACGGCAACATCGGCATCGGCGGCGACCCGGTCCGGTTACTTCGCCGAGCAGCAGAGCTCATTCGACCGGACGGCGCCGTCATCGCCGAGGTCCACGCGCCCGGTGCCGCCGAAGTACAACCACAGACAGTTCGGTGGGAGACCGACACGATGGTGGGTGACTGGTTCGCGTGGGCGAGCGTCAGCGCCAACGCAACCTATGCCATCGCCCATTCCGCCGGCCTCGCCGTCGTCGATATCGCACCGATCCACGGACGGTTCTTCGCACGGCTGGAGCGTGCTTAACCGCCCGCGCAGCGCATCACCAGTTGGTGAAGAGCAGATGGTTGATTGCAAGTGCCACGAGCACCTGCAATCCCAACCAGAACCGGTGCGTGCGTTGCGGAAGCACTGCGGGCGCCAGGAGCATCCACATGGCGAACGGCAGCCAGATGCGCTCGGTTTCGGCCTTGCTCAGCTGACTCAGGTCTGCCATCACCACTGCCGCAAGCCCGGCGATGACCAGAAGATTGAGCGGCTGCACCCGAGTGAAGATGCGCGGAAACGCAGCAGGAACGGCAATCCCGAGCGCACAGAACAACGCCGCGAAGTTGGCCCAACCCCAGTACTCGAACGGCCGATCCGTCGCGATGCCCTGGTAGTAACGCTCCTGGACGAGTTCGTAGCCGTCGAACCACCAGAAACCGTAGGCGGTGAAGATCGCCGCCACCACGAGCGCGCCCGCGAGAGCGCCGAGAAGCGACCACACGGCCGGCCACAACGCGCGTCTGGCGACAAGCACCGCCACGGCTGGGAGTGCCATCAACCCGAGGCCGTAATTGAGATAGACACCGAATCCGAGAAGTACACCCGCGGCAAGCGATACAGGCCAGCGGTTCTTCTGCGTCGAGAGTGCGAGCAACGCAATACCCCAGGCCACCACGCCGGCGTAGAACGCGTCGGCAGATACCGCGATCCAGACAGCTGCGGGAGCAAGCGCCACGAACGGGGCTGCACGACGCGCCATCGTCTCGTCACCGAGAGCACGGACGGTCACGATGAGCGCCATAGCGGCGCTGGTGCCGACGAGAACGCACAACCATGCCGCCCACGCACCGCCACTGAGCCCGAGTCGATCGAGCCACACGAACGTCAGCAGCGCGCCCGGCGGATGGCCGGACACATGCGTCGTCCACGAGTCGGCCTGGTAATCGAGAATGCGTTCGGAGAAACCTTGCAGCGTCGCCGGGATATCGGTGATGTCGGGGACTTCGTGGAGATACTCGTCGGTGGAGGACAAACGCGTCGAGAACCCGCGTCGCCAGCCGTCGACCATGGCCAGCGCCATCGTCCACGCCAGCGACACCCCCCAGGTCAGCGGAAGCAGCATCCGCCACGACAGTCTGCGTGCAATCTCCGGGCCCCACAGAACGCCCCCGATCGCGATGAGAATCGCGAACGGAGTGCCCCAGCCGAGGTGAAGCTCGCGGAAGCCGAAAAGCGGTGCGGCGTCGGCGAAATCACGAACCTGCTGCGGAGTACGGTTGATGATCGGCGTGATCAGCTCGTTGTCCAGATACGGGACCACGAATGCCACTGCGACGAGCGCAACGGCGAGGACAGCCGCGATAGCTTCTCTCCAGTACCGGATAGCGTTCACCTAACGTTGCGATCCACGTGGAAATCTCGAACATCGATGGGCTCAGCATACCGAGGACGGAAATGAATCAATGACATCAACGCCGACAACAACTTCGCACCGAGCCGACATCGCGGTCATCGGCGGTAGCGGTTTCTACTCGTTCTTCGGGCAAGACGCGCAGTCGGTCACGATCGACACGCCGTACGGTGCGACGAGCGGGCCCATCACGATCGGCGACGTCGACGGTCGCACGGTCGCATTCCTTCCGCGCCACGGAGCTCATCACGAGTACTCCCCGCACACGCTGCCCTACCGCGCCAACATGTGGGCCCTGCGCATGCTCGGAGTGCAGCGCATCTTCGCCCCGTGTGCCGTCGGGAGCCTGCTCCCCGAATACGGGCCCGGAACGGTGGTGATTCCCGACCAACTAGTCGATCGCACGAGCGGGCGCCCGCAGACCTACTTCGACAACGGCGGAGTCCACGTCGAATTCGCCGATCCGTACTGCGCCGACCTACGCACCGCGGCGCTGCAGCCCGGCACTGTCGACGGCGGCACGATGGTGGTCGTCGAGGGCCCTCGATTCTCTACCCGCGCCGAGAGCCAGTGGTATGCCCGGCAGGGGTGGGCACTGGTGAACATGACCGGACATCCCGAGGCGGTACTGGCCCGCGAACTCGAATTGTGTTACGCCCCGATCGCTCTCGTGACCGACCTCGACGCGGGGATCGAGGCAGGGCAGGGTGTTCGAGCAGTGGACGTGTTCGCCGAATTCCAGAAGAACATCGAACCACTGAAGGCCTTGGTCCGATCGGCTGTCAGCGCCGCTCTGATGGGCCCATGCGAATCGTGCCGCGTGCACGAGGGCGTCGAACTTCCGATCGAGCTGCCATGACCCGCATATTGCTCACCGGGGCAGCCGGATTCATCGGCGGACACATTCTCGGCGCACTCCGACCCAGCTACGACGTCGTCGCGATCGACGCATTTCTTCCCTCCGCGCACGGGAGCGATCGACCGATCCCGGGTATCGAGAGGATCGACGTCCGTGATCACGACTCGCTCGTGGACATGCTGACCGGAGTCGATGCCGTGTGTCACCAGGCTGCCGTCGTCGGTGCAGGCGTCGACGCCGCGGACGCACCCGCGTACGCAAGCCACAACGATTTCGGCACCGCCGTGCTGCTCTCGGCAATGGCCGAAGCGGGCTGCACCCGGTTGGTGCTGGCGTCCTCGATGGTCGTCTACGGCGAGGGGCGATACACCAACGCTGCGGGCGAGACGGTGGTGCCCGGTCCGCGCACGCGCGCCGATCTCGACGAAGGCCGCTTCGACAACACCGACCCGAACACCGGAGATATTCTGGATTGGGCTCTGGTGAAAGAGGATTCGGCGTTGCAGCCACGAAGCACCTACGCCGCGAGCAAACTTGCGCAGGAAAACTACGCACTTGCCTGGTCCCTCGCCACCGGCGGCTCGGTGACCGCGCTTCGCTACCACAACGTCTACGGACCGAACATGCCACGCAACACGCCGTACTCCGGCGTCGCAGCGATGTTCCGATCCTCACTCGAAGCCGGGCGCCCACCACAGGTGTACGAGGACGGATTGCAGGCGCGCGACTTCGTGCACGTCTCCGACGTCGCCGCGGCGAACGTACTGTCCATCGCGGCCGCTCTGCCCGGATTCACTGCACTCAATGTGTCCTCGGGTCATCCGATCACCATCGGCGAAGTCGCAACCACACTGTCCCAGGCCTGCTCAGGCCCAGCACCCGAAGTGACCGGACAGTATCGCTCCGGGGACGTACGGCACGTGGTGGCCAGCCCCGAATCGGCCCGCACCGCAATCGGATTCGACGCCGCAATCTCACCGTTCGACGGTCTGCGCGAGTTCGCAACCGCCCCTCTTCGTGACGCCGAAGGCAACGGTGCCCCGCGTGTTTGAGCCGACCGATGTCACCGTCGTGATTCCCTGCATGAACGAGGAAGGCTCCCTCCCCGGCGTCCTCGCCGACATGCCCGCGGGCTACCGCGTCATCGTCGTCGACAACAATTCCGTGGACGACACCGCCGAGGTTGCTCGAGCGAACGGCGCCGCCGTCGTAAAGGAGTCCGTGCCTGGTTACGGATCGGCCGTACATGCCGGAGTTCTGGCCGCCGAAACCGAAGTCGTGTGCGTTCTCGACGGCGACGGCTCGATGGATCCGCGTGAGCTACCCCTGCTGGTCACCGCTCTCGAACAAGCGGATCTCGCCGTAGGTCGACGCAAGACCGTCCGCGGAAACTCACCGATCCACGCTCGAATCGGCAATGCCGTCCTGGCCCTTCGGCTTCGAACCAAGTACAAGCTGCCCGTCCACGACCTCGGCGCCATCCGCGCAGTACGACGCCAAGCACTTCTCGACCTCGACGTGACCGACCGCCGGTCCGGCTACCCGCTGCAACTACTCGTCCTCGCCTCGAAAGCCGGCTGGACGGTCGTCGAACACGACGTCTCCTACAGTCCACGGACAGCAGGGACCTCGAAGGTGTCCGGCTCGGTCAAAGGAACCGTCGTCGCAGTGCGGGACTTCTGGAAGGTGCTCTCGTGAAAGTAACTGCCCTCATCGTCGCCAAAGCTCCCGTACCCGGGCTCGCGAAAACCCGGCTCGCGAAAACCGTCGGCGAGGACATAGCCGCCGACATCGCTGCCGCCGCCCTGCTCGACACTCTCGACGCCGTATCCGCCGCCGACTTCGACGAGCGCATCGTCGCCATGACCGGGGACCTCGCCCAGGCGAGCCGACACGCAGAAATAGCCGCGGCACTGGCGTCGTACATCGTGATTCCGCAGCGGGGCGACGGTTTTGCCGAGCGGTTGCGTTACGCGCACGAGGACGCTGCGGTGTCGGGCAATCCCGTCTTTCAGATCGGGATGGACACCCCCCAAGTGACGGCCGAACTACTGAACGAGGCGGCAACGCACCTCACCGAGCCGGGGCGATCGGTGCTCGGCATGGCCGAGGACGGCGGTTGGTGGGGGTTGGGTATCGCAGATCCCGCGCTCGCCCGGGGGCTCCTCGAGGTAACCATGTCCAGTCCCAGCACGGGCGCCGATACTCGCAGCGCTCTCGAAGCACTCGGCGCGGACATCGCGTCACTACCGATTCTGCGTGACGTCGACCATGCCTCGGACCTCGCTATCGTCGCAGCTCAGTGCCTGGGCGGCAGTCGCTTCCGAGGGGCGATCGGGCAGGTCGTTCACCCTTAGAAACGTATCCGCTATCAATCCGTGACCAATCCGTGACCGCCGTCGATCGCATTGCAACAATCGAAAAGCTTAGTTTCTCGGCGCATTCTCAGATTTCGGTGCTAGAAAGACCATGTGCTTGGAATTCTCATCGGTATAGCCGTCTGGTTGGTGGTCGCGTTGGCGGTTGCCGTCGTGCTGGGCCGCGTCGCGCGTCGTGCCGATTCCGAGGAACTCGGATCGACTTTGCACTGGGATCCCGCAGAAGTCGACGAGTCCGTCCCGCACGACTGATTCCCCCGACAGTAACGAACTTCGCGCTCGCTTCTCCTGCGCTGATCAATACATTTGCTTTTCCGAAAGAACAAAACAGTCGCCCCGACAGGTTAAACCTCGAGTTATGCTTCCCGCGGTATGTGAAGAACTCGAATGAAAGCCGGGGGGCTAGTGAAACGTTTCACGTCGGTCGCTGTTGCTGTTGTGGTCACAACTCTTGTGATCGCCGGTCCGGCAGCGGCCAATCCGAACATCGTCAATCCGATTCCCGGACTGAACGGCGTCTTCGGCCTTCCGCAGCTCACCGGACGCACCGTGGCCGTCGCGCAGGCCACCGGAATGTCCAGCACGAACGAAACGCAGCATGTCAACATGCTGGGCACCGACCTCGGAATCATGTGGGACAACGGCAACGGCGAGATCCTGACCGCTTTCGGCGATACGGCAGGACTCGGAATACCCAACCTCCTGCAGGGAAGCCTGTGGTCCTGGCGCAGCAACTCGCTCATGCGAAGCCACGACGGCAACTTGGCTGACGGCATGAGCTTCGACAGCATCGTCAAGGACCCGCTCGGACAGGCCAAAGAGCTCATACCGAGTCCCAAGATCCCCTTCGTCGAGATCAGCCGCATTCCCACTGCCGGCGTTGCACTAGGCCAGAATCAGTTCATGACCTTGATGTCGGTCAAGGACTGGGGTCAGCCCGGACACTGGGAAACCAACTACTCCTCGATCGCAGTGTCCGGTGACAACGGCGAGAACTGGACCGTCCACCCGGAGACCCAGCGTCCGAGCGACGGTGGAAGCCGCAACTTCCAACAGAACGCCTTCCTGAAAGATGGCGGGTTCGTCTACGAGTACGGCACGCCTCCCGGCCGCGGCAACCTCGGCTATGTCTCACGCGTGCTCGAAAAGGACATCCTGAACCTCGCCGCATACGAATATTGGACCGGTAACGACTGGAAGACGGGCGACCCCGCGCTCGCGGCCCCCATCGTCGACAGCGTCGGCGAGCTGTCCATCGCGTACAACCAGCACCTCGGCCAATACTTGATGCTGACCACGGACCCCTCCGATTCGATCGTCATGCGACGCTCGCCCTCGCCGGTCGGCCCGTGGAGTCCACCCGAGGTGCTCGTCGACACCAATCAGCTTCACAGTGCCTATGCTCCCTACATTCATCCCTGGTCGACAGGCCCTGACCTGTACTTCCTTGCCACGGTGCATCAGAACTACAACGTTCTACTCCTACGCACCACGTTGTAACTCGCTTATCATTCCCACAATGGATGCAGCAGCGTGGGACGAAAAGTATGCGGCCAAAGAATTGGTCTATGGAACGCCGCCCAACGCCGCGGTGGTCGACTATGTGACGACCCTCCCGCGCGGATGCGCTTTGGATCTTGCGGCGGGTGAGGGCCGAAATGCGCTATGGCTCGCCACGCGGGGTTGGGACGTGACTGCGATCGATTTTTCTTCGGTCGCCCTCACCAAGGGACGTAGAATCGCGCAGAATTCGCCCAAGTCGGTTCGAGATCGCCTTACCTGGGTCCACGCCGATGTGACCAAACTTTCAGCTGAACCCGACTATGACTTGGTGCTCGTTCTTTACCTTCATCTACCTCCAGAACAGCGCCGAACTGCGATTCACAACGCGATCAGGGCTCTGAAACCTGACGGAATCCTCATGATTCTCGGTCATCACTCACTGAACCTCACCGAAGGCGTCGGCGGACCCCAGGAACTCGAAATCCTGTACACACCAGAAGAACTGGCGTCGGACATCGATGGCCTTGGTGTTGTTCACCGGGCCGAGAACCTCTATCGACAGACAGATCAGGGCGCCGCGATCGACGCTTTACTACTCGCGAGTAGGTCCGCCCTTGGCAGCGGGAATGAACGGGGGTAATATCCAGTTATGTTACCGACGAGTAGCTAACTTGGGCGGTACTTACCCGAGACCGCACCACCAAATTTGGAGAGAACGAACATGGGACATTACAAGAGCAACCTCCGGGATCTCGAGTTCAACCTCTTCGAGCTGTTCGGGCTCGACGAATCCCTCGCAGGAGACAACTTCGGCGACCTCGACGGCGAGGCAGCCCGCGACATGCTTCGCGAGGTCGTACGCCTGGCAGAAGGACCGGTAGCGGAGTCCTTCGCCGATTCCGACCGCAACCCGCCTGTGTTCGACCCCGACACTCACACCGTCAAGCTGCCAGAGGCTTTCAAGAAGTCGTTCAAGGCGCTGTACGACGGCGAGTGGTGGCGTGTCGGCCTCGACGAAGAGGTCGGTGGCATCCCCGCGCCTCGCACTCTCGGCTGGGCACTCAACGAGCTGCTACTCGGCGCCAACCCTGCCGCGTTCATGTACTCCGCGGGACCAGGATTCGCCAACGTGCTCTACAACAACGGCACCGATGAGCAGAAGGAATGGGCGAAGGTCATCGTCGAGCGCAAGTGGGGCGCCACGATGGTGCTCACCGAGCCCGACGCCGGATCCGACGTCGGCGCAGGCCGCACCAAGGCCATCAAGCAGGAAGACGGCTCCTGGCACATCGAAGGCGTCAAGCGGTTCATCACCTCGGCCGTTTCCGATGATCTCTTCGAGAACACCATGCACCTGGTTCTCGCTCGTCCGGAAGGTGCCGGACCAGGCACCAAGGGCTTGAGCCTGTTCTACGTACCGAACACGCACTTCGACTTCGAGACCGGCGAACTCGGCGAGCGCAACGGCGTATTCGTCACCGGCGTCGAGCACAAAATGGGCCTCAAGGTCTCCACCACCTGCGAGCTCACCTTCGGTGGCCACGACATCCCAGCCAAGGGCTGGCTCGTCGGCGAGGTCCACAAGGGCATCGCGCAGATGTTCGACGTCATCGAGCACGCTCGAATGATGGTCGGCACCAAGGCGATCGCCACCCTGTCCACCGGCTACCTCAACGCGCTGGACTACGCCAAGGAGCGTGTCCAGGGCGCCGATCTGACGCAGATGACGAACAAGGCAGCACCCCGCGTCACCATCACGCACCACCCAGACGTTCGTCGCAGCCTGATCACCCAGAAGGCATACGCCGAGGGCCTGCGCGCGGTATACCTCTTCACCGCGGCACACCAGGACCCGATCACCGCCAAGCAGGTATCCGACGCAGACGACGACATCGCCTACCGCGTCAACGACCTGCTGCTCCCGATCGTCAAGGGCGTCGGATCCGAAATCGCCTACAGCCAGCTGGCGGAGAGTCTCCAGACGCTCGGCGGATCAGGGTTCCTGCAGGACTACCCGATCGAGCAGTACATCCGCGACTCGAAGATCGACTCGCTGTACGAGGGCACGACGGCCATTCAGGCGCAGGACTTCTTCTTCCGCAAGATCGCCCGTGACCGTGGCGTCGCGCTGGCTCACATCGCCGGCCAGATCAAGTCGTTCATCGACAGCGAAGCAGGCAACGGTCGACTCAAGGCCGAGCGCGCGCTTCTCGCCACCGCACTCGAAGACGTGCAGGCCATCGTCACCACGATGACCCAGCAGCTCATGGGAGCTCAGGAGCAGCCGACCGAGCTGTACAAAGTCGGCCTCGCATCCGTCCGGTTCCTCATGGGCTTCGGCGACCTGCTCATCGGCTGGCTGCTGCTGCGTCAGTCCGAAATTGCCATCAAGGCACTCGACAACGGCGCAGAGGGCAAGGAAAAGTCGTTCTACGAGGGCAAGGTCGCAGTCGCGTCCTTCTTCGCCAAGAACATCCTGCCCCAGCTGACCGCTACCCGGGGCATCCTCGCCAACACGGACTTGGACGTCATGGAGCTCGACGAAGCTGCATTCTGATTCGACCCCGTACGCACAACGGCCGCATCCCTCACCGGGATGCGGCCGTTGTTTTCTGTGCGCTCGCTACCCTTCTTCGGCTGCGAGGCGGCGGAACTTGCTGCTGTGGAACACGATGGGTGCAACATCTCTGATTTCGAGTTCGTTGATCCGCATCAGCACGATCGCATGATCGCCTGCGGGTACTTGTTCGGTGACGGTGGCGTCGAGCCACATACTCGCTCCGCCGATGAAGACTGCGCCGTCCTCGGTCGTCGTCACTTCCAGACCCTCGAACCGGTTACCCGTCTTGGCAGCCAATGTCCGCGCTGCGCCGTCGTGCGCTTCACCCAACACACTGATGCCGATGCGCTTCGAGACAGCGAACCTCGGCCACGTCGTCGACGTGTTCTGCACGCAGAACGCCACGAGCGGTGGGTCCATCGACACAGCGACGAAGCTGCTCGCGGCCATGCCGACGGGAGCGCCGTCGATTTCGGCGCACAGCGCGACGACACCGCTGGGGAACTGACCGAAAGCGGCGCGAAGGGCACCGTTGTCGAGTTCGGTGGTGGCGAGAGGCATGAGATATCCGTTCTGGTCTGAGCAGCGTGATCAGGTGGTGACATCTGACCTTACGTTCGGTCATCCTGCCAGCACACCCCGTAGTCCACGTTACGAGTTTCGGTAGACGAGAGTCCTGCGCACGAATCATGGGGAATGAAATGCACCGCGACGGTGTCGTACTGTCGAGTAACTAGTTAGCAGCACTCACGGAGGTTGATGTCGTGTCGAGAATCGACAGCTACGTAGCGCTCGGGGACTCGTTCACCGAGGGCGTCGGCGATGCCGATCCCACCAGCACGAACGGAGTCAAGGGCTGGGCCGACCGCGTCGCCGAACAGCTCGGCGCCATGAACCCGGAATTCCGCTACGCCAATCTCGCGGTGCGCGGCAAATTGGTCGACCAGGTGATCGAAAACCAAGTCGGCATCGCCGTCGACGCCGCACCCGACCTCGTCACCATCTACGCCGGCGGCAACGACCTGATGCGACCCAAAGTCGACATCGACGCCATCGTCGCCAGATACGACTCGGCACTGGCAGACCTCGTCGCCACCGGCGCGCGAGTCGTCGCCTTCACCGGATACGACGCGGGCTGGGCACCCCTGTTCCGCACACTGCGTGGACGCACTGCGATCTACAACGAACTTCTGCGGGAAGTAGCCGACCGTCGAGGAGTCGAACTCGTCGACTTCTGGCGCCTCGACGGCTACGACGACACCCGGATGTGGGACACGGATCGTCTCCACATGTCCACGCGCGGACACGTCAGAATGGCATCCGAGGTTCTCGATCACCTCGGTGTCCCGCATTCGATCGAACTCGAACCACTGGAGCCACGCGCACCCATCGCGCCTGCTGACAAGCGGCGTGAGAATGCCGAATGGGTGAAGTCCTTCGCGGCGCCGTGGGTGTCACGACGCCTCCGCGGCGCATCCTCCGGCGACGATGTCGCGCCGAAACACACGACGCTTCGGTAACAGCTGCAACAGCACTAGCTGCGAGAGGGACTAGCTGTCACTGTCCTCCGTCGAAGCGGCCGGCTGATCCTCCGACTCGGCTGCCGGAGGATCGGCAGGAGGGACCACGGCCGGTTCGGCGGCAGGAGGCGCAGCCGGCTCTGCTGCCGGAGGTGCGGGCGCAGGCGGCGGAGCGTCCGCAGGCTTCGGATCAGGTTCGCGTGACTGGCATTTCACGATCGGAATCGGATCGTACTTGACCGTGCGAGTATCCCGCGAGATCTCTTTGCCCGACGCAATATCGGTGATCACCTTGGTATTGCTCGCCGTGAATCCCGGTCCGCCACCGGACGGTACGCACTGATCACCGGCAGGGAGCGTGACCGTGTTGGGCGAGGTCGGGTTGGTCCGCGGCCCGGTGCTCGACTCGACCTCTACCGTCTTCGTGCCCCAAAGCCGAACCGTCACATCCGAACCCGTACCGAACGACTCGATGACGATGCCGGTCTTGCTCGGATTGGTGAACTTCAGGTCGATGGCACCCTCGAACACCGTCGCCTCGCGGGCCTCGGGATATCTGCTGATGTAGTAACTGTGTTCGGTGTGCCCGGCGTCGTCCATTCCGCCGAAGTACGCCGCGTTGTAGAGCGTCGTCGCGAACTGGCTGATGCCACCGCCGACAGCCCGGTCCGGTCTCCCGTTGTCGATGATCCCCGACTCGACGAAACCCTGCGCCGTTCCGCGTGGTCCGGTGTACCCGTTGAGCGAGAACGTAGCTCCCGGCTTCACCAACGCACCGTTGACGATATCGGCGGTGAGCCTGATATTGACTCCGGACGCATACTCGAAACCGCCGGTGGTGTACTCGGCGACAACTTCCTTGATACCGAGCGCCTGCGCGCCTTCGGTTGTCAGTGCCGGTGGCGCGGGCGCGTACACGGCCGCGGTGGTTCGAGCGTCCGCGGAGGCCAACAAGGTCGGCAACTGCTCGAGCGTCACCGGCCACTGCACCATGTCGCCGACGACACCGGGCACTATGGTCGGCGCGCCTGAGCCCAAAACGAACGACGCGTCCTTCGCGACTGTCTCGGTAGCGGCCAACTGCGGCGCGAGAATACGGATCGCTGCGTCGTTGTCGTACCGCGCCGCGAGCGACCCATCCTCTGCCGGCTCGAAGGACACGACCTGGCCGACGACCTCCGGTGCCAGCACTGCGGCTGCAGAGTTCTTGCCGGTGAACACCACCGGCGCGGACACCGCAGGCTCGGCGATCTGGGTGAGCACACGATCGACCTCGTCCTGATGCACCGTCACATCAGCGGTCTCTACAGGTACTGCGACATCCCCGAAAGCCCAACGCTTCTGCATTGCCTCGCGCGCACCGACGACGTCGAGTGCCAGCCCAGGAGCAGGCGCTACCCCGACCGCCGTCGCACTCTCGAAGACGATGTCACCTTCCACCGGAGCGCGGTCGGTCTGCGCACGAATCGACTCCACGGTCGCATCGAGCGCGGCAGCATCGACCGTCGACTGCACGCCGATCTCGCGATGACCGAAGAACGAACCGATCCGAGTGAACGGATTGATCGGCTGCGACCCCGCGCGATCGAGCGTCGCGTTCCAATCGACACCCAGCCCTGCGGCGGCCGGTACGAACTCGAGGTCCAGATCTCCGGCCTCGACAGCAACGGGCTGTTCGACGCGTGCGCCGAGCTCCGAACGTAACTTCGCCTCTGCGTCGTCGTGCGAGAGGCTTCCGACGTCGACTCCGGCAACGGTGACTCCGCGCGGAACTGCGCCGCTCGAAGACAGCCAGTCCGCGGTGTAGAAGACAGCCAAGATCGCCACCGCAGCGCCCGCCAAGACTGCAGCCTTCACCCACGGAGGCTTCTGATCCGAGCCGACCGGCCCAGCGCCGGCAGGATCGGGTGCAGCTGTGGTGTCGGTGGGCGGTTCTTCGAAATCAGGTGGCCTCGGGGGGGAAACTGGCTCCGCAAGCCTCGGCGGAACCGCTGAATACGCTTCCGTCGCCGGCTCTTCGTGCCTCGAAAGCTGATTCGTAGCAGTCTGCTCGGGAGGTACGGCGCTCTCAGGAGGTACGGCGCTCTCAGGAGGTACGGCGCTCTCAGGAGGTACAACGGTCATAGCCTCGGTGACCGCGTCGTACGGCAGTACCTCTTCGGGCTGTGTGTGCTCTACTGGACCTTCAGGGACCGGGCCCTCAGGCACCGGAGGCTCCCGACGCTCGTGCGGTTCTGTGCCGTCTCCACCGATGCTCACGTTCAAGCCCTCCCACAACCCCCACCGATTTCGATCGACTGTCGTGCCCGAGCTTACGCATCCGCTATCGACGCAGAGATGTCGAGCCACCTCGATCGAGACGTAGGTGGCTCCGCACCGCTGCCGGGTCGGGGGTCGGGCAGCAGTACGGAGCCATTACGAGTATCGGCAATCTTTGTGAAGCGTTACAAACGTGCTTGAAAACTTCTCCGGATCATTCACTTGAATCAACGCGGGGTCTTCACCAGTGCCCGGTCTTCACCAGTAACAACGTCGACAGCAGCCGATTCTGAGGATCGGAGAGAACACGACCGGTCAGCTCTTCGATCTGACGATTTTGGTAGATCACAGTAATACGAGCTGTGACGATCGGCAGATCCGTCAACCCCTCGTGTGACGGATCTGCCGATCGTTCCCCCGTTGATCGAGTGCTTGTTCAGCGCTCGATGATTGCGGTGACGCCTTGCCCACCAGCGGCACAGATGGAGATCAGGCCACGGCCCGAACCCTTCTCCGCGAGCATCTTGGCCAGCGAGGCGACGATACGACCACCGGTAGCAGCGAACGGGTGACCCGCCGCGAGCGAGGACCCGTTGACGTTGAGCTTGCTGCGGTCGATGGAACCGAGCGCGCCGTCCAAGCCCAGACGCTCCTTGCAATACTCCTCGCTCTCGAACGCCTGCAGCGTCGCGAGCACGACGGATGCGAACGCCTCGTGAATCTCGTAGTAATCGAAGTCTTGAAGTGTAAGCCCGTTACGGGCCAGTAGTCGCGGAATTGCGTACGTCGGGGCCATCAAAAGGCCATCGGTGTACGAACCGTTTCCGTGGATGTAGTCCACGGCAGCAGTTTCCGAATCCACCAGGTGGGCGAGCACGGGCAAGTTGCGCTCGGCGGCCCACTCGTCCGTCGACAGCAACGCCGCCGAAGCGCCATCGGTAAGAGGCGTCGAGTTGCCGGCCGTCATGGTCGCGTCGCCCAGCTTGGTCCCGAAGACCGGCTTCAGCGTGGAGAGCTTCTCCACGGTCGATCCCGGCCGCAGGTTGTCATCGCGCGTGAGGCCGAGGAACGGCGTCACCAGGTCGTCGAAAAAGCCACGTTCGTAGGCGGCAGCCATGTTCTGGTGGCTCGCGGCGGACAGTTCGTCCTGGTCCTCGCGGCGGATGCCGAATTCCTTCGCCGTGATCGCCGCATGGTCACCCATGGACATACCGGTACGCGGCTCCCCGTTGCGAGGGATCTCGATCCCCAGCATCGACGGTCGAACATTGCCGAGCAACTTGAGTCGATCGGTGGCCGACTTCGCGCGGTTGAGTGAAAGCAAGAACTCGCGCAGGTCGTCGCCGACCGCGATGGGTGCATCGGAGGTGGTGTCGACGCCGCCGCCGATACCGGAATCGATGCGCCCGGCCGCGATGGCATCACCGACGGCCACGATGGTCTGCAGACCCGTCCCGCATGCCTGTTGCAGGTCGTAGGCGGGGGTATACGGACTCAGCGCGCTACCGAGAACGGTTTCGCGAGTGAGATTGAAGTCCCGGCTGTGCTTGAGTACCGCGCCCGCAGCTACGAGGCCGAGACGCTCGCCTTGCAGATTGAACCTGCTGACCAGGCCGTCGATAGTTGCGGTGAGCATGTCCTGGTTGGACGCCCGCGCATATTTCTTGTCCGAGCGAGCAAACGGAATGCGGTTGCCACCGACGATTGCGACCGGTCGTAGTTGCTTGCTTGTCACTTGTGGTCTCCCGACATCCGGTAAGAAAAAGGCCTTGGTGGAGTTTCACCTTACTGGCGAGTAAGTTGGTTGTCGACACCCGGTCGTGCGCTTCGCGCCCGTGCGTGCGCCCATCATCGAGCGTGCACGCGGGACTGCGAAGGCGCCAAGTGAAAGGTAGGACAAGTGGCAGCCTCCAAGGGAGCCCCAGACCTCTACTCAACGTTCTTGGCGTCCGCGCCTGGAGCCTTCATCGCCAAGCAGGCAGGTCTGCCGCAGCCCGAGAAGCTGCGTCGGTACAAGGCAGGCGAACCGCCCCTGGCAGGACCCGTCCTCATCGGCGGCAACGGCCGACTGGTCGAGCCACTGCGCCAACTCCTCTCCGACTACCCACAGGCACAGGCGAACGACGCCAAGTACGGCGCGCTGGTCTTCGACGCCACCGGCATCGGCAACGTCGCCGAACTCGAGCAGCTCTTCCAGTTCTTCCAGCCCGTCATCCGCAACCTCGCGCCCTCCGCGCGCGTCGTGGTCATCGGTACGACACCGGAGAAGACGGCAAACGTCGACGAGCACATCGCCCAGCGCGCCCTCGAAGGCTTCACCCGCAGCGTCGGCAAAGAGGTCAAACGCGGCGCGACGGCTCAGCTGGTCTACATCTCCCCCGACGCATCGACCGGGCTTTCCGGACTCGAATCCACCCTGCGCTTCCTACTGTCCGCCAAGTCGGCCTTCGTCGACGGCCAGGTTTTTGTCGTCGGCGACGCCGATTCCACCGCACCCGCATCCTGGGACAAGCCGCTGGCCGGCAAGGTCGCAGTAGTCACCGGCGCAGCCCGCGGCATCGGCGCCACCATCGCCGAGGTGCTGGCGCGCGACGGCGCACACGTCATCGCAGCAGACATCCCCGCCGCCGGTGAGGCACTGTCCGAGACCGCCAACAAGGTCGGCGGCACCTCCCTGGCACTCGATGTCACTGCACCCGACGCCGCCGAGGTGCTCGCCAAGCACCTGCTCGAGCGTCACGGCGGCGCCGACATCATCGTCCACAACGCCGGCATCACCCGCGACAAGACGCTGGCCAACATGGACGAGAGTCGCTGGAACTCCGTCATCGGCGTGAATCTGGCTGCGCCACAGCGCATCACCGATCACCTGGTGAAGGTCGGCGCACTCAAGGAAGGCGGACGCGTAGTCGACGTCTCCTCCATCGCAGGCATCGCCGGTAACCGCGGCCAGACCAACTACGGCACGTCCAAGGCTGGCGTCATCGGCCTCGTTCAGGCTTCGGCCCCCGTTCTCGCCGCCAAGTCGATCACCATCAACGCGGTCGCACCCGGATTCATCGAAACCGCGATGACCGCCGCCATCCCCTTCGCCACCCGCGAGGCCGGACGACGGATGAGCTCGCTTCTCCAGGGCGGGCAGACCGTCGACGTCGCAGAACTGGTGTCGTACTTCGCTTCTCCCGCGTCGAACGCCGTCACCGGGCAGATCGTCCGCGTCTGCGGTCAGAGCCTTCTCGGCGCATGAGCGTCGTCAAGCTCTCGGAGCAACCCAAGATTTCGGAAATCTACACCGCGGCGGCGCGTGGCGTGTTGCCGTTTCTCGGGTCGAAGTCGTCTTCGGTGCCGTCCACCGAGTTCGAGCTCCGCGGCCTGCGAGTAGATCCCGACAATCTCGCCGGTTACTGCAAGGCCACCGGATTACGCTTCGGTGACATCCTGCCCATCACGTATCCGTTCACGCTCGTCTTCCCGACGGTCATGAAATTGATGGTGTCCAAGGGCTTTCCGTTCGCGGCGATCGGTTCGGTGCATGCGGAGAACGTCATCGAGGCGTTTCGTCCGATCTCCGTCTCGGAGCCACTGGACGTTCGAGTGCACGCGGAGAACCTGCGCGAGCACCGCAAGGGTCTGCTGGTCGACCTGATCAGCGAAGTAAGCGTCGGACGCGAACTCGTCTGGAGGCAGACCTCGAGCTTCCTGAGCCTGCAAAAGACATCACTGTCCGGCGAGCTCCGTGAAGCCCCGCCCGCCGATGAGGTACCACCGCCTCCGAACCGCACCCTTCGAGTCGATCAGAAGACGATCAGCAAGTATGCAGCGATATCGGGTGATCGCAATCCGATTCACGTATCCACGCTCGGCGCAAAGGCATTCGGATTCCCGAAGACCATCGCGCATGGAATGTGGAGCGCCGCTGCGGCATTGCAGATCATCGAGGGCCGGATTCCCGAGGGGGTCACCTACAGCGTGCGCTTCGGCAAGCCGATCGTGCTGCCCGCAACCATGAACCTGTACGCCGAATCCGTCGGCACCGGTTGGGACCTCTCGCTACTGAACCCCAAAAAAGGCTACCCGCACCTCACCGCGACACTGCGGTAACCGAAACAGCCCCTACGTGAGCGCACGTAGGGGCTGTTTCATACCCAAGCGAGGGGTCTACACGTTGGTAGCGGACTTCTTACCTGCCAGACCCCGCCATGCGAGGTTCTCGAGCAGATCGGCAGCCGCGTCGACCTCGATCTCACCGCCGGCGACACGATCGGCCACTGCCTCACCCGCGCCCACCAACGCCACTGCCATCAGCGTGTAGTTCTGGCCCTCGTCCGGGTCCTTCGTACTCATCTCCAGCAGACCCGCCGTAAGTTCGATGAGTCGATCTCGGCTGGTCTGAACCTGCGAGGCGAAAGCAGTCTGACCGATCGCCTGCCGGTAGAGCACCATCCACGACTTTCGGTGATCACCGACGAAACCGAGAAACCCGAGCAATGCGCGACGCAGTTGCTCGCGAGGTGTCAGCGTCGGATCCGCGGCCGGAGTCATCGCCTCGACGAATTTGACGCCTTCGCGATGGATACACGCGGCGAACAGTTCGTCTTTGGAGCCGTAGTAGAGGTAGAGCATGGGCTTCGAAATCGCGGCCCTCTTCGCAATCGCGTCCATCGAAGTTTCATGGAAGCCGTTGTCGGAGAAGACATCCACTGCCGCGTCGAGCATCTGCTGCTCACGGACGGCGCGGGGCAATCGCTTGGTGCCGCCAGCCATGTGCCCTCCAAACCAAGGTCGAAGCAGGGTCGAACAAACAAAGGTAGAACCACTGATCTTACTCCACGGTAAGAATGGCTGCGTCGCTTCTCCCGTGAAGCTAGCAGGCGCCCTTGAACCGTGCGACCGTGGCTGCAGATGCGTCGACCTGCGGTGCAGGCAATCTTCCCGCGGCAACCGCATTCTCCAGATTGTCCAGCACCTGAGGGACGTCGTCGGTGGTCAGCCACAGCGCGATGTCAGCGCCTGCGACCAGCGCCGCCTCGACGGCCGCCACGATACCGAGCCTGTCGGTGATCGCAGCCATGCCGGAAAGATCGTCGGTGAAAATCGGCCCCTCGAACGGGCTCGCACCGTAACCGACACCGTCGCGCAGCAGTGCCATCGCTGCCGGACTGATACTCGCGGGCACACCAGAAGCGGTCAGTCCCGGAACATCCAAATGGCCGACCATGATGCCGACGCCGGTCTGCGACAGTACGGTGTACGGAACGAGATCGGACTGCCGAAGCTGATCGAGCGGAGGCGTCGTGACTTCACCGGTGTGCGAGTCGCCGGAACCGGACCCATGCCCGGGGAAGTGCTTGAGTACAGGCATGATTCCGGCATCACGAAGGCCCTGGGCGTAGGCGCCCGCATACGCGATCACCTCGTTCGGATCGGAAGAATACGACCGATCGCCGATCACCGAGTCGTCCGGCTGACTACTGACATCGACCACCGGTGCGTAATCGACGGTGACGCCGAGATCCTTCAGACCACGCCCCCGTTCGAGCGCCATGGAATAGGTCTCGTCCACCGACATCGTCCGAGCAGTCTCGCGTGCGGATGGATCACTTCCCAGCAGATCCTCCACCCGTGACACGCGACCGCCCTCTTCGTCGATGGTCACCATCGGCGGCACGGCAGCGGCAGCAGCAATCCGGGGCACCTCACGGTTCGCCAGCGTCTGCGAATCCGTCCAGCTACCGATGAAAATGCCGCCGACCTGCTCCGTGGCCACGATGTTCACCGCGTCGTCGGTGCCGGTGACCCCGACCGTCAGTAGTTGAGCGAGACGCTGCCGCTCGGTCAACGACCCGACGAACGCCGCACAACGATCAGGTGGCGGCGCAGGCGTCGTAGCCTCCGTCGACACCGAAGTCGCGGACGGTGCTGCTGCGACAGACGGTGCAGCTACGGGATCCGGTTCTGCGGTGCTCCCGCAACCGGCGGTGAAACCGACCCCCAGCACCAACACGGCGATGGGCACGGGCGAGCGGAACTTCATCATGGTTCTTTACGGTAGCCGAGGTGGCCGTAGCGCCGCGATCGGCGACCTCGACGCGATAGCCTTCGAACACGAGCTCACCAGGAGGAGAAGGATGCCTGCAGATCTGATACTCATCGCGTACGACGGCTCTGACAACGCCAAACGAGCCATCGATTACGCCGGCCGCTTTCTCGTGACGAAGCGGGCCATCGTCGTCACCGCGTGGGAGCCGATGGTTAGGCAAGCGGCACGCATGTCCGGACTCTCCGGTGTCATGCAACCCGAATGGGTAGCCGACGACGAAACCGAGGATGTGGCACTGACCGACGCGAAAGCCATCAACGAGGAGGGCGTTCGACTAGCCGGTGAAGCCGGACTCGAAGTGGAGGGGCACTGCGCCGAATGCACGACGGCCATCTGGAGCGCCATCGTGGAGAAAGCCGACGATCTCGACGTGGACATCATCGTCACCGGAACCCGCGGCACCACGGGCCTTCGTTCGCTGCTCCAGAGTTCGGTGGCAGAGCATGTGCTGCGCCACAGTCATCGGCCGGTTCTCATAGTTCCACCCGGCAAGTAACCGCGAGTGCGTCACAGTCCCATGGCCGTCGGGTGATACCTTTAGCCGCGCACGGGGGAAAGTCGCCGTCATTGATACCTGCCGACGAAAGTGGAGTCCGAGATGAAGTTTGCTGTCCCGGGAATTGTTGCTGCAGTAGTCGGCGCTGTATTGGGCGTCGGTGTCGTGTTAGGGGTGACTGCGGCAGCATCGGACAACACTCGTCCCGAGATCGACCGCACCGGCAACGCCGACTCTTCGTTGCTCAACCAGGTTGAGTACGGCAGCCGCTGACACTGCCGGAACGATCTCGTCCGAGCGATTCGGACGTAAGTGGCTGCTCGGGGTCTCCGCTCTAGCGTTTCTCGTTTCGTTCCTGCAGGTCCCCGGCTACACGGTCGCGGATACGAAATACGATCTTTCCCAGAATCCGCTGGGATTTCTTGCGCGCGCTTCACACCAGTGGACGAGCCAAGCACCCCTCGGTCAGGTTCAGAACCAGGCTTACGGATACTTCTTCCCACATGGCGCATTCTTTGCGCTCGGTGACATTCTTGCGATTCCGCCTTGGGTAACCCAGCGCATCTGGTGGGCACTGCTGTTGATCGCCGGATTCTGGGGAATCGTTCGACTGGCCGAAGCACTGGGAATCGGCTCTCGTAGCTCACGGCTCATCGCTGCATTCGCATTCGCTCTGTCCCCACGTGTCATCACCACTCTCGCGTCGATCTCGTCCGAGACGATGCCGATGATGTTGGCGCCGTGGGTATTGATTCCGGTGGTGCGCGCGTTCAACCGAAGCGACTCCGACGCAACGCAATCGGGCGGCCGGTGGAGCGGACCCCGAACCCTCGCGGCGCAATCCGCATGCGCCGTAGCATTGATGGGCGCCGTCAACGCCGTCGCGACAGCCGCCGCGTGCCTCGTCGCCGTGGTCTGGTTGCTGTGCCACCGGCCGAACCGGGCGTGGGCCGTATTCACCGCCTGGTGGGTAGGTTTCGGTGTCCTCGCCACCCTGTGGTGGATCGTTCCGCTACTCCTTCTCGGACGCGTGAGCCCACCGTTCCTCGACTACATCGAATCCTCCGGAACCACGACGCAGTGGGCCTCGCTCGCCGAGATCCTCCGCGGTACCAGCAGTTGGACACCGTTCGTCTCCCCCGAGCGCGTGGCGGGTGCCATCCTGGTCACCCAACCGGCGGCGGTCATCGCTACCGGTGTCATCGCTGCCGCCGGAGTAGCCGGCCTCGCGATGCGCACGATGCCGGCCCGCGGACGCCTGACAGTAATACTGCTGGTCGGCATAGTAGGGCTCACGGCCGGCTACGTCGGTGATCTGAGTTCCCCCTTCGCCGATACCGTGCGCCTGTTCCTCGACACCGCGGGCGCCCCACTGCGCAACGTGCACAAGTTGGAGCCCCTCATCCGAATACCGTTGGTGCTCGGGCTCGCTCATCTCCTCGCCAAGGTGCCGCTCCCCGGATCGGTACCTGTTACCCGATGGCGAGCGGCAATAGCCCATCCAGAACGAGACAAGATGGTCGCCGTCGCCGGACTGGTTCTGGTCGGATTGACCTTTTCCACCTCACTCGCCTGGACCGGCAAACTCGCGCCCCGCGGCGCGTACGAAGCCATCCCCGAGTACTGGCACGACGCGGCCGACTGGCTCACCGAGCACGCATCGGGATCCTCCCCCGACGGATCGGACGCTCAGCGCGCCCTCGTTGTCCCCGGTGCACCGTTTGCCCTCCAGACCTGGGGCCTGACCCGTGACGAACCACTCCAGGCCCTTGCCACGACGCCGTGGGCGGTACGCGACGCAGTCCCACTGACCCCGCCCGGAGCTATCCGCGCACTCGATTCGGTGCAGCGCCTCATCGCGGACGGCCGTCCATCCGCCGGACTTGCCGACACCCTTCTGGGCCAGGGAATCAGCTTCGTGGTCGTCCGTAACGATCTGGACCCGGAGACCTCACGCTCCACGCGACCGGTGCAGGTCCACCGGGCTCTCGACGGCTCACCGGGCCTGACGCGTGTCGCCCGGTTCGGTGAGGACATCGCCCCGGGCACCGTGGAAGGCATCACCATCGACGGCGATCTGCGGCCGCCGTACCCCGCCGTCGAGATTTACGAGGTCGAAAACCCAACAGCTCTACCGGCATCCGGTCCGTACACGGTGGACCTGGATCGAGTTCCTTTCGTGCAGGGCGGCCCGGAGTCGGCATTGCGCCTGAACGCGCAGCGCCGTAACGGCGCCTCGGACCCGGTACCCGCCGGGCCCCTCATCCTGGCCTCCGACGCGGTGGCGGCTGGGATACCGGTGGACAAGGTCACCGTGACCGACACTCCGATGAATCGGGAGACCGACTTCGGCCAGGTCGATTACCACAGCTCCGCGCTGCGTTCGAGCGAGGAACCACGAAGATCGCTCAATGCCGTACCCGATTACCCGGTGTACGGCGCCGCTACGGTCGACGGCGAATGGGAGGGCGCTCGCATCACCGCATCGAGTTCGGCCTCGGATTCGACGCAGATCGGTGGAACAGCCCCTGGCAGCGGCGTCGCGGCAGTCGTCGACGGTGATCTGGCAACGAGTTGGGTATCCAACGGTATCGAAAATGCACTGGGACAATGGCTTCAACTCGACTTCGACACTCCTGTCAACCAAGGGTTGCTGCATCTACGCACCAGCCCGGGGACTATCGGGGATCCGGTCAAGTGGCTCGAGATCACCACTCCCAACGGCAGTACCGCGGCGCGAATCGACAAGCCCGGAGCGCCGCTGACGGTGTCACTGCCTGGTGGTTCGACGCCATGGGTGCGCATCACCGCCAAGTCGACGGTGGACGGTACCAGCGGAAGCCAGTTCGGGATCAGCGAACTCTCCATCGATGACTTCTCCGATCGTGATGCGCCACAGCAGGTATCGATCGTGCACCGCGCGGTACTTCCGCCCGTCACTGCTGACGCAGACGTACAGGGTTGGGAACTGAGCCAAGAATTCCCCGGTCGTAACGGATGCATCGAGACCACGGACCGAATCCGTTGCAGCAGCGGATTATCTCTCCCACCAGAGGAACTCGGGCGCTTCTCCCGCACCCTTTCGGTACCTATGGGCACAGCGGTACTGCCCGAGTTGACGCTACGAACTAGGCAGAGCCCCGAACTCGAATCGCTTCTCTCGCAGCCCGGTCGCCCAGTGGCCACCGCTGCCTCGGACGTCGGCGACCTGCACGGCTCCGCATTCGCCGCCACCGACGGTGATGACAGGACCTCATGGACTGCGCCCACCAAGAGCATCGAGAAGCAGGCGGGTACGCAGCCCACCCTGACGGTGAACCTGCCGGAACCCACGCTGGTCGACGGCCTCACCCTGTCCCCCAGCCTGGGCGATCTACCTGCTCACCCGACGAGGGTGGCGGTGAACCTGGGTGATGGGCCGATGGTCCGCGACATGGACGGCCCCACCACGATCGAACTGGCGCCGCGAGTAACCGACCGGATAGTCATCTCGATCGTCGCCTGGGACGACGTGTTGGACAAGAACTCTCTCGGTTTCGTACTGCCCTCGCCTCCCGGTCTGTCCGAGGTGAAAGTACTGTCCGGTGGCACGGTGTTGGGCGGGGCACTCGACGCAAACCGGGTGGTGACCGTCGGCTGCGACCGTGGCCCGATCATCTCGATCGCCGGACAGACCGTGCGTGCATCGGTGACTGCAACGGTGGATACATTCCGATCGGGCGAACCGCTGAATGCGACGCTGTGCGAGGGGATATTCCCGGTGCAGACCGACGCACTCAACCCGATTGCCCTCCCGGCGGGCGAGCAGGATGTCGTCGTCGATCCGGGTGCTGCATTCTTCGTCGACGGAATGCGATTACGCACCATGCCCGTTCCCGCTACGAGCGCGAGAAGTTCTGCTCCCGTAAGCGCCGACACGACCGCCTGGACGTCGGACCATCGCGAAATCGAGGTATCGGGCCGCGACACCGATCAGCTTCTCGTCGTACCGGAGAGCAACAATTCCGGTTGGCACGCAACATCTTCCGACGGCACGGTATTGACACCGATCACCGTGAACGGTTGGCAGCAAGGATGGGTGATCCCGGCAGGTGTCGACGGAACCGTCGCGCTCGACTACCCGAGCAACACGTGGTACCGACTGGGCATCTTCGGCGGACTGCTCCTCCTGATCCCGTTGACATTCTTCGCTTTCCGCGCGAGCCCACGCCGCACGAGTGTGCCGCCACGACCCTGGAACCGGTCGAAGGTAAGCGCGATCGCACTCACTGCCGCCGCGATCGTCATCGCCGGCATCACCGGAGCCGTCGTGGCGGTCGCCCTCTGGATCGGCACCGTGGCACTCCAACGGCGGTACGGCACCACCGTCGCAGCTCGGGTGCTGGTGTCCACCGCGGGCATCGGCACCTTGACAGCCATGGCACTGCTCTCACGCGGGCCGTGGCGATCACCGGAGGGCTATATCGGGCACGCCTACCTGGTGCAGTTCACCGCCCTCGTCGCGGTACTGGCGCTCGCCGTGGCAGTCACGGCCGAGAACGACTGAACCGCTTCCGCATCGGATCCTCCACCAGCGCATAACTCGCGGCTGCGACGGGAATCGACAGTGCCACCGTCACGCACAGGACGAGCCAGAAATGGCCCTGGAACGGCGCGACGCCGAAGACCGGGAACACCATGGCAAGCACCGCCAGATGCCAGATGAAGATGCCGTAGGACCAGCGGCCCAACGCCAGCATCACTGGATGCTCCAGAACGCGGTGATGCCGATGGTCGTCGGCGAGCACGAGTGGGGCCAAGAGCGCGAAGGCGAGTACCGCGCCGAGCACGATCTTCACTTCGTACTGCCACGGCTCGGGCCGAACGAGCCCCTGCGGTCCAGCGAGCGGCGTCGCGGACAATGCGAAGGCGAGCAGAGCAATGGCACCGACGATCCGCCGATGCGAGCACAACCGATGTACCCAGGTGATGGGTCCGACAGAAATTTCGGCGAGCACCATTCCCGCGGCAAACCACGGAATGTAGCCGGGAAGCCAGTTGTCGTGATGAGTGTTCGGTGCTGTCGCGATCGGCAGGAATGCCCAACTCAGACTGATCGCCGAAACCACAGCGAGCACTGGGACCCGAAGTCGTGCCGCCGAACCCCTGAGCTTCACCATCACGAAGGCCGCAAGCGGAAGCAGCAGATAGAACGCCACTTCCACGGACAGACTCCACATCTGCGTCATGCCCTCGGTCAACGTGAGAGGTACGAATACCTGCGTCAGCGACAAGTTGGCCAACCAGACGCGGTAGTCACCGCCTGCACCGGGCAGGAAGAGCAGAACAAGCACTACCACCACCCAGTACGCGGGCACGATGCGAAGGACACGAGAGTAGAAGTACCGGCTCGCAGACTGTGCACGACCGACCCCACGCGCCTGCGCGGCATGTGGACGCCACAGCAGGAATCCCGACAGGGCGAAGAATATGGCGACCGTGAGATCGAACCGGCCCCAGATCCGTCCCATGACTGGCGAACTCGCAGCACCGGTCTGGAACGCGACGTGCGTGACGATGATGCCGATGGCTGCCAACGCGCGCATCCCCTCGAGCGAGGGGATGAACCCGCGCAGCGGCACGACGGCTCGCGAGAGGGTTTCGGTCGTTGTGCTCATGATCGGACCAGTGAATCATTCCAGGTGACCCGAGCGCGAAAGTCGACGGTCGTCGGGCGTGCCCGCGCCCGCAATGTCGCATCACTGTTACTCTCACCACCGACGTGGCGGTCCAATCGGACACTCCAGGTCGGGGGAATTACACACCTCGATCTGTCGGGGGTGGAAAATGGCACGCCGAGAAAACGACTAAGGAGATTCTCACATGGCGGAGCGCTCAGGGCCGAGCCGGATCGTTGCCCTTGTACTCATCGGTTTGGGCGCTTTCCTGTTGGTAGCGGCCATCTTGATTCCGACGTACACGGTGTCACGTCTGGAAAAAACGCCACTAGATCTAGAGGTCACCACGATCTCGACCGGAACGGGCAGCGTACTCAATTCTGCATCACTGGCAGCAGGTCGCGCCGTCGTCGACCAGAACGTTCCGTTGGTATCGCAGCGCTTCGTCACCGTCGAAGATCCTTCGGGCGCAGACGAGATCACGGTGCAGGCCGGGCAGACTCTGATCCGCAGCGACAAGCAGGGCGAGAGCGGTCTGCTCACCGCAAGCGTCGACCGTGTGACCCTCGACCGCGTCAGCTCGATGCCCGTCGAGAACCCGGTCGGGACCATCCAGTTGCAGTCCGGCAAGCCTGCAGAAGAAGTTCCGCACACCGGTCTGCAGTACAAGTTCCCGTTTAACACCGAACAGAAGAGCTACCCGTACTTCGACGTAAATGCCCGTGAATCCAAGGACATCGACTTCGTCGAAGAGACCGAGATCAACGGCACCACGGTCTACAAGTTCGAGCAGCAGGTCGGCCCCGTCGACTTGTCCTCGGTAGTGAACCTCCCCACCAACAAGGTCACGCTGCCTGCCTCCACCTGGGGCGTCGAAGGTGGAGATGCACCGGTCACGATGACTCGCTGGTACGAGAACACGAGAACCCTCTATGTCGAGCCCAAAACCGGTGTCGTCGTCAAGGGCGCCGAGGATATTCACCAGTACTACTCGCGCACTGCAGGCACCGCCGAGGTCGAGGTTCTGAAGGCGCCGATCGAGTTCGACGAGAACACCGTCGAATACCAGATCCAGCAGGCCAAGGACGGTATGGACAAGCTGTCGTTGGTCGGACGCACAGTCCCGATCGTTCTCGGCATCCTCGGTGTCATCGCACTGATCGCCGGCGTCCTTCTCGGACTCCGTAACGGTGGACCCCGTCAGCCTGCACGCACCGGTGGACCGCAGCACACCGACGGTGGCGGCGCCGCTCCCACCGAGCCCCGCAATCGTGACTGGACGACGGATCAGACCGAGGTCATCCCGCGTACCAACCTCTCGAAAGAGTAAGAGCTTTCACCGCAGATGAGCGGAAGTACGGCCTCCCGGCTGTGCTTCCGCTTTTTTGTTTCACGAGCTCAACTGCTTGAACTGCTCAGGGCGAATCCGCTGACCACCGCGGCACAGACGGCAGCAACCGACGCCGCGACGATGACGAACTGCAGCGGCGTCGTGGCGACGAAGAACAGCAGCATCACTTCGACGGCCAAACCGATCCATGCGACGATGGCGAGCTGTGTCCGCTCACCGGCGATCGCCCACAACAGTCCGCTCTGCAACAACGCCAGGCATGCACCCTGCAGCGCGAAGATCCAAAGGTAGCTCTGCACAGGCGCATACGCCTCACCGGCGATCGACGGCAGCAGCGGCGCCGCCAGCGCAGCGCCGAGAACCAACACGGCCCCGATCGCGGCCACGACTGCCAATGCCGATCGGACGGCTTTCGCAGATTCTGCTGGATTCGCCATCCGCGGATAGAGAACCACTCCCACGGCCTGCGGAAGCCAGAACGCAGCTTTGGTAGCCACTGCGCCGAGCGCATACAAACCTGCCTGCTCCGCACTCAACACCGCGGCCGCTATCACCAGATCGAGCGCAGAGAGGCCGATGAGCGCCAGCTGCACCTGCGATGCCCGCAGTACCGTGCCGACGGTCAGCGTGGAACGTACCGCATCGCCCTCTCGTGCCGCACTTGCGATCCTCGCTCCGACAGCGACCACTGCTGTCCCGACGGCGCTGGCGGCCAACACAATTCCGGGCCCACCGCCCACTGCGAGCACAACGACGGCGGGGATCACCTTGCCGAACCCTGCAGCAGCAAGCACAGCACCGAGCCGTCCGAACTGCCCGGATCCTTGCAGCAGACCCTGTTCCGTCGCCAGCAGCACGAGCACCGGCGCCACGACGAGCGCCGACACCGTCGCGAGCACTCCTCTACCGAGCACCACGGCCACCACCGGCGCCAACGCCAACGCCAAGATCGCGACCACCCCGGCACACCGGTAGCCGAGCTTTCGGAGTTCGGCGGTGCCACGTCCGTGCGCTACTTCACGAGCGACGACGGACTGCAATGCCAGCGCCGGGACAGCGAGAACGAGTTGAGCCGCAAGCAGACTCGCGAACTCGCCGTACCCCTCGACGCCGAGAAATCGACTGGCGGGCAGATGCAGAAGGTACGACGCAGCATTGGCCGTCATCGAACCAACCGTCACCAGCGTCATCCCGGTGAGCGCCGACGTACTTGCAGTGCGGTTCGGCATGGGAACACGGTATAGGGTGCCGAGAGTGTCGTGGACGCAGCGCAGTCGAACCGCGGCACCGGCCGTGTGGAGCCTGATCCTGGCGATGATCGTCCTGGGCCCGCTCTGGGGGAACGGCTATCTACTCCTTCGCGACGCGGTCAGCACCCCTCGGTCCTACTTCACCGATTCTGCACTCGGCACCACCGACGCCGCCGCACGTGCGGTCCCCCAGGACGGCGTCGTCGCAGCGTTGTCCATCGCTTTCGACGGCGGACTCGTGGTCAAGACGATTCTCACACTGGCACTGTGGCTCGCCGGTTGGGGTGCCGCGGTGATGGTCCGCCGGTTACTGCCGACCGCGACGACGCCTGCGTTGCTCACCGCCGCGACCCTGGCCATCTGGAATCCCTACGTGGCCGAGCGATTGCTGCAGGGGCACTGGAGTCTGCTCGTCGGCTACGCCGCGCTTCCGTGGACGGTGACCGCAGCGATGACGCTGCGTCGGACGGGACGGTGGCAAGTACTGGCAGTCTGCCTCGCCGCTGCAGGGCTCACACCCACGGGAGCGATCCTCGCGGCCGTCACCGCCCTCGTCGTCGTTGCGCTGCCCTCCGGAGTGCAGCGCTCCCGGCGGGTACTGCTGACTGCCCTGCTTGCGTTGGCCGCCTCCTCGCCCTGGCTGGTGGCCACTGCAGTATCGGGTGGCGGAACCCTCGGAACCGACCCGGCAGGCGTCGGCGCCTTCGCCGCCCGGGCCGAACCCGGCCTCGGCACACTGCTCAGCCTGGCAGGCCTGGGAGGCATCTGGAACTCCGACGCAGTTCCCGCTACCCGCACGACGCACTTCGCTGTCCTCGGAACACTTGTGCTGCTTGCCGTCGTCGCACTCGGGTTGCGACCGCTGTGGCGTCGACGCAGAAACCCGATCTTCACCGCCCTCGCCGCCATGGCCGTCCTCGCCGTAGTCACGCCCGCGCTCGGTGCGACCGGAATCGGCCTTCGCGTCGGTGAGTGGGCAGCGCAGGACATCCCGGGTGCGGGCCTGCTGCGTGACAGTCAGAAATTTCTCGCACTTGCGATGCCCTTCTACGTGCTTGCCGCCGCCGCTGGAGTCATGTGGCTCGGAGCAAGATTTCGTATGCCGCGGGTCCCTGCCGTCGCGGCCATCGCAGCGCTGCTGCTGGCACTACCGGACCTGGTGTGGGGAGTATCGGGCAAGCTCGAGCCCGTCGAATATCCGAAGTCGTGGAACGCCGTCGCCGAAGTACTCCAGGGTCGCGACGGGGACGTTGCAGTGCTGCCGGCAGGAATCTTCCGGATCTTCCCCTACAGCGGCGACGCGCCCGTGCTCGATCCCGCGCCTCGAATGCTCCCGCTCGACGTCCTGCAGACCGGTGAACTGATCGTCGCAGGAGGGTCGGTACGCGGCGAGGGCAGCCGCGCTTCCACCGTCGAAAAAATCTTGCTCGACGGCGGATCGGCAGCCGAACTGGCACAGCTGGGCGTCGGCTGGGTCCTTGTCGAGCGGACGACGCCCGGACTACTGGGCGAGTCGGCGGGAACGCTGGAGCAGCTCGAACGCGTCTACTCCGACGACGAACTTGCGTTGTACCAAGTTCCAGGCGCAATCGGAACCACCGAAGTCGGGCCCGTGTCGTATTGGATCGTCGTGGGCGCGCACCTGATGTGGGCGCTGTTACTGGTGGGCGGACTCTGCTGGGGCCTGCTGCGAAGATGACACGAGCCCGGAGACGTGGGCTCCCATCACCGACGCCGCCAATACACTCTCCACGCCCTGCGCGCATTGCTCCCACGAGAACTCGAGCGCGCGCACCCGGGCCTTCTCGCCCAGGTCGGCGCGGCCATCGGCGTCGAGGAGAAGTTCGCCGATGGCGTTGGTGAGCGCGGCCACGTCACGATCGTCCCCATCGATACCGACCAGCACACCGGTCACGCCGTCGATGACCGAATCGGTCAGGCCCTTCGAACTGCGGTAACCGACGGTCGGGACGCCGTGCTGAGCAGCTTCGATGACGGCGAGGCCCCACCCCTCCTTACGCGAGGGCATCACGTGCACCCAGGAGCGGCCGAGCAGTTCGTGTTTGCGTTCTTCGTCGACGTGTCCGTGGAACGTGACAGCCTCTTCGATGCCGAGCTCACGCACACGCTCACGCAGGTTCTCTTCCCACCAGCCGCCACCGACGACGTCGAGATGCAGGTCCGGGAGCTGCCGTCGCAGGGTGGCCACGGCAGCGAGGGCATCCTCGATCTGCTTGTGCGGGACCAGCCGCGACAACACCGACAGCGACGGGTGCGAGGTTCTGGTGTGCTCCCCACCGAGCGACGCCGCCGGGGACGCGCCGTTTCGAACCACAGCCACCCGGTCGCGGTCGACTCCGAGCGCAACGAGCTCATCCGCCGAAGGCAACGACACCGTCAAATACTGATTACGCCGATGAACGCGCGGGGAGACCGTGCTCTCGAGCCACCACCCGAACTTGGCCATCAACGGGCCCGCCACCGGCCACTGCTCCCGATGACAATGGTGAACCAGCAACGTCACCGGTGCGCCCGCGACAAGACGAGAGAAGAAAGGAATGCCGTTCTGAGTGTCGACGACAGCGTCCGGGTCGATCCCGCGTAATGGCCCGAACCCGAGCCGGCCGGCAGCAATCGCAGCGAGAGCCCTCGGATACACGCTCAGTCGGCCACCACCGCGGCTGATCTGGATACCGTCGACCATCTCCTGCGCCGGAGCCCCCGGATACGACGCCGTCCGCAGCGTCACCCGCACTCCGCGTCGCGCCAGGCCGGCACCGATCTGCTCGAGGTAACGCTCGCTGCCGCCGCCCTGGGGATGGCCCGTATCGCGCCAACAGAGCAAGAGCACCTCGCGCACAGCTGGGTCCCCCGTAACGGCGTTGTCGAATACGAACTTCCGACACCTTAACGGTTCGCCCGCCCCGCAGCGTCGCGACAGGGTGCATTCCCCTACTCTTTTGCAACGTGCCACGTCCTCGGGGTCGACTCGCAAGCTCTCGCCGTGTCGAGCGACCTGTAACTCGCTTCTTCGCCCAGCGCGCGACCCTTCGCCGATCGGTGAGTCTGCTTCGGGATTTCGGACACGAGCAGAGCGCTCCCGACATCTTCTACAGCGCGCTGGCCCGCGATTCCGTCGAACTGATCGGTGATCTGTACCGAGGTCTGACCGGTGACAGTCTCGAAGATCGGGTGGTCCTGGACGTCGGCGGCGGACCCGGCTATTTTGCGGACGTTTTCCGCGCCAGTGGAGCTCGGTACATCCCCGTCGAGCCCGATCCGACAGAGATGCACGCCGCCGGTCTGACCGTGCACGGCAGCGTCCGCGGATCGGGAATGGCCCTGCCGTTTCGCGAAAACAGCGTGGACGTGTGCTTTTCCTCGAACGTCGCCGAACACGTGCGTCATCCGTGGGTCATGGCCGAGGAAATGTTGCGTGTCACCAAACCCGGTGGGTTGATGGTCCTGTCGTACACGCTGTGGCGGGGACCGTTCGGCGGCCACGAAACTGGTCCCTGGCACTACTTCGGCGGCGAGTTCGCAGCCCGCAGATACCTCCGTAAGCACGGCCGCGAACCGAAGAATCGTTTCGGTGAATCCCTGTTCGACGTCGGGGCATCGGAGGGACTGCGGTGGGCCCGCGAGACTACGC
The DNA here is from genome assembly GCF_004795915.1 of Rhodococcus sp. PAMC28707. Lineage (NCBI taxonomy): Bacteria > Bacillati > Actinomycetota > Actinomycetes > Mycobacteriales > Nocardiaceae > Rhodococcus > Rhodococcus sp. PAMC28707. Next base: position 1,815,000 of record NZ_CP039253.1, read on the forward strand.
AGGGCACTGTGCTGGCCGCATTTCCGCGTTACCACCCGAAATGGGCATGGTGGATGATCCGTGTTCCGGTACTTCGCGAATTTCTTGCCAGCAACCTTGTCGTGGTCCTGCGCGCCGACGCACGCTGACAGTAGTTTGGGACATATGACAGCGTTGGCATTGGACATCGGGGGCACCAAGATCACTGCGGCGATCGTCGACGCCGACGGTAGACCCGGCGAGGCTCTCGTCGTTTCCACCCCGAAAGTCGATGTGTGGCAGGCCTGTTCCGAATTGCTCGACGCAGTGGCAGCGGGAACGGATATCGCCGCCATCGGCATTGCGTGTGCAGGGCCGGTCGACTTGGTCGCCGGGACGGTCGCACCGATCAACATCGGCGAGTGGAAGGGCGGTTTCGACCTCACCGGGAAAATCGCCAAGAAATTTCCCGACGCCACGATGCGTCTCGCCGGTGACGGTGGGTGCGCGGCACTCGGCGAACATCGGTTCGGAGCAGCACAGGGCGTGGACAACCTGATCAGCGTCGTCGTCTCCACCGGCGTCGGAGGCGGTCTGGTGCTGGGCGGTGAGATCGTGCACGGCCGCAGTGGAAATGCCGGCCACATCGGCCACATCGTCGTTCCCGGTTCGACGGCGTCCTGCTCGTGCGGTGGTCTCGGATGCGTGGAGACCGTATCGAGCGGGCCGTCCGCGGTCGGATGGGCGCAAGAACAAGGCTGGACCGGCACCACCGGCGCCGAGTTGGCCGAGGATGCCGCGAACGGAAACGTCGTCGCGGTGACGACATTGCAGCGCGCGGGCGTAGCACTCGGTCAGGCAATCGCGTCGGCCGCTGCCCTGGTCGATGTCGAGCTCGTGGTCATCGGCGGAGGGTTCGCGCAGGCAGGCCCACCGCTGTGGGATCCGATCCAAGAGTCCGCGGCGCTGCATGCGCGGCTGAGGTTCCTCGACGGGCTCACGATCGTGCCGGCGAAACTGGGTGCGGTAGGGACGTTGACCGGGGCTGCGGCACTTGCGGCCTCGGCCACCTGATCCAGCCGGGCTCGCGCATCGCATCGGTGGAATCCTTCCGAATTACTGCAACGTGTTCTAGTCTCGTTCCATGACCGACTTCGCCAAGCTGTTCATCGGCGGGCACTGGACCGCACCGTCAACCGAGGAGACGCTCGACGTCTTCTCACCCGCCACCGAGGAGCGCGTCGGGAGTACTCCCGTAGCCGCGCCCGCCGATATCGACGCGGCGGCACAGGCCGCGCGCACCGCCTTCGACTCCGGCCCCTGGGCCCGATCCTCCCCCGCCGAACGAGCACAGGTGCTCGCGAACTTCGCCAAGCTGATCGAGGAAAAAAGCGCCGAGCTCACCGAGGTCATCTCGGGCGAAATGGGCGCCCCGCACACCATGGTCGGGATGCTGCAGCAGACTCCCGCACTGGCTGCGCTCAACTACTACGTTTCGCTCGCCGAGACCTTCCCCTGGAAGGAAACCCGGCACGGCGCATTCGGCCAGTCCAACATCACCCGTGAAGCCGTCGGCGTCGTCGCTGCCGTCATCGCCTGGAACGTCCCACTGTTCCTCGCGATCAACAAGTTGGCGCCCGCCTTGCTCGCCGGCTGCTCGGTGCTGCTCAAGCCCGCTCCCGAAACACCACTGTCCGCCAACCTCCTCGCCGATCTCCTGACCGAGGCCGGACTACCGGAAGGCGTGCTCTCGGTCCTTCCCGGCGGCGCCGAGACCGGCAAGTACCTCACCGCACACCCACTCGTGGACAAGGTCACCTTCACCGGCAGCACCGACGTCGGCCGCAGCATCGGCGCAACCGCCGCGCAGCAACTCAAACGATGCTCACTCGAACTCGGCGGAAAGTCCGCAGCAATCCTGCTCGAGGACGTGGACATCGCGTCGGCGATACCGATGCTGCTGCTGTCCGGGCTCATGAACAGCGGGCAGGCCTGCGTCGCACAGACTCGCATCCTCGCCCCGCGCTCGCGCTACGACGAGATCGTCGACGCCATGGTCGCGGGAGCCGGCTGGATGAAGATGGGCGATCCGACGGACCCCGCAACGCAACTCGGCCCCCTCATCTCGGAGAAGCAGCGCGACCGCGTCGAGGCATACATCGCGAAGGGCAAGGAAGAAGGTGCCCGTCTCGTCCTCGGCGGCGGACGTCCGGAGGGGTTGGACAAAGGCTGGTACGTCGAGCCGACCATCTTCGCTGATGTCGACAACTCGATGACGATCGCCCAGGAAGAAATCTTCGGTCCGGTCCTCGCGGTCATTCCCTACGACTCCGAAGACGAAGCCATCAAGATCGCCAACGACTCCACCTACGGCCTCGCCGGATCGGTCTGGACCACCGACATCGAGCACGGCGTCGAGGTTTCCGCGCAGATCCGCACCGGCACGTCGGCCATCAACTGGTACGCCTTCGATCCCAGCGCCCCATTCGGTGGCTACAAGAACTCCGGCATCGGACGCGAAAGCGGCCCCGAAGGCCTCGAGGCGTACTGCGAACTCAAGTCGGTCCTCATGCCGCCGGGGTACGTGGCGCCCACTGCTTGATTTCCGCAGGCAGGGTTCGACGTCTGACAATTTGCTCCCCTAGTTGGGATTCGAACCGCCTACAGGGGGTTCGAATCCCGAATAGGGGAGCAAATTTCGCAGCCGACCCACCCACACAACGAAGCGGGGCTCACCCAGAAGGGTGAGCCCCGCTTCGTATTGTCGAGCTATGCGCCCAGACGCTGCTTCAGAGCTTCGAACTCGTCCTTGATACCGGTGGGAAGCTTCTCACCGACGAACTCGAACCACTCCTCGATCAGTGGGATCTCGGCCTTCCACTCGTCGACGTTCACCGCGAGTGCCTCGGCGACGTCTTCGACTGTGGTGTCGAGGCCCGTGATGTCGAGTGCTGCTGCCGTCGGGACGACTCCGATGGGCGTCTCGACGCCTTCGGCCTTGTGCTCGATACGCTCTACGATCCACTTCAGGACGCGGGAGTTCTCGCCGAATCCTGGCCAGAGGAAGCGCTTGTCGTCGCCGCGGCGGAACCAGTTGACGTAGAACACCTTCGGGAGCTTCGACTCGTCGGCGTTCTTGCCGAGGTCGATCCAGTGCTGGAAGTAGTCACCGACGTTGTAGCCGAGGAACGGCAGCATGGCCATCGGATCGCGGCGGATGGCTCCGACCGTGCCCTCGGCTGCTGCTGTCTGCTCGGATCCGACGGTGGCACCCATGAACACGCCGTGCTGCCAGTCGCGAGCCTCGGTGACCAGCGGAACCGTCGTCTTGCGACGCCCACCGAACAGGATTGCCGAAATCGGCACACCCTCCGGGTCGTCCCACTCGGCGGCCATCGACGGGCACTGAGCCATGGGCACGCAGTAGCGAGAGTTGGGGTGTGCGGCGTTCTGATCGGACTCGGGCGTCCAGTCGTTGCCCTTCCAGTCGATCAGATGCTGTGGGTCTCCTTCGAGGCCCTCCCACCACACGTCGCCGTCGTCGGTCAGTGCGACGTTGGTGAACAACGAGTTGCCCTGATCGATGGTCTTCATCGCGTTGGGGTTGGAATCCCAGTTGGTTCCCGGTGCGACACCGAAGAAGCCGAATTCGGGGTTGACGGCGTAGAGACGGCCGTCCTTGCCGAAGCGCATCCAGGCGATATCGTCACCGATGGTCTCGGCGCGCCAGCCCGGAATCGTCGGCTGAATCATTGCGAGGTTGGTCTTGCCACATGCGGACGGGAACGCCGCGGCGATGTAGTAGGCCTTGTCCTCCGGCGAAATCAGCTTGAGGATCAGCATGTGCTCGGCGAGCCAGCCCTCGTCGTGAGCCATTGCCGACGCAATACGCAGGGAGTAGCACTTCTTGCCCAGCAGAGCGTTGCCGCCGTAACCGGAACCGAAGCTCCAGATCTCGCGATCCTCGGGGAAATGCGTGATGTATTTGGTGCTGTTGCACGGCCACGGGACGTCGTCCTGGCCGTCGGCGAGCGGAGCGCCGAGCGAATGCAGCGCCTTGACGAAGAAGCCGTCGTCGCCGAGCTTGTCCAGTACTACCGAGCCCATCCGAGTCATGACGCGCATCGAGACGACGACGTACTCCGAGTCGGTGATCTCCACGCCCAACTTGGGGTCCTCGGCGGCGAGCGGTCCCATGCAGAACGGGACGACGTACATGGTGCGTCCGCGCATGCAGCCGCGGTAGAGCCCGGACATCAGCTCACGCATCTCCGACGGGTCCATCCAATTGTTGGTGGGGCCTGCGTCGATCTCTTCCTTGGAACAGATGTACGTCCGCGACTCGACGCGTGCAACGTCGGTCGGATCGGAATTGCCGAGGAACGAGTTCGGCTTCTTTTCGTCGTTGAGCCGGGTGAAGGTGCCTGCGTCCACCAAGTGCGTGGTGAGACGCTCCCACTCTTCGTCGGATCCGTCAGCAAAAACCACCCGCTCCGGCTCGGTGAGTTCTGCTACTTCCTGCACCCATGCAAGAAGTTCCTTGTGTTGGGTGGGAAGTGCGGCATCAGTGCCGTTCAAACCGGGAATGGTCGCTGAGGTCATCTAACTCTCCTGGGGTGAGCCGGAACCAGATACAACTTCGTCGCTGCCGGGCTGAGCAGCGGTACAAAGCAAACCTGATCATCCCTTTCTGTGGGGCGCTGCCCGATTGTCAATCGCGTATACCGCATCCTACCGGTCACGTCAATCGAGAACACGGGCGCCGGGTGTCCTGGTCTCAGGTTAACTCCGAGTGACGCCGTTCCGGAACCGGGGTCTTGTCCGATTGGTCACAAGAACGATTCAGCTGATGAAAAGAGAATTCGCGCCGACGCGATTATCGGTATTGACATGGAAGAACGATCAACTACAACTAATCGAAAATCTCGCCCGAATCGGTGCGCTCGAACCGCGAAGATCCGTCGGCGGTACGAAAAATCTCCCAGGATTGGTAACCACCGTCACGTCCGAAACTTGTGAACGTTTCGATCACGCCGTCGGCGTCCGCATCTCGTGCGATGGTCACGCCTGCATCGGTGTGGGTCACCCGGGTCTCCTCGAACCCATCGCCGTCGACGTCGAACATCTCTGTCGAGAGCGCCTCCGACGGTTCGTCGTGGTCGGCTGCGGCACTCGCGTCTACGAAGAACGCGTCGGTAAAGTCCATGGTCCCCACCTCGATGTCTCGTACGAACAGCCTTGTCGCGCCCTATCTGTTCAGACGCGCCGCGGAACGCGTCGGTTCCACCCTCGGCTCGAGAGATTTCGGATGAGTATTCGCCGGGTCGGACACGTCGAACTTCTCGATTCCACGATCCAGCGATGCAAGGTCCCTGTCGCACGCGGCCAGAACCGCCGCCCGATGTTGCGCGGCACCTCGCAGCGCAGCCTCGACTCGTCCGAGTTCGGTCTCGGCCGAGATCGCCATCGCACGCGAAGTTTCACCTTCTGCCTGCGCGAACGCGGTTTCGGCAGCGAGGATTCTTGCGAGCGCACTCTGCTCCCACAACGACTTGGCCGATCCTGCCCTCTCGTACGCCCAAGTGCGCACATGCACCCGATCGGCAACCAGCGAGCGGGCGCGCACCAGCCACCACGCAGCGAGAGCACCGAGTATCAGCGAGACAGGAATGACGGCAATCGCCAGCGCGGGCACCATCGACAACGGCGACACCGCGATCCGACCCAACCCGACACCGGCGGATGCACCGACGAAAATCATGATGCGGTCTTCCATGCTTCGGCGACGCGAGGTCGGTTCCTCGATCTCGGTCCGAGCCTCGACCTCAGCGGGCACGTCCGCTCCCAAATCGAGATCGGCATCGATCGAGCGCAGTCTCCTCACCAACGAGGATTCCACCCCGTCTCTGGCGCGTTCGAGCAGCCGAGTCAGATGCGCGGGTAGTTGCGAAAGTTCCGCTCTGCTCGCAGTATCGACGGATTCTCTTGCTTCAGAGGTGAATTGACGTACCGCTTCGTTGATCTCGTGCATCGTTTCCGCTCGGGTCAACTGAAGCCTGCTGCGCAACGTTGCAGCGCGGTCGGTCCGCCCGCGATCACGTGAGTCCACGAGACGAGCCCGCTCTGCGCGTAGTCCTGCTGTCGTCGACGCGCTCGTCACCGCCCGCGCCTTGTTCACGATCTCGCGACGCGCACCCGCGGCGGCCGCCCGTACTGCTGCGTTGTACTTCCGCTCGCGCACCGCGCGGTCCGCCTGCACCATCGCTGAGCAGACGAAGGCCCCGAGCGCATCGATGCCCGACTCGTCCGCGAGCGAGTCGCGCGCGTCGCGATCTGACGAGGCCCGGCTGCACTCGGCGAGCTTAGCGGAAATGGGCCACAGCGACACGTCGACAGCACGAGGAACGCGCTCGCTGATCACTGCCGACACCGATCGCCGAACCTCACGCCAATCTCGGTGGGCATCGATCTTGTTGATCACCACAGCGACCGTCGTCGACTCCAACGCGGGCGCCAGCTCGGCCAGGGCGTCGCGGCCGAGCGGTGCGGACGCATCGAGTACGAACACCACCACCGCTGCAGTGGTGACGTCATGAGCCCACTCGAGTACCCCGTCGGCTGCGACGGCCAACTCCTTCTCGACTGCAGATACGCCCGATCCACCGACGCCGGAGAGATAGACGCCCCGGGGAACCGCGCGTCGTGCGTTCGCGATGTCGTCTGTCCCGATCGGATACCACCGGCGAACGACGCTGTCCATGTCTGCGGGTACGTCGATCACGAGTGGGCTCGCATTCGTAGATACCCCCGTGAGATCGCGCGTGCTGCCCGGCTGTAGTTCGGATCTTCGGTGGACTGTGAGCGGGCAAGCCACAGTGCGGCCGATTCGATCTTGTCCCCTGGCTCCACCGTCTCGCCGAGCGCATCCAACGCCGACCGCATGATCACCAGGACTGCCTCGTCGGAGGTCAGGAAGATCTCGAGTTCCTCCGCGCTCGTCGGATGCTCGGCAGCAAGTTCGGCCAACCGGCGCAGTAGTCGGGCCTGCCTTGCGACGCGCACTCGCTCGACGCTCTGCCGAACTGTGTCGGTGAACCGCGCCGCGCCACTGACGCCGAGCAGCAGGAGCCGAATCCGCACGTCATCCATCGTGGGATCGGCTCGCAGGGCCTCTACGACAGTGCGCACACCGAGAATTTCGATGTGCTCGACGAGTGCGTCACGCTCGACCTCAGTCGGCACTTCTCGCGACTCCGACGCTGGGCGGAGATCGGCGCGCAGAAACCTCTCCCTTGTCAGCATCATGTCCGAGGAAAGGTGCGGGGCCGCGCGGCGAAGCATCTCGAAGGACTTCGGCCCTCCCTCCGACACCGTCCGGGCGATCGTTCCCATCAGCGGAAGCACTTCGATACCGACCGCGGACGTCAGCCGGTCCAGCGACCCCGCAAGGTCGTCGACGGTGTCGGCCTTGGCCAGTACCGGCACCACGTGCGACGCCGACGCCACAGCGTCGACATCCGCCTTCTGGGCGCCATTCGTAAGCACATAGACCACTACGTCACCGTCGAGGTCAGGGTCTGGTGCGCTCGGCACGTCCATCGCAGCGGTCTCGGTGATTTCGACCTCTTCCCAACCGGCGTCGGCCAACCCGGAAACAGCGGATGCAGTCAACACCGCACGCACCGAGGACTTACCCACCCCCACCCGGCCGGACACTTGAATGCGAATCCGGGCGAAGCAGCGGTCGAGGGCGAGGCCCATCTCGACGCCCGAGCCTGGATCGCGCTCGGCCACACTCGACGCAAGTGAGCGCATTCGGCCCTGGTTCACTCCGCTCATGACGTCCCCCCACCGAGATTGCTGCACGTAACCGGGCTTTGCGCTCACGACGGGGTCCCAACCCGTCGTGCCGACCGATTCTGGCACAGACCCGCCGGAAACTTTTCACGGAAGACACCCGCTGGCCTGCATTTACACAGAAAGTCTCAACTTCAACTCCAGACCCATCTGTCACACACTGTCCCGATGGGCGACAATGGTTCAGTGAACGACGCACGAAGCACCACGCCGAACCTCGAACCAGGGGACAACCAGGGCCAGAATCGAGGGTCCCGGCTGTACCCGAGGGTGACGAGCTTTCGCTCCCGGCGCGGCGCTTTGACCGCCGCGCAGCAGACCACCTGGGACACGCTGTGGCCGAAGATCGGCCGCGATGTCGCCGACGACCTCATCGACATCGATGGGTGGTTCGACCGTCCCGGGCCGGCGATCCTCGAGATCGGATCCGGAACCGGTACCGCCACGACCGCGATGGCTCAGGCCGAACCGCACGTGAACTTGATGGCGGTCGAGGTCTACCGCCCCGGTCTCGCTCAGACGCTGCAACAGATCGAGCGCGAGGAGATCGACAACATTCGTCTACTTCGCGGCGATGCGATGGACGTGTTGGAGAACATGCTGACCTCGGAATCGTTGACGGGCGTCCGGGTGTTCTTTCCGGACCCCTGGCCCAAGGTCCGCCACCACAAACGCCGACTGCTGCAGGCCCCCACCTTCGCGATGATCGCCGACAGGTTGAAGCCGGGCGGAGTTCTGCACGTCGCAACCGATCACGCCGAGTATGCAGAATGGATCGCCGAGGCCGGGAACGCAGAACCGTTGCTGACCGTTCTCGATTGGGAGTCTCCGATGACACACGAGCGACCCGTCACCAAGTTCGAGGGCAAAGCCCAACTTGTGGGCAGCTCGGTGACGGAGTTGATATGGGGGAAGATCACACCATGAGCGTCAGCGAAGAAGTCTCGAATACAGCTTTCGCTCCCATACCCGACCTCGACACAAGTGATTCTCATCACAACAAACGAGTACTTCTGGTGTGGGATGCCCCCAACCTCGACATGGGGCTCGGCGCAATTCTCGGAGGTAGGCCGACTGCGGCGTACCGCCCACGGTTCGATGCGCTGGGCCGATGGCTGTTGCAGCGCACCGCCGAACTGTCGGAGAACGGTTCGGGGATCCTCGAAGCCGAGGCAACCGTCTTCACCAATATCGCCCCAGGCAGTGCCGACGTCGTTCGCCCCTGGGTCGAAGCGTTGCGTAACGTGGGTTTCGCGGTGTTCGCCAAGCCCAAGGTGGACGAGGACAGTGATGTCGACGACGACATGCTCGACCACATCGAGTTTCGCAATCGCGGTGGCGGGCTTGCCGGAGTCATGGTCGCTTCCGCGGATGGCCAGGCCTTTCGTGAGCCACTGGAGAGCATCGCCGCAACTGGTGTGCCCGTTCAGGTGCTCGGGTTCCGTGAGCACGCGAGCTGGGCGGTCACATCGGAGACTCTGGAGTTCCTCGACCTCGAGGACATTCCCGGAGTCTTCCGTGAGTCTCTGCCTCGCGTGAGTCTCGACTCGCTGCCGGACGAAGGCGCATGGCTGCAGCCGTTCCGACCACTGTCCGCCCTTCTCGTCGGGCGTCAAGGAGTTTCTTAAAGTGTTCGCCAGATGGGGAGATCTCGTCTACCGCTTGCGGTTCACGGTCATCGGAGTCATGGTGGCCGGGCTTCTGGGCTTCGCAGCGTACGGATTGGATCTCAACGACCATCTGAGCCAGAGCGGCTGGGACGACCCGGGTTCGGAGTCCGCCCAGGCCGCTCGCCTCGCCGACGAGACCTTCGGGCGTGACCAGTCCAGCGATGTGATCGTTCTCTACACCGCGCCCGAAGGTAAAACGGTCGACGACCCGAACTTCAACGCGAAGGTCACCGACAGCCTCAACTCTCTCGTCGGCGAACATCCCGACCAGATCTCCAAGATCAACGGCACCTACTTCAAGGTCGACAACGCCGTCAGCGCCGTGGCGCTGGCCACCCCGGACAGAACCCACGCCATCGCCAGTATCGCGATAGTCGGTGACAACGACACCGAGCTGACCAACAATTTTCAAAAGATCAAGGACGTCTTCTACATAGACGGCGTAGACGTCCAGGTCACCGGTCTGCAGGCAGTCGCCGGAGCCTTGCAGTCGACCATGGCCGGCGATATCCACCGGATGGAACTGCTCGCCATTCCCGCCGTCGCGGTCCTGCTCTTCTTCATCTTCGGTGGCGTCGTAGCCGCGGCGTTGCCCTTGATCGTCGGTGGCCTCACGGTCGTCGGAGCCAACGGAATAGTCAAGGTCTTCACCAACTTCACCGAGGTCAACAGCTTCGTCGCACCGGTGGTCTCTCTCGTAGGGTTGGGCTTGGCGATCGACTACGGGCTCTTCATCGTGTCCAGATTCCGAGAAGAGCTCGGCGACGGCTATTCGACCACCCAAGCTGTCCGACGCACCGTCATGACCGCAGGCCGCACCGTGGTCTTCTCGGCGACGATGATCGTCGCCTCGTTGGGTGGCCTACTTATCTTTCCGCAGGGCTTCCTCAAATCCGTTGCCTACGGCTCGATCGCCACCGTCGCGCTCGCCGCACTGACAGCGATCACGATTCTGCCTGCGATGCTCGCGATCCTCGGCCCACGCGTCGACGCGCTGGGTTTGAAGTTCATGCGCAAGACCAAGTCGTCCGAGGAAATCGAGAACGGCATGTGGGGCAAGCTGACCCGCTGGGTCATGCAGAACCCGCTCAAGGTGACGATCCCGATCGTGCTCGGCCTCGTGTTGCTGACGCTCCCCGTCGGCAACATCAAATTCGGTGGAATCAACGAGACCTACCTGCCGCCCGACAACATCACTCGTGAAGCACAGGGCGAGTTCGACGAACTGTTCCCAGGGTTACGTACCGAACCGCTCAAGCTGATCATCTCCAACGCGCAAGGCTCATCCCTCGCGCAGATCACCAAGCAGGCCAACGAGGCCCCCGGGCTGATCGAGAAGTTCGCTCCCGACGGCGCCAGCAAAGACGGCGTCATCGTCTTCAAGGCCGGCCTCATCGACCGAAACGACTCCAAACCCGCCATCGACTATCTGCGAAGTATCGACGTCCCCGCCGGCGCCACGGTGATGGTCACGGGAACTCCTGCGATCGAGCAGGACAGTATCGCCGCCCTCATCGACAACCTGCCGCTGATGGCACTGCTGGTCATCTTCGTAGTGACGCTGTTGATGTTCTTGACCTTCGGATCGCTGGTGTTGCCGATCAAGGCTGTCCTCATGACGACGCTCGGGTTGGGCGCGACGATGGGCATCCTGACGTGGATCTTCATCGACGGCAACGGCGCGAGCTTCATGAACTTCACGCCCGGGCCGATCATGGCACCAGTGTTGGTGTTGATCATTTCCATCGTCTTCGGACTATCCACCGACTACGAAGTCTTCCTCCTCTCACGCATGGTCGAAGCACGCGAAAAGGGAGCCAGCACCAGCGAGGCAATCCGTATCGGAACCTCGCACACCGGCCGAATCATCACTGCGGCCGCCCTGATCCTCATCGTCGTGACAGGGGCATTCGCGTTCTCCGACCTGGTGATGATGAAGTACATCGCCTACGGCATGATCGCCGCGCTCATCATCGACGCGACGCTCATCCGCATGTTCCTCGTCCCTGCCACCATGAAACTGCTCGGCGACGACTGCTGGTGGGCGCCACAGTGGATGAAGCGAATTCAACAGCGGCTCGGCCTCGGCGAGACGATCCTCGAGGACGAGCTGATGCCGGACGACGTCCCCGAACTCGCGCTCGTCGGCGGACGCCCGGTCACCACCGTGAAGCCGCCGATGAGGCCGGCGCCACGAGCCGCGGAACCTCTGACGGAACCGATCCCGATGATCGCGCCGTCGAGCGCAGGTCCCGTCCGATCGACCTATGCAGCAAAGGAAGCAGAACGGCGTTCGGCGACGGGCAAGCCTGCGACGGCACCATCCGAAGACACTCAGGCAGCCGAGATCGTTCGGGCTGCTCCCCCCGTCGTGCAACCGGAGCCCCAAAAGCCGGTAGTTCGGCAACAGCCGGTAGTTCCGGAGCAGCCGGCAATTCGACGCCAGCCAGTGGTTCCAGACCAGCCGACAGTACGACGCCAGCCGGTGGTTCCAGACCAGCCGACAGTACGACGCCAGCCAGTGGTTCCAGAGCAGCCGGCAGCACCGGAACAGCCGGTGGTTCGGCAGCAGCCACCCCGCACCCCTGAGCCCGTACGGGCCGCCGCGCCGGACTCCCGCTCGATCGAGAGCTGGCTTGCCGATCTTCGTGCGCCTACCGAGTCTCCCGAAGCACCGAAAGAGGCCACAGCAACGCCTGCCGAGCGCTCGGTGTCCAACGGTGCCCGTAACGGCTCCTACAGCACTAGTTCGACCGGCCGTGAGGCTGACAGCTCACGCACCGGAACCGGTGGGAGCCGCGACTACCCCCAAGACAGCGGTTCCGGCGCAGATCGCAAGACCAACGGATCTCCGCGCAACGGCTCCCACACCAATGGCTCCCAGACCAACGGCTCCTCAACCAACGGAGCTCACACCAACGGCGCTCACACCAACGGCGCTGACGACGGCTCTCACACCAACGGTTCCGCTGGTAGCGGCACTGGCGCCCGTCCGAGCGAGCCGCGTACGCGCTACGACATCACGACTCGAAATGCTCCTGGCCGACGCAACGAGACCCCTAGTGATCCGCCGACGCCTACCAGCCCCGAGCGCATGGACTCGACGGTCGGCGCGGACACGCCGTCGCAAGGTCGACGTCGAATCAACGATCCCGTCAATCCTGATCCCGCGGAAGCCGATATCGACAGCGGACGCCACCGGGGCGGTCAGCAGGCGTTGAGCGTCAGCGAACTCCTCGCACGAGAGCGTCGGAAGTAGTCCTAGCGCAGTCGAATCGCACCCCTGGAACGCTCTCGCTGCCGGGACGGTAAAACACGGCTGTGGAATCTCACAGTATGAAATCCGGGAACGCTGCATTCTTTCCGACCGTTGTCCCCCGGGAAGCAAGATCACGACCACAGATCGAGTCGAGGGGCGATGTGTGGTGTCGTACGTCGAGATGGGGGAAGCATGGCTGTCATTACCGAACTTCGAGGAGTGACCTGAGTGTTCGCCCGATGGGGAGATCTTGTCCACCGCTGGCGATTCACGGTCATCGGAGTCATGGTGGCCGGCCTTCTCGGCTTGGCCGCGTACGGGGTCGGATTCGAGAATCGACTGAGCCAGGGCGGCTTCGACGACCCCGGTTCGGAATCGGTGCGTGCTGCTCAGTTCGCCGACGACACGTTCGGACGTGACACAGAGGGCGATGTCATCGTCCTCTACACCGCTCCCGAGGGAAAGACGGTGGACGACCCGAAATTCACTGCCGCGGTCACTGCCAACCTGAACTCGCTTGTCGCAGAACATCCTGAGCAGATCGCGAAGATCAACGGCACCTACTTCACCGTGGACGGCGCTGCCCGCGCAGCCGCGCTGGCAACCACGGACAAGCGGCACGCTGTCACCAGCATCGCGATAGTGGGTGACGACGAGACGGCCCTGACGAACAACTTCCAAGCCGTCAAGGACGCGTTCTACATCGATGGCGTCGACGTCCAGGTTGCGGGACTCCAGGCGGTTGCCGGGGCCTTGCAATCGACGATGGCCGAGGACATTCATCGAATGGAGATCCTTGCCATTCCTGCTGTCGCTGTGCTGTTGTTCTTCATCTTCGGCGGAATCGTCGCAGCTGCGCTCCCCCTCGTCGTCGGCGCCTTGACGGTGGTCAGCGCCAACGGAATTGTCAAGCTGTTCACCAACTTCACCGAAGTCAACACGTTCGTGGCACCAGTGGTGTCGATGGTCGGACTCGGCCTTGCAATCGACTACGGACTCTTCATCGTCTCCCGCTTCCGTGAGGAACTCGGCGACGGATACTCGACTCGAAATGCAGTCCGCCGCACCGTGATGACGGCGGGACGTACCGTGGCGTTCTCTGCGACGATGATCGTTGCCAGTCTCGGTGGCCTGCTGCTGTTCCCGCATGGATTCCTTCGGTCCGTCGCATACGGATCCATTGCGACCGTCGCGCTGGCCGCTCTCGTCGCGGTGACCGTACTACCTGCGCTGCTTGCAGTTCTCGGTCCACGCGTCGACGCGCTCGGCTTCAAGTTCATGCGTAAAACCAAGTCGTCCGAGGAAATCGAGAACGGCATGTGGGGCAAGCTGACCGCCTGGGTGATGCGTCGTCCAGTCAAGGTTGCCGTCACGATCGTGCTCGCACTGCTGGTGCTCACCCTCCCGGTGGGGAGGATCGAGTTCGGCGGAATCAACGAGACGTATCTTCCGCCCGATAACCCGACACGTGCGGCGCAGTCTGAGTTCGACGAACTGTTCCCTGGACAACGCACCGAGCCGCTCAAGCTGGTGATATCGAACGCTCAGGGTGCGTCCCTCGGACAGATCACCAAGCAAGCCAACGAAGCTCCCGGACTCGTCGAGAAGTTCACACCTACCGGTGCAAGCAAAGACGGAGTAATCGTCTTCAAGGCAGGCCTCGAGGACCGCAACGATTCCCAGCCTGCGCTCGACTATCTGCGCGGCATCGACGTTCCGGACGGCGCAAGCGTCCAGATCACGGGAACGCCTGCGATAGAACAGGACTCGATATCTGCGCTGGTGGATCGACTGCCGCTCACCGCGATCCTGGTAGTCCTCATCGTGACGCTGTTGATGTTCCTGACGTTCGGGTCGCTGATTCTGCCGATCAAGGCCGTGCTCATGACCGCGCTCGGATTGGGTGCGACGATGGGCATTCTGACGTGGATCTTCATCGACGGACATGGTTCGGAGTTGTTGAACTTCACCCCGGGTCCGATCATGGCGATGATTCTGCTGCTCATCGGGGCAATCGTCTTCGGGCTGTCCACCGACTACGAAGTCTTCCTGCTCTCGAGGATGGTCGAGGCGCGAGACAAGGGCGCAAGCACCACCGACGCAATCCGAATCGGCACTTCACATTCCGGACGCATCATCACCGCGGCAGCACTGATACTCATCGTGGTGACGGGCTCGTTCGCATTCTCGGACCTGGTGATGATGAAGTACATTGCCTTCGGCATGATTGCCGCGCTCATCATCGATGCGACGGTGATCCGCATGTTCCTGGTCCCGGCAACCATGAAGCTTCTCGGCGACAAGTGTTGGTGGGCACCGGAATGGATGAAGCGCATCCAGCGTCGAACCGGTCTCGGCGAGCCGGTCCTGGAGGACTAGAGCGTCGAGACTTCGGCCGGGGTACAACGTCACAGCGCGCCGTCGGAGCCAGGAACAGACGGCGTGACTCCCCCCGGGCCGTCTTTGCACCGTGTGCGAGTCGGCGCGAAAGGCAGAGAGCGCAACTACGACCTGGTCACGCCCGACTCCGACACTCCGGAGATGTACCTGATCGAAATGTGGCCCACCTCAACTCTTTCGCGGACGCTAGTAGTCAAACACACATCCGGCCGTTGACGGGCTCGGGTTATCAGTGATCGATTCCAGGCCCTAATCTCAGTGCGTCCAGGCAGTGCCGCTGCGGGCACGAATCAAGAAGCGCACGTACATCTCTGGGTTCCTCGACCGGGTCTACACCAGAACGACCAGCACACCTCGGGGGGAGGACTCTGCCCTACGCCGCTACGTCGATCCACTCCTGCGCGAGATCGATCGTGATCCGTCGAAGGTTGCAGGAGTGTTCCCCGACGGGCACGGCGGACTCGAGAATCCACCGCCCGGAGCGTTGACGTATCGGCCTTCGAAAGCTGTGGCCTCGATGATCCGAATGGCCTACCACACGTGTACATGTCCGGGCTGTGACACACCGTCGTCTCGGTGCCAACTCGACCACATCGTCCCGTTCGATCTGGACAATCCTCGGGCAGGCGGATGGACGGTCGGGTCCAATCTGCACCCGGTATGTACTTGTCGTCATCAAGCGAAGACAGCCCGAATGTGGGCGTGCGCCATGCTGTCCGGGGGCGCGATCCTGCGGACGGCAACGCCGGTTCTAGACGGATAACGCTGCCCGACTTCTCGGCTCCGAATTCCCCGCCACTTCGTGTTCGCACAAGGCGGCCGGCGCCCCCGGAGGATTGCCCGGACGGCCCGACCTGGTGGGAGAAACATATGCCTCCCCACACGCATCCCCCTCGCGTTCCGAATACGCCCGGGCGGGCACCGGCAAAGCTCGGTCCAGAATCCGCGAGCTTCGCTGCCGCTTCCGGCAACACCGCGCTACCCAAAATGCCCGCGAACGACGCCGGCCAGCACCCTACTGAGCCGGCGGGCTCGTCCGTACCTTGCTATACCTGTTCGGCCTCACGGTCTGCGAACACCTTTGCGTACCTGGTGCCCGCGAAGAGCAACAGAAGTCCGACGACGATGAAGGCGCCGACACGGAAGAGGCCGTCGAGAGCAACCAGATCGAACAGGAACAGCTTGGCCACAGCAGCAGCAGTCAACGATAGACCCGCCAATAGTGCAGTGTGCGCGTACTTCTCACTCCGAAGCCCCATGATCAGCAATGCCATGGCCACTGCCATCCATCCGATGGTGGCCGCACAGTGACCCGCGATGAAACCTGTTGTGCCGCCGATCGCTCCCACTCCGAGCGCGACCGTCGCGGACGTCAGACCGTAGAGCGAGACAACGCCTGCGAACACCCAGCAGGACTGCACGTTCTGCTCGACGATTCCGAGTTGGACAGCAACCAGAACCAGGCCCGCCGCAACCGCTACCAACAGCAGACCGGCAACCACGACGCCGAAATGTCCGGCGGCGTAGTCCGCATCCATGAGGCCGTCGACGGGTGCGACGACGACGAAACCGATAGTCCCGAGCGCGGCGAATGCACCGCCGAGGAAGTAGGCGATCTTGGACGAGATCTTCTGCGCGAGAACGAGTGCCGCAGCAGCGACCGCCAACAGCGTGAGCGGACGCAGTTCCACTGCGGTCGGAACGACGACGGCCTGCAACAACGCCGCCGCACCGACAAGCGAAAGCACAATCCTGGCATGCACCGGCAACCAGCGTGCCAAGGCGATAGTTGCCGCGCAGGTAACGGCGACCAGGAGTTCGACCAGCGCGAGTGTCCACCGCTCGAACAGGTTGCCCACCAAAAGAATCGGCAGTACACCGAGCGCCATCATCATCGATGCCATCGTGTCGGCGGCGTTGCGGCGAAGGAGTTCGAGCGAGCTTCCCAACCCGAATGCGGCGACGACGGACGCAACGATCAACAGTGTGACGGCATCGCCGATCCCGACTCCAGCGGACGAGGCCTCCGCTATTCCCAGCAACGTGGCGGCAACGATCGGAAGTGTGCGCGCCACATTCAACAGCGGCCAGTCACGTCCGAGCTGGGCGGGAAAGGTCGCGATGAACGTTACCGCGAAAAAACCGATGACCGACAACGTGATTCCGCCGCTGACCACCGGTGCACACACGGCAACTCCGGTAAGAATCAACGCCGCCATCGGCTGCGAACGCCACGACACCGCCAGCGCGATACCAGCCGCTGCGATACCGAAGGCCGCGGCCAAACCGAGAGCCGGCTCGAGCCAGTCGTAGATCACCGTGACGGCCACAACGTCGAGATAAAGACCGGCAACTCCGGTCGCCGCAACAGCGATACCACCGACCCTGCCGCCGGATCGACCGAATATGCGAGACCCGATGTAGACCAACGCCGACGAGAATGCCGCTCCCGCACCGACACGTAGTTCCGGCCCGAACCACCCCGCTTGCGCTGCCAGAACCAGCAGCATCACGATGCCGATCAATGTCACTCCGGCACCGGCGATCGCGAGCAGCCGAGAGATCACACCGTCGCGCTGCCACCATGGCTCCTTCCTCGGCGCGGCAGGCCGGGGCGGTACAGGTTGGGCCGGTACAGGCTGGGGCGGTCGAGGGAACTGTCGAGGCTGGGCAAACTGCTGGGGCTGAGCAAACGGCTGGGGCTGGGGCTGGGGCTGGGGCTGAGCAAACTGCTGGGGCTGGGCAGGAAACATCGGTGCCTGCTGCGCTGCCAGTTGTGAATGCAGCTGCCCGAGTTCGCCGGAAACCTGCCGGAGGTGCTCCCCCAGTGCTGCGAACTGGCCCGACAGTCTCGCCACCAATTGCGGATCGACACCGGCACTACGCGGATTCGTCATGGACAGATCATGTCGGACGCTGCCCGGCGACGGCTGAGTATTTCTACTCCTCGTCACCTAGGGGTTTACCGAGCGGCCCTCGAGAAACACTCAGTTGCCGAACATCCGCCGCAGCGACGTACCCAGGGGATGTTTGGCGGTGAGTGTTCCGAACCGGACCTTTCCGCGCACGATAACGTGCAGCGGCCCGACCGGCGGGCCGGTGCGCACCTTGTTGTTCGCACTCCCCCCGACTGTTTCGAGGCCGTCGAGGTCAGCGGTAGCAGCCGGGGGCAGGATCAGCGATATGGTGCTGCAATAGTCGTTCACCATGATCTCGACGACCTGGGTCGACATGACCGCCTGTGTGAAGTCCAGCGTGACATTCGAAAGTTTGCTGTCGATCGTCATCCGGGGTGGCACGTTCCAAGGACCTTTGCGTGACACCGTCGACATCGTGCCGCGGACGACCGATACCTGACTTCGATCCCACGACACCGTATGCGCCCGGTCGTAGGTGGGGGCGCTCTGCTGAAACGGCACCGAGGCTACGGGGACCGTCGGCCGATACTCCTCGGCAATCTGTATCCCGGGCAGATCCGCCACGACAGCGTTCAGCTCACCACGCGTCTTCGCGGTAAGCGCAGTGTCCATACGTTCGGTGAACTCCCCGAGGGACAACATCCCCAGGCCCACCGCACGCTGCAGCAACTCACCGACATGTTCTTTTTCGGCATCCGATACTCGCAGATTCCTGGCCTCCATGACACCAGGATAATGCCCAGGCGGACCGCCTGCCTTGAACTGCAAGGTTCGCTGGGCCAGCTCGCGGGTACAGCCCACAGTATGGAAATCACGATCGATGCCACCGGCTCGGCTCCCGCAGGGATTGTGTGGGAGCGCTACATGAATCCCGATCTGTGGTCGACGTGGGCGCCACAGATCAGCGGCGTCGACTACGAAGGCGAACGGCTGGTTGCCGACACCGCGGGCAGAGTAGTGGGACCACTCTGGATTCGGATCGACTTCCGTGTGCTCGCCGTCGACGAGGCGGCCCGCACCTGGACGTGGCAGGCCTGGTGGCAAAACCGTGCGCTGGGGTTGACGCTGACCCACGGCGTCGAGTCGCATCCGGCCGGTTCACGGACGTGGTTGACGGTCGACGGCTTCCCAGGGCTGGTGCTCCCGTATGCTCCGATCGCCAAGATCGCCCTCACCCAGTTGGTCAAGAGCTGAGCTACTCGGTTCGCGTCGTGGTCTTCGGGTCCGTCTCGGTGTCGGTGACCTCCGCGGCATCAGGGGTCGGGAACGTCGGCTTGTCGCCCGATCCGTCGAGGTGGTCGTCGAACTCGCGGACGGCCTCCCCACGCTCGGCCGCACTCTGCGCACCGTCCGCATCCAGGCCTGCCGACTTCGCGGTCGGGTCCACCGTCGTATCCACTGGGTTGTCCGTCTCACTCATGGGATGGGGTTGCCCCGAGCAGGCGGCTCACAAACCCTGTTCGATCGCGTAACGCGTCAGCTCGACACGATTGGCTAGCTGCAGCTTGCGGAGTGTGGCCTGCACGTGATTTTCCACCGTGCGATGACTCAACGTCAGTTTGGTCGCAATCTGCTTCGCGCTCAACCCCTTTGCCACGAGGCGTAGCACTTCGGTCTCGCGGTCGGTCAGCGTCGGACGCAGCACTTCGGTGTCGTTCGCGTCCGCGGGGGCGGTGGCGTTGGCGATACGGCGATACTCCCCGAGGACCAGCCCGGCCAGACCGGGAGTGAATACGGCTTGCCCGGCGGCGGTGGCCCGGACGGCGTCGAACAATTCCTCGGCCGATGCACTCTTGACCAGGTACCCGCTGGCACCGGACTTGATTGCGTCGAGCACGTCACCGCGTTCAGCGGAGGCCGACAGCACCAGAATCCGACTGTTCGGCGAACCGAGCAGCACCTGGACCGTCGCATCGGCCCCGTTGCCGTCGGTCAAGTGCATGTCCATCAGCACGACGGCCGGTTGCGTGGCCTGAGCGCGACGCCCCGCGGACCCGACTCCGTCAGCGGTGGCAACGACGTCGAATCCGGCCGCGTCGAGGTCGCGTGCCACCCCGTCGCGCCACATGGGGTGGTCGTCGACGACCATGACAGAAATCTGCTTCTCCATCACTTCCACTCCTTCGGTACTCGAATCTCCCACTCGGTCCCCGTCCCGACATCGCTGTCGAGAACTGCTGTGCCGCCGAGCATCTCAACTCTTCCCAATATCGACTTGGAGACACCCATTCGGCCTTCTGCTTCAGCTTCGGCGAGGCGCCCGGCAGCTATCCCGACGCCGTCGTCACGAATACTCACGATGATGTCGCCGGCTACATCTTCGAGCAGAACATACGCGCGCGCACCCGATCCCGCGTGCAACGTCACGTTCGACAACGCTGTCGCGAGAACGGCAGCGAGCTCCTCGGCGACCGGTTCGTGGACGAGTACTGGATCCGTCGGGGCAGAGATCGACACAGTGGTGCTGCCCTGTTGTCGGAGCAGACTCCCCAGGTCCACCTCTGCATCGCCGGCATCGACGCGGCTCGGGTTCCCCTGTTCGGAGATCAGCATTCGCAGCGCAACTTCTTGCTCACCGGCAAGGTCAGCGAGTTCACCTGCAGCACCGCCGATTTCGTTCCCGCGCCGACGAACCAGCGCCAACACTTGCAGGACGCCGTCGTGCACCTGGCGGGCGAGCCGTTCGCGTTCTTCGGTGATCGCCGCGAGCCTGATGGCCCGCTCCAATTCCGAGTGTGCGCGCTTGGCCGTATTGCTCGCCAACCCGAGCGCAAGCCCGACCGACACCAGAACCGGCGCTGTCGCATCCGTCCACAGATCGAAGTTCACCTGATCGCGCACCAGTGCGCTTACGGCCGCGAGCACGATCGCCGACGCGATTCCGCCTCTGGGTCCGAAGAGAATCGCCGCCGAGATCACCGCATTGGTGGCCCACAATGTCGTCGGGAGAGTTTGGTGAGTGCTGTACCACTGGGGATCGGCGACCAACCGCGTCGATGCCATCAACCCGATGACGACGAGTTGGTCGGCGAACACCACCTTCCATCGCGGCATTCTCGGATTCGAGAGAAGCGCTGCCGAGATCCCGGTCCACACCGCCATCAGGGCCACGAAGAACCAGCTCAGTCGCGGATTGTTGTAAGAGGACATCGAGGCGACCTGATAGCTGACCGCATAGAGCAGGGTGACGAATCGAAACACCTGCGACGCGCGCCAGAGTGGCGTCAGTGCGTCAGTCATCGGGCTGTTCGAGAGTTCCCGGGTCGAGTTGTCGGCTGCGTGGGTGTGGACTGTCCTCCGTTGCCGGGAACAGCGGCTCCGACGGATCGTGTTCCTCCAGCTCCTCGTAGACCTCGTCCGGGTCGTCTGCCAGCAGCGAGCGGATCGCCGTGTTCAGCACTGCCACGATTGGAACGGCCAGCAGGCCACCGATGATGCCTGCCAACAGGATTCCCAAGGTGATGGCGAAAACCACGGCCAAAGGATGCAGTCGTACCGCGCGTCCCAAGAGGAGTGGCTGCAGTACGTGACCTTCCAGTTGCATGACTGCGACGACTATGCCGAGCGTGATCAACGCGGTGATCAGCCCCTTTGTCACCAGTGCGATGAACACTGCGACGAATCCGGTGAGGAAGGCTCCGACTATAGGGATGAACGCGCCGATGAACACCAACGATGCCAGCGGCAACGCCAATGGCACACCGAGAATGGCCAGCCCAGCTCCGATACCGACGGCGTCGGCGGCGGCGACGGCGACGGTGGCGCGAACGTAACCGATCAAAGAGCCGAAGCCCTGGCTACCGGCAAGGCGAATGCGACGCCGTGACGACATCGGGGCCAGCCTGGTGACGAAGTTCCAGATCTGATCTCCGCCGTACAGGAAGAAGATCAGTGTGAACAGCGTCAGCAACCCGCCGGTGAATACCTCACCGATGAACGTCGCGGTGGTCAATGCGCCGGACGTGACCGCAGCCTGATTGTCCTGGACGATCTTGACGGCCTCGTCGCTGGTCTGCCGGATTTGATCTTCACTTATATGAAGTGGGCCAGTGGACAACCAGGACTGGATGTCGTTGATGCTCGCGGTGAATTGATCGCCGAGTTGCGGTAGTCCCTCGATGAATTGCTCGACGACGAACGTCATGATTCCGACGACGACACCGATACTGGCAATGATGACGACGATGACTGCTGCGGATCTCGGAACTCCGCGTCTCTGCATCCAATCGACGATCGGTACCAGCATCGCCGAAGCCAGCAGCGCCAGTCCGATGGGAATGAACACTGTTTCGAGCCGGATGACGACGTAGCAAAGAGTCAGGAATCCGGCGAACAGAACCAGCAGACGCCACGTCCATTCCGCTCCGATACGCACCAACGGATGAACCGAATCCGCGGGCGATCGGGCACCGAAAGGGTCCTTTGGTGCTTCTGCCCGCAGCTCGTCTGTGCCCACCCGGTAAATTTAACCTGTGCTGGCATCTTTCCGAGCGGTCTCGCTCACACTGAAGAGTCGCTGGCCGCTCTATATGGTCTCGATGGGCCTGTCCAACCTCTTCGGCGCGGTGCTCGTATTCGGCTTCGTTCGCTATGGGCTGCCCATAGCCGAGTCGGAGTCGATCATCGCGGACCGATCACGCAATGTCTGGATCTTCAGCATCTATCTGCTGTTCGGAGGCGGGGTCAGCCTCTATTACGCGTCCCGCCTGTTGCGGACGGTCATTCGGTGGCAGCTACGGGGTGGGCCACCCACCCGTAAAGAGCAGATGACTGCGCTGCACGCGCCGTTGCGTCAAGCGATCGTGCATGCCCTCCTATGGGTCTTCGGGGGTGTTCTTTTCGTCTTCCTGACGGTCGCCGAAATGCCGTCGCTCGCCGTCGCCGTCATCGTCACAGTGGTCATGGCTGCCACCGTCACTTTCGGATTCACCTACATGCTCGGCGAACGGATCCTGCGCCCCCTCGCTGCGATGGCACTGAGCGAGGGTCGATTCGACCGGACCATGACACCCGGTATCGGCACCCGGATGGCGATGACCTGGGGGCTGGGCACCCTGATGCCCGTCATCGGCATCATCTTGCTCTGTGTGACCCAGCTGACCACCGATCTGGTGTTCTCCCCCAACTCGCTCGCGATCGCGATCATCCTGCTCAGCATCCTCGCTATCGGGCAGGCGTTCATCCTGTCGATGTTGACGGCCAGCCAGATTTCCGACCCGATCCGGCAACTGCGTCGGGCGATCGAGCGTGTCCAACGCGGCGAGAACGACGTCGAGGTCGACGTGTTCGACGGGAGCGAGATCGGCCGACTGCAAGTCGGCTTCAACCGCATGATGGAGGAGTCCGCGGAACGACGCGTCCTGCGTGAACTGTTCGGCGCACACGTCGGCGAAGACGTGGCGCGCCGTGCATTGCAGTTCGGTACCGAATTGGGAGGCGAGACTCGCTTCGTCGCGGTGCTCTTCGTGGACATGGTCGGGTCGACGGCAACGGCCTCCGAGCGTCCTCCCAGTGAGGTCGTCGTCCTCCTCAACGAATTCTTCCGCGTCGTCGTCGACGTCATCGATCAGCACAACGGATTCGTCAACAAGTTCATGGGTGATGCGGCACTCGCCATTTTCGGCGCACCCCTCGACCGACCCGACGCGCCGACCGCCGCGCTCGCTGCAGCTCGTGACCTGCGGTTCGCCCTCAACGACATCACCGGACTCGACATCGGTATCGGTGTGTCGGCAGGGCTGGCCGTCGCCGGGAACATCGGCGCAGCCGAGCGGTTCGAGTACACCGTGATCGGAGATCCCGTCAACGAAGCGTCTCGATTGACCGAACTGGCCAAGCTGAGACCGGGCCGCGTTCTCGCGTCGACGTCCGCGCTCTACTTCGCCAGCGACGAGGAACAGTCGCATTGGGAACTCGGTGATCAGGTTCAATTACGCGGCCGGCGTAGACGCACACATCTTGCGTGGCCGGTCGAGCATCCCTGACAGCGGGCGCAGTGTGGTTACCCTGTGAAGGTGGCCGAACCAAGACCGGAGTCCGTTGCCGACGGGCCACGGAAGCGGAATCGTCTCCGCTGGTTCAAATGGGTCGTCGGGATTGCCCTGCTCGCACTGCTCATCGGCGAGGGAATCTACCTCTGGCCGCGGTTGCACGAGTCATGGAAGGCCCTCACCGAGATTCATTGGGGCTGGCTCGCCGCATGTGTCTTTGCGCAAGCACTCTCACTGAGCGCGTTCGGCCGCGTCCAGAAGCAACTGCTCGAAGCCGGTGGAGTTCGCGTCCGTCAGTCCAAGTCGGTCTCGGTCATCTACGGCAGCACTGCCATGTCGTTGACGCTGCCCGCCGGACAGGTCTTCTCCACCGCGTTCACCTACCGTGAGACCCGACGGTGGGGCGCAAGTCCAGTAGTCGCCTCATGGCAGCTCGCGATCTCCGGAGTCATCGCGGCCGCGGGACTCGCAGTCCTCGGCGTCGGCGGCGCCCTCCTGGTGGGCGGATCGGTCAACACGTTCACCCTGGTACTGCCGATTGCGGGCGTCGTCCTGATCGTCCTGGGAGGGCGGTACATCTCCGCACACCCGCAGGCGATACGCAGCACAGCCCAGTGGACGTTGCGCAAGATCAACGACTTCCGTAACCGGCCCACCGATACCGGCGCCGAGCGTATCGACGAGATCATCGAACAAGTTCAATCGGTTCGACTCGGCACACGGGACGGCGTGCTCACCGTGTCGTGGTCGGCGGTTCACCGACTCGCCGACGTCGCCTGCCTCGGCTTCGCTTGCTTCGCCGTCGGCGCAGACCCCCGACTCTCCGGTCTGCTCATCGCCTTCGCCGCAGGCAAGGCCGTCGGATCCGTGCCGCTCGCGCCGGGTGGACTCGTCATCGTCGACGCCACCCTGATCGCCTTCCTCACCAGCGCGGCCAGCATCAGCGCGTCACAGGCCGTCGCAGCCGCCTTCGTCTATCGCGGTGTCAGTTTCATCCTCGTCGCGATCGTCGGCTGGATCGTTTTCCTCGTCGTGTTCCGCAACCACCAGCACGAGAACCTCGAATACGACATAGCCGTCGAACAGCGGGAAGCCGTCGAACAGCGGGAAACCGTCGAACAGCGGGAAACCAGGGGCCTGCGCGACGGGTCCCGGCTGCCTCGGGAGGCTCCGCCGCGGGCGGACAACGCCGACCCCGAGTCTGGATAACGGGCTTTTCCCTCCCGCTCGAAATCTATGACCGGCATCTCAATTCGGTATCCGGGAATAGATTCGGACCCCGGTCCGCTTGTGTACTATGCAAGTTGAACCTTCAACCCCACCGCTAGAGGAGCTCACATGACCACCGCGATCGCATTGCCAGAATTGTCCGCAGGCACCTGGAACATCGACCCTTCGCACTCCACCGTCGGCTTCTCCGTGCGCCATCTCGTCGTAAGCAAGGTCCGCGGCCGCTTCCAGGCGTTCACCGGCACCATCACCGTTGCCGCCGACGGCACTCCTTCCGTCGCCGCCGAAATCGACGTCACCTCCATCACCACCGACAACGCGCAGCGCGACGGCCACCTCAAGACTGCCGACTTCTTCGAGGTCGAGAAGTACCCGACCGCCACCTTCGTCTCGACGTCGGTACAGCCCAAGGGTTCCGACTTCGTCGTGACAGGTGACTTCACCCTGCACGGCGTCACCAAGTCGATCGACCTGGCACTCGAGTTCAACGGCGTCAACGCCGGCATGGGCAACGGTCCGGTCGCCGGCTTCGAAGCCAGCACCACCATCAACCGTCGCGACTTCGGTCTCACCATCGACATGCCTCTCGAAGGCGGCGGCGCAGTCGTCGGCGACAAGATCACCCTGACCCTCGAAATCGAAGCAGGTCTTGCTGCCTAGGTCGCCACTTTCACCGGAACGGGCCCGCGGACATGCAGTCGGCGGGCCCGTTCTCTATTGTGGGACCGGTGAGCAAGCGCAACCCGATCATCGCCGCCGTACCGGGCCGTTTCGCCCCGCTGTACGTTCCCGCAGTCATAGATCTCGTTCTGGTCCTGATCTTCTGCGCCATCGGTCGACGCAGCCACGACGAGACGGGTGCACTCGCTGGATTGGCCACGACGGCTTGGCCGTTTCTGATCGGTGCGGTCGTCGGCTGGGTCGCCACCTGGGCGCTCTACCGCGACAAGTTCGACGCGTTCTTCCTTGTCCCGACCGGCATCATCGTGTGGGTGTCCACCGTCGCGATCGGCATGGTGCTGCGGGCGATCAGCGGGCAGGGCACTGCCTTCAGCTTCGTCGTCGTCGCCACGACCGTGCTGGCGCTGTTCCTTCTGGGCTGGCGCGCCCTCGCAAGAGTTGTATCCGCCCGGAAAAACTGACCCCATCGGCCCCATCGGGGCCGTCGCACGTGGGACAGTTCTGTAATGGCCGACGTGACGGACAAGCAGGACACCAGATTCTTCGGGCAGCCATTCGCGCTGGCGAATCTGTTCGGTGTAGAGATGTGGGAGCGCTTCTCGTTCTACGGGATGCAAGGCATCCTCATCTTCTACCTCTACTACTCGGTGTCCGACGGCGGACTCGGGATCCCTGAAAGCTCGGCAACCTCGATCGTCGGTGCATACGGCGGCACCGTGTACCTGTCGACGATTCTCGGCGCGTGGATCGCCGATCGACTTCTCGGTTCCGAACGCACCCTGTTCTACAGCGCCATCCTCATCATGTTCGGCCACATCGCACTGGCAGTGCTGCCCGGGTTCCTGGGGGTCGGTGTCGGATTGATTCTCGTCGCGTTCGGTAGCGGCGGCCTCAAAGCGAACGCGACGTCTTTGGTGGGAGACCTGTACGAGGAGAAGGATCCTCGACGGGACGCCGGCTTCTCGCTCTTTTACATGGGCATCAACATCGGCGCGTTCATCGGCCCGCTGCTCACCGGTTTGGTCTGGGACAAGATCGGATTCCATGCCGGCTTCGCGCTGGCGGCTATCGGTATGGGGCTCGGTCTCATCCAGTACACGCTCGGCCGGAAGCATTTGCACGGCATCGGCGCTGTCGCCCCCAATCCGCTCCCCTCGACCGAGCGAACCAAGTGGGTCGCGATCATTGCGGCAGCAATCGCCGTCATCGCCCTGCTCTCGGTGTTCGGGGCGATCAGAGCATCGAACCTGTCCAACGTCGTCGTCGGAGTCACGGTCGTCGCTGCTATCGGATACTTCGCGATCATCCTGTCCAGCAAGAACATCACCTCGATCGAACGTCGTCGGGTCATCTCGTTCATTCCGATGTTCATCGCCAGTGCTGCGTTCTGGTCGCTTTTCCAGCAGCAATTCACCACAGTGCCGCTCATCGCCGACACCGAATTGGACCGAAATCTCTTAGGCTGGGAGTTCCCGCCGTCGTGGGTGCAGTCCATCAACCCGGTGTTCATCATCATCTTTGCGGGCATTTTCGCCGCAATGTGGACCAAGCTCGGTAACCGTCAGCCCTCGACGCCCCTGAAGTTCGCTGCAGGCGTGGGCATCATGGGCGTAGCTTTCCTCGCATTCGTGCCCGCCCTCGCCGGCGACAACATGCCACTGCTCGCCCTGATCGGCATCTTGTTGATGTTCACCTTCGCGGAGCTGTTCCTCTCCCCAGTCGGCCTGTCACTGTCCACCAAACTCGCGCCGGAGAACTTCCACACGCAGATGGTCGCGTTGTTCTTCCTCTCTGTTGCCCTCGGTTCAGCCATGGCAGGCACTCTCGCCGGCTACTACGACCAGGACAATCCGAACCCGTTCTTCTACAGCGTCGGAGCTGCATCCATCGCGGTCGCCGTGGCGCTGGTTGCGCTGACGCCGTGGATCAAGAAAATGATGAGCGGTGTGAAATAGCAACGCCTGCAGCTATTTCCACATCAACCACGCTGCGAGCCCGAGCCCGAGAATTCCGACAGCGATGCGCAGGAACGTCGGAGGAATGCGCTTGACCACGGGCGGTCCACAGTAGCCACCACAGAAGGCCCCTATCGCCAGCGCCAGCGCAGCGAGCCAATCGACTTGGCCGGAGAACGCAAAGATCACGGCCGCAACCAGGTTCGCGACGCCCAGAAAAAAGCTCTTCAGAATGCTGGCGCGCCATATCGTTTCGGATGTGGCAATCAGGGCGAGCGCCAAGAAGATCACCCCGGCACCTGCCCCGAAGTACCCGCCGTAGACAGCAACCAAGAACAGTGCGAACGGATACAGCGTCGGAAACTGTCGATTTCCGGACAGCTTTCGAATCCTCGGTTGCAGTAGGAGCGCGAGGGCCGCGAACGCAACGAGGAACGGCACCACCACCTCGAAGGATCCCGCGGGCGCAACGAGCAGAACGACGGCACCGACCAGCCCACCGGCTGCCGAATAGACGGCATAGCGCACCAGCTGCTTACCGTCCTTGGCGAGCTCGGCCGAAGCATTCGTCGTCGCGCCCACACCGACGGCGACCATCGCCACCGTGTTGGTGACATTTGCGCTCACCGGAGGCAACCCGGCCGCCAGTAAGGCTGGATACGACACCAACGACGCCATCCCGGTCACGAAGCCGACGAGGCCGGCGAAGTAACCAGCCACCACGAGCAGACCGAAATGAAGCACAGGGGGGCTACTCGGCGATGCCGGAGTCCATGCCTCGGATCAGGCGGGTACTCATCTTCACGGCCTGGTCCGTTCCGTCCGCGTCCTCGATGTAGACGGCAAACGCAAGGTCGCCTCGGTTGGCAATGAACCACCGATCGTCGCCACTGTTACCCGCGAAACCTGTCAATCCCGCGTACGCGTCGAGTCCTTCGGCATGAGCAGAGTCCACCAACATTTTACGGAGCCTGGCCAGGGCTTCAGGCGGAATCGAATCGGTCGACTGGTCGGCGACGGCGGTCTGACCGACGACGATCGACGGAAGGGGCGCTGCTCCACGGGAGATCGCCGCACCCATCTGAGCCAGGCCGAACGGCGTCATCGACTCCGCAGACCTCTCGTTTCCGACGGACCGGATCCGATCGATCGACCCACCCGGTCCGGATCGCTGACCGGCGAAGGCGTCGAGTCCTGGCATCGAGTAGTTGACCCCGAGGCCGAGCTGAGTCGGCGTGCCCGGGTTTTCACCGGACTGCAGGGCGTCGAGCATTGCCGTTGCCGATCCCGTCGGATACATACCCGAGAACGCAATCTGCCCCTGCTCGTTGGCGTAACTGTTCTGAGCAGCCGCGACGATGGCACCGGTCGACGGCACGATGGCCACGATCGACGCGGAGGTCCCGACGCTCACCACGGCATCCTCGGCTGCCAACTGAATCCGAGGATCGAGCGTGGCATGCAGGTCCGGACCGCCAGGGCCCTGGAACCCCACCTGACGCGCCGGAATTCCGTCGGCACCGACGACGTCCACTGCCCAACCGGACGTCGCGTCGCGGCCGAGTTGCCAGGCGTCGCGAATCGAATCGAGCAACGGGGAGGTGATGCGCCGATCGCCCGCGATCAGTTTGGGTGTCTGCGAGATCACGACTCCGGGAATAGCACGCAGATCGTCCTCGAGAACCGAGAAGTCGTCGTCGCGCAGGTTCACCGCGAGTACCGGGGCACCTGGTGCGGCAGTGAGTTCGGAGGTCAACGATTCTGCAGTGATCAACGGCGCTACGACGTCGATCACGTCGGCGAGTCGCGCCGCGGACGCTGCCGGGTCGGGCATCTGTGCAGGGTCGAGAGAGACGGCGTTGATGGTGCGCTCACTCATCAGGACGTTCTGCGCAGCGTCGAATACCAGGGGTGGCGGCGCGTCCGTTCGGGTGTAGTGCACTGCGCTGACCAAGCCCGGTGCAAGGATGTCCGGCTCCCAGGTGATCCGCCAGCCCACGCTCAGTTTCTTCGCGCTGCCGCGCGTCGAGTACTGCCAATCCTTGCCCTCGCCGAAGTTCCACGCCGAGCCGAGGGTGAAGAACCCCGAGTCTTGGTCGAGGTCGATGAATTGCGAGAGTTCGAACTGCGAGGTTGATTTTCCGCCCGCGGACAGACCGTCGAACATCTGTGAGATCGACGATGCCGCAGCGTTGGGGTACGACGTCAGCTCGGCGGCTGCTTCGACGTCGCGGTCGTTGAGCGCCTCGACGAAGTCGGACACCGTGGATTCGGCTCCACTATTAGGGCGATCGAGGGTCCACGTGGCAAGTGATGCGGCCAACACCAACGTTGCGCCGAGGGCCACTACATATCGGACACGAATACGACGAGGCATCAGTGACCTTCCAGAACTCATGGGTCACAATATTCACTGTAGCCACAAGGGTAACAAGCACGACAGACATACACTCTGGTCACGATTGGGCCACGCCAGGTATCTGCCTGCCGGCCCGCTACCGCAGGAGCTTACCTGCTGCTTCGAGCGCGGGACCCGAACTTTGCCCACCCGCTACGAAGACCGCGAAGGCAAGATCACCCGCGATCCCGACGAACCAACCGTGCGCGATCTCGTTGTTCGGCCCGAACTCGGCAGTTCCGGTTTTACCCAGTAGGCCGGGGATGTCCTGCAACTGCGTGGCCGTGCCATTGGTGACGGTCTCGCGCATCATCGCCTTCACCTGTTCGGCTACCTGCGGATCCACAGGTTTCGGCGTCGCATTCGCTACACCGGGCTGTCCGTCGAGAAGCGTCGGAGCCTTCAACATGCCACTCGCGATCGACGACGCGACGAGAGCCATCCCGAACGGTGACGCCGTCACCTGCCCCTGACCGATGGCGGATTCGACGCGTTGCGCCGGCGTAGCTGCGAGAGGGACGTTGCCGGTGACCGAGGTCAGCCCTGGCGTCACATAGTCGACGCCGAGGCCGTATTGCAGTGCCGTCTGCTGCAATCCATCGGCGGGAAGCCCGACGCCGAGGCGGCCCATCGTCGTATTGCACGATCGGGCAAATGCCGTGTGCAGCGGGACGTCACCGAGATCGAAGTTGTTCTCGTTCGGAATCTGGCGGCCCTCGATGTTCTCGGTTCCCGGGCACGGCAGGATCGTGTCGGGGGTCGCTGTCCCTGCTTCCAGCGCCGCCGACGTCGTCACTGTCTTGAACGTCGAACCGGGCGGATACAGACCTGTCAGCGCGATCGGGCCTTCGGCGTCCGCCGCAGCGTTCTGCGCGACGGCGAGGACGTTGCCGGTCGAGGGCTGCAACGCGACGATCGCAGCCTGCTGCGGCAACGACGCGAGTGCGTTCTCGGCTTTGATCTGAAGGGCGGAGTCCAGCGTCGTCGCGATATCCGGTGCGGGCTGGGCGTCGATTCCCGCCAGCGGTTCGACGGATCCGTCGGCTTTGACCGACTGAACGGACCAGCCCTTGTTGGCGTCGAGTTGTTGCTGCCAGAGCTCCGATACCCCGTTCAGCGCTGGTGACGCGAGCGCGCGATCGGTGGTGAGGAGTCGGGCCTGCGGCGCAAGCGTCACGCCAGGCATTGCGGCGAGCTGCGCAGCAATGGGGTCGACGTCGGACGCTCGCAACGACACGAGAGTCACCGTCTTGCCCTGCGCACCCGCGACGTCGGCTGCGATCGACTGCGCCGTGATCGTCGGAACGATCGGCGTCAGGAGAGCTGCGACGGCCGCAGGATCGGCGGTGGCGTCGACGTTCACAAGGTTCACGACCTGCTGTGACATCAATTCGCCCCCGGCACGATCGAACACCTTGGCGCTCACGAGCGCATCGGTCGGGGTGAACCGGATGGCGCTGTCGGCCGAGAGCGTCGGAGCCAATACGGCGGGGTTCCAGTCGATCCGCCAACCCTGGTCGGTCTCGGTAGCCGTTGCAGTTGTCGCATATTGCCACTGCTTCGGTTCACCGTCCGGCTCCTCGGAACCGTCCTGCGTCGTCGAGAAACGCCACGTGGCATCCAGAGTGACCGTCCCACCCTCCTCGGAGGTGTCCTCGACGGTGAAATCGGGTGTCGCCGTGACCGTCCCCCCGGCACTCAGGCCGTCGTACAGGCCCGTCAGTGCTGCTGCCGCGGCGGCCGGATCCGTCGTCAGCGCGGCGGCTGCCTCGGCATTTCCATCGTTGACGGCATCGACGAACTGCTGGGCTGTGGTGTTTGGTTCCGGCGGACCGTCGTCCGAGCAGCCGGCCAGTACCAGCGCCGTGACGGCAACAAGGGCGGACACCGTTCTCTTCGAAGTGAGCACGGGGATGATCATGCCTCAGTTGTGGCGGTTATCGGATTTACGGTGTAATCATGTAATTAGACTTACACAACTAACAAAGGACGCGACATGAGACACCAAGGACACAAGTTCGGCCGCCCGGGTGGTTGGCAACAAGCCGACACACCCGATGCCGGAGATGCCGGGCAGTGGTTCGCCGGCCGACTGCCCGACGAGTGGTTCGCCGGTGCGGCCACCATCGAGGTGGACCGCGAGGAGATCGTCGTCATCGGCGAACTACCCACACCCGACGACGCTTCGGCAGCGAACACCGAGGGCCGTATCGCTCGGTTCCGCGAGACGACGCGGCAGGACCGGATGAAGATCGCCGACGAGGCGGAGGCACGGTACGGCCGCAAGATCGCGTGGGGCGTCGCCGTAGATGGTGAAGCAGTACTCTTCACTCACCTCGCAGTTCCGGTGATGACCAGGCTCCGCCAGCCCGAACGCAAGGTTCTCGACACTCTCGTCGACGCCGGCGTTGCCCGCTCCCGCGCGGACGCTCTGTCGTGGGCGGTCAAGCTCGTCGGCGAACACACTCAGGAGTGGCTCGGGGAACTACGCGAGGCCATGACCACCGTGGACGACCTACGCAAGAAGGGTCCGTCGTAAACAAGGTTGCGAGGCCCGCCGCCTCGGTCTGACCTGAAATTTGGCTTGTCGCCAACAGATTCGGAGAGGCACTTGCTCTTCTAGAGGTTTTCCGCGCCTGCACTCTCGCACGCAGACCTCTGGAGCACTTATGTCTACTTCGTACTCCCTGCGCATTTCCGATCTCGCGTTCACCTGACCGGACGGCGAGAAGTCCTACGACGGCCTCGATCTCGTATTACCCTCTGGTAGAACAGGACTCGTCGACTCGAACGGATCGGGAAAATCCACACTCCTCCGGCTTGTCGCCGGTGAGTTGAAATCGCATCGCGGGTCGATCAGCGCCGCAGGAGAACTCGGCTACCTACCGCAGGATGTGACGTCGACACCAAGGCGGCGATGGATCGAGTTGCCGATTAGTCAACAGTGTTGACAACCTCTCGTCAACACTGTTGACTGGGCTTGGCCGACTCGAAACAGTGGCATCTACGCGAAACTGTTTCGGCACTTCCACGAAAGGAACCAGCGATGAATCGCCTCTCTGGCAAGAAGATTGTGATCACCGGAGCAGCAAGCGGAATCGGCCGTGCTGCTGCCGAACTCATGGTCACCGAGGGAGCACACGTACTTATCAGCGACCTCGACCACGATGCGGCCGTAAGCGCTGCTGACGACATCAACAGCCGCACCCCCGGAAAGCTTGCCATCGGCACCGCGGTGGATGTGATGGACGAGGACTCCCTTGCATCGATGGTCGAGCATGCCGTGAGCGAATTCGGTGGCATCGATGTGCTCTGCAACCATGTCGGTGGTAGCAATCCGCGCAAGGATCTCGACTTGCTTCGGCTGGATCTGGACGAGTGGGACCGCACCATGACGCTCAACGCCCGTAGCACTGTCGTCGCCTCGAGACTGGTATTGCCGCACATGATCGAAGCCGGTGGAGGCTCGATCATCAACACGGTGTCCGTGGCGGGTCTGGCCGGCGACACGCTCCAGTGTGCATACGGAGCAGCCAAGGCTGCGGTAATCCGCCTCACCCAGTACATCGCTACCCAGTACGGCCGCCAAGGCATTCGCTGCAACTCCGTGGCTCCGGGTGCGATCATGACGCCTGCGCTGCGCGACAACGTTCCTGCCGATGTGATTGCCGACATCCGTCACCACAATGCACTCGACATGATCGGTGATCCCGAGGACATCGGTTGGGCCATGGTCTATCTCGCCTCGGATGAGTCCAGATATATGAGCGGCCAAACTCTAGTGCTCGACGGTGGCCTCACAGCGCAGAGTCCGATTGCCGCCAGCAGGCGGGTACTTCTGGACTCATGATCGAAGCCGTTGCCGTAGTGCACCGCCACGCCTGACAACTCCTGCTGATCGACAATTCATCTGAACAACTGTGCAGATGACAACAGTTGCAGGTTAGTGTCTCCTTGTGATTGTTCCGGATCCATACCCCGTCCCGCCACCACGATGACCACGATGACCACGATGACCACGATGACCACGATCGTAGGCAACAGAGAGTCGAGCGAGAACGTCGCCATGCACATGAGCGACGGCATCATCGACCTCCCGACCTCGCTTTTGTTCGGACTCATCGCCCTCGTGGGTGTCGGAGTATGTGCGTGGAAGGCACGATCGGAACTCGACGAGCGCACCGTGCCCATGGCCGGCCTGGTCGCCGCTTTCATCTTCGCCGTCCAGATGGTCAACTTCCCGATCCTCCCCGGCGTCAGCGGACACCTGCTCGGAGGCGCGCTTGCAGCCATCCTCGTCGGCCCGTTCACCGGTGCCCTCTGCGTGTCGATAGTGCTCGTCGTTCAAGCGCTACTCTTCGCCGACGGCGGATTGAGCGCGTTGGGAGCAAACATCACCAACATGGCACTGATCGGTGTTGCCGTCGGATGCGGCGTTGCCGTCGGATTGCGACGCGTCATCCTTCGGCGGGAGAACCTGGCCGGCCTCGGCACCATCGCGTTCGTGGCTGCGCTGTGCGGCACGGTCGCGGCGTCGGCCGGGTTCATCGTCGAGTACTCTCTCGGCGGCGCCTCCTCGACCTCGGTCGGCACCGTCGCGGCATACATGCTCGGCACACACACTCTCATCGGCATCGGTGAAGGCATCATCACCGCGCTGACGGTTGTCGCGGTGGCCCGCGTGCGACCAGATCTGGTGCACCTTCTGCGCACTCGCAAGCAGGTAGCGGTATGACGCGCAGGTTCTATGTCGGCTTCGCGGTGGCGGCTCTGCTGATCGCCGGAATCGTCTCCTACTTCGCCAGTTCGCACCCCGACGGTCTGGACTCGACGACTCTGCAGGGCTGCCAGGTGGTCGAGACCGCCGCCGGTGAATCACTGACCGGATCGTGCATAGCGCAGTCTGCGACCGACCATCGGATGACCGGTACGCCCTTGGCGGACTACACCATCGGCGGCCGGGATTCGCTCACCGGTGTCGCAGGAATCATCGGGGTCGTAGCCACTTTCGCGGCTGCCGGAGGACTGTTCTGGCTGATCGCACGGTCGCGGCACAGTCGAGCGGACTGAACCGGCATGGGCATCGCGCTGTATCGCGAGGTACGTTCACCGCTGCACGAGGTGCCCGTCGAGGTCAAGATCGGCTGTGCCGTCGTCACCGTCCTGGCTGTGGTCGCGACTCCGCGAGAAATGTTGTGGCCCTACGCTCTGTACGCGATCGGCCTGCTCGTCCTGTGGCGAACAGCTTCCATCCCATTGACTTGGATCGCCCCCCGGATGCTCATCGAGTTGCCATTCGTCGTACTCGCGGTGTTGCTGCCGTTCGCGGAGGGCGGGGACAGAATTGCCGTTCTCGGCATGGAACTGTCCACATCAGGACTATGGGCTGCATGGGGCATCATCGTCAAAGGCACTCTCGGCGTTGCAGTCTCCCTGACCCTGGCCGCCACGACCGATCCTCGCGAACTACCCGTCGGTCTGACCAGGCTTCGCGTACCGTCCTTCATCGCGACCATCGTGGTACTGATGCTCCGCTACGTGGAACTGCTTGCAGCCGAGGCAGATCGGATGCGGATCGCGCGCCTGGCCCGAGGCGATGACCCGCGGGCCTTCCATCAGATCGCGGCTACGGCCCGCGGGGTCGGTGGATTGTTTCTCCGGTCCTACGAGCGCGGTGAGCGCGTACATCTAGCCATGGCCTCCCGCGGGTTCGACGGTGCAATACCCGCGATGGACTCGATAGCAGGGGTCTCCGCCGCTGCAGTTCGGCGTGACTGGTTCCTGGGCTCTGCGCCGGCGGTCGTTGCTCTCGGAACTTCATTGACAGCATGGCTGGTCCGATGAGCCTGAAACTTCACGGTGTGTCCTTCGCCTATCCCGACGGCACGGCCGCATTGACCGCACTGAACCTCGAGGTTGCACACCGCGAACGCGTCGCCATACTCGGCCCCAACGGGGCCGGAAAGACGACGCTGATGCTTCAGCTCAACGGCGTCCTCACCGCAGATCGGGGAACCGTGGACGTCAGCGGACTCCGTCTGAGCAGCAAGACAGTACGAGAAATCAGAAGGCTCGTCGGGATCGTCTTCCAGGATCCCGACGACCAACTGTTCATGCCCACCGTCGCCCAGGACGTCGCATTCGGTCCCGCCAACTTCGGTGTCACCGGTCCCGCGCTCGTCGCCCGCGTCGCCGCAGCCCTGAAGGTCGTCGGGATGAGCGAACATGCCGACCGCAACTCCACGCACCTCTCGGGTGGCCAGCGTCGACGCGTTGCCCTCGCCTCGGTCCTCGCCTGCGAACCGGACATCCTCGTCCTCGACGAGCCGTCCGCCAATCTCGATCCGGTCGCGCGTCGCGAACTCGCCGAGACGCTGATGGACCTCGACACCACGATGCTGCTGGTCACGCACGACCTGCCGTATGCCGCTCAGCTGTGCACGCGTGCCGTCATTCTCGACGACGGGGCATTAGTCGCGGACGGACCGATCGCGGACATACTCGGCGATTCCGAACTCCTCGCCCGGCACCGCCTCGAACTACCGTGGGGGTTCACCCTGCCCGTCTCGAGTACAGATCGCTCCACGAAATGAGCGATATTTC
Organism: Rhodococcus sp. PAMC28707; assembly: GCF_004795915.1. NCBI lineage: Bacteria > Bacillati > Actinomycetota > Actinomycetes > Mycobacteriales > Nocardiaceae > Rhodococcus > Rhodococcus sp. PAMC28707. Next base: position 1,851,919 of record NZ_CP039253.1, read on the forward strand.
GCCGAGCAACGACGCTGCTATTTCAGCCCGGTGAACTGATCGTCCCGCCACTCGGCCGAGAGCACCTCGCCGGAGTCCTCGCGAGCCCGAAGTTCGACGCGTCGAATCTTGCCCGAGATGGTCTTCGGTAGCTCGAAGAACTCGATCCTTCGGATCCGAAGGTACGGCGCCAGATGCTCACGTGCGTACTTCAGGATCTGAAATGCAGTCTCCTCGTTCGGCTCCCAACCTGCCGCCAGGGCAACGTACGCCTTCGGGACTGCAAGCCGCGTTTCGTCGGGTGCCGGTACGACTGCAGCTTCGGCGACGGCGGGGTGCTCGATCAGCACGCTTTCGAGCTCGAACGGTGACACCTTGTAGTCCGAGGCCTTGAAGACGTCATCGGTGCGACCGACGTAGGTGATGTAACCGTCTTCGTCGCGGGAGGCCACATCGCCTGTGTGGTAGTAGCCACCGGACATGACTTCTTCGTTGCGAGCCGGGTTGCCGAGATATCCCGTCATCAGGTTGAACGGCTTCTTGGCCAGATCGAGACAGATTTCGCCTTCGTCGGCCTCCTCGCCTGTCACCGGATCGATGATGACGACCGGGATACCCGGCAACGGACGGCCCATGGCGCCGAACTTCAGTTTCGCTCCGGGGGTGTTCGCTACCAGAGCAGTGGTTTCCGTCTGACCGAACCCATCGCGAATGTTGAGGCCCCACTCGTTCTGCACCCTCGAGATAACCTCGGGGTTCAGCGGCTCCCCTGCGCCGATCGCTTCACGTAGCGCGCCACCTCCGCCGGAGATATCGGCCTGAATAAGCATGCGCCACACAGTCGGTGGAGCACAGAACGTCGTGACCTCGGCGCGACGGATCTGGTCGAGGAGGGCACTCGCGTCGAAGCGCGTGTAGTTGTAGATGAAGATGGTGGCTTCGGCGATCCATGGCGCGAAGAAGCAACTCCACGCATGCTTCGCCCAGCCGGGTGAGCTGATGTTCAGGTGCACATCTCCCGGCTTCAGGCCGAGGAAGTACATCGTACTCAAATGCCCTACCGGATAGGACACCTGTGTGTGCTCGACGAGCTTGGGCTTACTCGTCGTTCCCGAGGTGAAATACAGGAGCAAACGGTCCGACGGTGCAGTCACGGTCTCGAACGGCTCAGGACTCTCGACGTCGTAGGCCGCGTGAAAGTCGTTCCACCCGTCCGCATCTCCGACCGCAATTTTCAGGTAATCCCCGGGCACTTCCTCGAACTTGAACGTATCCGTTGGGTTCGCGATGACGGCTCGCGCCTGGCCGCGTTCGACTCTGTCGGTGAGATCAGCCGAGCCGATCGCCGTGGTCGTCGGCATCAGTACGGCGCCGAGTTTCATGACCGCGAGCATCGAATCCCACAGCTCGACCTGATTTCCGAGCATGAGAATCACCGAATCCCCGCGGCCGATACCGAGCCCGGAGAGCCACCGAGCCACCTGATCCGATCGGTGCGACATCGCATCGAAGCTGTACTTCGCTTCGGAACCGTCTTCTTCGACGATCCAGAGCGCCGTCTTCTCGTTGCCGCGGGCGATAGCGTCGAACCAGTCGATTGCCCAGTTGAACCGCTCACCCAGATCGGGCCACCGAAAGTTCGATACGGCCGCGTCGTAGTCGCCGTAGGCATCGAGAAGTAGATCCCGAGCCGACTTGAAGGCGTCGTGTTCCGTCACGTTCGTCATGTTTCTCCCTGCTGTGGCGCACGTCTCTCGCTAGCTCGACTCACGCTATGACTCACAGCTCCCGATGCGCTACCCCCGAACAGGGGTGCCGCGACCGGTCAGATTCGAGAATCCACGTAGTTCAGCGCGTCACCGAGTCGAGAGAACACCACCAGGTCGGGATCCTGGCCGATGATCTCGATGGACCTACGCGCCGCATGGGTGGTGGCGACGATCGCCAGCGCGGTCAGCATGTTGCCCCGCACCAGGTCGACGAGGCAGGACAGCCCCGACACCCCCAGGAATGTCACTCCGCGAATATCGATGATGAGTGCACCGATCGTCCTGTTCGATGCACTGAAGAGTGCCGCCCGGAACTGAGAAACCGTCCCAAGGTCGACTTCGCCGCTGACGACGATCCGGAGACACTTTCCGTGTCTGCTCTCGGAAACATCGAGGGCGGGAACGTCGAGAGGTGGGGATGAATCCAGGATGAGCAGGCGTGGCGCCCCGCGTGGGAGCATCGAGCGCGCATCAGTCAGACCTGACATTGTGGCCACCTCTGGGGTCGTGGAGGGACCAATCTTGCACGGCGTCGGTGTCGGGCGAGCAACAGGAAAGATAACAGAACAGTCGACGTTGAATCACGAATCGATAACGCCGGCGCGCGCACCGCCGAGCGGTGACGATGATCGCAAAGACCATGGCCGGCAGCAAAGGTCCACGACGACGCCCCATCCGCTGTCGAGATCGCCCTCGGTCTCAGTACCAACTTTCCCGAATCAGCCTGTGGCGATTACACTTCGGTTGTGGTCATCCCTGGCCCTCCTGATACGTCTTACCGACCACTTTGGCGTATTGCTGCGCTCGAGCGAGCGCGTCCTTGACGCTGATCTGTCCTGCCACTGCAGCGCTGATCTGTTGACTGACGCGGGTTCCGAGATCCTGGAATTCCGGAATGGTCAGGAACTGAACTCCGGTGTAGGGAACCGGATCAACGGTCGGCATGTTCGGGTCCGCACCATTGATCGAGTCGAGAGTCACCTGGCCGTACGCAGCCGATGCTTGTTTGTACTCGGGAATCTCGTAGGTCGACAGGCGACTACCCGGAGGCACACGCTCCCAACCCAATTCGCTACCGACCTTGTTCAGGTATTCCTTGCTGGTCATCCACGACACGAACTTCCACGCTTCGTCCGGATTCTTCGACGTCTTCGGGATGCCGAGAGCCCACGAGTACAGCCAGCCGTTGTCGCCCTTGACTGCGCTCGGCGCCTTCGCATACCCGATCTTGCCGACGACACTGCTCGACGTGGGATCCTCGAGCACCGATACTGCCGAGGTGGCGTCGTACCACATCGCGGTCTTTCCCTGCGAGAACTGAGTACCGCACTCACTGAATCCGCTGGTCGCTGCGCCTGCTTGACCGTGTGTCCGGACGAGGTCGACATAGAACTGGACGGCCTCTTCCACCTGAGGACTATCGAGCTGTGCGTTCCAGTTCTCGTCGTACCAACGTCCACCGAACGCGTTGATGACGGTATCCAAAGGTGCGAGAACTTCGCCCCAGCCCTGCTTTCCACGCAGACAGATACCGGAAACATCGTCATTGTCGAGCTTCGCGGCGGCATCGGCGACTTCTTGCCAGGTGGGCTCCTCGGGCATCGTGATACCCGCCTCCCGCATGAGGTCCTTGCGGTACATCAGGAACGAGGACTCACCGTAGAACGGCACCGAGTACATGCTGCCCTCGTAGGAGAGCGACTCCTTCAGTGTCGGAATGAAGTCGGCCTCGTCGTAACCGGGAGTTTCGTTCGCGTACTCCGAAAGATTGGTCAGCCAACCGCTCTCGGCCCACTGCGGGGTCTCGAAATTACTGATCATCACGACGTCGAACTCTCCGCCGCCGGTCGCGACGGAGGCAGTGATCTTCGCCCGTGCCTCGTTCTCCGACAGTGAGACGAACTTCAGGTTGATCCCTGGGTTCTCTGCCTCGAACTCCGGTGCCAGCGAAACAGCGTCGGACATCTGCGAGTTCGAGACGATGGCCACGGTGATAGTCGTACCGTCACCATCACCGCCGAACGATCCCGCGCCGGCGCAGCCGGACAGCACCAAGGTGATCGCGAGCGATGCTGCGACGGCCACTTTCGGTAGAACTTTCACTTGGATACCTTTTCCTCTGGGTCGTTCCTGCAGGCCGCACTGTCAGCCTTCGTGTGCGCCATCAACCAACGTGCACTTTCGATATCGGTCACCAGCACGGTTGCGAAGCCTCCGCGAAGAGCACCGAGAATCGCCTGATGCTTCTTGCTGCCACCGGAGATCAGGATCGCCCGATCACAGTCACGAATGGCGTCGAGTCCGACCGATACGGTTCGCCCCGGCAGGGATCCCCCGGCGGGAGTGCCGTCGAGGTCGAAGAACCTGCCGCCTATCTCGCCGACGGCGCCGAGGCGGCGCAGTTCGTCGAGAATGTCCAGGTCGATGAAACTGCCTTCGAACAGGGTCGCGGACGTGGAAACGGGACCGAGGCCGTACATCATCACATCAGCCTCCTTCCCAGCTTGAAGGGCGCGCGATATCACCGAATCCTGCTGCAGCGCAGTCACCGTGGCCGGATCGGCGTACAGCGGCGCGTTGAGGCGTACCGGCTTCGCCTGCAGGTACTGCGCGCACCGCCACAGGGTGTATTCGACGCCGGTTCGATGGTCGGCCGAACTCGACGAACCGTCGAGTTGAACCACGCGGTCGCATCGCGCTCCACGCGTCTCGAGTGACTGGGCGACGGCGACAGTTTCCGGCCCCCAGGTGAACCCGAGGACGTCGGTACCCTCCAGGCGCCGCGAAAGCATCGCCGCGGCGGCCCGCCCCAACGATCCGTACCCGGTGTCGGTGCCGTCGATGACATCGGGAACGACAATCGCTTCGGTGAGGCCGAATTCGCGCTCCAAGTCAGCTTCGATGTCGGCGTGCACGGTGCCCTGGAGTTCGTCGGGCACATTGATCTCGATGGTCACCAACCCCAGTGCTCGCGCCTTGGCGACGAGTCGGCCGGCGGTGGGACGCGAGATTCCAAGTTTCTTCGCGATCTCGGCCTGAGTCGCACCTTCCAGGTGGTACATCGACGCGGCACGGAGGGCGAGTCGGAGGTCGTCGCTCGACTTGGACGAACGCTGCACTGCCGATACCTCGGGGACCGCTGCGGTCACGAACACTCCCTAAACCCGGTGAGCAGATGCTCACAATATGCTCTTCTGCTCAATAGCTAACATCAAGATGTGATCTACACGACACCTTCCAGGAGTGGAGACGGCGTGATCGGAGAAGCGGAAACAGGAAGATCTTTGTGACACAGTCTAAGCAGGCCGGCGTCCTCAGCGGTCAACAGGCGATCCGCCTGGAGACCCGACCGGTGCCCTCTCCTGCTGCGGACGAGGTTCCGTGCAGGTCACCGCGGTCGGCGTCTGTGGATACGATGCTCACTACTACCACGAAGGCCACATCGGCGATCACGCCGTCAACAGCCCTTTGGTGCTAGGTCACAAAGCTGCCGGGGTCATCGTCGCCGTCGGATGCGCCGTCCGTCCGGCAGGTGCGTCCTCGCGCGAGGAGACCGACGTATGAAGCTCAATTCGCACACCCTCGCCGACTTCATCGAAGACATCGGGGTACCCACCTACGACAGATCCGAAATCACAGCCGGGATAGTGCACTTCGGTGTCGGCGGTTTTCACCGTGCACATCAAGCAATGTATGCGGACCGGCTCCTCCAACAGGGGGAAGCATCCGACGACGAGGCCACCCCTACACTTCAGACGGTTCCCGACATCGACCTGGGTGAGTACAAGAAGACCTTGATCGAACGCTTCTCCAACCCGGAGATCGGCGACACCGTCGCACGCCTGTGCGCCGAATCCTCGGACCGAATCCCCAAGTGGCTGTTGCCCGCCATCCACACCAGCCTCGACAACGGCGGACCGATCACGTTGGCTACCGCAGTGGTCGCGAGCTGGGCCCGGTACGTCGAGGGCGTCGACGAACAGGGTCAGCCGATCGAAATCGTCGACCAGTTGAAGGATTCGCTCGTACCGCTCGCGCGCAGACAGAAGGCCGATCCGACCGCATTCATCTCCAACCGAGCAGTGTTCGGCGATCTCATCGACAACGAGCGATTCGTAACCGAGTACACCAAGGTACTAGCTTCACCCCACAAGAGCGGGGCGCGGGCGACGTTGGAGGCACTTCCCCAGCGAGAGAACGCAACTGAGAGATCGCCACTAGCCTCGCATTTCGGCGTACCGCTCACGGACTGCCGGATCCGGATCTGCCTCGTAGGTACGCACGGGTACACCGAAGATCGCCGGGGCCAGCTCACGGAGAGCAGCAGATTTGGCTCCGCCGCCGAGCTTCCAGGTCAGCCAATCATGCGGAAGGCACACTGCCGCAGTACGATCGGCATTCCTGGGTTCGTCGTCGGCGAGCAGCGCAGCTTGGCGACGGTGATGGCGGCGAGCGGCACTATCCCGACTGCGTCGGCCCACGCGTCCGAGCCGTCCAGTTCGTTCACCAACTCGCGAGCCGAGGACGCTGACCTCGTGTCGTTCCACAGCAGTGCAGGACGCACGACACTGCCCGATTCGTCGAGGCAGACCATGCCGTGCTGCTGAACACCCACGGCAACCGCATCGACGTCGTCTATCCACCCGTGTCGGTGATCGCAGCGCCGAGGGCTCGTGACGATTCCGGTGGATCGACCTCCGTGCCGTCAGGATGATTTGCCCGGCCGCTCCGCACGAGCTACCCCGAATCGGTATCGCGACAAACTGCAACGCGATCGGTAGCAGCGGCGGAAGAATCTCGACTACGTTCTTGCACTATGCGCGACTCCGAGGATTCCGACGCCTTCCGCCTTTCCGTGGCGAAGGCGGCACTCGATCTGTTCGCGGTGCAGGGATACGAGGCCACCTCCGTCGACGACATCGCCGAGGCATCGGGCATTTCGCGTCGGACGTTCTTTCGTCAGTTCCGCGGCAAGGACGACGTCATCTTCGCCGACCACGAAATTTTGCTCGAGCAGACCGCAGCGTTTCTCGGCCAGCCACACCCGGACCCCTGGACTGCCGTGTGCGATGCAGCCCAGTTGGTATTCGAACGGTTTTCCGGGTGGAAAGAGCAGTCACGACTGCGCTACCAGGTGGTGCACGAAAACCCGGCGCTGCGCGATCGCGAGATCGTGACGGTCTTTCGCTACGACAGGCTGTTCGTCGACTACTTACGCACGGCGTTGCCCGAGCATTCGCACCTGGAGATTCTCCAGTTTTCGGCGTCGATCACGGCCACTCACAACTACATATTGAGACGAATGATTCGCGACGGCATTCCTACCAGCAGCAATGACCTGCAGGAAGCGCTTCGCAAGGTCAGAGCCGGATTCGACACGAGCGCGGAGCAGATCGTCGTTGCAGTCTTTCCGCGAGGCACCTCGCGTGCCGCGGTCGTCGAGGCGCTGGCGGAGCATACGAAGTGACTCCCCCTTGCGCTTGAATGTGCCGTTCAAGACATCTGATCGTATGAATGGACCATTGAAGCGGTCACGGGCGCGCACGCTTGGCACCGAGTGCCACCGAGGGGTTGATGCGTTAGCATCCGTGACGTAGACTGGACAAATCCGTGGCACTGAGTGCCGTAAGTCAAGCCCTAGGAGAGTGGCACCCATGGCCGGTAATCCTGATTTCGATCTGTTTCAACTTCCAGCGGAGCATGACGAACTGCGCGCGGCAATTCGCGCCCTTTCGGAGAAGGAGATCGCTCCGTACGCCAAAGCGGTGGACGAGGACGCGCGCTTCCCGGACGAGGCGCTGACTGCGCTCATCAACTCCGGCTTCAATGCAATCCACGTACCCGAGGCGTACGACGGCCAGGGTGCCGACTCCATCGCGACCTGCATCGTCATCGAGGAAGTTGCCCGCGTCTGCGGTTCTTCCTCGCTGATCCCCGCGGTCAACAAGCTCGGCACCATGGGCCTGATTCTCAAGGGCTCCGAGGAGCTCAAGAAGCAGGTCCTCCCCTCGCTCGCAGGTGGCGCAATGGCGTCGTATGCACTGTCCGAGCGTGAGGCCGGTTCGGATGCAGCCAGCATGAAGACCCGGGCAAAGGCCGACGGTGACGGCTGGATCCTCAACGGCTCCAAGTGTTGGATCACCAACGGTGGCAAGTCCGATTGGTACACCGTCATGGCCGTCACGGACCCGGACAAGGGTGCGAACGGTATCTCCTCGTTCATCGTGCACAAGGACGACGAGGGATTCGTCGTGGGACCGAAGGAAAAGAAGCTCGGCATCAAGGGATCGCCGACGGCTGAGCTGTACTTCGAGAACTGCAAGATCCCCGGCGATCGCATCATCGGTGATCCAGGTACCGGCTTCAAGACAGCGCTCGAAACCCTCGACCACACCCGCCCCACCATCGGTGCGCAGGCAGTCGGTCTGGCGCAGGGCGCACTCGACGCCGCTATCGCCTACACCAAGGATCGTAAGCAGTTCGGTCAGTCGATCAGCAGCTTCCAGGCCGTGCAGTTCATGCTCGCCGATATGGCGATGAAGGTCGAAGCGGCTCGCCTGATGGTCTACTCGTCCGCAGCTCGCGCCGAGCGCGGTGAAAAGAATCTCGGCTTCATCTCCGCTGCGGCGAAGTGCTTCGCCTCCGATGTTGCCATGGAGGTGACCACCGACGCTGTGCAGCTCTTCGGCGGCGCCGGATACACCACCGACTTCCCAGTCGAGCGGATGATGCGTGACGCCAAGATTACGCAGATCTACGAGGGCACCAATCAGATTCAGCGCGTCGTGATGTCCCGGGCGCTGCTCAAATGAGCAACATCGAATTGGTAGGCGTCATCGGCGGCGGCACGATGGGCGCAGGCATCGCCGAAGTGTGTGCTCGCGCAGGCAGTTCCGTTGTCGTGCTGGAAACGAGCCAGGCCGCGGCAGATGCGGCGGAAGCTCGCCTCGACAAGTCGTTCGCCCGCGCCGTGAAATCCGGCCGTATCGAAGCTGACGCAGCGGAGAAGGCCCGCGCTGCAATCACATTGACACTCGACATCAACGACTTCGCCGATCGCGATCTCGTGGTCGAGGCAGCGCCGGAGATCGAGTCGCTGAAGCTGGATTTGTTCGGAAAACTGGATTCGATCGTGAAGCCGAGCGGAATATTGGCGACGAACACTTCGTCGATACCCGTTATCAAGATGGCCAATGCGACACAGCGACCGGACAAGGTCGTCGGAGTTCACTTCTTCAACCCGGTGCCGGTGCTACCACTGGTAGAGATCGTCGTCAGCCTCGTCACCAGCGAGGAGACGGTCGCAACCGTCACCGACTTCGCCTCGAACACGCTCGGCAAGAAGACGATTCGCTCCGGTGACCGTGCCGGGTTCATCGTCAACGCGCTGCTGATCCCGTATCTGGTGTCCGCGATTCGGATGCTCGAATCCGGTTTCGCGAGCGCCGAGGACATCGACGAAGGCATGGTCAACGGGTGCGCGCACCCCATGGGTCCGTTGCGTCTGGCAGACACCGTCGGCCTCGACGTCACGCTCGCCGTCGCGGAGTCGCTGTACGCGGAGTTCCGTGAGCCGCACTATGCGCCTCCACCACTGTTGCAGCGCATGGTGGATGCCAAAATGCTCGGACGCAAGAGCGGTATGGGTTTTTACACTTACTGAACCAGTCTCGACTCCGAATGGGCCATCGCAGCACGCTGCGGTGGCCCATTCGCGCGGACCGGGGTAGATCCCCGACCGACCTCAGTCTTTCGGACCGCCTGCGGCATAGACGACCTGACCGGAGATGAAGCCCGCACCTTCACTGACGAAGAAAGATGCGAGGTGGGCAATATCTTCCGGATTTCCGACACGATTGACCGGAATCTCTGATGCTGCAGCCGCTTTGAAGTCTTCGAAAGGTACACCGACGCGTGCTGCCGTCGCGGCGGTCATTTCGGTTTCGATGAACCCGGGGGCGATGGCGTTGGCGGTGACGCCGAATTTGCCGAGCTCGATGGCGAGTGTCTTCGTGAAACCCTGCATGCCTGCCTTGGCCGCCGAGTAGTTGGCCTGGCCGCGGTTACCGAGCGCCGAGGTGCTCGACAGGTTGACGATGCGACCCCACTTGGCGTCGATCATGTGCTTCTGGATCGCGCGGGTCATCAGGAAGGATCCACGGAGGTGCACCCGTAGTACGGAGTCCCAATCTTCGACGGTCATCTTGAACAGAAGATTGTCGCGGGTGATCCCGGCATTGTTGATGAGCACGGTCGGGGCGCCGAATTCGTTGGCGATCCGGTCGACGGCCGTCTTCACCGACTCTTCCTCTGCCACGTTGGCGCCGATTGCGACGGCCTGACCACCGGCGGCTTGGATGGCACCTACGGTGTCGGCACAGGCAGCCTCGTCGAGGTCGACGACTGCGACTCCGAATCCGTCCTTGGCCAGGCGCTTGGCGACTGCGGCGCCGATTCCGCGGGCACTTCCCGTTACGACGGCTGTCTTGATCTGATCGGTCACGTGCATCTCCTATGGTCGAGGATCTCGGTACTTTCTATCGACAGGGTTTTATCGACATCGAGCTGCTGCTCAGTACGCTGCGACCGCTCCGTCGACAGCTCTCTGCAATCTGGCAGCGACGACGCGCGCGATCTCGATCGGCTTGGCCGGCAGTTCGGTGATCGGCTCGTCGATGTAGACGCTCGCAGATTTGAGCTTCGACGAGCCGGGTCCGTAACTGAGGCCGATGCAGATCAGAACCGGTTCGACGTCGAGCTTGCGGGCCCGTGCCACGATGTGGCCGATTCCGCTGCCGACGTGTTGAACCTTGGTGGCGTCTTCGAGGTTGCAGGTGCCTTCGGGGAACACTGCAAGGTCGTCGCCGCGTCGCATTCGCTCGGCGCTGATGTCCATCATCCTGCTGCCTGCTGCGCTGACCGCTCGAAGTCCGTGGTTCTTTCCACGGAACACCGGGATGCCGCCCATCATGTCGATTCGCTTGCGCTGCTTCGATTCTTGAAAGAGCTCGTCCTTCGCGAGAACCCGAGTGCGCCCGATCCCGGGTCGCAGCGGACTGGCCCACGCGGCGGCGGCGAGGGTGTACGGATCACTCTCGGTCAGATGATTGACGGCAATGATGAACCGTGTGTCGTCGTAGACGAGCCTACGAATTTCTTCACGCGCACCGGCGGGGTAACTGACCCGCGGCTTGAACCGTCGAGCCAGCGTGGCGTACGCGATTCTGGCCACCTGCCGGTTCTGCTGATGATCGAGGTAGAAGTCGTAGACAGCGTCGTCGTTAGCGAGAATTACTGCGGGTCGATCCATTGATTCAGCTTACCTAGCGAAATAGCGGAAGCTCTGAAAATTTCATCGCGAAACTCCGGTTGTGTGGGAGGGTGTGAACGTCGCTCGAGCGGGTATGCCCAGCAGAAGTCCTACGCTTTTCGGAGCCGTCACGGACTGCTGAAAGGACGGAAGTCATGGCAGAAGACAAGAAGGATCGCGGACCGCGCTGGATCAAGACTGCTGAGAACCGAGTCGGTGTCATCATGATGATGGCCGGGGTCGTTGCTGCAGGTTTGCTCCTCACCGCGTTGGGCGGCGGTTTCAGCGGGTGGGCGTGGATCGCCGGAGCTGCGACGATCGTGCTGATCGGCGGAGGCTTTCTTTCCCTGCGCGCGGGCGCGCTGCGAAAGGGAGAAACTGGTCCCATTCTGTATCATCCCGACTCACCGGATGTCGTCCTGGACGTCGACCGTAAAACAGGGAATCGCTCACCTCATCACGATTGAATGCGAGGCCTGTGACCTAAACGGGGCGCAGGATCCACCACCCGCCGACTATGAGGCATCCGACCGTCACGACGAGAAACAGTCCGACCCAGAGTATTCCGGGCAAAAAAGTCAATCGGGCCAGTTGATCGGCGTCGGAGTCCCGCGCTCGTCCCCGGCTACGTGAGCGTTGTAGTTCCAGTACCGGTCGAGGGCCTGCGACGAGCAGGAACAGCGTGATGAAGTACGCCGCGGCCACTTGTTGTTCGCCGGTCCCCCACCACGACACCGTGAACAACAGTGCCCCGAACACCACGAGCGAGATGAACCCGAACACGTTGCGAATCATGATGAGCATCAGTGCAATTGCGATGACACCGATCCACAACACTGCGATCGCATGCTGTGTACCCAGAACCCAGGCTGCACCGAGCCCGATCAGCGAAGGCCCGACATAACCAGCGAACGTCATCGCTATCACCCCGAGGCCGGTCGGTTTGCCCGAAGAAATGGCTACGCCCGAGGTATCGGAATGCAATCGCACACCCATCAACCTGCGGCCCGTCAAGAAGGCCACGAGTAGGTGAGCGAATTCGTGGAAAATCGTCACCACGTTCCGGGCAATGCTCCATGTCTGCGGAACAAGGACGATGAGCACGGCCACGAGCGCAGCGATCTGCACGATCCAGGCCGGCGGACTTGGACTGACCGCGCTGATGCGGTCCCAGAATTCGGTCACCGTTCATTATGGCGGCTGCAGCGCCGCCCCCGCCGCCAGTCCTCGATGGGTTGACCTAGGACGCCTTCCGCTCTGCTTTGGCGGCCTCGCGTGCGAGGGAACGATCACGCATTTCCTCGAACTTGGTGGCCTGACGCTCGAGGTCTTCGAGGAATACGGCCAGTTCTTCACGCTTGGATTCCCCGACGCCGGTGAAGTCCTCACGTTCGAAGATCTGCCACTTCCGCAGCACCGGCCACACCACGTCCTCGAGGTGCTGACGCAGATCGTAGATCCCGTGCTTGGCCATCAACACACCGTTTCGGCGGAAGTTCGGCATCCCGGCACCGGGCATCTGGAAGTTCATCACGATATGCGAGATCGCTTCCAACGTCTGATCCGGCGCGATGTCGAGGGCAGCAGCGGTGACGTTGCGGTAGAACATCATGTGCAGGTTCTCATCCGCCGCGATGCGCTGAAGCATCCGGTCGGCGATCGGGTCGTCGCACACCTTGCCGGTGTTGCGATGCGAGACGCGCGTGGCCAGTTCCTGGAAGGTGACGTACGAGACCGAATGCAACAGTCCGGTCTGCGCGCCTGCCGGTGAAGCGAAACCGTTGGTCATGTGAATCATCCGGGCCTGCTCGAGCGCGACCGGATCGACACCGCGGGTGACCACCAGGTAATCGCGCATGACGATGCCGTGCCGGTTTTCCTCGGCGGTCCACCGTCCCACCCAGGTGCCCCAGGCGCCGTCCTGCGAAAAGTTTTCGGCGATCTCGCGGTGGTACGAGGGCAGATTGTCCTCGGTGAGCAGGTTGGTGATCATCGCTGCTCGCGCTACTTCGGAGAGTGTGCTCTGCTCCGGTTCGTAGTCCACCCCACCGAGTGCGGCGAAGTTGCGGCCTTCGTCCCACGGCACGTAATCGTGCGGGTGCCACTCCTTCGCCATCGACATGTGGCGGTTCACGTTGTCTTCCGCAACAGGAACCAGCTCGTGTAGCAGCTCCAGCTGTGTCAGATCCCTCGCCATAAACATGCCTCCTCTAGTGAAAAATACCTACGTGATGGTAGGTCGGTTTCTCTATCGGCGAGGACGTCCACGCGAGACTCTGTTAGATGTTGCAAACCCAGCTCACCACACTTGGGCGCCCTCACATGTGCTGGGCGCCGGCCACCTGTGCCCTGGAGTGGTCCCAATCTGCAAGCAAGGTGAGCAGGCCCGACACCAACGGTAACGGCTGATCCAGCATGACGTGATGTCCGGCCAGCGGGATCTCGATCACCGGCGCCGATCTGCCGAACATTTCATACATGTCCGACGCTACGTCCTGGGTGACCATGCCGCGTTCGGCGCGGAACAGCGCAGCCCGGCAACGAACCGATCGAAGCAGCTCCGGTGACGGGCGGGCGCTGCCGAACATGCTCGGATCGAACTTCCACGACCATCCGCCGTCGACCTCTCGCACCGAGCCGCGGGCAACGTGGTCCATCACGTACGGCAACGAGTCTGCTTGGTCGGGAACAGTGCGGAACCGCACCAACGCTTCGTCCAAAGCGGCGTAGACCTTCAGCGGTCCGAACGCTCGCTTGTCTCGCGCTGCGGTCTGCTCGGGTGAGGGAGATCTGAGCGGGGTGTCGATCACCGCGACGCCCGCAATTCTGGCGTCGCCCTTCGCGGCGTCCATGCAGACCCAACCGCCCATACTGTGTCCGATCAACACTGGTGGGTGGATGAAGTTCGACGCTTCTGCCACCGCAAGAACTTCGGCAGACCAGTATTCGACTTTGTAGTCTTCCCGCCATGCCGAGTCTCCGTGGCCGGAAAGATCGAGCGCAACGACGCGATGGCCGCGGGCAAGAAATGGTGCGATGTGATCCCACCATCCCGAGTGCGCAGCACCGCCGTGGACGAGAACGACGCCGGGAAGATCTTCCTCACCCCACGAGCGGACGTGAATCGAGGCGCCGAGCACCTCGATGTCACTTTCGACCGGCTTGATCGCAACTGCGTCCGAGAACCACTGCGGCGCATCGACATTCGTCATCGTGCACGTCCGGCTTCCGGTAGGAACATCGACGGTTCCGGGGCGCGTAGATGGAAGCTGCTAGTCATTCGAGGGACTCTCCTTTTGCTGGACACACTTTCGGACTGCCGATTTGGCGCGATCCCGTCGGACGAGACCCTCGGTCTTGCACGAAACAGCGCCGTCATCACGGATGCAAGCTTTGCATAACTTAGTTTTCGGGCTTTTCTCCCGTTGCGGATTTGTTCGTTTCGACGGTAGGTACACCCAGAACCAGCGGATGTGTCCGTCCTGCCGAACCATTTTCCGAACCGAGCCCCTGAGGATCGGCGACGGATGCCAGCGCGATATCGAGTTCACCGGTCCATTCGCGCGCGATCTGAGCGTCCAGGGCGTGCACACGTGCCACCAGGGGGGCATGTTGCTCGACTGGGCAGTAACCGAGCAGGGTGTCCAACAGCGAGCGGAGTCGACGCTGCACTTGAGTGGAGTTTGCGCTGAAGTGCCGGATCTCGTCGGTCGAGATAGCCACGTAATCGGCCCAGGTTCGGGTTGTTCCACGTATCCGTGTCGACACCGAGTCCGAAGCTTCCAGGCGAACTCTCGGCGCCAACGTCAACAGTAGGTCTTCGAGATGGTCGATGGCCTGCACGGCCCTGCCGGGGTCGTTGATCGCGGGCGAGAGCGCTTTGAGTGCGATGTCGACGATTGCCTGCAACCCAGCAGCCGGACTGACCGTCGGACTATGCGTGTCACCGAATATCAGGCACGCCATCAACTGATGTGGGCGCACCCGCAACTGCGGCCCGTTCACCTCGAACAGCGCAGCGTCCTGCGCGACGAACTCGCCGACATAGGGCAGCACCTCGATAGTGACTCCCCATACCGCGGCAAGTCGCTCGATACCGGCGAGATTGACTGCCAACAGAATTCGGCCGTCGGGAGAGAGTTGACGGAGTCGTACCGTGGTCGAGCTACCCAGCGGCTCGAACTTGTGCGGATCTCTCGACGCTATGAGGGGCGGGGTCGTCGGAACCGAAGCAGCGGAGACGACTTCCCTCCGCCCTTGTTCCATCTCTTCCGTGAATCCCGGATAGGTTCGCACGATGGACGAGCGACTCTGTGCCGCGATCCAGCGCAGCAACCGCGAGGAATTGAGCACCATCCCCACGCGCGCTACCAGCGCGATGAAGAGAAATGCACTCACGAATGCCAACAGGATTGCAATGGACGTCGACAGCACGGGTGCTGTGGACTCGCCGGACAACGCCAGATCCGAGGCGATGATGACAGCGACGACGAACGTGGACAGGAACATCCCGATCGACCATCGCATGATGGCTTCCTGTTGCAGCATCGGCACCACACGTACCGAAATCTGCGAGGCACCGAACTGCATGGCCAGGGTGATGGCGGTGAACACCAGGCCGGTGAGCGTGATCATGCCGCCGGCGATGACGGCGAGCAACGTGGCAGTGGCTCCGATATCGAATGTCGATTCGATGCCGTCCGCAGAATCGGTGTTGCCGAATTCGCTGTCCAGGTCGACGAGGAGCGCCGCCAACACGATCGACGACGACACCAGGATCATCGGTAGCCGCCAAGTCGGTGTCCTCCGCAAGCGTCGCCGAGTGTGGCTCCACCGTATTGCCGTCAGGAGTCGATTGGGAACCTTGGCCACCGGCACTGGCTGATCGGACACAGTAACCGCGGCAGTCGGTGTGGCCGTCTCGATCGGTACACCGAAACGACCCGACAGTGCTTCCTGAACAATGATTTTCGCCCGGATGACCGGTTCACGGAACCGCTTTTCGCGGGTGAAGGCTTTCGCTCGTTTACCTGGCTTGTCGGCGTATCGCCACCGATCCCACGGCGACAACGGTCGACCGAGCCGGATGGCACCGACGATGAGGAGCGGGGTGAAGAACAGGCCGACCAATCCCGTCCACAGCTTGCCCTTGAGCAGGGTGATCGCCGCGAGCCCAAGCTGAAGTGCCAACCCGAAGAGGACCAGCGCAAGCGTGATCAGCGATCGATCCTGCTGATAGACGTCGAAGTCTCCGGTGAATCCGATGGGGTGAACGCCGAGAAGATAGAGGCCGGAGATCGCGACGGCCACGAAGACCGCGTCGATCGAGGACCGACCTTCCTCCGCCCAGTAGACGTCGCGAAGATGCAGTATCAGAGCGAACTCGTCGAGCATCAATGCACTCCCGATGCCGAAAACGCTCGCGAGAATGCAGTTGGCAACGGGGGTCTCGTAGTTCGCGATGGCCACCAGCGCGAACCCGGAGACGAGGACCATGACCAGTCCGAACATCACATGGTGAATGTGCATGCCACCTGGTGTGACGTTGCCGGGCCACCAGGACACCTCGGCCCTGATCATCCGAACACTGAACCGGATGAAGAGAAATGCCAGTAGGAACGACACGAGTAGAAAGAACAGCGGGAGCCGTCCGTTGTTCACGACCGTCTCGGTGAACCATGTTCCCATCGCGACCTCCTCGCTCGATCGAGCGAGGTCAGCCTATCTCTGCGCGGGCCCTCTGTATGTTGTATCGACGCTGGGTGCACTCACCAGTAGGTCAGAAAACCCACCCGCGAAGCGCGACGAAACGAAGCGCCCCGGTAGCGGCACTCACAGCGATGACCGCGACGACCTGCACGATCCACGACGAGCCGGGAAAAACAATGTGGACTACGGCCAGGGCTGCGGTGCCGAGAGCCAGACCGGCGAGAGCAAGTCCACCGGCCTCCCACTGGGTCTGCAACCAGCCGACCCGCTGCGTCGCGTGAAAGGTATGTCGTCGATGGAGTTCGTTGGCCAGAACTGTGCTTGCCGCGATTCCGGCAATATTTGCGACGAAGGTACCCAGAAAGGCCAATCCGAGGAACAGTCCGATGTAGACGATGTTGCTGGACACACCCACGAAGACGAATCTGACGAATTGTGCCGGGGCCGACTCACCCATGAAACGTGCCCTGATCTCTGTGGCACATGTTCTCGGCTGCGTGTCCAGCGTGCTGCTCACGTCATCGTCTCCAGTTTCGGCGTTCTGGACCCAATACGGTCCTGCCCGCTGCAACAACGGTCACCCAACATTCGAGGCCTAACTATGACCCAAGTCACCGCACTGCCCGACTAGGACGAAGTATCGCTCTTTTTCTTGTTGCGCGAGCGACGATCGAGATCGAAGTTCATCAGGTCCGGCTTGATCGATGCCACGAACAACATGACACAACCGAAAACCACGAGAACGATCGTCAGAACGATGACGACGATCCCTATGAACGCACCGATGCTTTCCATAACTGCCCTACCTCCCGTGTTGCCCCTTACCGTACTGGGCGTACTCGGCGTCGGTCGAATCCACCCCGTACCGAGTACTGGAAGTTGTACTGTCCGAAGCCATGATCACATCGACCGAACATCAACCAAGACGCTTCGAGGGAAAGGTTGCCTTCATTACCGGTGCCGCCCGCGGCCAGGGAAGGGCCGAAGCAATAAGGCTCGCATCGGAGGGTGCCGACATCATTGCGGTGGACATCTGTGGCGAGTTCGAGTCGACATTCTACGACGGGTCCACAGCGGAGAACCTGCAGGAAACGGTGGCTGCAGTCGAAGCACTCGATCGCCGGATCGTCGCCACCCAAGCCGACACCCGAGACTTCGCAGCTTTGTCGGCTGCGTTGAACGACGGGGTCGAGCAGCTCGGCAGGCTCGACGTCGTCATCGCCAACGCCGGAATCTGTGCGGCGGGGATGTCGTGGGAAATTACCCCAGAGCAATGGAAAGAGACTATCGACGTCAATCTCACCGGCACCTTCTTCACAGCGAAGGCTGCGATTCCGATCTTGCTCGATCAGGGGACGGGCGGATCGATCGTCATGACCAGCTCGGTCGCAGGATTGAAGGGCCTGCCCTTTCTCGCGCACTACACAGCGAGCAAGCACGGCATCGTCGGCCTGTGTCGGACGATGGCCAACGAGCTCGGACAGTTCGGTATCCGTGTCAACACTATTCATCCGCACGGCGTCGCGACCGGCATGCAACCCGGCGACATGATGGCGCTGATCGAGAAGTACCCCTCACTCGGACCGATTTTCATGGGTTCGTTGCCCGACCCGATCAGCGAACCGGAGGACATCGCGGCCGCCGTTGCGTGGCTCGCCTCGGACGAAGCGCGGCACGTCACCGGCATTCAGTTGCCGTTGGATCTCGGAGTGCTTACTCGCTGAGGCGGGCTGACGTACCTCGAAATCCATTCCCATGTATGTGATGGGAGGGGCCTCTTTCCCCCCGCGTTAGTGCGGGGGGAAAGATGAACCGTGCTCCCGTTCGACCTGAATGTCCGGATCCGGCACTGTCGACGACTGTCGCCATGTGGTCGACGCGAACAAGGACAGAATAGGGTCGACACGATGGCGCAGAGCTTCGGGAGATACAGCCACCATTACGAACGGGAGCGCCCGAGGGACGCTCGGTGCATAGTGTGCGGGGCGGGCGAAGATTCACACGACAAGCGAATCGAAACGACGGACCGAGTAGTCGAGGCCGAGGTCGCCAAAGTTGCAGACCACACGATCGAAGCCGACTTGTCGGACTCGATTCGATAGCGGTGGAGACGAAAGCGGCTAGGACCCGGCCCGAGCCGGTGCGTAGCGCCTGATCGCACGCATCGGCAGTTCCAGCCAGGCGGGCCGATTACGTGCTTCGTACACTGCCTCGTAGACAGCCTTGTCCAGCTCGTAAGCGCTGAGCAACGCTGATTCCTCGCGTGGGTCCGACCCGGTGACCGATGCATAACCGTCGCAGAACGATGCCGAGTTTCTTCTCGCCCACTCCGAGGCCCTGGCGTAGGTCGCCTCGGTCACGTCCGGATCGTCCAGCAGCAGATGATGAGCCGCATAGTCGAACGATCTCAACATTCCGGCGACATCGCGAAGCGCACTGTCTCGCTGTCTACGCTCCTCCAGTGGCTTTGCAGGCTCACCCTCGAAGTCGATGAGTAACCAACCGGCCGCGGTGCGTAGGACTTGGCCGAGATGCAGGTCGCCGTGGATACGCTGCACGGTTACCGTGCCCGCTGCCTCGGCGCCTTCGATGAGCCCACGAGCAGCTGGAAGATGATCGGCCAGCTCCGGAATCACTTCCGCTGCAGCTTCGACCCGAGCGAGGATCTCCTCGACGGCCGTCGAGGAGCCCGCGCGCTCGGCCGTGCCCAACTCCCTCGCCAGATCCGCGTGCACGTGGGCGACTGCAGCACCCAGGTCGTATGCCTCACCGGCGAAATCGGAATCCAGCTCTGCTACCTTCCGGTCGCTGGCCAGCAGGTCACGGACACTGGCCAGGGCGGTGGTCCACCCCTCTGCAGCGTCGGCCACGAAGTCCTGCGCCATGCCGAGCATCGAAAGTTCACCATCGGCCTCGGTCTCGATCCAGGCCCGCAGCGGAGCGACGAATCGGCATCCGGTGGCCGCCAACGCGCGATGAAGTTCGATGTCCGGATTGATGCCCGGGGAGACCTGCCGAAACAGCTTGAGCAGCAGCACTTCACCTAGCACCACTGAAGTATTCGACTGTTCCGCGCCCAACACCCGACCGAGCATCCCGGTCTCGACCGAGTCACCCGGCACGTTTCGGAACTCCAGGGAGCCGATCGGCTGGGCCGCCGACAAGGCGTCGGAATACAGCGCAATGATTTCCGGATCACGCAAACCGTCGTACACGAATTCACCCTCGCGCACCGGCAACTGCCAGGGAGCCAGATCCTTCAGTACCGCGCTCTCGACCACAGTGCGGCGAAAGCCGAGCGGTACCTGGTAGCGCTGGACGCGGCCCCCTTCGGTCACGGGTGCATCCAGTCCGACGTCGACCAGGATGTGCTCTGCCTCCACCCCTGGACGCGAGCCCAGAGAGACCCGCGAGATGACGATGAGGGAGACGATCCGAGAACCCTTCGCGGCGTACCAGCGTTGCTTCGGAAGCCATGCCCGAAGTGCAGCTTCCAACTCTTCCGTGCTGATGTGCGTCGAATCGGTCATAGATGAGTTCACTGGCCTCCGCATTCGCTCGGTCTACTTTCTCACTCTAACGATGGATCCGCCGGTATGCGCGAGCTGAGCCGAGCGCAGTGTGGTCGAATCTTTCGAATAGGGCTACCCGATCCCCCTGATCTCACACACCTGATGCACTGGATCGTTTTTCTTTCGTCGCGCGAAAGTTATCCGAGCCTGGCGACTGTCGATCGTTCGACTCGTAGAGTGGGTCCATGTCCGCTCCACATCCTGCAAGCTTCGCCCCCATTCCCCACATCGACGTCCATCGCGCCGGTGATCGCACGAAAACCCGTGTGGCGTGGCTGAATTCGAAGCATTCCTTCTCCTTCGGGCAGCATTACGACCCGGACAATACCCATCACGGACTACTGCTCGTCAACAACGACGACACCGTCTCTGCCGGAGAAGGATTCGAAACCCACCCACATCGCGACATGGAAATCGTGACGTGGGTGGTGCAGGGCTCGCTCGTACATCAGGATTCGATAGGCCACTCCGGAGTCATCTATCCCGGCCTCGCACAACGCATGAGCGCAGGCAAAGGGATCATGCATTCGGAAAAGAACGACTCCTGGCGGCTGACCGGCGAACAGCACCACGAGCCCGTTCGATTCGTTCAGATGTGGATTATGCCGGATACCCCCGGCATCACACCCGGATACGAACAACTCGAGATCGACGGCGAATTACTGCGCGGCGGACTGATTCCCGTGGCATCCGGCATGAAGAAGCATCACGGGCAGTCCGCGATCGGCATATCCCAGAAGTCGGCTGCCATGCATGCAGCACGGTTACAGCCCGGGCGACCGATCACGATCCCCGAAGCGCCGTTTCTTCATGTTTTCGTCGTCGCCGGGACAGTCCAGATGGAAGGCGTCGGTGAATTGTACGAGGGGGACGCCGTACGCCTGAGTTCCTCTGGTGGCCAACGGATCGAAGCAACCGCACCTGCCGAGATACTGGTGTGGGAGATGCACAAACGCCTGGGTGGATGAGCAACGCAGTCGATGACAGGTTGATCACGGCCTCCGAATAGTCGAATGCCTGGCCAGGCAAGGCGCTTAAACTCTCCAGCACGCACGCTCGTACGCATCGGAGGTCTCCGCCGTGTCAGACCAACCGCCACCTGAGAATCCATCCGAGAACCCACCCCCACCACTGGATCCACCCCCGGGGCGCTACCCAGC
Source organism: Rhodococcus sp. PAMC28707 (assembly GCF_004795915.1). Classification (NCBI taxonomy): domain Bacteria; kingdom Bacillati; phylum Actinomycetota; class Actinomycetes; order Mycobacteriales; family Nocardiaceae; genus Rhodococcus; species Rhodococcus sp. PAMC28707. The sequence continues at coordinate 1,873,418 of NZ_CP039253.1, forward strand.
AGGTAACTACCCACCGGGTAATTACCCACCACAAGGCAATTACCCACCACAAGGCGGCTACCCACCACAAGGTGGCTATGCGCAGCAAGGTGGCTATGCGCAGCAAGGTGGCTACCCACAGCCTCCAACGCCGCCGCAGAATACCGCCGGCATCGTGGCGATCGTGCTCGCGATCCTCGGCATCGTGCTCTGCTGGACGATCCTAGGTGGCATCATCTTCGGATTGCTGGCTGTGGTTCTCGGATTCATCGGTCGTTCGAAATCCAAAAAGGGCACCGCAACCAACGGGGTCGTCTCCCTCGTCGCGATAATTCTCGGTCTGGTCGCGGTTGCGCTGTCGATCGTCCTGCTCGTCGTCGGTATCGGACTGTTCAACAGCAGCGGAGGCAACGACTTCGCCGACTGCATCAGCCATGCCGGCAACAACCAGCGTGAGCAGCAGCGATGCGCCGACAAGTGGCAGCAGAACATCGAGGACAGGTTCGACGTCACTGTCCCCAACCAACCCAACTGACAACTACGAATGCGTGACTGCGTCAGCCGTTGTCACGCATTCGCACTGGCCGGCGGAGTGAGCCTCGCCGGACTCTTCGCTCGTCACCACGGCGAAGAGCGGTGATGGACACATCGGAGCCGTCGATCTGGGGGTTCAATCACCCGTGCGACTGGCGCGCACCGGTGGATACGCAACTACCGGGTCAGCGACGACAACTTGGTTGCCGCCGAGGCGTTTGGCCTCGTACATTGCCCCATCCGCTTGCCGAAGCAGATCCGTCACGGTGGACACTCCGTCGCCGTCGACAGAAGCAGAATGTGCGACGCCGACGCTGACCGTCAGTGGGCAGATATCCTGCAGCGAGTGCAAGCGAGTGCGCATCCATTCGGCGACCGAGATTGCTTGTTCGGCGCACACCGTCGTCACGATCGCGAACTCCTCGCCGCCGGTCCTCGCGACGAGCACTTCGTCGACACGGATTCTGCGTGCGATCAGGGTGAGCGCCAGGTCTCCACCTTCGTGTCCGAAGCGGTCATTGATCGATTTGAATCGGTCGACGTCGATGACCAAGACCGACACCTCACACCGGCCTCGGAGAAAACGCGGTATCGCCTCATCGAGTCCTCGTCTGTTGTGCAGACCGGTCAACGGGTCGAGCATCGCATCGTCTGCGTCGACCCGCAGGTTGAGCAGTATCGATTGGATAAATACGGGAGTGGTGAACATGACGGGCAGCAACATGATCAGGTGCGACCACGCGAGGCCGTGATCGAGATTCGGTGACGCCAGGATGAGTACGAACATCCCTGCCACCGTTATCGCAGACCAGAGCAGGTGCGCCAGGAGCAGCTTCGGGCTGTGAAATACCTGTACGTACAACCCTGTCGCGGCGAGAAGCACACATACCGGGAACGACATCTGTATCGACCCGTAGGACAGCAGGGCCACGGTAGTGCCGAGATCGGCGTAGATGACGAACAGTGTGCTCGCCCGCTCGCTGGGCCACGGACCGCGCATCCACAGCGCACCGACCGCGAACGACGAGAAGGCAGCGGACACGAGGACGACCCTGCCTACCGTCGAACTCGGCGGAGACGCCGTCAGAAAACTTGTGAACCCAGCGAGCCCGAAGAAGATGCAGTTGAAACCGACTCCGATGCGGTATGCCTTCAAGACACCTCGCGCCTCGAAATACTTCCTCATCCGCATGTAGTTGCAGGGCTGAGCCCACCATCTGCGCAGAAATGTCACGGTGCTGTGCCCTCCACGCCGTTGCCGACCCCGTAATCCCCCGGCAATTGACGAAAACAAGTACGTTCCGCGATCAGACTTCGCGGTGGTTTTCGATATCGTACCCATTCCCGCTGGTCTCGACAGGCTTTGGAGATTCCGGTTCGGCTTCGGATCTCGGCTCGGTCTCGGGTATCGGCCGATTCCTCGCAAGAGTGTAAAGATGGATCACATGACTGCTGTTGTTAATTCCGGAATCGACCTCAGCTACGCAGACCCTGACACGCGCCCGCAGGACGACCTGTTCGTGCATGTCAACGGCAAGTGGCTCGACGACTACGCCATACCAGCCGATCGTGCGGTCGACGGCGCATTCAGAACTCTTTACGACAAGGCCGAAGAAGACGTGCGGGCGATCATCCAGGAGTCCGCGGCCTCGAATTCACCTGTGGGCACCGACGCACAAAAGATCGGCGACCTCTACTCGAGCTTCCTCGATGCCGATGCCGTCGAAGAAGCCGGACTCACCCCGATCTCCGAGGAACTCGCCGCCGTCGCCGACGCGACCGACCTCGTGACACTGGCCGGTGTGCTCGGGGGTCTGCAACGCACCGGCATCGGCGGGGCCATCGGCCACTACGTCGACACCGACGCCAAAGACTCCGCGCGCTACCTCGTGCACTTCTCCCAGTCGGGAATCGGCCTGCCGGACGAGTCGTACTACCGCGAGGACAACTACGCCGAGATTCGCAGCGCCTACGTGGCGCACATCTCGAAGATGTTCACTCTCGCCGGGGTCGACTACGACGCCGAGCGCGTCTTCGATCTCGAGAAGAAACTCGCTGCAGGACACTGGGACGTCGTGGCGCGTCGTGATGCCGAGAAGAGCTACAACCTCGTCGACTTCGACACCCTCGTTCGGAACGACTCCGGATTCGATTGGACCGCATGGATTTCCGGCCTCGGTGGCACCACCGAGCAGTTCGCTGAAATCGTCGTTCGCCAACCGCCGTTCGTGTCCACCTTCGCCGCACTGTGGGTCTCGGCAGACATCGAAGACTGGAAGGCATGGCTGACGTGGCGCATCATCCACGGTCGAGCGAATCTACTGTCCGCAGCTCTGGTCGAGGAGAACTTCGCCTTCTACGGAAAGACTCTCAGCGGCACCGAGGAAAACCGCGAGCGGTGGAAGCGTGGAGTGTCACTCGTGCAGGATCTGCTCGGTGAATCCGTCGGGAAGCTGTACGTCGATCGCCATTTTCCTGCGGACGCCAAAGAACGCATGCAGGTTCTCGTGAAGAATCTGCAGGAAGCTTACCGAAGCAACATCTCCGACCTCGAATGGATGAGCCCGCAGACTCGGGCGAAAGCACTCGAAAAGCTCGAGAAGTTCACCCCGAAAATCGGCTACCCCGATCGCTGGCGCGACTACTCGGCCGTTTCCATCGATACAGGTGACCTCGTCGGAAACTACCGCCGCGGACATGTCGCGGAGTATCAGCGTGAACTCGACAAACTCGGTGGGCCCGTGGACCGCGACGAGTGGTTCATGACTCCACAGACGGTCAACGCTTATTACAACCCCGGAATGAACGAAATTGTCTTTCCCGCAGCGATTCTGCAACCACCGTTCTTCGATGCGGCGGCAGACGACGCCGCAAACTACGGCGGCATCGGTGCCGTCATCGGCCATGAAATCGGCCATGGATTCGACGACCAGGGCGCCAAGTACGACGGCGACGGCAACATGGTCGACTGGTGGACCGACAACGACCGCACCGAATTCGGCAAGCGCACTGCCGCATTGATCGAGCAATACAACCAGTTCGAGCCCAAGGCGCTACCCGGTCATCGCGTCAACGGTGAATTCACCATCGGTGAGAACATCGGCGACCTCGGCGGGCTGTCCATCGCCATAGCCGCGTACAAGATCGCGCTCGGTGGCGACCGAGCCCCCGTACTCGACGGCCTGACCGGCCTACAGCGTGTCTTCTTCGGATGGTCGCAGGTGTGGCGGACCAAGGCGCGCGACGAGGAAGCCCTCCGCCGACTCGCGGTAGACCCGCACTCACCACCGGAATTTCGCTGCAACGGCGTCGTGCGCAATCTCGACAGTTTTCACCAAGCCTTCGATGTACAGCCTGGAGATGCGCTGTACTTGGACCCGGAAGAGCGCGTCAAGATCTGGTAGGACGCGTCGCGTAGGAGGGGAGCAAGTAAATGAAAGCTCGAATCAGGTGGCTCGCCGCACATGGGGTCGTGCGCTACGGCGCCAGGAAAGCAGCGCAAGCGGGCGACCCGCAGGCCATGCTCGTGGCAGATCCCGCGACACGGGAGAATCCGCGAGAGGTGTTCGAGCGCATTCGCGCGTCGGGACCGCTGGTGAAGACCCGGATTTCGACTATCTCGGTCAGCCATCGCGTCGTGTTCGACCTCCTACGCTCCGACGACTTCCGCGTCAGCGAACTCGGGGCCAACCTCCCGCGGACGCTGCGTTTCATCGAAAAGCACACGCGCTCGAGCGCTCTGCACCCGCTCAAGCCGCCTTCACTTCTTTCCGTCGAGCCTCCGGAGCACACGCGCTACCGCAAGCTGGTCTCCTCGGTCTTCACTCCGCGCGCGGTGGCGAGGATGCGCGAGATGGTGCAGGAGACCGCGGACCGTCTACTCGACGACCTCACCGCAGGCGGCGTCGAAGTAGACATCGTCGACAAGTACTGCGCACAGCTTCCGGTCGCCGTGATCAGCAACATTCTCGGCGTTCCGGACAGCGAGCGGGCGCGTGTCCTCGAATTCGGTGAGATGGCTGCACCGAGCCTCGACATCGGCTTGTCGTGGAAACAGTTCAACCAGGTCGAGAAAGGGCTCGAAGCTTTCGATGCCTGGCTGGGCGATCATCTCGCCGAACTGCGGAAAAACCCAGGCGACGATTTGATGAGCCAGCTCATTGCCGCCACCGAGGACGGCGTCGGTCTGAACGACGAAGAGCTCCGCTCGACTGCCGGGCTGGTACTGGCGGCCGGATTCGAGACGACGGTCAATCTGCTCGGGAGCGGAATTCGACTACTTCTCGACCATCCAGACCAGCTCGAGGTACTGACCCGCGATCCCTCGCACTGGCCCAACGCCGTCGACGAAATGTTGCGGCTGGAGTCACCGGTACAGCTCACGGGTCGTCTCGCCCGTCACGACGTCACCATCGAGGGCATCGAAGTACCCGAGGGCGGGCTGGTGGTCCTCGTCCTGGCGGGTGCCAATCGCGATCCGGACGTCTTCGACGACCCGTATCGGTTCGACGTCACCCGCGCGAACGCAAACAAACATCTATCGTTCTCCGGCGGGCGGCACTACTGTCTCGGTGCGTCGTTGGCGAAGGCCGAGTCCGAGGTCGGCCTGAAAACGCTCTTCGACAGATTCCCTCACCTGCGATCGGCAGGTGAGGGAGTCCGGCGAGAAACCCGAGTCCTGCACGGCTGGGCCTCCCTGCCCGTAAACCTCGGGCAACCTGCGTCTACAGGCGCGATCCGGTAGTAGCGCAGAAGAAGAACACCTCGTCGAGGTTCGGAACGAGGCGCACCGTCTGGCCGAGACGGACGTCCAGCTTCCGATCGATCCGAACAGCGAACCGGCCGGACTGGGTGCTGCAGTTCGCGCCGGGCTCGGGCGCCGCGTACAGGTACGATTCGGCGCCGAGTTCCTCGATCAACTCGACTCTCGACGCCACCGCACCTCTGTTCTCGCCCACGAGCCGCCACGCTTCCGGCCGAACTCCCAGTACCACTCGCGCCACGGTGTCACGGAGAACAGCGCCACGGGGAAGAGGAATGCGAAGATCCCCCATCACCGCCGCACCCTCGACTACAGGGGCATCGACGAGATTCATTCCAGGAGAACCGATGAACCCTGCCACGAAAGTGTTCACCGGATTGTCGTACAGCTCCCTGGGTGGAGCGATCTGCTGCAGTTTTCCATCGAGCAGGACCGCAACTCGATCACCCATCGTCATGGCCTCGACCTGGTCGTGAGTGACGTAGACCGTCGTCGTACCGAGTCGCTTCTGCAGCCCAGCGATTTGCGCCCTGGTACTGACGCGAAGCTTGGCGTCGAGGTTGGACAGTGGTTCGTCCATGCAGAACACCGTGGGTTGACGAACGATTGCCCGCCCCATGGCAACTCGCTGACGTTGACCACCGGACAACTTGCCTGGCTTACGGTCGAGCAACGCTTCGAGCTCGAGCATCTTCGCAGCCTCATGGACGCGCACTGCGGTGTCTGCCTTGCTCATTCCCGCGTTCCGTAGCGCAAAACCCATATTGTCGGCGACGGTCATGTTCGGGTACAGCGCGTAGTTCTGAAACACCATGGCGACATCCCTGGCCCGTGGTGCGAGCCCGGTGACGTCGATCCCGCCGATGTCGATTCGGCCGCTCTCCACCGATTCGAGCCCGGCGAGCATCCGCAACGACGTCGACTTACCGCATCCCGACGGCCCGACCAGCACGATGAATTCGCCATCGGCGATATCGAGATCGAGATTGTCGACTGCCAGCGACTCCGCACCCGGGTATCGGTGCGAGACGCCGGCATACTTGACCGCTGCCATTACGCGGGAAGGTTCGGGGTGATCTGGCGGTCGATGACCTGCTGGAGCTGATCGGCGACACTCGCGAATGTGGTTGCCACGTCGGCGTTCTGCAGCGCGATCTGCTCGAGACCGGTACCGATGATCTTGTCGGCACCTGGAACGAAGACGCGCGCGTAGTCCTGACTGCGGGTGAACGCGAGCTGGTCGACGGCTGTCTTCGCATTCGGGTTGGCTGCGAGGAATGCAATCTCGCTCGGATCCTGCTGGGCAGACTTACGAACCGGCATGTACCCGGTGTTCTGCGAGAAGTACGCAGTGTTGGCGCCGTTGGTCACGAAGTCGATGAATTTGAGCGCATTGACCTTACGTTCCTCGGAGATCTTCGACGGGATGGCGAGTCCGGCTCCACCCGTCGGACATCCCGGCTTTCCGTCCGACGACGGTAGGAAGGCCGTGCCGAACTCGAACGTCGCGCTCTTGGTAATGGTGGACAAGTCACCCGTCGATGCAATGGTCGAGGCGAGGATGCCTGCGCCGAAGTCGTTGGCGATGTCATTGGAAACCGCTGCATATTTTTTGGTGTGGACCATGTCCTTGAGGAATTGGCCTGCGGCAATTGTCTTCTCGTCACCGAACTTCAGATCGAAGCCCTCGGAGTAGCTGCCGCCGAACGTCCAGATCGGCCCTTCGTACGTCCAGCCGAGGTAGTCCACCGCGTTGCCCAAGCCGTGGGCCAGCTTGCCGTCGCCGACGACAGCCTGGATGCGTGGGCCCCATTCGTCGAATTCTGCCCATGTGGCGGGTCCGCGGTCCGGCAATCCCGCCTGCGACCAGACGGCCTTGTTGTAGTAGAACAGTGGGGTCGACCGCGCGTACGGTAGAGCCCAGTGGTTTCCGTTCCAGTTGTAGTCGGCGAGAAGCGAATCCACGTAATCGGTAGAGTCGACGCCTGCCGCGGAGAAGTGCTTGTCGAGCGGTTCGATCGCGCCGGTGAGCGCGTAGTTGAACCACCAGACATCGGACAGGACGACGACGTCGGGTACATCGTTGCCGGACAGTGCCGCGTTGAACTTCTGCGACACCTCCTCGTAGTTCTTGCCGCCGTCGATCAAGTTGACGGTCAGGCCGGGGTTCTCGGCTTGGAAGCGCGAGATGAGCTCCTTCTCGAACTCCTGAGACTTTCCGGGATGGTTCGACCAGAAGTTGATGGTGTTCGCGTCACCGGTTGCTGAGTCACCCGACGAGCTGGTACCGGGACTGCTACATGCTGCGAGCGCCGCACCGGCGGCCAATGTCCCGGTGAGAGTGAGGAAACCGCGTCGATTGAGATTCGCCATGATGTTGTGCTCCTGTCGATGAAGATGAATCAGCCTTTGACCGCACCGGAGGTGAGGCCTTTGATCATGTGGCGCTGGAGGGCTAGGAAGACGATGAGAATGGGAAGGATGGTGAGGATCGTGGCAGCCATGACCGCGCCCCAGTTGGTGTAGCCCTCGCTGTTCTGCAACAGCGTCAAGCCGACCGGTAGCGGCGCGACGGAGGAGTCGTCGGACATCAGGAACGGCCAGAGGTATTCGTTCCACTCGGTGACGATCGTGATGATCGCGAAAGCGACCATGGTCGGTCCGGACAATGGCAGCACGACACGCAGCAGCAGCCTGACCGGTCCCGCTCCGTCCATGCGCGCCGCTTCGATGATCTCGGCTGGAAGCGACAGAAAGTGATTGCGCATCAGGAACGTTCCGAACGCCACGCCTGCCAACGGCAGAATGATGCCTTGAAAAGAGTTACGCCATCCCAGATCGGAGATCAGCGAATAGTTGGAAATGACCGTGATCTGATTGGGCACCATCAGTGCAGCGATGATGACCAGGAACACGAAATTCTTGCCCGGGAATCTGAGGAACACCAGCCCGTACGCGCTCAGGACACCGAGAACGAACTTGATCGACGACGTCGCGATCGTGATGATCAGCGAGTTCTTCAGATAGGTGAAGAACGGCACTTCGGTCACTGCCTCGGTGTAGTTCTGTGGACGAAATACACCCGGCCACCACGTCACCGGTTGTACATAGATATCGCCCCGCTCCTTGAACGAGGTGATGAGAATCCAGAACAGGGGTAACCCGATCATGATGAGTACCAACACCATTGCGATGTAGCCGAAGACAGTGGAAAGGCGCCGGTTCCGTTGTACGTCGGGGGCTCGGACGGGCGGCGGCGTCTCGGTGGTGATACACGGCGCGGTGAGTGTCATCGCTGATCGTCTCGATCCATGACTCGAACCTGCAGGAGGGTGATGATCAACAGGACGAGAAACATGATCGTCGCCACCGTTGCGCCGTATCCGGCACGGAAGTTGCGGAAAGTCTCTTCGTAGACCTGGAACACCATTGTCGTCGTGCCGTTGCCGAGCGGCCCTCCGCGCGTCATGACGTTGATGATGTCGAAGACCTGCAACGAATTGAGCAGGACTGTGATCGAAAGAAAGAAGGTCGTCGGACGCAGTTGTGGGAGAAGAACTTTACGGAAGGTGGTCCACCTATCGGCGCGGTCGATCTCTGCCGCCTCCATGAGTTCCTTGCGGACGCCCTGCAGCGCAGCGAGGTAGATGACGAAGGCATAGCCGAGGTTCTTCCACAGATATGTCACCGTCACCATGAACAACGCCCAGTGCGGGTCCTGATAGAAGTCCGGGGAGGTCAGCCCGACTCGGTGCACAAGGTCCTGCGCGAGACCGAAGTTCGGATCGAACACGAACTGGAAGGCAATTCCGATCGCAGCACCCGAAATGACGAAAGGTGCGAAGATCGCGGACCGAACGAAGTTGCGGCCGCGGAGCTGCCGATCGAGCAGCATCGCCAGCGCAAGACCGAGCACCAGGCTGCCGACCACTGCCGCGATGGTGAACACCACGGTATTACCGACGATGGTCCAGGTGTCGTCACGGGAGAACCACTCGCGATAGTTGTCCAAGCCGATGAAGGTGGACGTCGGCGAGGAAAGATTCCAGTCGTAGAAGGAGAATTGGAAGTTCTCGATCAAAGGTCGGTAGGTGAACACGACCAGCAGAACGAGATTGGGCCCCAACAGAATCAGGAACAGTGCGTAGTCGCTCCACGGCCGACCGAAGAATGATCTCCGGCCTGCCGTGGGCAGCACTCGTTCGGTCGTTGTACTCACAAACGGGGACTGTGCTCACCCGCAACGAATGAAAGGTGAACTGCTTCCGAACTGATATGAACATCGAAGCCAAGAGCTAGCGGTTCCAGTCGCCCAAGCCGTCGGAGCCGCTCAAAGTGCCACCGCCACTGTTGACGACGACGACGGGATCACCCTTCTGCGAGTTCTCGAAGAACCATCGTCCATCCTCGGTGCTGACGTTGAGGCAGCCGTGGCTGACATCCTCGTAGCCCTGCGAGTCGACCGACCACGGCGCGGCGTGCACGAAGATGCCGCTGTAGGAGATGCGCGTCGCGTACTCGACGTAGGTGCGGTACCCGTCGGGCGAATCGACCGGTACGCCGTAGGTGGACGAATCCATGTACATGTCGCGGAACTTCTCGCCGACGAGGTAGGTGCCGTTGGGCGTCTCGTGCCCAGCCTTGCCCATCGAGGTCGGCATCGTCTTGACGACCTCACCGTTGCGCGTGATCGTCATGGTGTGGGTCGCGTCGTCCGCGGTGGTGATGACGGAGTCGCCGGTAGAGAAGTCGGTGCGCGAACCGGCTGCTTCGACGGTGACCTGAGTATGTGCCGGATAGAACTCGTTGGGTAGCCACCGGACCTGGCTGTCGTTGATCCAGTAGAAGTGGCCGTCGACAGCAGGTGAGGTCGTGATGTGAATTGCGCGTTCGGCTGCACCGCGATCGCCGATCGCCTCGTTGAAACGGATGGCAATCGGCTGCGCAATGCCGACCACCTCACCGCCGGACGGGCTGATCGACGGATCGGAGAAGTTCGCGGGTGCCAGGCGCGGGATCTGCGGCTGAGGCACCGGCGCGGCTGGGTCCGAAGAGCCCGGGAATGAGGGGAGGGCGGGCGCCTCTGGACCGCCGGGCCACAGTGGAGCGGCCTGAGCCGGCGCGATCAGCGCACTCATACCCACTGCAGCCGTCACGGTCGCCAGAGACAGCCGGACTGCCAATCGGCGCGATGTCCTAGATGCGAATTCCATAACTGTTCGGTCCATCCTTAGTCTTCCCCGAGCGTGCAGATCAAATGCCATTAACACACACCCGGCCGACATTGTGCGAATCGAAATTGTGCGAATCGAAATCGAAACGTTTCAGATCATCCCAGCTTTCTTTGCCATCGATCGCAACTGAAATGCCGAGACGACGAATGCGATGCCGAAGAGCAACGCGAACACCCCGACCAGCCAGACGATGCCCAGGATGCCGCTACCAGGGAAGAACACCAGAATCAGACCGAAGAGGAGTTCGAGAACACCCGCGATCATGAGCGCTACCCAATGCGTTGCGCCGTCGAGTCGGCGTAGTCGTAGAGATCCTGCTATTTCCAGGATTCCCCCCAGAATCGCCCAGATTCCTATGACGAAGACGACAGCGAGTGCCGTTATATTCGGCCATACGAACGCGACAATTCCGGCACCGAGCGAGACGAATCCGCCGAGCATCCACCACACCCAACCCGATTCGACCTTCCTCGCCCGAGATGCCCGGACGATGGCCGAGACCCCGTCGACGATCGCGTACGCGCCGAAAACGACGACCAGAGCCCACACCGTGACATCCGGCCAGGCCAGGGCGACGATGCCGAAGACGATCGCCACGATTCCGCGTATCAGAACGGCCCACCAGAGGTCCTTGCCGATCTGGAGAAATGCCTCTTCGTTGGTGCTGAACTGTGTCGACATTGCCATCCCCCTCATATGTTGTCGAAGCGAAAATTTGTGATTCTAAAAAGCACTCACCGAGGTGAAGCGACGCCAGATCTCCAGGTGGTGGCGCCGTCGGAAAGGCAATTCTGTCCGGTAGTGAGGTTCAATGCGAGCCCGGCCCCTGCGTCACATCGCACGCCTTCCGAAGCAGTTCCGACGAACGTCTGGCCGGGGGCCAGCGAGAGAGCTACCGCGACTGCGCCGGGATCGGGCGAGACGATCGACACCGCATTGTGGCCGAATGCGAGTGCGCCGACCTGGCCAGACGCTGTTTCGGCAGCGGCGACGGCACCGCCTTGGGCCAGACCGACCGCGCTGCCGCCGACGTCGGCGCGAGCGAACGCGACTGCATCGAGTGCATGGGCGAACGCGTTGCTCGTGGCGTCGGTCCGAACGCCGCACGCACTCGTCCCGTCGACGAGCACATTTTCCACCGGGGGCTGCCCACCGCAGGACAGCTCGGCTCCGTGCGCCGTTCCGGCAGTCAGCAACGACACCGAAATCCCGATCGACACAGGGCCCGCTAACAGCGCCATCTTCCGCGCTACTCCACGTTGAAAGAACACCGCCACACCTTTCCTCGTGAGTCGCCGACCCGTGTTTGGATTGTGCCACTAACGGGCACTCCCAGGCGGGTCTATCGGCCCTATCAGCATTCCGTCGAGCCACCGGCGGCAGAACTTGTCGAGTCGGATGCGTGGACGCCGAATACGCCGGACAGCCCAGGTCCGGACGCTTCACTGTCCTAGCCTTGCGATCGACGACCGCGAAGGATGCACACGTGAAAAACTGTTCGACTCATATTCGGCAGATCGTCGTCGTTGTGCCGGTTCACAACGAGGAGGATCTGTTGCAGCAGGCGTTGTCCTCCCTCGCCCGCTCCCGCGCATCCGTCGAAGATGTGGAAGTACGCACCATCGTGGTACTCGACGCGTGCTCCGACAACTCCGCGAAGATCGCTGCGGAATGGGCAGCACGTACCGACGAGAGCTCGGTGATTTCGGTCGACTTCCGCAATGTCGGGTCCGCTCGCGCGGCAGGCTTTCGAGCGGCCGAAGGACACGCTGAGCTGAGCGGAACGAATCTGCACGAAACCTGGTACGCGACGACCGACGCCGACAGCACGTGCCGTCCCGACTGGCTGGCCTCGCACCTACGGCATGCGCAGCGCGGTGCCCAGGCTGTCGCCGGCACGGTGCGCGTCGATCTCGACTCCGCGCCGGCCGGCCTCGAACGTGCCTACCGAGCGGGTTACCGCAACCAACTCGGGCACCGCCACGTGCATGGCGCCAATCTCGCTCTCCGTGCAGACGTCTATCGAGCCGTCGGCGGGTTCCGTTCGTTGCCGACCGGGGAGGACGTGGATCTGATTCACCGTGTGGAGGGCAGCTCGATCCCCGTGCTGTACGCATGCGATTCCCCGGTGTCGACGTCGAATCGGCGTGACGGCCGTGCACCCGAGGGGTTTGCCGGGCACCTGCGCAACCTCGAAGCGGCGATGACGCAATGACAACCGACATGGCTTCACGCCTGCGGAAATGGGTTGTCGAGGAGTCCGTTGACCTGCCGCTGCCCGGTGCAGGCAACACCGATGCGCGGTGGCAAGCCCTGGCGATGCTTTGCAGAGAGAACACCGTACTCGGACGCCTCGCCGAGGGACACGCAGATGCCATCGCCATCCTTGCCGAACTCGACGGCCCGAAACCCAGGCGCGGACAGATCTGGGGCGTCTGGGCAGCCGAGCCGCCCACCCCGATACTCCAGGCCGTTCATGGCCGGGATGGTTGGAAGCTCACCGGGGTGAAGCCGTGGTGCTCGGGTGCGCACATCTGTACCGATGCCCTGGTGACGGCGAAGGTCGGTGATCGGTCGCAGATGTTCGCAGTGGATCTGACGCAGGACTGGTGCGCCCCGATCCCACATACATGGCATGCAGTCGGAATGGCTGGCAGCGACTCGGGTTCCGTGCGGTTCGACGGTGCTTCGGCGAAACCTGTGGGTGACCCCGGCGCCTACATCGAACGTCCGGGTTTCTGGCACGGTGCCATCGGCGTCGCATCGTGCTGGTTCGGTAGTGCTTGTGCGGTGGCCGACACCCTGCATGCGGCCGCTCGCTCCGGCGGTGATGCTCACAAGAACGCGCATCTGGGCGCGGTCGCGGCCGCACTGGGTGCCGCCTCGAGTGCGTTGACTACCGCTGCTGCCGAAATAGATTCCGACCCAATGGATTTCGATGGGCAGGGCCGAATTCGGGCCCGGGTAGTGCGGGCCATCGTCGAGAGCGCCGCCAGCGAGTGCATCGATAGAGTCGGCCGAGCACTGGGGGCAGGCCCCCTGTGCGCCGACGCGGTACACGCCCAGCGTGTCGCGGATCTGAGCGTGTATCTGCGGCAGAGCCACGCCGAGCGCGATCTGGCAGCACTGGGTGAAGACATTGCGAAGGAGGACTATCCGTGGTGAGCGGCCGAGAAGACATCAACCACTCGTTCGACACCGACTCCGACTCGGGAACTCCCGAGTCGGAGTGGCGAGCATGGGATCGCACATTCCCCCCACTCGACCTCACACGGTGCAGCAAGCTGATCGTCGTCGCACCGCACCCCGACGACGAGGTGCTCGGCGTCGGCGGGCTGATGTCCATCGCTGCCGCCGCCGGAATCGAAGTGACGGTGATTGCCGTCACCGATGGTGGCGCCTCACATCCCGGTTCGCCGACGCTCTCGCCCGCCGACCTCATGTCCGAGCGTCCCCGCGAGTCGGAGCGGGCTGTGGCACGACTGGGGGTGCGCACCGCTCCGATCCGTCTGGGGTTCGAGGACGGCGCTGTTGCCGAGCACGAGGACGAACTCGCGCATGCATTGATCGGTTCGATGCACGGCGGCCCAGGAACGTGGTGCCTGACGGCATGGCGCGGAGACGGACATCCCGACCACGAGGCCACCGCCCGCGCCTGCATCACTGCCGCGTCGCGCACCGGTATCGCGATCCTCGAATACCCGATCTGGATGTGGCACTGGGCCTACCCTGATCATCCCGACGTGCCGTGGAGTCGGGCATTCGAGGTCGACCTCGACGCAAACGCGCGAAAAGCCAAAGAGGCTGCGGTACAGGAGTTTCAGACGCAAATTACACCACTGTCGGAGCATCCGGCCGACCGAGCGGTGCTACCTCCCTTTGCACTGGAACGCCTGCTTCGACCCCGCGAGGTGATCTTCGGATGACACTGAACGGGGACTACTTCGATGCCGTCTACGCCGAGGGCACGGACCCATTCAGGTTGCGCGCCAACTGGTACGAGGAGAGAAAGTACTCGATCACCGTCGCCGCCCTCCCCCGGGCGCAGTACCGTCGCGGCCTCGAACCCGGTTGCTCGGTCGGGGTTCTGACCGAGAAACTGAGCGCGCGGTGCGAGACGCTCATCTCGACCGACATCGTCGATTCGGTGCTGAATACTGCCCGCGCCGCCGTCGATGGTGCGACAGTGAACTTCGTGAAGTGGTCATTGACCGACGACTGGAGTGCTGTGGCCGGTGAGGAGCCGTTCGACTTGATCGTGCTCAGCGAGGTGGGGTATTACCTCGACGAGCCCGACCTTCGGCTGGCAGTCGATGCTGCCGCTGCGCATCTCGAACCGGGTGGCACACTTCTCGCAGTGCACTGGCGCCACCACGTGACGGACTACCCTCTGACGGGAGATCGCGTTCACGCGGTGATCGGCGAGAACGCCGAGCTCGAACGGCTAGGGGGATACATGGACGAGGACTTCGTGTTGGATGTCTTCACCACTTCACGCGGCGACGCGAAGCAGTCGGTCGCACGACGTGAGGGCTTGGTATGAACGGAGACACCTCGACCAGGAGTTTCGACGGCGGGGGCCTCGAATCGATCCTCGGGCCGGGCAGCCTTCACATAGACTTCGTCCCACTCGTCGACCTGTTGACCTCCGAGGTCATCGGCCACGAAGCCATCGTCAGTGGCCCCGAAGGCTCCGCATTCGGTGATCCGGCTGCGCTCGCCTCTGCCGCCCGGGCGATGAATATGACGGTCGATCTAGACCTGGTTCGATGGGAAGGCGCCGTCGGTCGGATCGCAGACTCCGATTCCTTGAAAGCCGTTCCACTGTTCATCGCCATCGACCCCGATTCGCTTGCGCACCTCCCCGACCGTGCCCAGGCAGGTTCGGGCACCGCGGTCCTACAACTCGACGAGACCTCACTCATCCGCCGGCCGGCACAGCTCCTACGCGCCGTCGCAGACGTTCGACGCCTCGGCTGGGCCATCGCCGTCGATCACGTCGGCGTCCGGCCGGAGTCCCTCGCCCTGCTGCCCCTCCTCGAACCCGATGTGGTCAAGCTGGACCGCTCCCTGATCACCCGGAAACCGAGTCTGTTCACCGCCCGCGTCGTCAATGCCGTCGCGGCGTACACCGAACGAACCGGCGCCATCGTCATGGCCGAGGGCATCGACACCGAGGAAGCGGTACACATCGCACTCGCACTGGGTGCACGCGTCGGGCAGGGCCGCTATTTCACCGAACAGAATCGGTCGCCGGTAGAGCCGTCGAAAAAGCTGTCTCCGTTGAACTTTCGCACCTCGCCGGAACGCGGATCGATGCCACGGTCCTCGCCGTATCAACTTGCCGCCGCGGGTCGGGACAGCAAGCCGTCGACCAAACGTTTGCTCGTCGAGATGAGCAAAGGGCTCGAATCCATTGCGAGCCAATCCCTGCAGACCGCGGTGATCCTCGGATCGTTCGAGAAGCGTGAGCACTTCACCTCACTCACCGCACGTCGGTGGGAGGTGATGGCGACTCAGGCAGCACTGGTCGGTGCGCTCGCCCTCGGCATTGGCCCTGAACCGGCACCGAAGGTACGCGGAGCCGATCTGGAGCTCGGCGATCCGGTATGCGACGAGTGGGTCGTGGTGGTCCTGTCACCGCACTTCTCCGCGGTTCTAGCCGCAAAAGATTTCGGCGACACCGGCGCGGACATGGAACGCAGGTTTTCCTACGTACTCAGTCACGACCCACAACTGACCGTCGACTGTGCGCGCAGCCTGCTTTCACGCCTACCCGTGGAACGAACCGGGCTCTAGCAACTAAGCCTTGGTGTTCGTCTCGGCATCGGCAACCACACGGTTGGCGATATCGGCGAGCTTCGTATTCGTCTCCTGCGACAGTTTCGAAAGCAACGCGAAC
Organism: Rhodococcus sp. PAMC28707; assembly: GCF_004795915.1. NCBI lineage: Bacteria > Bacillati > Actinomycetota > Actinomycetes > Mycobacteriales > Nocardiaceae > Rhodococcus > Rhodococcus sp. PAMC28707. The sequence continues at coordinate 1,889,829 of NZ_CP039253.1, forward strand.
GCCTCTTGCGCGCCGAGCTTGTACCTCTCCATGAGCATGCCTTTGGCCTGCCCGATGATGTCGCGACTGGTCAAGGCGGCACGAATCTGCTGTTCCTCACGGGCAGTGGAAAATGCTATTGCGGCGTGCGCGGCGAACAGAGAACCGATCGACTCCGCGTCCACACCGAACGCATGCACCCGCGACGAGTGGAGGTTGAGCGCCCCGAAGTTGTACCCCTCCACGTAGAGCTGAAAACAGATCATGGATTTGACACCGAGCGCGGAAGCCGCGTCGGCGAAACGCGGCCATCGGGTATCGGCATCCATATCGTCGATCCGAATAGTGCGCTGTTCGATGGCCGACTCCAGGCAGGGACCTTCGCCCAACTGCTCCTGAAGGGAGTCACACGCGGCCGCGACATCACCGGACAAGGCAGCGCTGTACACGAACTTGCCCTGCAGCACTGTGGTGATGCTGGCGTATTCGGCAGCGGGCACGTTCACGACCGCGGAGTCGGTGATCGCAGCGAGAACCTTGTCCGGATCATGGTGCTCACGACGCAAATCCCGCGCTACCGCGGCCAGTCGTCGACTCAGATCCAAATCGAACGGCATCCGCGTCGGTAACTCTGTACCGAGAACCTGCTCACTGATGGGAATCACCTCCGCGAACTCCGATCGACTTTCGACCGGCCAAAAATAGAATCTTAGCGCCCATCCCACCGCGTGTTACCAGCGATGAGCTGATTCGGCGAACCGTAGTGGCAGCCCGAGCGGTCCCATAACCCGCACTTACCCGACGCGGTTGCCTTGCTCGTCCCAATGTTCGGCAACTTTCTTCGACGGCTGCACCCGTGGCGGTTCACCGGGCATCTTGGGGTAGTCGGGCGGAAAATTGAGCTCACCACCCGGCAGGGTCTCCCACAGCTCCAGAAGAGGCTCGAGCGAGTACGCCCGGGAATCCATGTCCTCCCACGGGTCACCGTCCTCCAGGTGTCCGAGGACGGTCATGATGTTGTAATCACGAGGATCGGTGACGGCGGCCAGCTGCGACCACGTCAAAGGCGTACTCACCGGCGCTCCCGGCCGAGCCCGAGGACTCCACGCGCTCGCGATGGTTCGGTCTCGATTGTTTTGGTTGTAGTCGAGGAAGATTCGTTCGCCACGTTCCTCTTTCCACCACTTGGTCGTCACCCCCTCGTCACGCCGTTCCAGCTCGCGTCCGAGTCCTATAGCCGCATGTCGTACCTGCTCGAACGTGTACTCGGGTCGAATGCGGACGTAGATATGGATCCCCCGGCTACCACTCGTCTTGGGGTATCCACGAAGACCGAGCTCGGCCAACAACTCGCGGGTCACCTCCGCCACCCGCTGTGCATCGGCGAAGCTCGTACCAGGCTGCAGATCCAGGTCGAGCCGAAGCTCGTCGGGGTGGTCCAGGTCCGGCTGTCGCACCGGCCAAGGATGAAATGTCAGCGTACCCATCTGCGCGGCCCACACCAGCGCAGCAGACTCACTCGGACACAATTCGTCTGCCGTACGGCCACTCGGGAACGTGACCTTCACTGTCTGGATCCATTCGGGCGCGCCTTTGGGTAGCCGCTTCTGATAGAAGCCCTCACCCTCCTTGTCCTGCGGCCCGAGCGCAAGCCGCATGCCCTCACGAAAGCCGTCGGGCCACCGTTCCATCGCAATCGGCCGTGCGCCGACAGCCCGTAGAAGCGGCTCACCGACCGCCGCGAAGTACTCGCAGACAGCCAACTTGGTGATCGCCGGAGTCCGGTCGGTTGCCTCGTAGATGACGCGGTCAGGGCTCGACACACGCACTTCACGTCCGCCCGCGTCCACGAACGCCGGCGGCGTCTTCGCAGCCATCTCAGTTACCCCCTGCGATGACATCGGCCACGTCGTACCGCACCGGGACCTCCAACTGCTCGTACGTGCACGACATGGGGTCACGGTCCGGTCGCCACCGAAGGAATCTCGCCGCATGCCGAAGCCGCTCACCCTCCATCTGGTCGTAGGCAACTTCGACGACGCGTTCTACTCGAAGCGGCACCCAGCTCCGATCCTTGTTCGACGTCCACCTGTTCGCCTGCGCGTCGGAGACCACATCCTCCCCAACGCGCAGCGGCGCAAGCTCGTCGAGCAATTCCACCCGTCGCTTGTCGGTGAACGCCGACGCACCGCCGATCATCCGAAGCTGGTCGCCGTCGTACAGGCCCAGCAGCAGAGACCCAATTCCCTTACCCGACTTGTGAACTCGATATCCGATGAGAGCGCAGTCTGCTGTCCGTGCGTGCTTGACCTTGATCATCTCTCGCTTGTTCGGCAGATACAGGCCGTCTAGCTTCTTGGCCACAACGCCATCGAGGCCTGCACCCTCGAATCTTTCGAACCAATCCTCGGCAGTGGCCGCATCGTCGGTGGCACTGGTGACCTGGCATTGCCTGCCACCCACGACGGACTCGAGAAGCTGGGCACGACGGCTGCGAAACGGCTCGCCTGTCATATCCGTCGAGCCGAGCGCCAAAAGGTCGAAGCCCACGAACATCGACGGCGTCTTCTCTGCCAGCATCTTCACTCGACTATCTGCCGGGTGAATCCTCTCCGACAGCGCATCCCAGTCGAGTCGCGTCCGACCGTCGATCTCACGTGGCACCACGATCTCGCCGTCGACGACGATCCGATCGGGCAGTTCACGGCGCACTGCGTCGACCAACTCGGGGAAATATCTCGCAAGATTCTTGCCACCACGGGAGCCGAGTACAACCTCGTCGCCGTCGCGGAAGACGATGGAGCGGAAGCCGTCCCACTTAGGCTCGTACGACCATTCGGCGTCCCCATCGGCAGGCTGCTTGGGTACTGCCTTGGCCGCCTTGGCGAGCATCGGCTGGAGAGGCCACGCGAGAGGTAGGTCCACCTGATCGATCTTGCCCCATACCACCGACAACTACGTGGAAAAAGATCGGCAGAGTGTCACTTCGCCGCGTCGTCCGATACTTTTACCGGACCGCGTTCGATATTCACTCGAAAGAATTCAGGATCTTAGAAAATGACCACCTCATGCCGTCCACTTCGTGGCGTCGCCCGCCGTTTCTTCGCGGTGTCGGCCGCCTTGGCGTGTGCAACGGTGATCGTTGCGGGCTGTACCTCCGAAATCACTCCTCGGGCGATTCCGGCCACTGACGCCGGTCCGAATCCCACGACAGCAACGACATCGAGGCCCCCTCCCGCTCAGGAAGACATCGACATCGACATCGACGTAGAGATCGGCGAGTGCGTCGAACTCGGGGCACAGTCGACGATGCCGAAATCGACAACGCAGAATGCGGCAGCCCCTCGTCCAACTACACGGTGATCGCGAAAGCGCCTTCCGGGGACGACTGCATCAGCGACGCCGACCAGTACTACTACGAAACCTTACGAGGCGTCGAGCAGGGAGCACTGTGCCTCGACGTCGACTGGGTGATCGGTGGATGCATGGAGGTCTCCGGTGACGACCCCGTGCGAGCCGACTGCGCGGCGCCCGGCACAGAGACGGTCCGAGTCGTCGAAATTCTTCCCGGAACTACCGAGGTGAACGACTGCGCGGATCCCGCCACCAGTGGTTACGCCTATGACGAGCGCAACTTCATCGTCTGCGTCGAGGATCTGTAGCTCGAATTACACGTGTCACGAGCAGCGATCAGTGCCAGACTTCGCACGTGAGCGCTGAAGCGTCGGTTCCACTGGCGTCCTCGCGAGGACGTTGGATCGTCGCCGCCACCGTCCTCGGTTCCTCACTGGCGATGCTCGACAGCACCGTCGTCAACGTCGCCCTGCCGGACATCGCTCGGGATCTCGATTCCGGCGTCTCCGGGCTGCAATGGACGATCAGCGGATACACGCTGACTCTCGCGTCGCTCATTCTGTTGGGCGGCGCACTGGGCGATCGGCTCGGCCGTCGAAAGGTGTTCGTCTGGGGCACCGTCTGGTTCGCGCTCGCGTCGATTCTGTGCGGGCTCGCCCCGAACATCGAGGTGCTGATCGCTGCCCGGCTGGTCCAGGGGGTCGGTGCCGCGCTACTGACTCCGGGCAGTCTTGCTCTCATCTCGGCCTCGATTCACCCCGACGATCGCGGCGCCGCAATCGGTCTGTGGTCCGGGCTCGGCGGCGTCGCATCGGCCGTCGGCCCGCTGCTCGGTGGGTGGCTCGTCGAAATTGCCGGGTGGCGTTCGGTGTTCATGCTCAACATTCCGCTGGCCATCGTCGTCGTATGGGTCGCGCGCAAGCACGTGCCGGAGAGCAGCGACCCGAATGCACACGGTCGGCTCGACCTCCCCGGCGCCGCAGTCGTCGCGCTGGCGCTCGGCCTACTAACCTTCGGGTTCATCGAATCGTTGTGGGTCTTCGTCGGCCTCGGCGTCGTGGCACTCGCAGTCTTCGTCGTCATCGAGCTGCGAACCAAGAACCCACTGGTTCCGCCGTCCCTCTTCGCTTCCAGGCTCTTTCTCGCGGCCAACCTCGTCACGTTGGCTGTCTACGCGGCGCTGGGTGGAGTGTTCTTCCTGCTGATACTGCAATTGCAACTGGCGTTGAACTACTCGCCGATCGCAGCCGGTGTCGCCACACTGCCGATCACTATCCTCATGCTGACACTCTCTTCTCGCACCGGCCGCCTGGCCCAGCGCATCGGTCCGCGGATGCCGATGACGATCGGGCCGCTCGTCGCAGCGGTCGGCCTGCTGCTGATGCTGCGCATCGAACCGGGCTCGACCTATCTCCTCCAAGTCTTTCCCGCCGTCCTGGTGTTCGGTCTCGGACTGTCGTTGCTCGTCGCACCACTCACCGGCGCTGTAATCGGCGCGGTCTCCTCCGATCGGGCCGGTACCGCCTCCGGCGTCAACAATGCCCTCGCGCGAACCAGCCAACTGTTGGCCGTCGCCGCACTGCCCGGGCTCGCCGGTATCTCGGGCGTGGACTACGACAACCCCGCCGTATTCTCCGCCGGTTTTCACACGGCAATGATCATCTGCGCCGGCCTGCTCGTCCTCGGGGCGATCGTCGCGGCGGCGATGATCAGAGGCGAGCGTCGCGCCGATCCCGAATCCGTCGACTGCCTCCCGCATTGCGACGTGTCGTCCCCGGCGGTGACTCCGCGACAGCAGGTTTAGGCTTGCCCTTGGATAACAGCCCCCTATCCACGCAAACAGGTCAGGAGTGTCATGTCGACCCCGCAGGACTTATCGGACAAGCAATCACCGGACAAACAGTCACCGGACGTCAAACCCCGTAGCCGAGACGTCACGGACGGTTTGGAGAAGACCGCTGCGCGCGGGATGCTTCGAGCCGTCGGGATGGGTGACAAGGACTGGGGTAAATCTCAGATCGGCGTCGCGTCGTCGTGGAACGAGATCACCCCGTGCAACCTCTCGCTCGAGCGCCTCGCCAAGGCCGTGAAGGTCGGCGTCCATGCCGCCGGCGGCTATCCGCTCGAATTCGGCACCATCTCCGTGTCCGACGGCATCTCCATGGGCCATGAAGGCATGCACTTCTCGCTGGTATCTCGCGAGGTGATCGCCGACAGCGTCGAGACCGTCGTCAGCGCGGAACGGCTCGACGGATCGGTACTTCTCGCCGGTTGCGACAAATCACTGCCCGGCATGCTGATGGCTGCCGCAAGACTGGACCTTGCCAGCGTCTTCCTCTACGCCGGTTCGACACTGCCAGGCTTCGCAACGCTGTCCGATGGCAGCGAGCACCAAGTCACCATCATCGACGCGTTCGAAGCCGTCGGTGCCTGCTCACGCGGACTGATGTCGCGCGCCGACGTCGACACCATCGAACGCGCAATCTGCCCCGGCGAAGGTGCCTGCGGCGGCATGTACACCGCCAACACGATGGCCAGTGCCGCAGAAGCCATGGGCATGTCCCTGCCGGGCAGCGCATCCCCGCCCGCGCCGGACCGTCGACGCGACGGATTTGCCCACGCAAGTGGTGAAGCCGTCGTCGAACTCCTTCGCCGCGGAATCACCTCACGCGACATCATGACCAAGGAAGCATTCGAGAACGCGATCGCTGTAGTCATGGCCTTCGGCGGATCGACCAACGCCGTGCTGCACCTACTGGCCATCGCCCACGAAGCAGAAGTCGAACTCACCCTCGACGACTTCGTCCGAGTCGGCGCCAAAGTTCCGCACCTCGCCGACGTCAAGCCGTTCGGCAAGCACGTCATGACCGACGTCGACGCCATCGGTGGCGTCCCAGTGGTCATGAAAGCGCTGCTCGACGCGGGGCTCATGCACGGTGACTGCCTCACCGTCACCGGAAAGACCGTGGCGGAGAACCTCGCTCACATCGCGCCCCCGGATCCCGACGGCAAGGTGCTGCGCGCACTCGACAAGCCCATCCATCCGACCGGCGGCATCACCATCCTCAAGGGCTCTCTCGCCCCCGGGGGCGCCGTCGTCAAATCCGCCGGATTCGATTCCGACGTATTCACCGGCACTGCAAGGGTTTTCGAACGCGAACGCGCCGCAATGGACGCCCTCGAAGACGGCACCATCACCGCAGGTGACGTCGTCGTCATCCGCTACGAAGGACCCAAGGGCGGCCCAGGCATGCGCGAAATGCTCGCCATCACCGGAGCCATCAAGGGCGCAGGTCTCGGCAAAGACGTCCTGCTGCTCACCGACGGCCGCTTCTCCGGAGGCACCACAGGCCTCTGTGTCGGCCACGTCGCACCCGAAGCCGTCGACGGTGGCCCAGTGGCCCTCGTACGCGACGGCGACCAGATCCGCCTCGACGTCGGAAAAGGCACACTGGACCTGCTTGTCGACGAAGAAGAACTCGCAAAGCGCAAGGAGGGTTGGGCGCCGCTACCTGCGCGATACACGCGCGGCGTGCTCGCGAAGTACGCCAAACTCGTCGGCTCGGCATCCCAGGGTGCCGTGCTCATCTAGCCCCTCGCGCCGGCCGGCGGGTTCGTCGGCCGGCGGGTGGGAACGCGGCCGCCCGATCGCTTGAATGGCCACCTCGAGCCAACTAATCGTATGAATGTGCCATTGAAGCGATCGGGGTGGCGGGTAAGCAGTGAGAGCCGCGAAACACGAGTGGGCCATCGCGACAGTCGAGACTGTCGCGATGGCCCACTCGTGTTTCCAAGGGTGCGTCAGGGAATCGGGCTGAACCCGGTTCCTACTGCATTTCCTGCGTTGATGTGACGAAGAATCGCATCGATGTTGGTACCGACCTCGGGTCCGAAGCAGGCGACACCGAGGTAGGCGTTGACCATGCCGACCAGCGTTGTACCCACGACGACCGGACTTCCCGAATCACCTTCGACGACGCACAGCTGAGACCAGGTCTCCTGGGACTGCAGAATGTCGCCGTACGCAATACCGCACGTGTTGCCGGTGGTGCGGCCCTCTTTGCACACGATGTTGGGGAATGACGTCGGCGGGCCGACGTTGGTGATGGTGACGTTCCCGATGCGGTTGACTGGAACGACCTTGGCGCGGTCGAACTCGATGACGGCGTAGTCGTACTCAGGGTTGGAGAATGCGATGCGTCCTACGACTCCGGCATCGGCGTTGGCCTCAGCCGCGATTGTTGCACCCGCGCCACCGCAGTGACCAGCGGTGATTCCGACCAGGCGACCTGCTGCGTCGTTACCGATCGTGGTGAGCGTGCACTCGGCACTGTTGGCCACGACGATTCCGGAGCCCCCTCCCAGAACCGCCGGAGCTGCAGCAGATGCGGTCCCTACCCCGACGCTGGCTGCAACGGCGGCGGCCGCAACGACAACCAGCATGAACTTCTTCAACAATGTATTCCCTCTCCAGCGGTGTCCGCAGACACTAGCAATAAGTAGCGCCGATGGACGAGTGCGTGGGGAAATATGTTTTCACTGCGCTTTCTGCTCCAGTGCAGCGAGCGTGGATCGTGCTACCTCGAGTTGCCGGCTCAATTCTGCTACGCGTTGTGCTGCTTCCTCGCGTGCGTGTGAAATGACAGCCTCGACGGCGTCCCGTGCCGAGTCGTCGCCGAGTTCGCGTACGGCACGCGAGACCGACTCCGGCGAAACCGGCTGTGCCTTGCCCGGACGACGCGCGCCGTGCGTGACCGTCACCGACCAGTCGTTGTCCGGGCCGGCGTGGATGGTGACGCTGACGCTGTCGGGGCCCTTCTTACCTTTGCGCGCTGCAGGCGGCTTCGGAGCCGTGGCTGGTCGCGGCGGCACTGGTGTCAGCGCCGGCTTCACAGCAGCAGCCTTGACCGGTTTGAGCGGCGCGACAGGTTCGGTCCACTCGGCTATCTCGACCTTCGCCGGGGCAGGCTTGGTGGCCGCCGGTGTCGCCTTGGCGACACCTGACTCAGGGTTGCGCGTCATCCGCAGTTCCTCGGCTTCGAACGGAAGCTCGTCGTTGACGCCCTTCGGCGAGATGGTGACGGTGTTGCCGTCGACGGACACGACCTTGGCAGAGGTGCCTTCGGGGAGTCCGAGGCTCGGCGTTGCCTCGATCAGGTAAACGGTGGCGCGCCGCCCCCCGGCGACTGCGGCGGCGAGAGTCTCCAGGTTTTCGGGCGTGAGTGCGTCGGTCTTCGGCGATCGTCTACGCGGTGGCATCCAAGCGGCCTCTCTCGAAAGTGTTTGCGAATACTGTCCCACAAACTCGGGCAGTACTGCACTGAGCCGGGAAGTCGTCGGCAATTCTTGCGCACTGCTCGGGTTCGAGTGAAGTCGGAGTAGGGGTCGCGAGATCGGAAACCCCCTGATCGACCAGCGCTTCCGCGTAGCCTGACCTTCGTACCTGTAACGAGGTACGGAACAGGAGTATTTCGGTGGACGACGTCGAATCGCGGATACAGAAGTCACACGACGTTCAGCAGGTCTACCTCTTGGACGCTGCCTCGACACTCGAGGTACAAGCGTTGAATCAGTGGATCGATGCGACGACTCAGGAAGGCGCCCAACGTACACCGTCGGTCGTACTGTCGGGAGAAGCATCGCACCAAGTCGCGGACACTGTCCGCGGCATCACCGAAGACCCGCTTCTAGTGCCGCTGAGAGTGACGCTGACGGAGAAGAAACGTAGAGGAATCCTCTACCGGATATTCGCACCGCGCGGAAACTCCATGCCCACCAAGGCGTGGCAGCGATGGGTCACTGCTGACGACCCCGATCATTCGGCTGTCCTGGTCGGCGAGCCCGCCACGCTCAGCGAGTTGCAGGCGAGATTCGATCGGGTAGGTGGAACCTCGCTCTCCTCCTTCATTCGCAGGCAGGCCAGCCTCACGCTGGATCGCGCCGAACGCAATGTGATCGGTTCCGAGTACAAGATCCCGCGCTTCGTCGTCGAGGACATGACCGAGCAGAAGAAGTTCCACGATGGGATGAAAGAACTCGCCGAAAGGGTCGGCGAGAACCTCACCGACGTCGAGCGGCGCGTCCACGGAATTCTGGACGAAATGGTCGCCACCGAGACACGGCGTGCGGTGGAGATGTGGGGAACGCTCGGCGCGTACTTCTCGCGGGCATATCGCGTGGATGTCGATCGAACGAAGTTGCAGAAAGTCCGCGAGCTCAACAAGAACTATCCGCTGGTCTTCCTCCCGAACCATCGTTCCTATCTCGATCCACTGGTCCTGCGGCCCGCGCTGCTCGCCGAAGGACTCCCCCTCAATCATGTGATGGGCGGAATCAACGTCGGATTCTGGCCGTTGGGCCCGATCGCCAAACGCAGTGGCGTGGTACTCATCCAACGTAAGTTCTCCGATGAAATCTATAAGTGGACGCTGCGTCAGTACATGAGTTTTCTGCTGAGCAAGCGATTCAACCTGGAGTGGTACATCGAGGGCGGACGCAGCCGGACGGGCAAACTACGGCCGCCGCGGTTCGGGTTGCTCACCTACCTCGTCGACGCTCTCGACAGCAGCGACGCCGAGGATGTATATCTGGTTCCGACCTCGATTACCTACGACCGTTTGCACGAGGTCGGTGCCATGGCCGCGGAATCACATGGCGCGAAGAAGCAGGCCGAGGGTATCCGGATGGCGCTCGGATACATTCGCGCGCAGGGCAAACTACGCGGAAACGTGTACCTGACATTCGGTGAGCCGATCTCGGTCCGATCCATCGTCGATGCCAGCGAGGACAAGCGCGTCGCGGTCCAGCGGATCGCGATCAACGTCGCACACGCCATCAACAATTCGACGCCGGTCACCCCGGCTGCGCTGGTGACGATGGCATTGCTCGGCATCGAAGACCGGGCTTTGAACGTGCACGAGATGTGGGCCATCATCGCCCCCCTCGCGTCGTACATCCACCGGCGCGGGTTGCCCACGGCCGGTGGCGTCGATATCAGCGAGGTCGACGTGGTTCGCGCGGCTGTCGTCGCGCAGGTCGCGGCGGGTGTTGTCAAGAGATTCGACGACGGCCCCGAGCCGGTGTTCTATCTTGCTCAGGACAAACATCTGGTCGCTGCATTCTTCCGCAACAACGCAATTCACTACTTCGTCATGCGTGCGATCGGCGAACTGGTCACCTTGCCGGATCAGGGTCAGACAACGGCATCGACGCCGGAGACGATGTGGGCGTCTGCACTCGCATTGCGAGACCTACTGAAATTCGAATTCTTCTTCGGAGACAAGAAGGAGTTCGGTGAACGACTCGAGACCGAGGTCGAACTCATCGATCCGAACTGGCGGGCCAATTTGTCCGACCCCGATTACGCAGTGCGACAACTCCAATCACAGGACTTGCACCTCGCACACCGCGTGCTGCAGCCGATCATGGAGGCATACCAGGTCGTTGCCGATCAGTTGATGCTGCTGCCGGTGGATGCGGAGTTCGACAAGACTGTCTTCATAGCCCAATGCTTGGGTGCCGCTCAGACCCGTCGGCTACGGCAGCAGCTCGACCACAGCGAGTCCATTTCGGGCGAATTGTTCGACACCGCTTTGCAATTGGCCGAGAACCGGAATCTCATCGATCCCGCCGTGGAAAATGTGGCCCAGTGCCGACGCGACTTCGCCCGGGAGATCAACGAGTGGGCGCGTAAGTCCAGATTGATTCGCGACATGGCTCGGCGACAGCTGAACGAGGTCGACCCGATCAACTCACCGGACGGCTCGCTGTGCCGCGACAAACCCAAAAATGACACACCGAACAGCAACAAACCGGACAGCGCCGAGCCTGGAGACGAGGGCTGATGACTCAGCTGGCCGATCAGTTGACAGCTATCGCCGAGGCGCCTGCGGGGCCGGGCACTGCAGCGTTCTTCGATCTCGACGGCACCTTGATCAACGGCTTCTCTGCGAAAGCAGTGTTCCTGGAACGACTGAAGACCCTCGACGTGACGGTGCGCGAACTGTGGGAAATCTCGAGCGCAGTCGTCGAGATGCGCATGCGGAACTCCCCTGTCGACAATTTGATGGGCAAGGCCGTCAAGGGCCTGGAGGGTCGCCGCGACGAGGATCTGATGACGCAGGCATACACGTTGTTCCGCAACGAGATTGCACCGATGATCTACCCGCAGGCTCGCATTCTCGTCGAAGCGCACCGGCATGCAGGCCATCGCTTGATCATCGCCACTTCGGCAACTCCGTACCAGGCGATTCCGGTACGAGAAGACATGATGTTCGACGAGTTGTTGTGCACGACGCCGGTTGTGACCGATGGGGTTCTGACCGGTGAACTGGTCGGAGATTCGTTGTGGGGTCCGAGAAAAGCCCAGGCTGTCACCGACTATGCCGAGCGCGAGAAACTCGATCTCGCAGAGTGCTTCGTCTACTCGAACGGCGGCGAGGACGTCCCGATGCTGCTCGAAGCCGGACGGCCGGTCGCGTTGAATCCTGACGCCGAGCTCGACCGTTATGCAAAGAAGGCAGGGTGGCCGATATTGCGCCTGGAAAGCCCCAGACGTGGAACCGATCTCACTTCGGTAGTTCGTAGCACCGCTGCGATGGGGGCCGTGATCGCCAGCGCCGGCATCGGCATCGGGCTCGGCATCCTCACGCGCAGTCGGCGGACGGGCGCCAACATCACCTCCACCGTCGCACCGGACATCGCCTTGACGCTCGCCGGCATCGAACTCGACGTCACCGGTACCGAGAACGCCTGGTCCGCGCGGCCCGCAGTGTTCATGTTCAATCATCAAAGCGCCGCCGATTCACTCATCGTCACCTCGATTCTGCGCCGGGACATCACCGCCGTCGCCAAGCGTGAACTCGAGCGTGATCCCCGGTTTGCGCTGCTCGGAATGATTTTCGACGTCGCGTACATCGATCGAGGCGATCCGGCCAAGGCACGTGAAGCGCTGCTCCCCGCCATCGAGAAGTTGCATTCGGGTATCTCGGTCGCGATCGCACCCGAAGGCACTCGGATGCCCACCTCCAGATTGGGACGCTTCAAGAAGGGTGGCTTTCATCTGGCGATGCAGGCCAAGGTCCCCATCGTTCCCATCGTCATCCACAATGCCGGCGACGTGATGTGGAAGAACGACTTCACAGCGCATTCCGGTACCGTCAAGGTGACCGTCGGCGAACCGATTCCGACCACAGGCTGGGAACCGGACAAGCTCGACTCCTACATCGACGACGTCCGATCGTATTTCGACAGAACGCTGGGATATGACTGAAAATCAGATCAGTTCGGTTGTGCAGACCGAGATCGAGAACACTCTTCTCGGTGGCGAACGGAAGTACACGCGAGCCGATATCGCCGAAAAGTCCGGCCTTCCGCTCGAACGGGTGGTGCAGCTGTGGATCGCTATGGGCTTTCCGGTCCACACCGACCCCTCCGCGGTCATGTACACCGATGCCGATCTCGATGCTTTGCACCTGATCACGAGCCTCACCGAACAGAAGGTGATCAAGCCGGAGATGGAGGTCGCCATCGCGCGCACTCTCGGGCAGTCGATGTCCCGGCTCGCCGAATGGCAGGTGGCCGTAGTCAATTCCCACATTCTCGACCGAATCACCTCTCATTCCGACAGCGAGGATCCCGCCGATCTGGACGTGATCCGACGCGACGCGAGATCCATTGCAGCGCAAACGGTTCCCACCCTCGAAGCACTGCAGTCCTATACCTGGCGCCGACACCTGGCTGCCACAGCAGGCCGGTCCGTCACCGGCCCGACCGAGGAAACCACCAGCCGCGTCCTCGCCGTCGGATTCGCGGACATGGTCGGCTACACCAGCCTGACCCGACGCCTCGGTATCGAGGAACTGACGACGCTGCTCGAGGAGTTCGAGTCGATCGCCACGGACATCATCGCCCGTGGCCGCGGGTCCGTCATCAAGAATGTCGGCGACGAGGTCATGTTCAGTGCGCAGACCGCAGAAGATGCGGCTCACATCGCTCTCGATCTCCAGCATGCGTTCGATGCACACGAGGACATGCCCGAACTCCGCATCGGTTTGGCATGGGGATCGGTGCTCGCCCGATACGGTGACCTGTACGGCTCGGTCGTCAACATCGCTGCCAGACTTACCAGTTCAGCACATCCGGGAACCATTCTGGTGGACACCGCGATGACCGGGATGCTCGACGGCGACTCCGAGTTCCGCCTCAAAGCCATCAGATCCCTGCGGGTGCGTGGTTTCCACAAACTCAAGCCTCATGCACTGCGCAGAAGCACGGACGATCAGCCTAAGGAACGGTAGCCGTCCACGGACCGATAGCCTGGGGTCTGTCCGCACCACTCGCCAGTAACCAAGAGGAACAAAGATGATCGGCGCCGTCAGCGGCCTGTTGTATGCGATGTCACTGGTCGTCGGCGTATGGGTTCTCGTCAAACTTGCTTCGAACAGCCCGGTACTGCTGAAGAACCGAGCGGATCGTGCCCTCTTCTGGACCATCTCAGCGACAGAGGTAGTAGTTTTCGCGCAGGCCATCATCGGGTTTGTCGCGATGTTCACCAGTGATCGAGAGATTCATCGGCTCACCTTCGGCGCCTACCTGATCGGCTTGCTGCTACTGCTTCCGATCGGTACGTGGTGGTCGCTAGGAGATCGCTCTCGCGGCGGCACAGCGGTTCTGCTGGTCGCCGTCCTCACCCTCGCAGCCATGGTGCTGCGCCTGAGCCAGATATGGGCCGGATATGCCTGATACTTCCCAAGACGACAGCCTGAAGAAAGCAACCCGTACCGGTTTCGGCCGCTTCCTCATCGCGGTCTACGCAGTCTTCGCGGTCGCGGCGACATCGAGATCTCTGGTCCAGCTGACGACGCGCTTCGACGAAGCTCCGTTCGCGTATGTCTTGTCGGCGGTGGCAGCGGTGGTCTACATCATCGCGACCGTCGGGCTCGCGCGAGCAACCGAGGCTTCGCGACGCGTGGTGATGGTCTCCTGCATCATCGAGCTGGTCGGAGTGCTGGCCGTGGGCGCTCTCAGCTACATTCAGCCCGACGATTTCCCCGACGCGACAGTGTGGTCCCACTTCGGGCAGGGATACGTGTTCATCCCGGTGATTCTCCCGATTGCCGGGCTGTGGTGGCTGCGTCGCACCCGCAACGCTGGGGCCTAGGCGGGTAGCGCGGCGAGGTTCGCCACCGACTTGGTGACATCGGAACCAAGAGCCCGCGCGACGACACTGCCGACCGGGCCGAAGAGCACCCCCCCACCGAAGTCAGCGTCGAGCGTCAGTTTCGATCCACTCCGATGCTTGCGGACGTGGATGGTCAGCGAGATCTTGATGCCGCCTTTGCCGGTTCCCGACATCACGATCAACTTGGGTTCATCGAACTCGGTGAACGTCCATCGGATCGTGTTCTTGAAGCCTTTGACCTTGACGAGGGACTCCACTTCGGTGCCTTTACCGAGCACCTTGGGGGGCGGAGAGCACCAACCACCGTGAATTGTCATCCACTCGTCGAACCTGTCGAGCGCCGACGCTTTGTTCCATGCGCCCTGCGGATCTTCGGGCATCTCCACCGAGACGCTGATTGTTGCCATGCTTCGAGCTTGGCACAAGTGCCTCGCGGCCCCGCTGGCGACCGTTAGCCTGAGCGGATGGCGACGCTCGACATCGCAGGTCGGAAGGTCTCGGTGACCAACCTCGACAAGGTGCTGTTTCCGAGTACCGGCACCACCAAAAGCCAGGTCATCGAGTACTACACGAGCATTGCCCCGGCCATGCTCCCGCACGTCATCGGCCGAGCGGTCACCAGGAAGCGCTGGCCGAACGGCGTCGAGCAGCCCTCGTTCTTCGAGAAGAATCTTGCGTCCTCCGCTCCGGACTGGCTCGACAGGCGTGAGATCGAGCACTCCGATCGCGTCGTGACATACCCCCTGTTCTCCAGCGCTGCCGATCTCGCGTGGCTCGGCCAGCAGGGCGCGATCGAGGCGCATGTTCCGCAATGGCGATTCGACGGGAACGCACCCGGCCCCGCCACGAGGATGGTGTTCGATCTCGACCCGGGTGACGACGTCGATCTGGACCGCTGCGCCGAGGTCGCATGCGAGATTCGCGACATGATCGCCGAGATCGGGTTCCGGGCGTTTCCCGTCACCAGCGGGAGCAAGGGGATTCATCTCTATGTGCCGTTGGGAAAGCCGCTGACGTCCTCTGGTGCCTCGACGGTGGCCAAGAGCGTCGCGACGCTCTTGGAGGATCGATCGCCCGATCGAGTGACGGCGACGATGGCGAAGGCAAAACGTAGCGGCCGGGTGTTCGTGGACTGGTCGCAGAACAACGGGAAGAAGACGACCGTTGCGCCGTACTCGCTCCGAGGACGGGCTGAACCTACCGTCGCCGCCCCACGATCGTGGGAAGAACTCGAGTCGCCAGGACTGAGGCAGTTACGTTTCGAGGAAGTCCTCGATCGTTACCGCCGCGACGGTGACCTGCTCGCCGAGCTGGATCCACCGATCGAATACTCCGAGCCGGACAAGCTGACCACATATCGGAACAAGCGCAGTGCCGCCAAGACCCCGGAACCGATACCGGAGAGCACCGAGGAGACCGGGAACGACGATACGTTCGTCATCCAGGAACACCATGCCCGCCGGCTGCACTACGACTTCCGGCTCGAACACGACGGCGTCCTGGTCTCGTGGGCGGTTCCGAAGAACATTCCCGACGACCCAGGGAAGAACCGCCTCGCTGTACGCACCGAGGACCACCCGCTCGAATACGCATCGTTCGAGGGCAGCATCCCCAAGGGCGAGTACGGGGGCGGCGAGGTGTCCATTTGGGACAGCGGAACCTACGAGCTGGAGAAGTGGCGCGAGAACGAGGTGATCGTTGTCCTGCACGGCGACAAGGCCAAGGGTCGCTATGCGCTGATCCGCACGAAGGGCGATCAATGGCTCATGCATCTGATGAAGGACGCTGCTCCGCTCGAGGCTGACATCGCGCCGATGCTCGCCACGGCGGGTGACATCACCGACCTTGCCGACGGGGATTGGACGTTCGAGGGAAAGTGGGATGGATTCCGCGTGGTCGCACGGTGTGCCCACGGAGAAATAAAGCTTGTATCGCGCACCGGTAACGACCTCACCGCGCGCTTTCCCACGCTTTCTACGATGGCCGACGAACTGGCAGACCACGATGTCATTCTCGACGGTGAAGCCGTGGTATTCGATGCCGACGGAATTACAAGCTTCGAATTACTACAGAACAGCTCGGGCCGAAAAGTGCGCTTTATCGCCTTCGATCTGCTGTATCTCGATGGCACATCACTGGTGAAAAAGAAGTACTCCGATAGGCGACTCCTACTCGAATTGCTGACGACCGGGCTCGACTCGGTGCTCGTGTCGGAGCAACTGACCGGCACGGCCGAAGAAGCCCTCGCCGAGAGTGTCCGACGCGGCTGGGAGGGTGTCGTCGCCAAACGATCCGACTCGATCTATCAGCCGGGTAAACGCGCCAAGACATGGATCAAAACCAAGAATTGGCGGACCCAGGAGGTGGTCATCGGAGGTTGGCGACGCGGCCGCGGCCGTCGCGCAGGTGGGCCCGGGTCACTGTTGGTCGGTGCTCCCGGACCAGAGGGGCTCCAGTATCTGGGTCGCGTCGGAACCGGCTTCAGCGACCGCGCACTCGAGCATCTCAGTGAGCTGCTGGCTCCGCTCGAGACCGAACTATCACCATTCTCCGAGCAACTTCCCACCGCAGATCGAAAAGATGCCGTCTGGACCACGCCGACTCTCGTCGCCGAGGTTCGATTCTATGAATGGACCGATTCCATGCATCTCCGTCATCCGAGCTGGCGTGGAATTCGCGAAGACAAACGGCCATCGGAGGTCGTCATCGAGAACAACCCATAGCCTCGTACGACATACCCTTTATGGGGCTCCAACACTTTTTCGACGCACTTTCTCCACTGCGACCTGGAGGGGCGGACAGTAACGGGTGGGGTATTTTTTTACATATAGCCCTCGGGTGGTTGCGAAATGAGCCAGTCTCAGTTCGAGTCCAAAATTTTTCGAAAGGGTACGACGCTATGCGCGCTATTGCATTGATGGGGGTTGCCGGGGTGACAGCGGCCCTGGTCGCGTGTTCCGCCCTGGTGGCAGCTGCACCGGCCGCGGCCGGTCCACTACAACCGACGCCGATCTCGGACGCGTTCTACGGTCCGACGCCGGACCTGGAGGCAAAGAACCCAGGCGACGTCATCTCGAGTCGACCGATGGCTCCGCCGGCAGGATTTTTCGACGTGGACGTCTGGCAGCTGCGATTCCGTTCGACGAATTCGACCGGCGCGCCGATCGCGGCGGTCACCACCGTCATCGCTCCGAAGAACAAACCGTCCAACGGCCCCCTGCTTTCCTACCAACACATCATCAATGCGCTCGGTTTGGAATGCGCTCCATCACAGGCGCTGTGGTCGAACGATCCCAACCTCGTCATTCGCGAAGCACCGGCGCTGAACGCTGCGCTGCAGCGCGGCTGGACCGTCAACATCGCCGATCATCTAGGACCGAACAGTGCGTACGGCGCCGCCAAGATGGGCGGGCAGATCGTCCTCGACAGCATTCGGGCCGCACAGCACTTCGATCCACTCCAGGTAACGCAGAGCCCAGTGGCACTAGCGGGATACTCGGGCGGCGGAATGGCGACGGCGTGGGCTGCGGCATTGCAGGCTGCCTATGCACCGGAACTGAACATCGTCGGAAGCGCAGCAGGCGGAGCTCCGATGAACCTCGAACGGATGGCTCGCGAACTCGGATTCAATCCCCATCCCGTCTTCGGCCTCGCTTTCGCAGCAGCCCTCGGTCTCGAACGCGAATACCCAAACCGCATTCCCATCACAGCGCAGCTCAACCCGCTCGGACAGCAAATGGCTCGTGAAATGCAGAACGGATGCACCAACGACATCCTTCGCGTGGGCGCCGGTAAGAGTGCGACCCAGGTCGCCAACACCACCGACCTGATCAACAGCCCGGAAATGGTCGCCGCCGTCAACGAGAACAGCGTCGAAATGTACCCAGGAGTGCCGAAAGCACCGTACTTCGAGTGGCACAGCCCGACCGACGCCCTGATTCCAGTCTCCTCGATCACCAACACTCTCGGCCGCTACTGCGCAGCCGGCGTCAAGGTCCAAGAGGTTCAGGTGGAAAGCAACGACCACCTCACCGCAGCGGTCCTCGGATTGCCGCAGGCACTGGACTGGATCAATGCACGCTTCGACGGAGTCCCCGCACCCAGCAACTGCTGAGCCCCGGGTCACTCCGCAGGCTGCGCTTCCACCGAAAACTGGGTCACTCCGCAGGCTGCGCTTCCACCCAAAACTAGGTCACTCCGCAGGCTGCGCTTCCACCCAAAACTAGGTCACTCCGCAGGCTGCGCTTCCACCGAAAACTGGGTCCGATGCAGCTCCTCGTAGCGTCCCCCCGCTGCGAGGAGCTCCTCATGCGTACCGCGCTGGACGATCTGCCCTGCTTCGACGACCAGAATGACGTCGGCGGCACGGATGGTGGACAGTCGGTGGGCGATCACCACCGATGTCTTTCCCTCCAACGCTTCACTCAGCGCAGCCTGGACGGCGACCTCCGACGTCGAGTCCAACGACGCAGTTGCCTCGTCCAGAATCACCACACGCGGCCGCGCGACGAGTAGACGTGCGATCGTCAGTCGCTGCCTTTCACCGCCGGACAACCGGTACCCACGCTCACCGACGACAGTGTCCAGCCCGTCGGGCAGCGAAGCAACGAGATCGCTCAACCTGGCCCGGTTCAGCGCATCCCACACTTCCTCGTCCGTCGCGTCCGGCCGCGGCAACACGATGTTCGCTCGGATGGTCTCGTGGAACAGATGCCCGTCCTGGGTCACCATTCCGACTGCACCTCGGATCGACTCGGCGGTCAGGTCGCGCACGTCTACGCCGGCGAGACGTACTGCGCCGCTGTCGACGTCGTACAGCCGTGCGATCAGCTGGGCGATCGTCGACTTACCTGCACCCGAGGTGCCGACGAGGGCCACCATCTGGCCGGGCTCCGCGCGGAACGACACGCCGTGCAGAACTTCCTCGCCGCCGCGTGAATCGAGCGTGGACACTTCTTCGAGCGAGGCAAGAGACACCTTGTCGGCCGACGGGTAGGCGAATCGGACGTCATCGAGTTCCACCGACACCGGCCCGTCGGGAACGTGTGTCGCGTCGGGCTTGTCCCGGATCAACGGAACCAGATCGAGGACCTCGAAAACTCGCTCGAAGCTGACGAGCGCACTCATGATCTCGACGCGGGCGCTGGCGAGCTGCGTCAGCGGCGAATACAACCGAGTCAGCAGCAGCGACAGTGCCACCACAGAGCCGGGGTCGAGCTGACCACGGAGCGCGTAGAAACCGCCGAGCCCATAGACGACGGCGAGCGCAAGTGCCGAGACGAGCGTCAACGCCGTGATGAAGACCGTCTGCACC
Source organism: Rhodococcus sp. PAMC28707 (assembly GCF_004795915.1). Taxonomy (NCBI): domain Bacteria; kingdom Bacillati; phylum Actinomycetota; class Actinomycetes; order Mycobacteriales; family Nocardiaceae; genus Rhodococcus; species Rhodococcus sp. PAMC28707. The sequence goes on from NZ_CP039253.1 coordinate 1,909,658, forward strand.
ATCGCGCTGCGGACGCCGATGTCGCGGACACGGGAAGCACGTACCGCGAACTCGGTGGATTCGATGTCGGGCTGGCCGAACAACTTCACCAACGTCGCTCCCGGTGCGGAGAACCGCTCGGTCATCTGCGTACTCATTGCCGAGTTGTGATCGGCTGCCTCACGCTGCAGACGCGCCAGGCGTCGGCCCATCCGCCGTGCGGGTAGCACGAAGACCGGCAACAGAATCAGCGCCATCAGGGTGATCTGCCAAGAAATGCCGATCATCACGACCAACGTCAGCACCAGGGTGACCAGGTTGCTCACCACCCCGGACAGGGTGTCGCTGAACGCCCTCTGCGCACCGATGACATCGTTGTTGAGTCGACTGACGAGGGCCCCCGTCCTGGTGCGGGTGAAGAACGCAATCGGCATCCGCTGCACGTGGTCGAATACCGCGGTACGTAGGTCGAGGATGAGACCCTCGCCGATGTTCGAGGACAACCACCGACTGAAAAGCCCGATAGCTGCGTCGACGATGGCGATGAGCCCGATCAGCAATGCCAGGCGCAGGACAACCTCGAACGCCTCGCCGTCGACGATTGCGTTGACGACTCGACCGGCGAGGACTGGCGTTGCGACCGCCAGCGCCGCCAGGACCACGCTGAGCAGGACGAAACCGATCAGCTTGCGGCGGTGTGGCTGCGCGAATGTCAAAATTCTGCGTGCGGTCTCAGCCGAGAACTTCGTCTGTTGGGAGGAGGCATTCATCGTCCGATACATCTGGTTCCGCGCCGTGACTTCCATGCTCATGTCTTGACCGTAGAACCTCGATGAAATTCTGGTTCGAGCGGTTCGGTGGTGACAATCCGCCCGGCCGATGCCGAGGCGGCAGCAGCGCTAGCGGCGGCGCGCCGGAATCGTTCCGAGCACGACCGTTGCGTCGAGTTCGTCCGAGCGCACCACACGTGAGTCGAAGCCTGCCTCTCGAACGAGGCTCGCCGTCTCGGGTGCCTGCAGTGCGCTGGTTTCGATCAGTAGATGGCCGCCGGGTACGAGCCAGCGCGGTGCGTCCACCGCCACCCGCCGCTGCACCGCGAGACCGTCGACGCCGCCGTCGAGGGCCACCATCGGTTCGTGATCGCGCGCTTCCGACGGCATCGAGCCGATCTCATCCGTCGGAACGTAGGGCGCATTTGCCACCACGACATCGACGTTGCCCCGCAGGTTCAGCGGTAGTGCCGAATACAAGTCACCCTGGTGCACCTGGCCACCGAGGGACTCGACATTGATTCGGGCGAACTCCAGGGCAACCGGATCGATGTCGGTGCAATGCAATTCGATGCCCGGGAGCCCGGATATCAGGGCGGCTCCGACGGCGCCCGAACCGCAACAGATGTCGACCACGGTCTCGATCGGTAATGATGCGGCCTGTTCCACCAACAACTCGGTGCGTCGGCGAGGCACGAAAACGCCGGGGCCGACGGTCACGCGTATGCCACAGAACTCGGCCCACCCGAGCAACTGCTCCAGCGGGATCCCCGACGCGCGTCGGGACACCAGGTCTTCGAGTTCGGCGCCCTCGAATGCGGCGGTCAGCAACTGTGCTTCGTCCTCGGCGTAGACGCATCCGGCGGAACGGAGAATGTGGACGACGTCGAGTAGCAACAACGGATGGATCGAGTCCTGTCGAATCATCGAGGAGCCTTCCGGGACGGCCGTGGCCGGCGCCCTGACGACTGTGTGACTTCCGATCCGACTTTAACGCAGCTCCCGCTCTCATGCAGGGAGAAAAATTCGTCCTGACAACGATCCGCGCACCGTGTTGGTCGCGACGACTGCCCATGCGGTGACGAGGAGTACGAACAATGCGACGGCAAGCAGATGTAGCCCGGTACTGTTCGTTGCTGTTCCGAGAGCTGCGGCACCCGTAACGCAGGTACCGACGGGAAAGGTGAAGCTCCACCAGGTCAGCGAGAACGTCAGTCCCTGCGACGCAGCCCTGACGGTCAATGCCGTGGCCGTCGCGAACACGAGCGCGCCGAATACCGCCATCACAATTCCGTAGACGATCCCGAAGACGTGCAGACCCGACGCGATGGCTGCATCGTCACCGGAAAACGCCTTTGCCGAGACGGCGCCGAGCAGGTTCGCTGCGGTGATGGACTGGCCGATCAACCCGAGGCAGATCCACACGGTGGGCATGGCCTGAAGTGGCGGAGTGCCACCGCGAAGCAGGTGCCTCCCGATCAGCGCCATGGTGAACATGCCCACGGTCAGACTCAGCGCGAACATCGCATAACAGGCGACAAGAAGAACCAATCGCGGGCGACCTTCCATGTGCTGCAACAGAAATACGCCGGTGGAGGCAGACACCATGGGTGGGACGACGGGCATCAGCCAGGCCGGTAGTGGCGCAGCGTGGGCGCGCGCAGCGATCATCCGCCATGGAATCCACACGGTTGTCGCCAGTCCCATCAGCGTGCCTACAGTCCACAGAACCACGTCGATCGACAAAGCCGCGCTCTGCCCAAGGACATCCTTTCCGACGAGGAGCGTTCCGGCACCGACCGTCAGAAACGCCATCGGTGGGGCGCCGTAGAACAGTGACGCAACCGGGTGTCGCGCGTATCGACGGGCATTGCCGCCGTGCAGGATCCAGTGCGCCGCGAAAGCAGCTACCAGTGCAATCAACGCCGCCGACGCGATTGCCCACACGATCAGCGCAAATGTGTGGAGGCCGGTGACCTGCACCGGGAGCGTTGCGGCTGCATTGGCGACGATGCCGGTTCCCATGATCGATGCGAACCAGTTGGGGCCGAGGTGTTCGAGCACCTGTCCCGGGCGATCGAGGTTGTCGAACAGCCGCGGCCGCGCTGATGTCAGGGTGGCTGGTGTGGTCATACCTCTAAGGTGACGGCTCGAGTGCGCGGCCGGTAGAGGTCTTGCACTTGTGCGACCACAATTACAAATTGTTACGCCAGCTCAGCCGGGGTAACTTGACCGGCACATCAGGATCGGACGACAGTTGACGGGTGACTCCGCCCGCCCCACGGCCCAACCTGCTCGCCGACTGTTCGAGCTGCTTCGGTCTCTGCTGCGTCGCGCTGCCGTTCGCCCGATCCTCGGACTTCGCAGTGAACAAGGATGCGGGCGAGCCCTGCCGCAATCTGCAGGAGGACTTTCGCTGCGGAATTCACACGAAGCTCCGAAGCTCGGGGTTCCGTGGGTGCACGGTGTACGACTGCTTCGGCGCTGGGCAAAAAGTTTCACAGCACACCTTCGGCGGCCGAAGTTGGCGCGAGGACACCGCTCTTGCAGGTCGGATGTTCGAGGTCTTCCCTGTCGTGCGTGCGCTGCACGAACTGCTCTGGTACTTGACCGAGGCAGTCGGCCTCCCAGCCGCAGAGCCCGTTCGTACTCGACTGCAGAGCGCGCTCCATGCCACCGAGGCACTGGCCGGTGGGTCCGCCGATGAGCTCGCCCAGCTCGACGTCGATCGACATCGAGGACAAGTGAACGAGGTATTGCTGGCGGCCAGCGATCTGGTTCGGGCACAGGCAAAGGGCAAGAAAAGGAACTATCGAGGGGCGGACCTCGTCGGGAAGAAGCTGACGGGCATCGACCTGACCGGTGCCAGCTTCCGCGGCGCCTACCTTGTCGCAGCCGATATGCGAGGGTCCGATCTGCGATTCGCCGATATGATCGGTGCGGACCTACGCGACACCGACCTCTCCGGCGCGGATCTTCGAAAGAGTCTGTTCCTCACACAGTTTCAGATCAACGCCGCCAAAGGTGATGCCGAAACCAGGATTCCCGACGTGCTCGAGCGTCCATCGCACTGGCCCAGAACCTAACACTGCTCTCAACTCAACGCGATCAAATTTCTGGGATCGGACAGCATCGAGGCGATATCGGCAAGAAATTTCGACCCTTGTTCGCCGTCGACGAGACGGTGATCGAACGACAAGCTCAACGTGGTCACCGATCGTAACGCGATCTCACCCTCGAACTCCCACGGTTGACGCCGGATTGCGCCGAAGCACAAGATCGCTGCCTCACCTGGATTCAGAATCGGTGTCCCTGAATCCACTCCGAAGACACCGACATTGGTGATCGTGATCGTTCCTTCGGCGAGATCGCCGGGCCCGGTCTTGCCTTCTTTTGCCGTCCCGGTCAACGCGGTCAGTGCATATGCAAGATCCTTCAGGCCGAGCAGGTGCGCGTTCTTGATGTTGGGCACCATCAGGCCCCGCGGCGTGGCAGCGGCGATACCCAGATTGACGTAGTGCTTGGTGACAACTTCCTGCCGGTCCTCGTCCCACTCGGAGTTCAAGCTCGGATTGCCCCGCAGCGCAACCAACAAGGCTTTGGCAACCATCGCCAACGGCGTCAGGCGCACCTCGCGAAAATGATCGGTGGTCCGCAGCGAATCCAGTAGTTCGACGGTCGGCGTGACATCGACGGTGATGAACTCGGTGACATGTGGAGCCGTGAAGGCACTGGCGACCATCGCTGCGGCCGTGTGCTTTCGGACGCCCGCGATCGGAGTACGAGTCTCATCCCTCCCTACATCGACCCTCTCGGGAGCCCCGTCGAGATAGTCAGCAATATCTGCACGAGTGACATCGCCATGCGCTCCGGTGGCCGGCACCTCGGCCAGATCGACGCCTTCCTGCTGCGCGACGTGCCGGACCGGCGGTGACGCCAAAGGCTTGGCGGCAGCCGAATCGGCCATCGGAGGCGCGGGTTGTCGGCGGTTCGTTCGTTTGCTCGGCGCTACCCCGGCAACCCCGTATCCGACCAGGACGGGAACATGCTCTTCTTGTTGGGCAGGTTCTTCCGGCGCAGGATCGACCTCCGCTGCTTGGGAGATATCGATCAGCGCGGTACCGACCTCGACGGTGGTGCCTGTCTCCGCACGAAGAGCGGTGACGACGCCCGCGTAGGGGGAAGGCAGTTCGACACACGCCTTGACGGTTTCCACTTCGGCGATGACCTGATTGAGTTCGATGGTGTCACCGACCTTCACCAACCAGGTGATCAGTTCGGCTTCGGTGAGGCCCTCCCCGAGATCTGGAAGCAGGAAGCTCTTGACGGTCGCCATGTCAGGTCTGTCCGAAAGCGAGTGCGCGGTCCACGGCGTCGAGAATCCGGTCGGCATCCGGAAGGAAGTGCTCCTCCAGCTTCGCCGGCGGGTACGGAGTACTGAATCCACAGACTCGCAGTACCGGAGCTTCGAGGCTGAAGAAACAATGTTCCTGCACGCGCGCAGCAACTTCCGCACCGATACCGAGGAAGGTAGCGGCCTCGTGCGTCACGACGAGTCGGCCGGTTTTACGTACCGAGGCGTTGACCGTGTCCATGTCGAGTGGGGAGAGGGAGCGCAAGTCGATGATCTCGATCGAATGTCCCTCCTCTGCAGCAATATCCGCTGCCTGAAGTGCGGTGGTTACCAGAGGTCCGTACGTGACGATCGTCGCGTCGGTGCCTGCGCGCACGACGCGCGCCTTGTGCAGCGGATAGGCATCGTCGAGTGATGCCGTGACGTCGACTTCGCCCTTCTGCCAATAGCGACGTTTGGGTTCGAAGAAGAGCACCGGGTCGTCCGAGGCGATGGCCTGCCGAATCATCGTATTGGCGTCGGCCGCGTTGCTGCAGCTGACCACACGGAGGCCCGCGGTCTGGGCGAAGTAGCCCTCGGGGGACTCCGAGTGGTGCTCGACGGCACCGATACCACCTCCGTAGGGGACGCGGATGGTGATAGGCATCTTGACGTTGCCGCTGGTTCGATAGTGCAGCTTGGCCACCTGAGAGACGATCTGGTCGAACGCCGGATAGATGAATCCATCGAACTGGATCTCGCAGACCGGGCGGTAACCGCGAATGGCCAAACCTACTGCCATGCCGATGATTCCGGACTCGGCAAGCGGCGTGTCGATCACTCGGTTCGGGCCGAAGTCCTTCTGCAGCCCCTCAGTGATCCTGAAGACGCCACCCAGTTTTCCGATGTCCTCACCGAGGAGGATCACCTTCGGATCTTCGTCCATGGCTCGGCGCAACCCGGCGTTCAGCGCCTTTCCGAGCGGAAGCGTCCTCGGCGCGATCGGGAGCGTCCTGGGCGCGGCGAGTGTTGCGGTCATGACCGTGCTCCTTCGAATCCGGCAAGGTAGGAGGAATAGTGTTCCCGCTCTTCGCTTATCAGGGAATGCGGTTCGGCGTAGACATGGTCGAAAAGAGACATCGGCGACGGCTCGATCGTGCCGAGACATCCCGCTCGCAGCTGAGCGGCCGTCGTGTCAGCGCGGTCCCGGACTCGAGTTTCGAATTCCTCGTCCACGCCGCCTGCGCGCTCGAGCAGCAACCGGATCCGTTCGATCGGATCTTTACGCTTCCACTCGTCGTCGACTGCGGCGGAGCGATACCGCGTCGGGTCATCGGATGTGGTGTGCGGACCCATGCGATACGTCAGAGCCTCGATCAGGGTCGGGCCGCTTCCTTCGCGTGCCCTGGCCAACGCGATACGGGTAGCTGCCAGCACTGCCAGGACATCGTTTCCGTCCACACGCAGGGCCGGGACCCCGAATCCACGACCTCGTTCGGCAATGGTGATGTGAGTTTGGACCGATACGGGCGCCGAGATCGCCCACTGGTTGTTTTGGCAGAAGAACACCACCGGTGCACTGAAACTGGCAGCGAATCCAAGTGCCTCGGAGATGTCGCCCTGACTGGTGGCACCGTCGCCGAAGTAGGTGATGACAGCGCCTTCCGCACCGTCGAACTTCATCCCCAGCCCGTAGCCGGTGGCATGCAGTCCCTGAGATCCGACGATGATGGCCGGCGTTGTCATGTTGTAGTCGTAGGGATTCCAGCCCGACTGTGTCGAGCCGCGCCAGAATCGGAGCATCTCCGTCGGGTCGACGCCCCGGCAATATGCGACGCCGTGTTCACGGTAGCTGGCGAACACGAAGTCCTCGGAGTGCAGAGCGCGGGCCGAACCCACCTGCGCGGCTTCCTGACCGAGTAGCGGCGCCCATAGACCGAGCTCGCCCTGACGCTGCAACGCTGTCGCTTCGGCGTCGATGCGGCGAACCACGACGAGATCCTCGTACAGCTCACGCACGGTGTCGATCGTGACGTCCGCGATCGCGTCGCTGTACTCCGACTGGGGTGTCCGCTTACCCTCCGGTGTGACGATCTGAATGAGCGTGTCGGCACTGCTGTTCGCGTTCATGACCTCACCTCCACTACAACTTACTGTTACCTACGACACAACTCGCAATCATCAGTTAGCGCAATAGTTGGTTTCTTGATTGAGCAGGATGCACGATTGCAGCCGGGACAGGGGTGCTGATGTTGCGCTCGATGTGTGATCAGCCGGCTCTGACCAGGGCACGTGGGCCACTCCGCGTCACCTCGCTCGGATGACACGCACCACATCGCGAATCCAGCGTTCATCACCCCTGGTCGTTAGGTATGGCAACCCTGTGTATGGCATCATTTTTTATAGACGGCTGGAAAGGTCCCGCTGCGCCGACAAAGGACATTCGATGAAAAGACGAAACGGACTGACGTCTGCGGTTGCACTCGCCGCTGCCGCTGTGTTGACCATGTCGGGGTGCTCGAATTCCGGACCGGACAACGAGGCGGACTCTGGCGCGGCCGAGAAGATCACCGTGTACAACGCGCAGCACGAGTCGCTGACGCAGGAGTGGGTCGACGCCTTCACTGCGGAGTCCGGCATCGAAGTGGAACTGCGTAACGGCAGCGATTCCGAACTCGGCAACCAACTCGTAGCCGAGGGCGATCGGTCACCCGCAGATGTGTTCCTCACCGAGAACTCCCCCGCTATGACGCTGGTGGAGAACGCCGGACTGTTCGCCGACGTGAACCAGGACGCCCTCGACCAGGTGCCGAGCCAATACCGTCCGTCGAGCAACAAGTGGACCGGCATCGCAGCCCGTTCCACCGTCTTCGCATACAACAAGGACATGCTGAAGCAGGATCAGCTGCCGAAGTCTCTGCTCGATCTGCAGGATCCCGCATGGAAGGACCGCTGGGCGGCCTCACCGTCGGGCGCCGATTTCCAGGCAATCGTAAGCGCGCTGCTGGAGCTGAAAGGCGAAGACGCCACTCAGCAATGGCTGGCGGGGATGAAGGACAACGTCCGCACCTACAAGGGCAACAGCACGGTGATGAAGGCCGTCAATGCCGGTGAAATCCCGGGCGGGGTCATCTACCACTACTACTGGTTCGGGGATCAGGCCAAGACCGGCGAGAACAGCAACAACGTCGCACTCCACTACTTCAAGAACGAGGACCCAGGCGCATTCGTCAGCGTCTCCGGCGGAGGCGTCCTAAAGTCCAGTTCGAAACAGGATGCGGCACAACAGTTCCTGAAGTTCATCACCGGCAAACAGGGCCAGGACGTCCTGCAGACCGGAACGTCGTTCGAGTACACGGTGGGCAGCGACGTCGCGGCAAACCCGGATCTCGTTCCGCTGGCTGATCTGCAGGCGCCGAAGGTCGACCCGGCGAAGCTCAACAGCCCGCAGGTTTCCGAACTGATGACGGAAGCCGGCCTGCTCTGAATCTCGAACTGATCGGCCGGCGACGGCCGAGGGAGTCGAATACGTTGCGTCGCGGGAGATCCCGACGCCGGATCTCGCTGCCCTTGGCCGTCGCCGCGCTCGTCGTAGCGGCCGCATCGATCATCCCGCTCGGGTACGTGATCGTAGAAAGTATCGACACGGGCTTCGATACTGCGTCGTCATTGTTGTTCCGACCCAGAGTTGGAGAGCTACTCACCAACACGGTCTTGCTCGTCGTCATCACCGTGCCGATCTGCATCGTCATCGGCGTCATGGCTGCCTGGCTCGTCGAACGCACCCGAGTGTTCGGAGCCAAGGTCTGGGCAGTGCTGCTGGCTGCGCCACTTGCCGTACCGGCCTTCGTGAACAGTTATTCGTGGGTGAGCACAGTTCCATCCCTCGGTGGATTGCATGGCGGCGTTCTCATCGCGACGATGTCGTATTTTCCGCTGGTCTACATTCCTGTGGCCGCGACGCTACGTCGGCTGGACCCGGCGGTAGAGGAGTCGGCGCGCGCGCTCGGAGCCGGTCCGTGGGCCGTGTTCTTCCAAGTCGTGGTGCCACAGTTGCGGCTGGCCATCGCCGGCGGGGCGCTGTTGGTCTCCCTGCACCTGCTCGCCGAGTACGGAGCGTTCGTCTTCATTCGGTTCGACACCTTCACCACCGCGATCTTCGATCAGTACCAGTCGACGTTCAACGGGTCGGCAGCAACGATGCTCGCCAGTGTCCTGGTGATGCTCTGTCTCACGCTGCTGGTGATCGAATCGGTCGTCCGGGGCAACGCGCGGTACGCCCGCATCGGCGCTGGTGCTGCGCGTAGGGCAGTCCCCGCCGAACTCGGTTGGAAGAACTCGATGGTCGCGCTGTTGTTCCTCGCGGCGTTGATCGTCCTGTCCGTCGGTGTACCGGTGGTCAGCGTCCTCCGTTGGCTCGTCATCGGCGGAACCGCGGTCTGGAAGCTCGATTTTCTCGGCTCCGCGGTGGTCCAGACTGTCGGCTTCGGTGTTGCCGGCGCGGTTGTGACCTGCGTCCTCGCCTTCCCGATCGCCTGGATTTCGATCCGCCGTCGCGGGCGACTCAGTCGCATCCTCGAAGCCTGCACGTACATCTCGAGTTCGCTACCAGGAATCGTGGTGGCATTGGCATTCATCACCGTGTCCATCCGCTACCTGCAGCCGCTCTATCAAACGGTCACCGTCGTTATCGCGGCGTACGCACTGCTCTTTCTGCCCCGCGCGCTGGTGAACCTGAGAGCCGGACTCGCGCAGGCGCCCATCGGTCTGGAGGAGTCCGCACAGTCGCTCGGCATCTCACCGCTGTCGGCTTTCATCCGAGTGACGTTGCCGCTCGCCGCCCCAGCCACGGCGGCCGGCGGAGCGTTGGTGTTCCTGGGAATCGTCAACGAATTGACCGCGACTCTGCTGCTGGCACCGACCGGTACTCGTACCCTGGCCACACAGTTCTGGTCACTGAGCAGCGAAATCGATTACGCCGGGGCGGCGCCGTACGCATTCATGATGATCGTGCTGTCGCTGCCCATGACCTACGTACTCTTCACTCAGTCGAAGAAGGTAGCCGGACTATGACCTACACACTCGAAGTGCACGGCCTCGACAAAAGGTTCGGACCTACGCCCGTATTGGACCAGATCGGGTTCACCGTCGAGAGTGGATCCACCACCGCGATCGTCGGTCCATCCGGTTGTGGCAAAACGACGTTGCTTCGTCTGATTGCCGGATTCGAAAGACCGGATGCCGGAACCATCGCACTCGCCGGACGTGTCGTTGCAGGGGGAAAGTGGACACCCGCGCACCGACGGTCGATAGGCTACGTCGCCCAGGACGGGGCACTGTTCCCGCACATCACCGTCGGTGCCAACGTCGGATTCGGGTTGCCCCGGCGGGGCCGGACCACAGCCAGAATCACCGAACTGCTCGAAATGGTCTCGCTGGACGCATCTTTCGCTACCCGTCGGCCCGACCAACTCTCGGGCGGGCAGCAGCAACGCGTGGCGCTAGCTCGGGCACTGGCCCGCGAACCGGAACTGATGCTGCTCGACGAACCGTTCTCCGCGCTCGACGCCGGATTGCGGGCGCATACGCGTCGTATTGTCGCCGGCGTCCTGGAGAAGGCCGGAATCACCACGATTCTCGTCACTCACGATCAGCCCGAGGCGCTTTCGTTCGCTGACCGCGTGGCAGTGATGAGCGCCGGGCGCCTTGCGCAGATCGGAACCCCCAGCGAAATATATTCCACGCCCATCGACGTCCCCACCGCGCAATTCATCGGCGACGCCGTCGTATTGGCAGCGTTCGTCACCGAAGGCACGGCCAGCTGCGCTCTCGGCGACATCGCGGTGACATCGAACGGCGTTCATGGCGACGCGCGCATTATGGTGCGTCCGGAGCAGATAGAACTTACTCCGGACGGCACAGGCGTATCGGGAAGAGTGATCGACGTCGAATACCTCGGATCGGAGATGCTGCTCGGCATCCGCCTGGATACCGCAACAGGAACAGACACCGAACGGGTGACGGTCCGGCGCTTCGGTGCCAGCACCCTGATCCCTGGGGATCACGTGTGCGTCCGTGTCGTCGGTCAGGCTGTTACCTACCCAGCCTGAAAAGGAGTCGGCGCACAGTTACCCTCGGTTATGGCCGTACACCCGAAGTTCCACGCAATTCCAGGCCTCACCAGCACCTTTGCCGACCAGTTGGAGGCCCTTGCGGTCCCGTGGGAAGGCGCGTCCGCACCCGAGCCGAGACTGCTCGTCCTCAACGAGGAGTTGGCGGCGTCGTTGAAGCTCGACGTCGATGCTCTGCGCGGTGAGGACGGGGTGGCCATCCTGTCCGGATCAGCAGCTCCCGAGGGTTCGACCCCAGTGGCGATGGCCTACGCCGGGCATCAATTCGGTGGATACGTACCCATGCTCGGCGACGGGCGCGCACTGCTGCTCGGTGAACTCGGCAGCGCCCAAGGCCAGGTCGATCTGCACCTCAAAGGATCTGGCCGTACCCCTTTCTCACGCGGCGGCGACGGCCTGGCCGCTACGGGACCGATGCTGCGCGAATACTTGATCAGCGAGGCGATGAATTCCCTGGGCGTCCCCACCACGCGAGCACTGTCGGTCACTGCCACCGGCCGCGACGTGATGCGCGAGGGCCCCGAGCCCGGCGCCGTGCTCGCCAGAGTCGCCGCCAGCCACATTCGCGTCGGAACGTTCGAGTTCGCGGTACGACAGGAAGGCCAGGTGCAACTGCTCGCCGACTACACCATCGCCCGTCACTATCCGAATCTTGCCGGGGACTACCTGGCATTCTTCGAGGCCGTCGTCGAGGCACAAGCGTCCCTGGTCGCGCGATGGATGCTCACCGGATTCGTACACGGGGTAATGAACACCGACAACACCACGATCTCCGGCCAGACCATCGACTACGGCCCCTGCGCTTTCCTCGATGCCTACGATCGGTCTGCGGTGTTCAGTTCGATCGACCACGGTGGCCGCTACGCCTTCGGAAACCAACCCACTGTGCTGCAGTGGAACTTGGCGAGATTCGGCGAGACGCTACTCGCGCTCATCGGACCTACTCCCGAACAAGCGATCCCGGCTGTGACGGAAATTCTCGATACCTTTTTCGATCGGTACGAACGCCACTTCGCGACGGGCATGGCGGCCAAGCTCGACCTGACCGAGGAGCAACTCGACGGGGTATCGGTCGACGATCTGCTCGCGCTCATGGAAACCCATGGCGCCGACTGGACCGGCACCTTTCGCGCTCTCGCCGACGAACTGCGCGGCAACCCCGAGCCCCTCGACGCTCTGATCCCGCGCGAACACAGCCAGCCGTGGCTCGACCGTTGGTGGTCCGTCCTGACCGACCATGACCACTCAGCCAAGGCGATGGACCGCACCAATCCGTTGTACATCCCACGCAACCATCTCGTCGACGGAGCCCTGCGCGCGGCAACGGGCGGCGACCTCGAGCCATTCGAGAAGCTACTCGACGTCGTGACACATCCGTTCGACATCCGCGAAGGCTTCTCGGACTATGCGCAACCTGCACCGCAACTGTTCGCGGAGAGCTTCCGGACATTCTGCGGGACCTGACCTGCGCTCGAAGGCTAGGCAGTTCTGTTGTCGACGCCAGGGACAAGGTGCGTTGTGATGCCGATGCGATTCCACGCGTTTATGGTGAAGATCTGCGCGATCAACTGGGCAATGCCGTGGTCGTCGAAATACTCGGCGACGCGGTCGTACACGTCGTCGGGGACACCACCTTGCGAGATCAAGGTGACCGATTCGGTGAGTGCCAAGACCGCCTGCTCCTTCTCGTCGAAGAAATTTCTCGCATCCCGCCACACCGCCACCAGCGCCAACTTCTCTTCGCTTTCCCCAGCTTTACGTGCGTCAGATGTGTGCATGTGCAGGCAGTACGCGCACCCGTTCAGCTGCGACGCGCGGATCCTTATCAGCTCGGCCAGGGCTGGATCGATTCCCGCTCTGGTGGCGGCATCGAGTGCAACCAGAGCCTTGCGGACTGCAGGATCGGAAGATGCGAAGTCGATTCGTGTTGTCATACCAGGAACACTACGATGCCAGGTGACCGCGGGTATGGTTCAATTCCGTGGTCGAAAATCTGGTCAATCGACATCCATCTGCCGTCGACCTGCATCTGGATCTCGCTCCGGACGGCTCTCGTAAAGCAGCACTGTCCGAAGCGCTGCGCGAGGCAGTCACTTCGGGTCGTCTCGAATCCGGATTCAAACTTCCGTCCTACCGGGCGTTGGCCGAGGACCTCGCGATTGCGCGAAACACGGTAGCCGACACCTACGCCGAACTTGTCTCCGAGGGATGGCTGGAGGCACGCCAAGGCTCCGGCACCCGCGTCGCGCATCGCCCTGGACTGCCGCACGAAGAAGCCAGAGCTGTCATCCGAGCCGAGATACGGCCGCAGTTCGAATTCCGTTCCGGCAGGCCGGATCCCACAACCTTCCCCAGGTCGCGATGGCTCGCCTCTGCTCGACGCGCCGTAACTGCTGCACCGACGCACGCATTCGGTCCAGGTGATCCGCACGGCCGGATCGAGTTGCGTCGAGCACTGGCCGACTATTTGTCGCGCACGCGCGGGGTAGTCACCGATCCACGCAAGATTGTGGTGTGTGCCGGCTTTTCTCACGCCGCAGAGATCCTTGCCGACGTGGTCGCGGCCCCACCGTTCGCAGTCGAATCGTACGGACTCCCGTTTCACCGAGCGATCTACGAGAAGTACGGCCCGACGATCACGCTCCCGGTCGACCGAAACGGCTGCGCCACCGATGAACTCACGACCACGGATGCGCAGGTCGTGGTATTGACTCCTAGCCACCAGTTCCCTACTGGGTCATCACTACATCCTCGACGGCGCACTGCCGCCATCGACTGGGCACGCACGACCGACGGACTCGTGGTGGAGGACGACTACGACGGCGAGTTCCGGTTCGACCGAACTCCGGTCGGTGCAATGCAAAGCCTCGACCCGGACCGAGTGATGTACGTGGGATCGGCGTCGAAAAGTCTTTCTCCCGCACTTCGGTTGGGCTGGATGGTCGTTCCGGAACGACTACTGGATCCGGTCCTCGAGGCCAAGGGTGTTCGCGAATCGACCGTCGGCGTGATCGACCAACTCACTCTGGCTGATCTGATCACAACCGGCGGTTACGACCGCCATGTACGCGCGATGCGAACGCGCTATCGGCGCCGCCGCGCCCACCTGATCCATGCTCTCGGAGAAAGAGTTCCACATGCCGCAACGCTGGGGATCGCCGCGGGTTTGCAGTTAGTGGTGACGCTCCCACCGGGCACGGAATCGGCGGTGCTCCGCGCGGCCGGCGATGTCGGAGTCGCCGTCGACGGACTCTCGCGGTTCCGACACCCCGACGCAGCCGGCAAGAAGGTGGACGGCATCCTCGTCGGCTACTCCGCTCCGACGGAGCACACGTTCCCGGCTGCGGTCGACGCGCTGGTGAGCGTCCTGGTAGGCATTGGTCGAGTCCAGTGAGTGGGTTTTGGACGGATTTTCCGCGCCCCTTGATCGCTTCAATGGACCTTTCATACGATTGCTTCGTATGAAAGGTCCATTGAAGCAAAGGAATTGGGCGCAAGCGTAAGTGGCAATGCCTGATACCTCAGGCGCCGAGGCCCGCTCAGGCTCGCGTCTTCACGACGCGTGGTGCACCTGCCGCGCGCAACGTCGGTTCGACGGCGTCGAGTGCCTCTCTGGTTCGCGCAGTGATGGTGAGGGAGTAGCCCAATTCGGCTAAGCGGGTAGCTATTCCGAGACCGATTCCCCGCGATCCGCCGGTGACGAGAGCAGACTTTCCGGCCATCAGTTCTTCCCTTCGATCGCTCGCAAGCCTGCTGCCATGAACTCGTGTGTCGCTTCCGCTGCAGCTGCCGCCCCTGAACCGGTATCGGAGCCTGCCAGCGCGCGATGGGTGATGCCCTCGCCGATGACGCCGAGCTTGAAGTTCGCCAGCGCTGTATAGAAGTTCCAGTCGGTCAGCTCGACTCCACTTGCTTGCGAATACAGTTCTGCCAACTCGTCCGCCGACGGGTAACGATCACTGGTCCATGCCGCGCTGACACCGAGTACGTCGTCGAAAATCGGCTGACGATAGACGCACATCAATGCGACGTCGGTGAGCGGATCACCCAGCGTGGACATCTCCCAGTCGACCACGGCAGCAATGGAACTGGTGTCGCCTTCGGTGAGAATGACGTTGTCCACCCGATAGTCACCGTGCACGATGCTCGATGCCGACCTGGACGGAATCGCGGCCTGCAGCTTGTCCCGCAACCGATCGACATCAGCGAGATCGCGCGTCTTGACCGACTCCCACTGCCGTGCCCACGTCCTGACCTGCCTGCCGACGAAACCGTCCGGCTTTCCGAACGAACCGAGTCCTACGGCCTCGAAGTCCACCGAATGAAGTAGCGCGAGCACCCGGATCAATTCCGCTGTGTTGGCGGCAATGTCGGCGTCGGACAGATCGTCGAGATCGGCGCGCGTCCGAATGACCCGACCTGGATCGAAGTCGACGATGGTCATGGGCGCGCCGAGAGCAACCCCTTCGGAGTCGAAGGCAACGGTCTTCGCAACTGGAACCTCGGTGCTCTGCAGCGCATTCGTGACAGCCCACTCGCGGGCCATATCGTGCGCCGACGGCGTCAACCCGCTGGTGGGTGGGCGTCGAACCACCCACGCCGAGGTGTCGTCGTAGGCTTTGAAGGTCAGGTTGGAGCGGCCACCGCTGATCAGCTCGACACGGAGGTCACCGGAGACTTCGACGCCACTATCGGACAGGAACCTCTTCAGCGCGGGGGTGTCCATGCCTGCTGGCTCGCTCATGCGTTCGCCTCTCGTGCTGCTCTTCTCGCGGCACCGACAACCCGCTTCGCGATCGCCCAGCGATGGACCTCGGACGGGCCGTCGTACACCCGAAACGGACGGATTTCACGCGAGAGCCGCGCGAGGGGAAGGTCGTCGGAAACTCCGAGGCCGCCGCACATCTGGATACTGCGGTCGACGATCCGGAAAACGGCTTCGGCGGCAAATGTCTTCGCGATCGATGTCTCGTTGCTGGCAGTCGAGCCCTGATCGAGCGCAAAGCAAGCCTGGACCAGCAGGGCTCGCGTCGCGGCAATGTCGATTTCGTTGTCGGCGACCATCTTCTGGATCATACCGAGATCGCCGAGGACCGAGCCGAACCCTTCACGCTGCGCGACCTGTGCGACAGCGATGTCGTGTCCGCGTCTGGCTGCACCGAGCCAGCGCATGACGTGCGTCATGCGGGCGGGTCCGAGACGCACCTGCGCGTAATTGAATCCCTCGTCGACAGCACCGAGCACGTTCTCGTCGGGGACGAAGACATTGTCGAAGAAGACCTCGCAGTGGCCACCGATCGTCGCTTGGTCGAGCGTGCCGATGTGGCGGCCGACCTTGATACCTTCGGTGTCGGCGGGAGCGAGGAACATCGTCGCTCCTCCGCGGTCACCGGGCTTACCTGCGGTGCGGGCCATGATGATGAAGAATCCGGCGCCGTCGGCGCCGGTGATGAACCATTTGTGCCCGTCGACGCGCCAGCCGCCGTCGACCTTGATTCCGGTGGACCGCAACGCCGAGGGATCCGAGCCTGCACCTGGTGCGGGTTCGGTCATCGCGAATGCCGATCGGACGTCGCCCGCGGCCAGCGGTGCCAGGAACTGTTCTTTCTGTGTTCCGGAGGCAATATGCGCCAACATGTGCACGTTGCCCTCGTCGGGCGCACCGATGTTGAGCGCGGCGGGTCCGAAGAGCGAGTATCCGCCCTCTTCGAACAGGGGTGCGCGGTCGCTCATGTTCAGGCCAGCTCCGCCGTACTCGACGGGTGCATGGGGCGCGAACACGCCCGCTTTCTTCGCTGCTTGTTGCATCGTTATCCGCAGTTCATCGCCACCTGCGTCGGTGAAGTTTCCGAGGAATTCATCTTCGATCGGGAGGACTTCGTCCCGTACGAAGGTCCGCGTTGTGCCGATCAGGGCCTGGACGTGGGGTGAGTAGGTCAGATCGATAGCCACAGATATGCTCCTCGAAAACTCCGACCGAGCGATCGCTCGGTAAAGAGCACGCTCCCACGGTTCAGCCGGGTCCGTCAAGATGCGAGGTTGCCACCACACTGCTGGGCCAGCCGCACGAGGTAAGTCACTTCCAGATCCGGGGCGTGAAAGTAGTCGGGATATGCACCACCCGCAGGCGACGAGGGCCGGGTACCTGATCGGTGGGCCCGGGGCCAGAGTGGACTATATTCACAACTACCCCCGCTTCCACAGTGACGAAATTCGGTTCCACATTCCAACGTTCGGCGACCGAGGTATCAGCTCCCCCGATCGACCGGGGAGCTCGCTCTCGACTGCCGAGACGATCTGTCCGACAGTGGGATTGACGAGAGCACGATTTCCGACGAATACCGTCGGCACAGTTTCGTCGCCGCCTGTTGCTGCACGCACCCGGGCGGCACTACCTGGCACCGACCAGATGTCGATGTCCGTGGTGGCGATACCGCGCCTGCGCAACGAGCTGCGGAGTCTCATGCAGAACGGGCATCCGGGTCTCCACATGACCTCGATTCCGTCGACGAACGTCGATGAACTCATACAGACTCCTGTCGTCGGTGTACGCCCACCGGAACCCGTTGCCAGGGCATATCCATTCCGGTCTCTACATCATCACTGGTACGAGACCATCAGCGGTTGCGGCTGTCGCAGCATCGTCTCCGCGGGCGTGAACATCGGTGTGTCCTCGTCGTAGAAATTTTTCCAGCCCAATGGTGTTCCCAGAGGAAGGGCATCTCGGACGGCAGCCCAGGTTTCCTCTTTCGCCGCCGGGCCACCTTGCCCGTCCATATGCACCAAAACCTGAACTCCAGGTTGGGAGAGCTCGACGCGCTCGAGACCCCGCACCATCTGAAGTTGAAATTGGTGCAGTAGCAACAGCTTCTGCGGTAGATCACCTGCAGTCACGATGCCGTCGAGCAGGGCTTTCACCTCTTCGACTTCGACTGCATCGACGCTACCCACCCGCTGCAGTGGGTACTGGCCGGGCTCGAGCTTCCATTCCGGGTCGAGCGCGAGTCCCACATTGGGAAACTCGAGCAACTCTGCATAAATTTTTGCCTGCTCGACGAAGCGGGCCCGACCGGGCTGCAGATCCAACAGCACATACACGCCCGCCTGCTGCGCTTTCTCGACCCACGGCCGCAACATCTCCACACTGGCCTCACCGGAGTAGTCCCCATCCGGCCCAGGCGCTTGGTGAGCGACGGTGGCGATGAGCTCGAATGTCGGCACGACCGGTACATCGCTGAATTCTTGGTATTGGGCTGCCAAGTGCCGAACCCGGTCGATCGCTGCATCCGGACCCTGCTCGCCGAGGGCACCGAGCCCGGGGGAACCAGGATGCCCGTAGAGAGCGACCAGTCGACGACCGGGGAACAGCTGTCTACCACCACCAGGAAGTTCCACCGGTTCAGGCACAACTGCCTCGGGTGCGTCGGGGCTGTCAGCGGAGACGTCCGACGTCGTCGGAGCCGGTTGGGCAACCAAGGCCCCGGCAGTACAGCCGGCCGTCAGCAACAGTGCCATCACTGCGGCAGCGGCAGCGGCGGCGTATCGAGAACATGTGGGTGGACCAGGACTGTGAATCATCGCTCCCCCTTCTTCACAGAGCACCTCTTGGTGCGTGCGCAGCGTAGACACAAACGATGTTCGTGACCAACTTGCCCGACGCCATTCCCTGGCGGGATGCAAGTGTCAATCGACCAAGTTTTCCTGGAGATGGTCGAGTAAGACCGCTTGCGCCGCATTGAGCTTCGAACGGGCCTCGGCGACCGAAAACCACTCGACCCGATCGATCTCCGGAAATATAGTCATCGTGCCGGACTTGGGCGGCCACTCCATCTCGAAGGTGTTGCTGACGGCGCCGGAGGGGTCGAAGTCTGCTTCGACGGCGAAGACGGTCACGATCTTGCCGCCGCGCTGAGTGATGACGGGTAACTCGATCGACAGCTCTTCCGGTGGCTCGTAGCCGGTCTCTTCGGTGAACTCGCGTCGCGCGGCGTCGCGAGGATCCTCGTCGGTGTACTCACCTTTCACGATCGACCAGGCGCCGAGGTCCTTCCGACTCCAGAACGGGCCCCCGGGGTGCGCGATCAACACCTCGAGGACGTCGCCACGTCGTCGAAACGGCAGTAGACCTGCACTCTTCTTGGGCACCTGAGCAGCATGGCAGATACAGCTACTTCATGACCCCGGACCCATACCCTGGGGTACCAACATACCCCCCCTGGTATATTGCATCCTTGAGGAAACCCGACAGACAGGACCGGATATGTGTCACCCCGTCAAATGCCAGAAGTGTGGCAAGACCACATGGGCCGGCTGCGGTCGCCACGTCGACGACGTCATGAGAGATGTTCCAGCATCTCGCCAGTGCACATGTGCACCTGAACCGGCGGTGCCGATGGGGAACAAAATCTTCCGCTCGCTGTTTCGCCGCTAGCTCTACCAACGCCGGACTCCATTGCCGCAGTTCGACGGCCGGAAGGATTCCCACCATGAGCATCACTCTCCACGCAACCATCGACACACTCGGCGACCAGGCAGCAATGCAGCGCTGATGGCACTGGTCCTGGCTCTGATTCTGGGCGTCGCAGTCGGCATCCTGCTCGGTCTCCTCGGAGGCGGTGGGTCGATCCTGGCTGTTCCAGTTCTCGTCTACGCCCTCGGCCTACCGCTATCGGAGGCGATACCGACCTCACTGTTGGTGATCGGCGTCGCGTCCGCAACCGGCGCCATCCCCAAGATGCGGGCACGGCTCATCGAATGGCGGCTGGCTGCAATCTTCGCCGCCACCGGCATGATCGGCACCCTGGTAGGTACGGCCGTGGGCAGGCACCTCCCCGATACCGCCGTGATGATCGGCTTCGCAATCGTCATGATCGCCGCAGGGACACGCATGCTGCGCACCAACGACAACCTCGGAACTGCCTGCAGGACCGACAATTCCGGAGTCGACTGGCGACGATGCGCACCGCGGTCCATCCCGACAGGATTCGGTGTCGGTGTTCTCACCGGACTGTTCGGCGTCGGCGGAGGATTCCTCATCATCCCGGCCTTGGTGCTGCTGTTGGGAATCGAGATGAGTGTTGCCGTCGGGACCTCACTGGTGGTCATCGTGGTGAACTCCGCCGCAGGTCTTTTCGCTCATGCAGGCGGCCTCGGTGAGAACTGGCCCCTTACCGTCATATTCGCCGCAGCCGCGATTGTCGGCTCCCTTGCAGCCGGACGCCTCAGCAACCGTGTCAATGCCGACAAGCTCCGGCAATGGTTCGCCTACCTGGTGTTCGCCGTCGCAGGCTACGTACTCGTCGACACCCTCTTTCTCTCATGACGGTCAGTGGCTCGGGGCCCTCTTTGCATGCCGAAAACGATCCCGAAGGGGCACTCACAGTCGGCGACCGAACAGAACCAACACCGCCGACCACAGCAGCGCAAGGAGACCGAACGCTGCGCGGAGCGAGCACGCCGTCGACCAGACGGTGGTGACTCCAGACGGCGGCACGGGCCGTCCGGCGAATCGATCCTCCAACCAGTCGAGCGTCAGCGGAGCCGAGAGCGGATGCAATGACAAGTGCTCGCTGAGCCGGTCGCGAAGGTAGGTCACGTGCGCTCCGTGGTCGAGGTAGCGATCGACTTGGCCGTCGACGTCGTCGACGGCGATGATCTGATCGTGCACTGCCTGGACGACGAGCATCGGCACGGTCGGCGCTGTTTTCCCTGGCTGGATGGCTTGAAAGATGTCGAGCAGTTCGGGGCTGGCGAGTAGGTCGGCAAGGGGCATGTCGATGTATTCGTCCAGGTCGTGCCGCGCAAGTCTCCTCACCGCCGAGACGGTGGTGAGCTCGTTCACCGAGTCGAGCAGCTCGAGACCGGCGGGACTGACATGTTGCCTGATGAAGCGGTCGAGGTCCGGGTAGGTACGGCGCAGGCCCGCGACCACCAGCGTGGGTAGGCCGGCGTGCACGCTCGCATTGAGCCGGATGAAGGCCGAGGCGGGATCGCCGACCGGTGATCCGAGGGCTACTCCGAGAAGATTGATCTCCGGCGCGTACTCGGGAGCCATCTCCGCCGCCCACGACGACGCCAGGCCGCCACCGGAGTAACCCCACAACCCGACCGGACTGTCGCGTCTCAGTCCGAGTGGCAAGAAGCTCAGGGCCGCGCGCACCGCATCGAGCGTGCAGAACCCCGGCTCGCGGGGGGATCCCCAATGTCCATGCGGACCTTCATGATCCGGAATCGAGACTGCCCACCCTCGGCGGAGCGCATGGAGGATCAATACGAATTCGAACTGCGGGACCGCGCCCCACGCTTTCGCACCCTTCTGCAGCGCGTACGAGGGAAAGCACGAATCCGACACCGCATCGATCGCGCACTGATAGGACAGCAGCGGCGAATTGCCGACACTCCTTCCACGCGGCAGCAGCACCGTGGTCACGCTCGCCTGTGGAGCGTCGTCGAGGTCGTTGGTGCGATAGAGCAATTGCCAGGCGTCGACCTGCTGTGCAATACGGCCGAAAAGGGCCACGTCCACTTCACGCGTCCGAAGGATCGTCCCCGGTTCCGTCATCTCGAACCCCGCAGGCGGGATGTAGAACGCGTCGTCAACGGGCCGAAGTGCCCGTCGAGGCCGTGGCGATTCTTCCGCCGACCACGGCATTCTGCCGCTGTCCCTGTCGATGCTCATCGCCCACCCCTTGTTATCCGAGTCTCCTCGTCACAGTAACCGGGGGCAGAGTAGTCGATCTCGGACCGTTGGCAATGGACCTCATTCGACGAGCCTGTAGCCCATTCCCGTTTCGGTGATCAGATGGCGTGGTTGCGCGGGGTCGACTTCCAGCTTGCGCCGCAGTTGAGACATGTAGATCCGAAGGTAGTTCGATCCGTGATCATGACCAGGACCCCATACCGTTCTGAGTAGCTCTTTCTGCCCGACGAGCTTTCCGTTGTTGCGGGCGAGCATTTCGAGAACCCCCCACTCGGTCCGGGTGAGGTGTACTCGCTGCCCCTCCCGAGTAACGGTTTTCGACGCCAGGTTCACGGTGAACGTCGAGGTGGTGACGATCGGGTCCACTCGTCCACTGACGGCTACCCTCCTCCGCACCGCAACCCGTAACCGGGCCAGGAACTCGTCCATCCCGAACGGTTTGGTGACGTAGTCGTCCGCCCCTGCATCGAGCGCCTCGATCTTGTCGCTGCTGTCGGTCCGTGCGGACAACACGATCACCGGGACATCGCTCCACCCTCTCAACCCGGCGAGGACTTCGAGCCCGCCGAGTCCCGGTAGCCCGAGGTCGAGCACCACCACGTCCGGGCGCTCGGAGGCAATCGCGCGCAGAGCTCCCGTTCCGGTGTCAGCGGTCACGACGTCGTACCCCCGCGCCGAGAGATTGATGCGCAACGCCCGCACGATCTGCGGTTCGTCGTCGACGACGAGAACCCGTGTCCTACCGACAACCTCATCCACGAGCTGCTGCATCGGTAATATGATGGGCCACAGCATTATTGGTCAGCGATGCCGCTGATGCCAGCTCTACGGTCATCGTTACTCCCCCACCGGCGGTCTCGGAGATGGTGACCGCGCCTTTCATTGCCTCGACGAATCCACGAACAACCGACAGGCCCAGACCGACGCCCGTGGTGTTGTCACTGTCCCCCAACCGCTGGAACGCTTCGAAGACTGCCTCTTCGGTACCTCTCGCGATTCCAGGTCCGCTGTCGGACACAGTGATCAGAGCTCGACTCCCCGCATACGTTGCACCCACCCGCACCGGCGTTCCGGGGGCGTGACGCAGCGCATTGTCGATCAGATTGGCCAACACCCGCTCGAGCAACCCCGCATCTGCAGCAACAGCCACGTCATCGACGTCCACGATCACCCGATCGAGGCTGCCGGCGGCGGCCGAACTGGCGAGGGCGGCGGACACCGAGTCCTCGATATAGACCACCGTCGAGCTCGGTGTGATCACCCCAGCAGCCAGTCTCGACGAATCGAGTAGGTTCCCGACCAGTCCGGTCAGCTGGTCGGTCGATTCTTCGATGGTAGTGAGCAGTTCGGCGGTGTCTTCCGGTGAGAATTCGACGTCGGTGCTGCGCAGGCTGGACACGGACGCTTTGACTGCGGCAAGGGGCGTGCGGAGGTCATGGCTGACGGCCGAGAGCAGAGCGCGCCGAAGGCGGTCCGCTTCGGCGAGACCGGCGGCTTTGCTAGCTTCGAGTGCCAGTTCGGATTGTCTGATCAACCCCATCGCTTGATTGGCGACGGCGCTGAGGACACGGCGGTCGTGTGCGCCGGTCTTCGATCCGGACAGAAGAAGAGTGAAGGTACCGTCTGCGGTCTCGATTGCCGTGTCGGCGTCGTCGGGCTCGGCAGGCGGGTCCTCTCCGACGGATTCCACGACGCTGCCCTCTGCTCTGATGATCGAAACCGCTCGTTGTGAGTACGTTTCACGGACCCGCTCGAGCAGCGTCCTGATGTCGCCGCCGCGCAGAACAGTTCCGGCGAACAGAGTCAGCAACTCGGCCTCCTGAGATGCTCTGCGCGCCTGAACTGTTCGACGGGCTGCGGAGTCGACGAGAAATGCCACGGCGACTGCCATCATGAGCAGCACTATCGTGGTGACGAAGTTGTCGGGTTCGGCGATGGTGAAGCTGTGTCGCGGGTCCGCGAAGAAGTAGTTGAGTAGCAAGCCGGCAATCAGTGCCGACAACGCTGCGGGCGCAACACCACCGAGGAGCGCCACTCCGAGTACGACCATGAAGAACAGAGCGCTCTCGCCGCCGAGGTCGAGGTACGGATCCACGAGCAGCATCGTCAGCGCGGAGAGGAAGGGGACGATGACCGCAGCAGCCCAGGACAGTATGCGACGCTGCGTCGGCACCAGTCGCTTGATTCGCCAACCACGGCTGATTTCGGCGTGAGTGACCATGTGCACGTCGATCTTTCCCGAGTGCTGAATAACTGTCGCACCGATGCCCGCATCCATGATGCGGGCCCAGCGGGACCGCCTCGAAGTTCCGATGACCAACTGGGTGGCGTTCGCGCCGCGCGCGAACTCGAGCAGCGTGGAGGGCACATCGTCGCCGACGACGCTGTGCATGCTGGCGCCGAGGCTGGCCGCGAGCTTGCGCACCTTACCCATCTGTGGCGCGGAAACACCTGCCATACCGTCACCACGGATGACGTGCAGCACCATCAGTTCCGCACTCGACTTCGAGGCGATACGGCTGGCCCTACGGAGCAGGGTTTCCGATTCCGGCCCGCCGGTGACCGAGACGACGACACGTTCCCGCGTCTCCCACGTGTCGGTGATGTCGTGTGAGCTGCGGTATTTCGTCAACGCCGCGTCGACCTGATCGGCTATCCACAACAGGGACAGCTCACGCAGCGCGGTCAAATTTCCTTGACGGAAGTAATTGCTCAACGCTGCATCCACCTTCTCGGCAGCATAGATATTTCCGTGGGACAGCCGGCGCCGCAACGCCTCCGGTGCGACGTCGACCAGTTCAATCTGCTCCGCACCGCGGACCACCGAGTCCGGGACGGTTTCGCGCTGCGGTACCCCGGTGATCTGCTCGACCACATCGTTGAGGCTTTCCAGGTGCTGCACGTTCAGCGTCGACACGACGTCGATGCCGGCGTCGAGAAGCTCCTCGACGTCCTGCCAACGCTTCTCGTGCGTGCTCCCCGGCGTGTTCGTGTGGGCGAGCTCGTCGACGAGTACCAGGCTCGGGTTTCGTTCGATGATCGCGGCCACGTCGAGTTCGTGTGCCGTCGATCCCCGGTACTGGATCGAACGGAGGGGGATCTGCTCGATCCCCTCGAGCAACCCGGCAGTGCGGGCGCGGCCGTGGGTTTCCACCACGCCCGCGACCACATCGCAGCCGCGTTCCTGCCTGCGGTGCGCTTCACCGAGCATCGCGAAGGTCTTCCCGACGCCCGGTGCCGCACCGAGGTAGATCCGCAGATCACCGCGGTCGGGTCCAACAGAACCGCGCCTGCCTGCCGTGTTGCTCATATTCCTCGTCCTACCGCATTTGTCCGCTCGATGCTTAGCGTGTGCCGCAGCCCGGCGCGGTCAAACCGAGCGCAAGGTTGAGCTCGGCCACGTTCACTCTCTCACTGCCGAGGAACCCGAACTGGCGGCCGTCGGTGTGCTCGGCTACCAACGAGGCGACAGTGTCCTTACTCATTCCGTTGACGGTCGCGACTCGTTCGATCTGAATCTGCGCGTACGCCGGACTGATCTGGGGGTCGATGCCCGATCCTGAGCCGGTCAACGCATCGACCGGAACAGCGGCGGGGTCGACGTTCTCGCGCTCGGCGATCACCTCGCGACGCTCCTCGACGAATGCCGCCAGAGCCTCACTGCTCGGTCCCTGGTTGGTCGGCAATCCTGCTGCCGGGTCACCCGTTGCGAAAGCATCCTCATCCGATACCGACCCGGTGACGCGGGCATGGAAGAAGGGATCCGGTTGCCCGGCGTCGACCTGTGTGTCGACACCGACGAGGCTGCTACCTACGACGCAACCGTTGGCGTCGGTCAACGGCGAGCCCTCGGCAGAGTTCGAGCCGATACGGCTCACTGCCCAGACTGCCGCCGGGTAACCGATACCCAAGATGACCGTCAATACCAACAGAACCGACAATCCTGCCGCGATCTGCCCGAAAAACCTCTGTACGAACCGCATGTCAGCCTATCCCTGGGATGAATCGAACAACGAGGTCGATGAGCCAAATACCGACGAACGGCGTAATGACACCACCCACTCCGTAGAGCAGGAGGTTGCGCCTGAGCAACGTCGATGCACTCGACGGAACATAGCGAACACCTTTGAGTGCCAGAGGTATGAGCCCGATGATCACCAGTGCATTGAAGATGACCGCCGACAGGATCGCGGACTCCGGAGTCGCGAGACCCATGATGTTGAGTGCACCCAGCTGCGGATACACGACGCTGAACATGGCCGGCAGAATGGCGAAGTACTTCGCCAGATCGTTGGCCAGGGAGAACGTGGTCAAGGCACCGCGGGTGATCAGCAACTGCTTGCCGATCTCGACGACCTCGATCAACTTGGTCGGGTCGGAATCGAGATCGACCATGTTGCCGGCCTCTTTGGCCGCCGACGTGCCGGTGTTCATCGCTACGCCGACATCTGCCTGGGCAAGTGCGGGTGCGTCATTGGTGCCGTCACCCGTCATGGCGACGAGCCGTCCACCTTCTTGCTCCTTGCGGATGAGTGCGAGTTTGTCCTCGGGTGTCGCTTCGGCGAGGAAGTCGTCCACACCTGCTTCGTCGGCAATTGCTTTGGCTGTCAACGGATTGTCACCGGTGACCATGACCGTCCTGATGCCCATCGCACGCAGCTGTGCAAACCGTTCGGCGATATGCGGCTTCACGACGTCGGAGAGTTCGATGACGCCCAGAGCACGTACCGGCCCACCGATCGGGCCGGATGCGACGACGAGCGGAGTAGCACCCATCGACGCGATGGTGTGTGTCGTCTCGTCGACCTCCGGGTTGATCAGCGGTCCGCCGTTGGCGCGAACCCACTCGAGTACCGAGTCGGTTGCGCCTTTCCGGACCTGGACGCCGTCGAGATCGATACCACTCATCCGCGTCTGTGCAGTGAACGCCACGAACTCGCCGGTCTTCTCACTGTCGGTGGCCTGCGCAGGCAACGAGTAGTCGCGG
Organism: Rhodococcus sp. PAMC28707; assembly: GCF_004795915.1. Taxonomy (NCBI): domain Bacteria; kingdom Bacillati; phylum Actinomycetota; class Actinomycetes; order Mycobacteriales; family Nocardiaceae; genus Rhodococcus; species Rhodococcus sp. PAMC28707. Next base: position 1,936,557 of record NZ_CP039253.1, read on the forward strand.
GTGCAGAGATCGACGATGCTGCGTCCTTCCGGTGTGCCGTCGGCCAATGACGACAGGCGAGCAGCAGCTGCGAGTTCTCCGGCTGTGACGCCGGGAGCTGGGTGCAACCCGGTGGCGCGACGATTGCCGTAGGTGATCGTCCCGGTCTTGTCCATCAGCAGTGTGTCGATATCGCCTGCGGCTTCGACAGCGCGCCCGGACATCGCCAGCACGTTGCGCTGCACGAGGCGGTCCATACCGGCGATGCCGATAGCGGACAGCAATGCGCCGATGGTCGTGGGGATGAGGCACACCAGCAGGGCGATCAACTTGATCGGATCCTGTGCTTCGCCGCCGTAGGCGCCCATCGGACCGATTGCGACTACCGCAAGAAGAAAGATGATCGTGAGCGAGGCGAGCAGGATGTTGAGCGCAATCTCGTTCGGCGTCTTCTGGCGCGATGCGCCCTCGACGAGTGCGATCATGCGGTCGACGAACGACTCACCTTGAGCGGAGGTGATTTTTACGACGATCTCGTCGGACAGCACACCGGTTCCGCCGGTCACTGCGCAGCGGTCGCCGCCCGATTCGCGCACAACCGGCGCGGATTCGCCGGTGATCGCCGATTCGTCGACGGTGGCAATGCCTTCGATGACGTCACCGTCGCCGGGGATTATCTCGCCGGCGGAGACGACTACCTCGTCGCCGATCCGCAATTCGGTGCCCGGTACTTCTTCGATAGCTCCCGAGGATGTTCGTCGGCGCGCGATGGTGTCGCGTTTGACGGCACGCAGGCTCGCGGCCTGCGCCTTACCTCTACCTTCCGCAACGGATTCGGCCAGGTTCGCGAACAGCAGCGTGAACCAGAGCCAGGCTGTGACCAGCCAGGAGAACACCGACGGGTTGCTCACTGCGAGAACGGTAGTGATGACCGATCCGATGAGTACCACGAACATGACCGGATTGCGGGCAAGGTGTCGTGGGTCGAGCTTGCCGAAGGCTGCGGGGAGCGAGGTCCACATCTGCCGTGGGCTGAAGTAACCGGCCTTCACCGGTGTCGACGAGTCGACGACGTCGGTTTCGTTGTCTATCAATCGAGATGATGTGACGGTCATTGCAATGCCTCTGCGATCGGGCCCAGAGCGAGGGCCGGGAAGAAGGTAAGTGCCGCAACGAGTACGGCAGTTCCGAGCAACAGTCCACCGAAGAGCGGGCCGTTGGTCGGCAGCGTGCCGGTATTGGGTGCGGTTCGCTTCGATGTAGCCAGTGATCCGGCGAGCGCCAGAACGAAGATGATCGGCAGGAATCGCCCGAGCAACATGGCAAGGCCGAGTGAAGTCTGGAACCAGTCACTGGTCACCGTCAGGCCACCGAATGCGCTGCCGTTGTTGTTGGAGGCTGAGGTGTAGGCGTAGAGCACTTCACTGAACCCGTGGATCGAGCTCGGGGTTCCGGGGTCGCCCGAATTCCCCTGGTAGCCAGTGGTGGACGAGAGAATCACCGAGATGGAGGTTCCCACCAACACCAGGGCCGGCATGACCAGAACGGACAAGGCAGCGAGTGTGATCTGACGCTGACCGATCTTCTTGCCGAGGAACTCGGGAGTACGGCCGACGAGAAGTCCACCGACGAACACTGCGATGATCGCCAACACGAGCAGTCCGTACAGGCCGGTGCCCACCCCACCGGGCGCGATCTCACCGAACAACATGTTCAGGATGGCGGCGCCACCACCGAGCGGAGACATACTGTCGTGCGCGGAGTTGACTGCACCCGTGGATGTTCCGGTAGTCGCTACCGCGAACAGGGTCGATCCGGGAATTCCGAAGCGAACTTCCTTACCCTCCATCATCGAACCGGCAGCCTGAGCGGCAACGCCGCGAGCACCGGATTCAGCGAGCGCAATGACGGTGAGCATCGTTGCGAACAGTGCAGCCATGACTGCGAGCAGCGTCAGCCCCTGCTTACGATCGCCGACCATCGTTCCGAAGGTGCGCGTCAAAGCGACCGGAATGAGAAGGATCGCAATGATTTCGACAACGTTGGAGAAGGGAGACGGGTTCTCGAACGGGTGCGCGGCGTTGGCCGCCATAATTCCGCCACCGTTGGTTCCGAGTTCCTTGATCGCTTCCTGAGAAGCAACCGGTGCCAACGCATTGCTCACTGTCACACCGTCGAGACCGGTCGAGGCGAATCCCGAGCTGAAGGACTGAATAGCGCCTTGCGTCAACAGGATCAGGGCAATGATGAACGACAGCGGAAGCAGGATACGAAGCGAAGCGCGAACAAGATCGACCCAGAAGTTGCCGATCTCCCCACCGGTACGGACCCGTACGAATCCGCGAATGACGGCGATGGCGACGGCAATACCGACCGCGGCAGAAACGAAGTTCTGTACAGCCAAGCCCATCGGCTGGGTCAGGTTCGACAGCGTCGTTTCGGGGGTATACGACTGCCAGTTGGTGTTCGTAGTGAACGAGACAGCGGTGTTGAAGGCGACCGACGGGCTCACTCCCGACAAACCGCCGTTCAGCGGCAGCACTCCCTGAATACGTTGCAGCGTATAGAGAAAGACGACGCTCGCAGCAGAGAAGCCGAGCAGCGACAGCGAGTAGCCCACCCAGGTCTGCTGTGAGCGGGGATCGATTCGGCAGATCCGATAGATCCACGATTCGACACGCAGGTCGGCCCAGGCCGTGGTCGTGCCGCCGCGTGTCCGCTGGAGTGTCGCAGTGCGACCTCCTGCGGCGTGGCCGGAGCCGGCACCTTCCTCGTCGGTATCGTGTTCGGTGGCGAAAACCTTCGCCATGTAGTCCCCGAGTGGAACATAGGCAATAGCCAGAACAGCCACGACGAAGGCAATCTGAAGTCCGGCAGCCAGAGCGGCATTCATCTGATCAGAACCTCTCTGGATCGAGTAGTGCGACGAATAAGTAAATCGCCGTCAGAGCAGCGATGACCACCAGGACGATGCTGATGATTCCGTCGGTGGTCACTTCGTCTTCACCTTCGAGGTTGCAGTGTTCGCCAACAACCGCAGGATCAGTGCACATACACCGAATCCCACGGCGGTGACGGCGAGATAGCCCAGATCAGCCATGGATGTTCATGCCTCTTCGACATAGTGGGGTCAACGCTTATACGCGCTGGTCGACGGGCACATCGCCCGACGTTCATGGATATGTCTACGCCGACAAAACCACCCCGCCGAAGATCCTTACGGTTCCTTTATGCCTCCACCGACAGTCATGACGCGAAAGTGACGAGCTCACGCGGTTCTGTGTCGTGGCTCGCTAGCGGTACCACGCCCACACGGTCACCTGACCTGCAGAAAAACCCCATCGGAGGTTTCTGACATGGGACATTATGGGAGCAGATAGAGCAGACGATCGCGCGTTCGAACCACACAAGGAGACTGAGCCATGACCGAAGCCCGTGATCTCGAGGCGGCGCGCGCCGCGTTGGTGATGATCAACCCCGCGCCCTACAACGCCGAGGCGCCGCCAGCGGCGCTCACTGGCAAGATCACTCCCACCGAGCTCCACTACGTGCGAAGCAACTTCGCGTTGCCCGTTCACGACGGCACTGTGGAGATCGGTGGCGCGGTAAGCCATCCGACCGTCCTGACCCTCGACGATCTGCGCGCGATGCCGGCACACGAACACACCGTCACGCTGGAATGTGCAGGCAACGGCCGCCTGGAGATGAGGCCGCTACCGACCGGTGAGCCCTGGGGTGACTACGCCGTCTCCACGGCACGATGGAAAGGCGCGCTCCTTCACGAGATATTGGCGAGGGTCGAGCCATCGGCGCAGGGAGTCGAAATCCTTGCCCAGGGTGCCGACCACGGGCCTTACCATCTCGAGGCGGTCCTTCCCGACACCGATCAGGACGACATCACCTTCACGCGGTCCCTCCCACTCTCGGATGCCACCGACCCGGAGTCGGGAATCCTCATCGCCTACGAAATGAACGGTGAGCCTCTGAGGCCCGACCACGGCGCACCGTTTCGGTTGATCGTTCCCCACTGGTACGCGGTTGCGTCGGTGAAATGGCTCAAGCGGATCGACGTGCTCACCGAGCCCTACACCGGCGAATTCCAGACCGGCCACTACATGTACGAGTGGCCGGACCGACCGCACGAAGCGGTAACCCTGATGCACCCACGAGCCCGGATCACAGACCCGACGCCGGGCTCGATCATCGGCCGCGGGCCCTACACAGTCCGGGGCAAGGCATGGTCGGGCACAGGCCCCATCGCGCGCGTCGATGTCAGCCTCACCGGAGAAGGTGATTGGCTTCCGGCCCAGCTGGAACCGACCTCGAGTGGATACCACTGGCAGGACTGGAGCTTTACCTGGGACACGAACGACATCGGGAGACACACGCTGAGAGTCAGAGCGACCGACGCCGCCGGAAACGTACAACCCGACGTTCCGCGGTGGAACCGGTTGGGCTACGGAAACAACGCCATCGAAGTCATCTACGTCGATCGCCGATGACCGCCTGAGACGTCATGTGGCGTTGCGCCTCAGTGCCGGAGTCGGAGTCGGAGTCGGAGTCGGAGTCGGAGTCGGAGTCGAAGGATCGCCGCCGCGGTCCCGGCAACAGTCCGATCGCCGTCGCGGGTCAACTCGGCGAGTAGGTCCCGCGCCCGGGCTCCCGGAATCTCGGCGAGCGCCTGAGTAATTCGCAAACGGATCGAGGCATCGACCGTAGCGTCGAGCTTGTCCTGCATCGCTCGGATGATGTCTTCGGAAATGGTCGGGTCGTCGGCCAACAATCCCAGCACCTCGGCAGCCTCGACGTCGGACCGTCCCTCGATCACTATCCGGAGAAGGGCAGGAACAGCCTCGGCGACGCGCCGCATGCCGATGGCCAACGCAGCCCGGTCTCGCACGGCGACATCACAATCGGTGAGTGCAGTCTTCAGCAGCGCCGTTGCTTCAGTGGTGGGTATCTCCGCGATTGCGGCGGCTGCACGGCGCCGAACCTTGACCGACTCCGACGCCAGACCGCCGGCCAAAGCCGCCAACCCCTCACCTGCTCCCCTCGCGAGCGACCACCGCAGTGCTCCAGCTACATTCGGGTCATCCTCCGACAGGGCAGCCTCGACGAGCGCATCGACGGGAAGCGGCGTGCGCTCGTGCTGGGCCAACACCGCTTGCTGACGGCGGGCGCCCGATTCCGATTCGAGCTCACGTAGCAACGCGATGGTGCCCATGACGTCACCCCACTGCGAAGTCGTGTCGACCCTTTCGAGCTTTCTGAGAAGTTCCTCTTCTGCAGCGATCCGCGTCTTCGTGTGCTCGATGAGCGCCCCCACCAATTCGGCGGGCGCGAAGTCCGGCTCATCGAGTGCACGCTTGGCATCGCTGAGAGACAACCCCAACGTTCTGAGGCACTCGACCTGGAAGAGGCGACGAATGTCGGCGGTGGCGTATTCGCGATATCCACCGGAAGTGCGGGCCGTCGGCTGCACCAGACCGATGGCGTCGTAGTGACGCAGCATGCGGGTGCTGACTCCCGAACGCCGGGACACTTCACCTATCAACATCTTTCACGCCTCCCGCCTATGAATCCGGTCCAGTCACCGCGACACGCTTGGCCATCTCGACGAAAAGGGTGAAACTACTCTCGGGGTCGTTCACCAGCCTTTCCGTCGCCGCCGCATGAGCGCGGACACGTGGATCACGGCTCGCTCCAGCGGCATGCAGAGCCGGCGACGCGTCCGACCCCAGCGCTGCCAACGCGCGGCCCAGGCTGAGCTGCATATCATGGTCACCCCGTCCGAGCGCCGCGACCAAGTCGGCCGCGAGCTCACCCTCGGCGCCCGACGGGACGAGGACCACGGCGGCTCGCCAAGCGCTGAGCGCAACCTCGTCGTGCGCGTCGTGCAGCAGTGCCGATACGGCCGGCCATGCCGTCCGATCACCGATCTTGGACAGAGTGTGCAGTGCTTGGCTACGAGCCTGCGCCGTGGCCGAGGACAGCGCCTCGAGCAACCTCGGGACCGTGATCTCCGACGGAAGTCGGCACAAAGCCCACGTCAGCATGTCCCGAACGAAGAAGTCCGGTTCGACGGCACACCGCGCCAGCAAAGCCTGAGCCAGGATCACCGAGCGTTCCGGCCGAGAGGGCCGCCCGCAGTCGCGTCGAGGAATTGGTAGCGGCAAGAGCGTCGAGCAGGCGAGTATGCGGCTCGCCCTGGTTGGTCGTGTTCACGACAGCCACCTCCTTCACTCGACTACTCCACTCCTTGTCACAGTGTCAGGGTCAAGCGACGAAGTCACTCGATCAACTGGCAACGGTGCATAATTGGCCGATGAATCCCACCGGAATCCTCCGTCGGGCGGCCGACGGTATCGATCTCGAGTTGACCCGAGCGATTGCAGCCTCCCGAGAGGACGTCTGGCCATCGCTCACCGAATCCGACCGCACGGCACTATGGTTCGGCCCATGGAAACGATTGCCAAAGAACATGATTCGTGTTCAGATGGCTTTCGAGGAAGGTGCACCCTGGTCCGAGATGCGCATCGACGCCTGCGAGGCGCCGTCGCGACTGGCGGTCTCGATGATCCACGATGCCGGAAGCTGGAGCATGGAAGTGCTCCTGACCGAGTCCCAAGGCACCACATTCGTGACGCTGATCCAACATCTGAGCGACACCGAAGGGATCGGCGAAATAGGTCCCGGATGGGAGTACTACCTCGACATGCTCGTCAACTCTCGAAACGAGGAGCCACTTCCGAGTTTCGACGACTATTACCCTGCCCAGGCGGAGTACTACTCCTCACTATCGCCCCGCTAGCGGTAGGGCCTGCGCGCAGTTTCCGGGTCGCCGAAGGTGATCGCTCGCTCGCGGCGAGAACCGGTCGCCAGAGTTGCAGCCCAGTTGATAAGCGTGCCGACGCGATTGCGGGCCCCCGAGAGAAACGCGATGTGGATGACTCCCCAGGACACCCAGCCGAGGAACCCGGACATCCGCAGCGGTCCGGCCTGAACGAGCGCGTGCCCGCGGGAGATGTAGGCCGCGGTGCCGAAGTCTCGGTAGCGGAACGCCTGTCGTGAGGCAGTCGGGTCGCTCGAATCGGTGGCGATGAGCGAACCGACGTGACGCCCACCCTGCATGGCGACCTCGGCGACGCCCGCCAGATCCTGATAGGACATCAAGTCGCCGACGACCCACACGTTGCGGTGGCCCGGCACCGATAGATCCGACTCGACAGCAATTCGTCCCGATCGGTCCTGCTCGACACCGAGAGCCTCCGCCAGTTGCCGAGCAAACGGAACTGCTTCGACGCCCGCCGTCCACAGCACGGTTCGAGTGTCGTAACGAGTGACCGTCTTCGGCTCCGCCTTCGACGTGGTTTCGACGTCGGTGCCGGTGACATCGGTGACGTGCACACCCAAGTGCGTTTCGACGCCGACGGTATCCAGGGTTTTCTGCGCCGCAGCGGACAACTTCCTGTCGAACGAGGGCAGGACTCGATCGTCACCGTGCAGTAGCAGCACCCGCGCTTCACCTGGGTCGATGGACCTGAACTCGTCAGCCAACGCCCTGGTTGCCAGTTCGCGGATCTGTCCGGCCAGCTCCACGCCCGTCGGCCCCCCGCCCGCGACGGCGAACGTCAACCACGGCCGCCGTTCCTCTGCGGTGGACAATGCTTCCGCCATCTCGAATGCCGCAATCAGCTTACGGCGGACGGTCAAAGCGTCGTCGAGCGTCTTCATGCCCGGCGCGTGCTGGATGTACTCGTCGTGCCCGTGATACGACTGCTGCATACCGGCAGCCACCACGAGATAGTCGTAAGCGAACTCGTAAGTCGAACCGTCGAATCTGCTCGCGGTCACCACCCGCGCCCCGGGATCGACTGTGGTTGCCTCACCGAGTGCGACGTGAGCATTCTTCTGCCTGCGCAGCAGGTGCCGGAGTGGACTCGAAATGGATCCTTCGGACACCAATCCCGTCGCACACTGGTAGAGCAGGGGTTGAAAGACATGAGACGTACCGCGCTCCAGCACGGTGACGTCGACGTCACTGCGACGTAATGCTCGGGCGGCGTAAAGACCACCGAAGCCGCCGCCGACTATCAACACTCGAGGCCGACTCTGCGTGGTCATGAAGCAGGATCGCGGTGAGCAGGGTTTTGCGCAGACGATGTCATGGGCATGGCTGGTTCTCCTTGCGAAGTTTTCGGCGGTCCAGTTATCGAAGATAGACCGGAGCATGGGGGCAGACCGGACACTCGAAAAAATCTATGGTCGCTGGGGTAGACATTGTGGTTTCAGTGGTTTACAGTAATTCTCGTACACGAAAGAAGAGATCGAAAGGCGCGGGAGAGGACGAACTACCCGCGAGAAGACCGGCGGTTCGAGTTTTTTTACGTCACCGCCGACGCAGGTGCAGTACAAGCAGGGTTAGTTGGTAATTGGAAGAAGGGAGGAGTTGCATCGTCAGTTCGCCCATGCTCTTGTTTTTCGGGCGGACACCGCAAATGTCATCAGGCAAGTGGAAATAGATGGTAGTAATTCCCCACCAGGGCCCCGGTGCGATCGTGCACCGGGGCCCTTCGTCTTCCGAGCACCAAGATGGCTTACGCACACTTCGGATCTGCGTGCTCAGCGGTGGAAGCGACTCATATCTCGGTGGCGGATGATTCGTCCGAACCGTCGATGACTTCCTGAAGATGGGCATTGGTGCGGTGAGCTGCCGCAAGCTGATCTTCGAGGACGACGATGCGGCACGCGGCATCGAGCGCAGTGCCCTGATCGAGCAGATCACGGACCCTCGACGCAATCCTGAGTTGGAAGCGAGAGTATCGCCGGTGACCGCCGTCGGATCTATGAGGAATCAACAGGTTGGCCTCGTCGAGGCTGCGTAGAAATCCGGGAGTCGCATTCAACATCTGTGCGGCGGTGCCGATGTTGTACGCCGGGTAGTGCTGATCGTCGAACTTGTCGCCTGCCGACGTTTCGTTCACATCGCTATTGCTTTGGTTCACAACACCTTCCGGATGAGCTCGTTGATGGGGCCGGTACATGGAGACCGCCACACACGAGCAACACCATCATGGCGCCACGCTTGGTCCATTCACCTGAAACGACACCAGCGTCACACGCCCCAAGGGTCGAATCAGTGGAATAATACCGTTCACGCTGCAACGATGTCTACCTTGGCCACAGGAGATTTACCAGTAGGAGTTGCGATCACACGTCCCGATCAGTTGTCACGACCAACTGTGTCCGATTGATAGACGTCGGGGATACCGTCGTTGTCGTTGTCGCAGGTCTCTTCCTCGTAAATCCGCTTGTACACCTTGTTTCGAATGCGCAAAAGCGCCGAAGCGAGCAGTGCTGCCAGGATCGATCCAGCCAAAACGCCGATCTTGACGTGATCATCACGTTCGGTGCCTGGCCCGAAGGCGAGGTCACCGATCAGCAACGAGACCGTGAACCCGATCCCGGCGAGTATCGAGATACCCAGGATGTCGATCCACTGGACAGACTTGTCGAGTGATGCACGCGTAAATTTCGACAGCAGGAACGTCGTTCCGAAGATGCCGATAGTTTTACCCAACACCAACCCGAAGATGATGCCCAGCGCAATTGGATCGCTCAGCGCGCTGGTCAAACCGCTGAAGCCTCCAACGGTGACTCCCGCGGCGCAAAATGCGAAGACGGGTATGGCCACTCCAGCGGACAGCGGACGGATTCGGTGCTCGAAATATTCGGCCAGACCGGGGCCGGCATCCGGGCCGCCGCGTGCGCGACTGCGCACCACCGGGACAGCGAACCCCAGAAGGACGCCTGCCACGGTGGCGTGGATTCCCGATTCATGCACCATCGCCCAAGTGATCACCGCGAGTGGGATGAGAATCCACCACGCCCGGACCCGTTTCTGAACCGCGAAAGTGAACAACGCCAGCGGAATCAATGCCAAGCCGAGTGCAATGAAATTGACATCGTCGGTATAGAAGACCGCAATCACGGTGATCGCAAGAAGATCGTCGACCACAGCGAGGGTGAGCAGAAATGTTCGTAGCGCAGTGGGCAGATGCGTACCGATTACGGCGAGGATCGCGACCGCAAACGCGATATCTGTAGCGGTGGGAATCGCCCAACCCTGCAGTGCGCCACCACCGGTATTGCGGTTGAAGGCGACGAAAATAATGATCGGAACGATCATGCCACCCAACGCGGCAGCGATGGGCAATGCCGCGCGCCGAGGGTCGCGAAGGTCACCGGCAACGAATTCGCGCTTGAGTTCCAGACCGACGACGAAGAAGAAGATCGCGAGCAGACCGTCGGCCGCCCAAGTCGACAGTGTCAGATCCAGATGTATCGCGGAGGGCCCGACCTTCACGTTCATCAATGATTCGTAACCGTCAGCCCACGGCGAGTTTGCCCACGCCAACGCCGCAACTGCGGCGATGAGCAGCAAGACGCCGCCGACGGTTTCCTTGCGCAGAATCGCGGCGACACGGTCCGCTTCGGACCAGGATCCGCGGGAGAACAACGGCAGCCGTTGCGAGTTCGACGACATATGTGGCGAGCCTTTCGTTGAGCGTCCGCAGCCACCGTAACGACGCTCTACTGACGGGACGTCCGGCTGAATCGGCAAGCATTTGAGCATGGTCGGACCATGCCGACCAGACTTCCCGGCGCACCGAGGGCCAGTTTATCGGTTACTTCGACCGAACGACAATCGAACAGATGCAATCGCCACTCACGGCAGGTTGGCGCGGCGTCGGATACCGTCCCGTCGGTTCATCGCACTGCTGCAGATCTATTGCTCGACCGCACACGAGACCCTTGGATTTGGTGGGGGTTCACCGGTCGCATTACCGTAAGTTGGAATCGATATTACTTTTTCTACATATCCATCAAGCAATGCAAGGGATCTTCCTCGATATGAATTCTGTGATCACGGCATGGCGCGGCCTACGCAAACCGGTATTCATACCGGCCTCACTGATAATTTTCGCAATGATCATCTTCTCGGTGGTCTTCGCCAGTACCGCCTCCGATGCGTTCGAATCCCTCAACACTGCAATTACCAACGGTGTCGGCTGGTGGTACATCCTCAGTGCCACCGGATTCGTCTTGTTCGCCCTGTATTGCGGCATCAGCCGAATCGGCAACATCCGCCTCGGACGCGACGACGAGAAGCCCGAGTTCGGTGTCCTCTCCTGGTTCGCCATGCTCTTCAGCGCCGGGATGGGCATCGGTCTGGTGTTCTACGGCGTCGCGGAGCCTCTCTCGCACTACGTCAATCCGCCGGAAGCCGGACGAATCGAAGGTTCCACCGACGGTGCCGCGAACCAGGCCATGGAACTCACGCTGTACCACTGGGGTTTGCATGCGTGGGCGATCTACGTGGTCGTCGGACTGGGCCTCGCCTATATGACATACCGCAAGGGTCGCCCGCTCTCCGTTCGATGGCTCCTGGAGCCCTTGCTCGGTCGTAAGCGCATCGAAGGCACCATCGGCCACGTCATCGATGTCATTGCAATCGTCGGGACCATGTTCGGTGTCGCGACCTCCCTCGGTTTCGGCGTCCAGCAGATTTCGGCGGGACTCGAGTACCTCGGCTGGATCGAGAGCAGTAACTGGCTCACGATAATCCTCATCGCAGCCGTCACCGGACTGGCAACGTTCTCCGTCGTCTCCGGAGTGTCGAAGGGCCTCAAATGGCTCTCCAACATCAACATGGTGCTCGCTGCGAGCCTGGCAGTGTTCGTTTTGATTCTCGGACCCACGCTGTTCTTGATGCAATCCTGGGTACAGAACCTCGGCGGCTACGTCCAAGCCCTACCGGAGTTGATGCTGCGCACCTCCCCATTCGCCGACGATGGCTGGGCGGGCGCGTGGACCATCTTCTACTGGGGCTGGTGGATGAGCTGGGCACCGTTCGTGGGCATGTTCATCGCGCGTATTTCGCGTGGCCGCACCATCCGCCAGTTCGTGTTCGGCGTGCTGCTGGCGCCGACCATCATCGGCTCGCTGTGGTTCACCATCTTCGGTGATGCCGGCATCCTGCGTCAGCGCAACGACCAGGACATGCTGACTGCCGCCGGTGAGGTCGACACCAACACCACGCTGTTCCACCTCCTCGACGGATTCCCTCTCGCCACGGTCACGAGCGTTCTCGCAATTTTGGTGGTGGTGTTCTTCTTCGTCACCTCCTCGGACTCGGGGTCCTTGGTGATCGACATCCTTTCGACCGGTGGCGATCTCGACACCCCGAAGATCACCCGGGTGTACTGGGCAGTTCTCGAGGGCGTCGCGGCGGCAGTCCTGCTCCTGGTCGGCGGCTCCGGTTCACTGACCGCTCTGCAAACAGCGTCGATCGCGACTGCAGTTCCGTTCTCGATAGTCCTGGTTCTTGCGTGTATCTCGATGCTCAAGGCCTTCCACTACGACGTCGCCACCACCCCCAGCTACGTCCGAATCACCGCGACGGGCGAGGCGTCCAATGGCGCGTTGGTGACAGCGGGCAGCGAGTCCGCCGGTCCAGTACGCCGCAAGCGTGGTGCGGGAATCTCCTCGACCTTCTCCGGTCTCGCGCCGTCTCGGGAGAATCTCACTACACCGAGCGCGGGGCATGTAGTCGTCGCTGTCCACCAGCTTTCGTCCGACCAGATCGGAATCCACCCGGACACCGGTGCCGTCGAGTACTCACCCGGCGAGGCGCGACGCGATCCACTCGGTGGAGAGGTGTTCGACTCTCAGGAGTTCGTCGACTCCGCGGAAGGCCATGCGCAGAAGGCAGAGGGACAAGTGCAGACTCAGTCTTCCGACCGATCTGACTAGAAGTCATCTGCGTTCTTGTCGACAGTCGTGCCCGGATCGAGTACCTGATCCGGGCACGACGCATATGTGAATCATCAAGAGCATCTGTTTCGATGATTACGCTGCTCGACGAGCCACAGCGTGAAGCCGATCGTGGGGAAGCTTGCACCGAGTACGCAGACCCCCGTCCATCCGGCCTGGGTGTAGGCCAGGACCGACAGCGCGCTCCCGATCGACCCCGCCATGAAATAGGTCGTCATGTAGGCGGTATTGAGTCTGCTGCGGGCGTCGGGCCGCAGTGGATAGAACAGGCTCTGGTTACTGATGTGCGTGCCCTGAATGCCGAGATCGAGCAAGGCCACGCCCGCTGCCAGCAGAAACACGTTGTGCTCTCCGAGTGCCAACAGCACGAAGCTGAGCGCCGTGAGAGCCACGAACCAACCCGTCTGGCGCTGCGCATATCCGCGATCGGCCAGCGTTCCTGCGAGTCGTGCAGCTAGTGCACCGGCCACCCCGACGAGGGTGAAAAGTCCGATCTGAGCATCGGACCATCCGTACCCCGGTCCGGACAGTAGAAATCCGATGGACGTCCAGAACACGCCGAACGATGCATACGTAAGCGTTCCGTATCCGATACGCCACCGGAGCACCGGTTCTTCACGGATGAGCTCTACAACAGAAGCAAGCAGCGCCCGATACGAAGACGTCGCACTCGGCGGCGAGACGGGCAGCGTGCGAACCAGCAGCGCGGCGACGACCATCAAGATCGCTGCGACGACGAAGACCGCTCTCCAGCCCGCGACGTACGCAATCAATCCGGCTACCACGCGTGAGAGCAGAATCCCCAGCAGCAGACCTGTCATCACGTTGCCGATGACTCGGCCTCGTTCTTCTTCGGCCGCCAGCGAGGCAGCGAATGGCACCAGAACCTGACCGACCACAGAACCGACCCCCGCGACCATCGCAGCACATGCCAACACCTGCCACGACGGTGCTACCGCCATCACCACGAGGGACGCGCAGGTCACCGCGAGCATCCAGGTCATCAGCTTCCTGCGCTGGATCATGTCGCCGAGCGGTACGAGAAGTGCCAGCCCGATGGCATACCCCACTTGGCTGGCGGTCACCACCAGGCCCACTCGGGTCATCGAAGCATCGAGGCTGTCGGCGATCGCGCCCACCAGCGGCTGGGCATAGTAGCTATTGGCAACCACCAATCCGGAGATCACTGCCATGATCCCGACGAGCCGCCCGTTCATCCGAGTCGTCGTGGGCATTTCAGAGTGCATGTGCCCATGGTCGAGAAGTCTCGTTGTTCTGTCCAACATGTTATTCCGTACTCATTCATTGATAGAATCGCTCAATGGAGTTGCGACAGCTCGAACACTTCACCGCCGTAGCAGCCGAAGGTCATTTCACCCGGGCGGCGTCCCAGCTACATATTTCGCAATCCGCGCTCAGTTCGTCGATCCGGGCACTGGAAAAGGAGATCGGCACCGCGCTCTTCGAACGCACCACGCGCAGAGTGCTTCTCACCGCCTCCGGGTCGGTACTGCTTCGATATGCCCGCAGAATCACCGGCGACGTCGCCGATGCACGCGATGCCCTGCGTCAGATCTCCGACGGTGAAACCGGCACTGTCGCAATCGGAACCGTCCAAACATTCACTGCCATCGACTTGCCCGCCACTCTGGGCCGATTTCACTCCGCCCACCCGGGTGTAGCAGTGACCCTGCGCGAAGGAACCACCGCCGAGTTGCTGGACGCACTCGTCGGAGGGAAGCTGGATCTGGCCTTCGTCGCACTGGATGCGCAACCCCTGGAGGTCGGGATTTTCGCGCTGGCGACCTACACCGAGTTGTTGACTCTCGCCGTAGCCGACGGACATCCTCTGGCGCAACGGAATTCAGTTTCTCTCGCCGAGCTCGCCGACTATCCGTTCATCGACTTCGAGGCCGGCCGCGGCTTACAGACCGTCGTCGACGCACTGTTCGACAATGCAGGCGTCGACCGTGACATCACATTCCGGATCAGCGACATGGAACGATTGTTGGGGTTGGTGCGTCACAGCCTCGGTGTCGCGATAATTCCAGAGCCTCTTGCGCGGCGCCATGCCGGCCTGACCACGGTTGCCATCGACGTACATCCTTCTCCCACAAGAGAATTGACATTGGTATGCCGGACCGAGGAACCCACCAATTCGGCGGCGCGCTCGTTCATCGGTGAACTCGGTTGAAATTCAGTAGTACCGATCATCAGCGGTCCATCGAGAGGTAAGAAACAGACTGGTCGACGGATGCAATCCCGTCGCCACCCACGTTAGTTGCTAAGATTCGCAAGTACCACGACCGTGGGATCCCGACAGTCCTGCTCGAAAAACTGGAGGCGTAGTGGCACATTCACGCGAGCCCTTGTATCGAATGAAGGCCGACTTCTTCAAAACCCTCGGTCACCCTGCACGCATTCGCATCTTGGAGCTTCTGAGCGAGCGCGAGCATGCCGTCTCGGAAATGCTCCCCGAGGTCGGTATCGAGCCGGCGAATCTATCTCAGCAACTCTCCATCCTGCGGAGAGCAGGCTTGGTTGCCGCGCGTCGAGAAGGACTGTCCGTCTCTTACGCCCTGACGTCACCGCGCATCGCCGACTTACTGACCACCGCGCGGACCATCTTGACGGGCATGGTCGCCGGGCAGGCCGAGATGCTGGTCGACGACGCAGCTGCCGCAGAATCGATCGCCGCGACGGCCAGGGTCGCCGAGCAGTAGCACTCGCACGACACCGGGGCAGTGTCGAACCTCACGGGCCCACCGTCTTCATTACTTGCTAATCTTAGCAAGTAATGAAGTAAGAATTCATCCCCCCTCTCGCGGTACCGAGGACCCTATGACCGAGTCGCCCACACAGAAGCATGCTCCCGCAACCACCCTCCATCGAGCCGGACAGTCGATCCGTGAACTATTGCCACGCTGGAGCGAATGGAGCACTTCGCTGCGGGCACCCGGTGCGGACCTGCTGGCCGGCCTGATCGTGGCCTTGGTGGCACTTCCCTTGGCATTAGGATTCGGAATTTCGACCGGGCTCGGGGCCGCTGCGGGCCTGACCACCGCAGTCATCGCAGGTGCGGTTGCCGCGGTGTTCGGCGGTTCACGCTTTCAGGTGTCCGGCCCTACCGGCGCCATGACCGTCGTCCTGGTCCCGATCGTCCACGAGTTCGGCGGATCCGGAGTACTTGCAGTCGGCCTGATCGCCGGAATCGTGCTGTTGATCCTCGCATTCGCCGGAATCGGGCGGTCTGTGCGATTCATGCCCGCTCCCGTCATCGAAGGATTCACCGCCGGAATCGCTGTGGTGATCGCGCTCCAACAGGTCCCCGCAGCTCTCGGCATCGCCGACGCGCAGGGCGACAAGGTGTGGCGCAGCGCTGCCGACGCAGTGGTCAAGTTCGTGGATCATCCGTCGATTCTCACGCCGGTAACGGCACTTGCAGTGGCCTTCGTGATACTCGTCGGCGGACGTTCCTTGCCCAAGGTTCCCATCTCACTCGTCGCGGTCGCCATCGTGACGCTTGCCGCGAAACTGTTGCATCTCGATATTGCACGCATCGGTGAGATCCCATCTGGAATCTCAGCTCCGACGTTGAATTTCTTGCACCTCGAGGACCTCACCTCCTTGTTGGCACCTGCACTGGCCGTCGCCGCGCTGGCCGCGCTCGAGTCGCTACTGTCGGCAACCGCGGCAGACTCGATGGGAGTAGGCACCCGGCACAATCCCGACAGGGAGTTGTTCGGACAGGGCCTGGCAAACATCGTCGCACCGCTGTTCGGAGGGGTGCCGGCCACCGGTGCCATTGCCCGCACCGCGGTCAACGTTCGGTCCGGTGCTCGCAGCCGACTTGCCGCGCTGACCCACGCGGTCATTCTCGCCGCAATCGTTTACCTCGCGTCGACGCTGGTCGCCGAAATTCCCCTGGCTGCACTTGCCGGAGTCCTCCTCGCAACGACGGTACGCATGGTCGAGACGGCCTCGATCATTGCCATCGCCCGCGCTACCCGCGCGGACACCGCAGTCATGGGAGCAACGTTTCTGGTGACGGTTGCACTCGACCTGGTTACCGCAGTCGCAGTAGGCGTCGCATTCGCCGCAATCCTCGCGCTGCGCGCAATCGCCAAGTCGGCCAAGATCGAACAAGTTCCCCTCGACGACGAGGGACACCAAAGCGAAGAATACGAACTACTGCGTGAGCACATCGTCGCCTACCGCATCGACGGTGCATTGTTTTTCGCTGCGGCACACCGGTTCCTGCTCGAGCTCGCCGAAGTCTCCGACGTCCACGTGGTCATCTTGCGTATGTCCCGTGTCACCGCCATCGATGCCACCGGTGCCATCGTGCTCAAAGACGCCATCGACAGGCTCGAACGCCGTCACATCACCGTATTGATCTCGGGTATGAAACCGGAACACTCACGACCGCTCCAAGCACTCGGAGTCTTCACCACCTCGGACAGTGAACGTAGGCACTTCTTCGAAAACACGCCTCAGGCAATCGAACACGCCCGCACGCTGCTCGAACAACGGCCTCCTGGCCGCTCTACCGCCAAAGACGAAACCCAGTCGGTGAACACCATTCCGACATGATCATTCCTCGACTCGTATTCGAAGCGAGGTCCCAGCGGAAACGGGCCTGCGAAGCAACGAGATCTGCTGCTCGGGATACACCTTGTACCGCCATCATCAACGCCATTGCGCGATACACCGCATCGAGCTGACCCGCCAACGGAGAGATCAACAGATCACGTGGACCGCTGCTGGCAATCATGCGTGCGGCACCACGAGCACCGGGCATTCCGCTCGGCGAAGGACAGTGGTAAGCGTACTGCCGCACGTGCGTCCTCGCTCATGGCCGACAACAAGCAACCTAGCGGTGCCGGACACTGCGACCAGTTCCGATCCCGAGCCGGCCTCGGCGTAGACGGTCGAGCAACGCACCGTGGGGTAGTCGTCGCGAAACGACTCCAGCCGGGCGTCCATAGGCGATTCGGGAGCCACGTTAGCGTTCGCTCCCCCGATCACATGAGCGACAACCTCCGAGATCGAGCGAGTATGGATAGCCAGGACATCGGCTTTCCTACTCGAAGCTTCGCGAAAAGCTTCTGCAACAACGACGTCGGACTCGAGAACCTCCGCATCTCCCAGCGCGACCACCACCGCACCATCGGAACCAGTACTGCACTCTCGCACGATCAATACCGGACACACCGACGATTCCACGAGTGTGAAAACCGTCGACCGCAGGACTCGTTCAGTCAAGGCATGCCCTTGGCTTATGCCGAGCACGAGTAGACGCGCAGATTTCGCCTCCGCAAGAATCGCTGATTCCGGTTGACCATGCAGCACTACAGTTTCTACCAACACACTGCTGTCGATCTCCGCCGCCGCGTGCACTGCCTCGCCGAGTACCGTGCGACCGTAGTCGCCATCCACATCAGGAGCGCCGTACACAGTCTCAGGCTGGGGATGCGGGCTGATCACATGGACCAACCGCAATGAGGAGTGCCGTTCTTGTGCCTCCGCCACTGCCAGTCGCACGGCGTCGAGCGCCGCCCTCGATCCATCGACTCCGACGACGATAGGTCCACCCGCATACGAACTGTTCATCAGTTTCCTCTCGATGTTCACCATCGGCACCGCGCCACCCGCGAAGTGCAGCGGACAAGCAGCGCCTCCACCCGAGAACGCTACGAGTGCTTTCCCGGTCGACGAAGCGGCCAGAGGTCACCAGCGTTCGGGACGTAAGTAGGCGACTTCGTCGCACGTGCCGGAAATACGTCGCAAAAGGTGTATTTCCGTGCACATAGGGAGCAGTCACGGCAATGGCGCGGCCCAGACGATGCAGGCGCCGACGCCGGATACGGGCGTGCCCACCGTCATCTCACCGCCGCACTCGAGTGCTCGCGCGCTCAGGTTCGCCAAACCGCTTGCGGTGGCGTTGTCGGGCATTCCGATACCGTTGTCCGACACCTCGATTCGAAGGTCGTCCCCGACCCAGATGGTCACGGTAACCGTGTCGGCCTCTGCGTGCTGGACCACATTGCTGACCGCCTCCCTGATGACGGCAACAGCGTGATCAGCGAGCGAGTTTTCGATAACCGACAATGGTCCGGACATTCGAACGACCGCACGGATGGGTACATGTTCGGTGAGTTCGAGGACCGCGCCGTCGATGCGTTGGCGCAGGCGAGTGGCAGAATGCGACGAACTTTGCAGATCGAAAATCGTCGAGCGAATGTCCTGAACCGTGTCTTGCAAGTCGTCGATTGTTGTCGTCAGCCGTTGGCGAATATCGTCCGACTCGGTTCGTTGCAGTGTGCTCTGCAACGACAAACCGACAGCGAATATTCGCTGGATCACGTGGTCGTGCAAGTCCCGGGCGATCCGATCACGGTCGGACAGGACATCGAGTTCGTGGACCCGACGAGCGTTGTCGGCCATCTGCATCGCCAGCGCGGCCTGGTCCGCAAAGCTCGCGACCAGTTCGAGTTCGGCATCGCTGAACGACCCGGCGCCTTCCTTCCGCATCACCACCAGCACGCCGCTGACACCGCCGGTGACACGCAACGGAGAGATAAGAGCGGGACCGAATTCCTGGTCCATCTCGATGGACTCGTCGTCGAAGTCTTCCTTCCGGAATGCCGCACGGCGCCTGAACGCGGCGCCCGAACTCGACCCTTCGATGGGGATGGTGGAACCCAATAACTTTTCGGCACAATGCCCTTCGCTCACCGAGACGACAAGCTTGGTAACGAGTGCTGGGTCCGCGTCGACGCCCTCCGGGACGGCGATGAAAGCCAGGTCGGCGGTGAGGAGATGCAACGCCTTTCGCGACACCATTTGCAACACGTCACCGATTTCGGCGCCGGCCAGCAGTTCGGTGCCGATATCTCTCGTCGCTTCCATCCATGCTTGACGAGTTCGTGATTCCTCGTACAAGCGTGAATTTTCGATAGCAATACCTGCTGCTGACGCGAGCGCCTTGGTAACGACCTCGTCGTCATCGGTGAAAGGTGTTCCATCCTTCTTTTCCGTCAAATACAGGTTTCCGTAAATCTCGCTGCGGATTCGAATCGGTACTCCGAGAAAGGTTTTCATCGATGGATGATTCGGCGGAAATCCCACCGAATCCGGATGAGACGTCAAGTCTTCCAGGCGAAGGACTTCGGGCTGATCGATCAACAGTCCCAACACTCCGCCTCCGGTGGGTAGCGGTCCGATACGGGTACGCGTGTCCTCGTCCATCCCGAAGTTGATGAATGCGCTCAGTTCGTGACCTTCCCCGCGCACGCCGAGGGCACCATAGCGAGCGTCGACGAGTTTGACGGCCGATTCAACGATCGACCGCAGAGTCACCTCGAGATCGAGGTCGGAGGTGATGACCAGCATGGCCTCCAGCAGACCGTCTGCCTGTGCTCTGGCGTCCGCAATACGGCCGATGCGGTTCCGAACTTCGACCAAAAGTTCACCGAGACGGAGTTGCGGCAACGACGATCCGCTGGCGCGGGGCAGATCATCCACCACGAACTCCGGGGTTCCCGCCGCCTGATATCGGATGTGTATCGGCAAGTTTCGAGGCATAAACGGCGGCTTGGGTGCGTCGCTCCATCCCGAGCTTCGCGAGAAGTCTCGAAACGTAGTTCTTCACTGTCTTTTCCGCCAGAAACATTCTGGTCGCAATCTGCCTGTTGGTCAGACCTTCACCGAGGAGGTCGAGCAAGGTGCGTTCCTGCCCGGTGAGATGGTCTATCGGTCCTGGCTCCGCGGTACCCGCTCGCAGCTTGTCCATCAGCACGGCCGCGGCTCGATTGTCGAGCAACGACTTCCCCGAGCCGACATCCTTGATCGCGCGAGTCAGCTCCATTCCGGTGATGTCCTTGACGACGTATCCACTCGCGCCGGCAAGGATGGCGTCGAGCATCGCCTGATCCTCGGTGAACGAAGTCAGCATCATGGTTTTCAGGTCTGGCAACCGATCGAGTAGTTCGCGGCACAACTCGATGCCGTTGCCGTCGGGAAGCCGCACGTCGAGCACAGCGACATCGGGCTTCAATGCCGGGATGCGGGCGAGGGCTTGGGCGCAACTGCCGGCCTCACCGATGACTTCGAGATCGGGATCGGAGTCGATGAGGTCGATCAACCCGCGCCGCACTATCTCGTGATCATCGACCAGAAACACTGTGACCACGCCAACGCTCCCTTACCCGCGTCCCCAATGGGCGCCTCGAGTCCAACCATACCTACCTAGGCCGCATCCAAACCGACCATCGGTCACCGAAATCGGCGACCAAAGTCCCTCACATCGGTGTAGTTGTCCTGCCGTGCCACTTGCTCAGTTCAGGGTCTGATGGAGGTCCAGCACCACGATGAAGGAGACTCGCGATGGGTTTACTCCCGACCGTCGTCGGAGTCGACGGGTCATCCGCGTCGCTGGACGCAGTTCGATGGGCAGTGCTCGACGCCGAACTACACAATTCCGATCTCACAGTGGTGTCTTCGGTCCCCTTGCCGGGCGGATTGACCGGCATCCGGATCCTGCCCAAGCCCGCGACTGCGCAATGGAGGGGCGAGACGAGACGGATTCTGGACGAGGCGCTCACGGCGGCCGGGCGAGCCATGACTGGTGCGCAAACGATCGGCGTCGACGCATGCTTATCGGATCGACCTGCGGTGAGCACGCTACTGGAGTTGTCTGCAACGTCCAGGATGATCGTCATCGGCACCAGCGGTCTCGGGGGAACCGATCGCCGAACGCTCGGGTCGATCAGTTTCGCGCTCAGCACCCACGCCCACTGTCCTGTCACCATCGTGCGCGCTTGGCCCGACGATGATCGGGTGCAGGCCGCGGACGCCGTAGTCGTCGGAGTCGACGGAACGATGGCGAGCGATGCTGCAGTGGCGCTGGCGTTCGAGGAGGCTGCTGTGCGAAGAGCCCCACTCACCGCAGTCCACGCGTGGTCCGATGCGGATCTATCGATAGGAATCCCGGTTCACGGGCTCGAGTGGCCATTGAACAAGCCCCCTACCGAGGATGCTTTGACACGGATTCTGGACGAATACTCGCACCAATACCCGTCGGTGTCAGTCCGACGTGTGGTGGTCAGAGACCGACCAGTGCATGCCCTTCTCGATCATGCGCAGGGAGCGCAACTCTTGGTGGTAGGCAGCCATGGTCGCGGCGGATTCAGCGGAATGATGCTCGGTTCGGCGAGCCGATCAGTGCTCGGACGCGCCAACTGTCCTGTTGTGATCGTTCCATCGTCCGGTCGATCCGTGGCAAGAGAGAACTCACACGTCGCCTCCGCTCCATCGAGTCGATAAAAATGCTGATCCCTTGAACAGACGAACACACGTCGAACACACCGGGACAGAAAGATGGCCTGGTGTGTTCGACGCGTTAGTCGGCTAGTTCATATCGTTAGCGATGATGTTCTCGATGTTCCGTTCCGCCAGTGCAGTAATGGTGACGAACGGATTGACGCCGACATTGCCGGGAACCAGGGAACCGTCCATGACATAGAGCCCCGGATACTCGGGGAGCCGACCGTAGTTATCGGTTGCCTTGCCCAGGACACAGCCACCGAGCGGGTGATACGTCAGCTGATCGCCCCACGTCTGCACGGGTCCGAAGAGATCGGTCCGATAGATGGTGCCTTCCTTTCGGTTGATCTTGTCGAACAACTTTTTCGTCATATCGATCGACGGTTGATTTTGGGAACGTTGCCAATCGAGCCCAACCTTGCCTGTTGTCGAGTTGTATTGAAACTGTGCACGTTCGGGGTTCTTGGCAATCGCCAGGTACAGACTCACCCACAGTTCGGCGCCGGCCGGGAACGGTGCGATCTCGGCGAACACCGGTGCGGTGGGATCGGCCCAGTTGTCGATACCCAAAACTGGTATCGAAGATTGCTTGGCCCCTGTCCCGTCCCATGCGTGGTTGGCACGGCCCACCATCACGTTGCCGTTGTGGCCCCATTCCTGACCGACAGCTCCAGGCAAATTCGCCAGTTGCCCTTGCGCTTTCATTGCCACCAGCAGCTTGCTCGTCCCGACACTGCCTGCTGCGAAGAAGACCTTGTCCGCTGTCACGGTCTTGGTGCCAGTGACATTTCCCTGCTCGTCGATCTGGTTCATCACCACCTGATACCCACCGCCCGTGGTGGCCGGCTTCACCTCGGTGACGACGTGCAGCGTGGTGATGGTGAGTTTGCCGGTCGCTGAGGCTTGGGCGAGGTAAGTCTTGTCGAGGGACTTCTTGCCGGCGTTGTTTCCATAGATGACTTCCGATGCCAATGCCGATTTGGTCACTTGACCGGCGGCTTCCTGTTTCATGTATTCGAAGTCGTACACATTGGGCACGAATGTTGTTGTGTAGCCGGATCTCTGCGCGGTTTTGCGTCCTGTCCTGGCAAATTTGTAATACTCGGTCGATTCGAACCACGCTGGGTCGACGTTGTTCACTCCCAGCGCGGCGTTTGCCTTGGGGAAGTAGGTCGAGTACATCGCATTGGAGTCGACGTTCGGCAGGATTTCCTCGAAGTAGTTGCGTTTCGGCGTCACAGCCATTCCGCCGTTGACGAGCGATCCACCACCGACTCCGCGACCCTGGTAGACCTTGATTCCACCGAAGTCTTCGATATCGAGAACACCGACGTATTTACTGATGTTCTTGTCGACCGAACCACCGGAGAAGTGTGAAACCGGTTGCACTGTGCGAGTTCGGAGCCAGGTCGACCGACCGTCCGGCGAGAGCATCGGGCAGAAGATCTTCCCGTCCGATCCCGGCGTGGTCCAGGCCTTGCCCATCTCGACCATGTGCGTGTCGATCCCGGCTTGCGTCAATCGGAGTGCGGCTACCGCCCCTCCGTAACCGCTCCCGATGACGAGCGCGGCAACCCGATCGCCGTCACCCAAAGCCCGGCGCGGTGCCGCCGCGGCAGTTGTCCACGAAGACGAGAGGGCCGCTGCACCGATAGCCAATCCTGTTGCGGCAAGGAATTTTCTGCGCGACAACACCGAAGTGGTGCGTGGAAATCGATCTTTGGATCCAACGCGAATATTCAAGTAAATCCCTCTCGTTCGGTAACCCCCTCGCAGAGATATACCGTCCGAGAGATGACCGCGCGGGCAGTACCGGTCAGTAATGTCACGTGGACGTAAAGTTTTCACAAAAATAGCCAGTGAATGCAAAAATCACCGGATATTTCAAGATCCAGATCACGTCGAAGCGACACCACATTGGTCAAAGTCTCAATCTTTTCGACCGTTCGCCTACCCACCGGATTGGTTGCCTTCACTTGAACAGCGGCGGGCTGGTCAAAGCTCGCGCGGATCTGACTTCAAGCTGAATCCGCAGAACGGGACAAACTAATACCTGCCCATTCAGTAACGTACCGTCGGCGCTGGATCCGAGAACAAGTGTGCAACTCGAGCGCTGTCGTGTACATGAAAATTCAAGGGTCGCAGAATATCTTCCGGATACTGTGGATTTCCCGGAAATAGAAGTAGCCTTTGCTCAGTCGAGCGCAATGCCGTCTGCCGGAACCGCCATACCATCGGCGGTGTGCGCACCGCCGTCGAAGCGGTGGAGGGTGTTGCCGCCCGCACGTTTGGCCGCATACATCGCGATATCGGCCCTGGTGTAAACGCTGTCGAACATTGCACCGAGAGTAGCCGCATCGGCATGCGCAACCCCGATACTGACAGTCACCCCCACTCCCGACCCTTCCGTAAAACGAGACTGTAGTGCGTAAGCCTGCTCGAGGGCCTCCACCGGATCGAGGTGAGTAACGACCGCGAATTCCTCTCCCCCGGTGCGAGAAGTGACAGCAGGAAAATCGAACGCCTCGTGAATGGCATTCGCGGCCGCACGCAGAACAAGGTCGCCGTGGGCATGACCGTGCCGATCGTTGACGGCTTTGAAAGCATCGAGATCGACCACCATCACCGTCGCCACTCCTACCTGATCTCCGAGTTCGGCGATTGCGGCGACAAGCCCTCGGCGGTTGCGCAATCCAGTCAAAGGATCGAAGAACGCCTGTGATGCATCACGCCGCAGTACGACCATCAGAACGTAGGAAAGCACAGGGGCCGAGAACAACATCAGAATTAACAAGACCAGGTAGGCGCACGCGAGCACTACATCCGCACCAGGCTCGATCACCGCACGCACGAACAACACACCGACAATCACTCCAGCCCACAGCTGATGAGAAACGATCAACTTCGGACTGTGAAAAGCCGCGATATAACCACCGTTCACAGCGAAACCCGCAGCACACGGCAACGCAACGAACGGGTCGGTGAGCATCAGCAACGCGGCAGCGGTAAACAGTTCCAAATAGGCGACGAACAGACGTGAATAATTTTTCGTCGGCCACGGCCCGCGGAGCCACACGAGACCGATCGCAGATCCGACACCGGCAAGACCGAACGCAAGGTAGCGCCCAATACCGTCGGGCACACCAGCGGGACTGAACGTCGCCAGGACACACAACGCCGCGAACAACCAGCACCAGGTACTCAAAGCGATCCGAACAGGGCTCGGCAGCGCGATGGAACGCTGATCGGGCGCAGTCCATCCGGTACCGCCCGGGCAAGACCACAATCGATCGATCGGAAACCTAATCGGCAGAGCCCTTCCGTGCGAGATGTAGCGTCACTACAGCCCGATGTGATGTACGGGTCGACCCCTCATCCGTAGTGACCTACTCAGTGTGACAGAAAACAGGCTGTCCGGTTCGGCAGTGCAATCCAAACCGGTCTCGCAACAACCGCTTACTACTTCGATTCCGTTCACTGTGTGAACGAAATAGTGGAGAGCCTTATGAGCTCGCCTCGCTCCTTCTCGTTCAGCTCCGAGAATGTGTCTTCCTCGACCCGGTCGAGGACACGGTCGCTTTCGGCGAGTAGTCCGCGTCCAGCGTCGGTGATCGTCATGATCTGGCGCCGATCTGTCGCAAGTCGATGTCAATGGCGGCGCCATCGCGCTCGGACATCCCCTCGGCGCGACCCGCGCACGCCTGATGACCACTCTTCTGCACGAATTGGAACGGTCCGGCGGGTGCGCTTCGGGCTCCAGACCATGTGCAAGGGCGGCGGCCAAGCCAACGTGACAATCATCGAGCAACTGCAAATTGGACGATATGAAGTCCAGACAAACGCTGACCTCGCAGCGCCACAGTCGAACTGAACTGCAATCCTAAGAATTTGGTCAGCAATGGAGATACAGAAGTATTCTGTTCGGGTATTCGAATACACCGCATTGTGGACGGTATGACCAATCGGTCCGGCCGGATTCGAATGCCAACCAAAACGGTCCCACTCCACTGACCGCGTACTACTCTGCGCCCATGCGTGTTTCGATACGGCTTTTCACCGCAACAGCACTGATCATGGCTTGGTTGTTGGTACCCGGCGCCTGGCTATCCACCACGCTGTCACCGTCCGCCACCGCCACACCCCCTCCATTGTCGGTCGGTGAGGACTTTCTGTGGGGCGTGTCCACCGCCGGCTTCCAGGCCGAGGGGTCCTCCCCGGACAGCAACTGGTCTCGATATTCAGCTTCCGAAAATGTCGACGACAAGGTCGGCACCTCAGTCGACTTCCGTCATCGCTATCCGGAGGACATCGAGAACGCGTCGAAACTTGGTGTCTCCGTGTTCCGTTTCAGTGTCGAATGGGCGCGCGTGCAGCCTGTCTCCGGAACCTGGGACGAAGAAGAACTCGCGTACTACGACGACGTCATAGCGCAGATCCGTGCACATGGAATGCGTCCGATGATTACTCTCGACCACTGGGTGTACCCCGGTTGGGTGGCCGATCAGGGCGGTTGGACCAACCCCAAAACAGTCGATGACTGGTTGGCCAACGCTTCACATGTGATCGACCGATATGCCGGCAACGATGCGCAGTGGATCACCATCAACGAACCGACCGCGTACATCATCAAAGAACTCACCTTCGGCGGCATCACACTCACCCAGGCACCGCAGATGATGGACCGCCTCGTCCAGGTGCACCGGGCAGCGTTCGACATGATCCACACCAAAGATCCCGGTGCACCGGTCAGCAGCAATCTATCCTTCATCCCCACGGTCGCTGGACTTTTCGACTCCACCTTCGTCGACCGCGTCCGCGACAAGATGGACTTTCTCGGCCTCGACTACTACTACGGGCTCTCCGTTGACAACATCACCGCCGCCTACGCCCTCTTCGACCAGCTGTACAAGATCAGAACGCAGCCCGAAGGCCTCTACCACGCACTGATGTACTACAGGGACAAGTTCCCCGACCTGCCGATCTACATCGTCGAAAACGGCATGCCTACCGACAATGCTCAGCCCCGGAAGGACGGATACACCCGATCCGACCATCTCAGCGATCACATCTACTGGCTCGAACGAGCCCGCCAAGACGGAGCCAACGTGATCGGCTACAACTACTGGTCCATTACCGACAACTACGAATGGGGTTCTTACCGTTCACGTTTCGGTCTGTTCACCGTTGACGTACAGACTGACCCGTCACTGGCCCGTCAGCCCACCGACGCAGTGGAGACCTACCGTCGGATCATCACCGACAAGGGCGTCCCCGCGAATTACACCCCGGTCCGGCGACCAGGTTTCTGTTCGCTGGTGACCTTGCCGGAAAGCTGCCTCGAACCGCCTTCTGTTCCCCGCTGAGCTATCTGAAGCCGAACAACACAAAGGCAACGAAAGCGATGATCTGGCAACTTGCGGGTCGGTTGGTAGTTGGCCGATTACGGGCTTCCGCTTCGTCTGCCGAGACCGGCGTCAACTGCGAAACGAAGGTCTGAGCTCGAAACATCGTGACGGTTGGTTCAGTTCCCTATACGGGCAGAGGTTCTGTGCGTAGGTTTGAGTTGTAGCCAGCATCAGCCGTCATAGCAGTCCGGGGTCAGTCCGATGACGACTGAAGCCTTGCGCGCAGCTAAGGAGCCGGGGCGATCCGCAGCGGACTGATCCTTCGCTTGAGGGAGCGTCATGACAAGCAATAGTTTCGGTGCCCGCGGCCAGCTGAGCGTGGACGGCAAAACCTACGAGATTCACCGGATCGACCGGATCGAAGGGGCCAACCGCCTGCCCTACAGCCTCAAGATCCTCCTGGAGAATCTGCTGCGGAACGAGGATGGACATCTGGTCACGGCCGACCACATCACGGCCCTCGCCGGATGGGACGCCAAGTCCGAAGCCAACTCCGAGATCCAGTACACCCCGGCGCGGGTGCTCATGCAGGATTTCACCGGCGTCCCGTGCGTAGTGGATCTGGTGGCCATGCGCGACGCGATGACCGAACTCGGCGGCGATCCACGAAAGATCAATCCGCTGATTCCAGCTGAACTCGTGATCGACCACTCGGTGATCGCCGACGTGTTTGCGCGCCCGGATGCCTTCGGAGTGAATGCCGAACTCGAATTCGAACGCAACCAGGAGCGCTACCAACTGCTCCGCTGGGGACAGCAGTCCTTCGACGACTTCCTCGTTGTTCCGCCGGACACCGGCATCTGCCACCAGGTGAACCTCGAATACTTGGCGCGGGTGGTCTTCACCCGTGAGGGGCCCCGCGGACTCCAGGCGTACCCGGATACGTTGGTAGGAACGGACTCTCATACCCCGATGGTCAACGGTCTCGGTGTGCTCGGCTGGGGCGTCGGCGGGATCGAAGCCGAGGCAGCCATGCTGGGCCAGCCCATGAGCATGTTGATCCCCCAGGTGGTGGGGCTCAAACTCTCCGGCGACCTCCCCGAGGGAACCACCGCCACCGACCTGGTGCTCACCGTTGCCGAACTATTGCGGAAGGTCCGCGTCGTCGGCAAGTTCGTCGACTTCTTCGGCCCCGGCGTCGGCAATGTCCCGTTGGCTACTCGGGCCACCCTGGGCAACATGAGCCCGGAGTACGGCTCGACTGCATCCATCTTCCCGATCGACGACGAAACTCTGAACTACCTGCGACTGACCGGCCGCGAGGAACACCAGATTCAGCTGGTCGAGGCGTATGCCCGCGAACAAGGCCTGTGGCACGATCCCGACCACGTACCCGAATACAGCCAGATAGTGGAGTTGGACTTGTCCACGGTCACCCCGTCGATCGCCGGCCCGAAAAGGCCCCAGGACCGTATCCCCCTGGCCGCGGCGTCCCAAATCATTCACCGCCTACTGGCCGGCCTGTCGCAAGACGACGCCGTTGCCGGCGGACTCGACTCCGCCGGGGAAGAATCCTTTCCCGCCAGTGACCCGGTGGCCATCAGCACTCGCATTCCCCGCGACGATCCACCGCGAATCCACGACCACGACGAGGATCCCGATCTCGACGACTGGCCGTCGAACCCGGCCGAGTTGATCGTCGGCGGACAACAGGCCAGCATCGACAACGGCGCCGTGGTCATCGCCGCCATCACCTCCTGTACCAACACCTCCAATCCCTCGGTGATGATCGGAGCGGCACTGCTGGCCAAGAACGCCGTCGAACGCGGGCTCGCGAGTAAGCCGTGGGTGAAGACCACCTTGGCTCCCGGGTCCCGCGTCGTCACCGACTACTACGAACGTTCTGGACTGACTCCGTATTTGGAGAAACTAGGTTTCAATCTGGTCGGCTATGGCTGCACTACCTGCATCGGCAACTCGGGGCCACTGATCCCAGAAGTCAGCAGTGCGGTCGCGCAGAACGATCTCACGGTGGCTTCGGTCCTATCGGGCAACCGTAACTTCGAGGGCCGCATCCATGCCGAGGTCCAGATGAACTTCCTGGCCTCACCGCCCTTGGTCATTGCCTATGCACTCGCCGGAACCATGCATACCGACATGGTCAATGACCCGCTCGGGCACGACCCCCAGGGGCAGCCGGTCTTCCTGCGCGACATTTGGCCGACAACCGCCGAAATCAAGAAAGTGGTCGACGCGAGCCTCGAAGCGTCGATGTTCACCAAGGGATACGCCGACGTCTACCACGGCGACGAAAACTGGCGCGGCATGTCCATCCCCGACGGGGATCAGTTCGCGTGGCAATCAGAGTCCACCTATATTCAGCGTCCGCCGTACTTCGACGACATGCCGGTCGATCCCGCGCCACTGACGGACATCAAGGACGCACGGGTGCTCGCCTACCTCGGGGACTCGGTGACCACCGACCACATCTCCCCGGCCGGCGTCATCAAGTCCGATTCCCCTGCCGGCCAATACCTTCAAGGATTGGGCGTCGCCCCGGCCGACTTCAACTCCTACGGTTCGCGCCGCGGCAACCACAACGTCATGATCCGCGGCACCTTCGCCAACGTCCGGCTACGCAACAAACTCGTCCCCGGGGTCGAAGGCGGCGTCACCCGCCATCTGCCCGACGGTGAACGCCACAGCATTTTCGACGCGGCTTCCGCCTACGCCGCCGAAGGAGTACCGCTGATTGTGCTGGCGGGATCCGATTACGGCTCAGGCTCCTCCCGCGACTGGGCCGCGAAGGGGACCACGCTGCTAGGCGTCAAGGCTGTCCTGGCCGTCTCCTACGAGCGGATTCACCGATCCAACCTCATCGGTATGGGCGTGCTGCCGCTCCAGTTCCTCGACGGAGAAAGCGCAGAATCTCATGGGCTGACCGGCGAGGAAAGCTATTCGATTGTTGGCATCGCGGGGGCTGATCCGCTCCCGCGGGAGGTCACCGTCAGCGTCGACGACGGCGAACACAGCCGAAAAATTTCCGCGCTGGTGCGCATCGATACACCCGCAGAGGAGGCCTACTTCATCCACGGCGGCATCCTGCCTTACGTTCTGCGTCAGCTGCTTTCGTCATGATCGCGCACGGCCTGGAACAGGGACGCACCCCAACTGTGCGCTCCTCCGTCGTTCTGCATGCGGCCATGGCCGTCGGCGGGCTGATCATGGTGCTCTTCCTGATTGCCCACATGTACGGCAACCTGAAGGTCTTCGCCGGTCAAGAAGCCTTCGACGGATATTCGGCGTATCTGCGCACGATCCTCGAACCCCTGCTGCCGTACTCGGGAGCCCTGTGGATCCTCCGAGTGATCCTGTTGATCAGCGTCGGTATCCATATTTACGCGGCATTCGTACTGTGGCACCGATCCCGCAAGGCCACGGCCGGGGGCGGCGGGTGGAGATACGAGAGCACGCAGAACAGGCGGGGCGTACAGCGCACGTACGCCTCGTTCACCATGCGGTGGGGCGGGGTGACGATCGGACTCTTCATCGTCTACCACCTGTTGCACCTGACCGCGAACTACATCCATCCCGGCGGCGCATCGGAAAGCCCCTATGAGCGTATGGTCAATGGCTTTTCGATCTGGTGGGTGGTGCTTTCCTACGTCATTGCCCTCGTTGCGCTGGGTTTCCATCTGCGGCATGGCATTTGGAGTGCTTTTTCCTCGCTGGGCGCCAATACCGGCGCCAGTAGGCGTCGCCACCTCAATCAGCTGGCGTATCTGATCACCGTCGTAGTCATCGGTGGGTTCTTGGTGCCGCCGCTGTGCATTCTGTTCGGATGGGTGGGGCCGTGAACGAATATTTTGTCGAAGGTGACGCGCTACGGGACACCAAGTCTCCGGACGGTCCGCTCGCAGAACGCTGGAACAAACGCCGTTTCGAAGCCAAGCTGGTCAGCCCCACCAACCGACGCAAACTTTCCGTACTGATCATCGGAACAGGGTTGGCCGGAGGATCGGCGGCGGCCACCCTCGGCGAGGCCGGCTACAACGTCAAGGTCTTCTGCTATCAGGACAGTGCACGTCGGGCCCACAGCATCGCTGCCCAGGGCGGAATCAACGCCGCAAAGGACTACCGCAACGACGGCGACAGTGTCCAAAGACTGTTCTACGACACCGTCAAGGGCGGAGACTATCGCTCGCGCGAATCCAACGTCTACCGGCTCGCTCAGGTCAGTGCGGCAATCATCGATCAGGCTGTCGCCCAGGGAGTTCCGTTTGCCCGAGAGTACGGCGGATTGTTGGACACCCGTTCCTTCGGAGGCGTGCAGGTATCCCGGACGTTCTATGCGCGCGGACAGACCGGCCAACAACTGCTGCTGGGCGCCTACCAGGCGTTGGAGCGTCAAATCGGCGCAGGGACAGTGGAACTGAACACCCGGCACGAGATGCTGGACCTCATCGTCATCGACGGCAAGGCTCGCGGCGTCGTGGTGCGCGACATGGTTTCCGGGGAGTTCGAGACGCATCTCGCAGACGCCGTCGTGCTGGCCAGCGGCGGCTACGGCAACGTCTACTACCTCTCCACCAACGCGATGGGCTGCAACGTCACCGCCAGCTGGCGTGCTCACCGCAGGGGAGCCTATTTTGCGAACCCCTGTTACACGCAAATCCATCCCACCTGCATCCCCGTCAGTGGCGAACATCAGTCCAAGCTCACCCTGATGAGCGAATCTCTGCGGAACGACGGGCGCATCTGGGTGCCGGCCGCGGCCGGAGACGAACGGGCGCCGGCGGACATTCCCGAGTCGGAACGGGATTACTACCTGGAGCGGGCCTATCCGGCGTTCGGCAACCTCGTGCCACGCGACGTGGCATCGAGAGCCGCCAAAAACCAATGCGATCAAGGGCGGGGTGTGGGTCCCAACGGACTCGGGGTCTACCTCGATTTAGCGGACGCCATCGAGCGCCTGGGCAAACCTGCCATCGAGGAAAAATACGGAAACCTCTTCGACATGTACTTCAAGATCACCGACGAGGACCCGTACAAGGTGCCGATGCGCATCTATCCGGCTATCCACTACACGATGGGTGGACTGTGGGTGGATTACGACCTGCAGAGCTCGATCCCCGGGCTCTTCGTCATCGGAGAGGCGAACTTCTCCGACCACGGCGCCAACCGTTTGGGGGCCAGCGCCCTGATGCAGGGCCTGGCCGACGGCTATTTCGTCCTCCCCGGCACCATCAACGATTACCTCGCCCGCAATCCGCTACCCAAAGATGTGGATGCCTCGCATCCTTCCGTCGTCGAGGCAGTCCAAGCGGTTCGCGAGCGCACGGCGAGGTTGCTCGCCGTCAAGGGAACCCGGTCCGTCGATTCCTTTCATCGCGAACTCGGCGGCATCGTGTGGGAGTACTGCGGCATGGAACGCGATGCCGAGGGGCTCACCCGCGCGATCAGGGAGATTCGCTCGCTGCGCGATTCCTTCTGGTCCGACGTGTTGGTCACCGGGACCAACGAGGAGCTCAACCAGGCTCTGGAGCGCGCGGGCCGGGTCGCGGACTTCTTCGAACTCGCCGAACTGATGTGTATCGATGCACTGCACCGCGAGGAATCCTGCGGGGCACATTTCCGCACCGAAAGCCAGACCGAAGACGGAGAAGCTCTCCGACGGGATGAGGAGTTCTCCTACGTCGCCGGGTGGGAATTCGGCGGGGACGGTTCCCCTCCGGTGCTGCACCGCGAGCACCTCGAATTCGAGAACATCAAAGTCCAGCAGAGGAGCTACACATGAACATCACGCTGCGCGTGTGGCGGCAGAAGAACCGCGACGATGTCGGCGGCATGGTGGCGTACGAGGTGGCCGACATCTCCGCTGACATGTCGTTCCTCGAGATGCTCGACGTCCTGAACGAGGACCTCACGCACCGCGGCGGGGATCCGGTTGCTTTCGATCACGACTGCCGCGAGGGCATCTGCGGCATGTGCTCGATGGTGATCAACGGCTTGGCCCACGGCCCCGAGGCACTGACCACCACCTGCCAGCTCTACATGCGCCACTTCGACGACGGCCAGGTCATCGACGTCGAGCCGTGGCGCTCAACGTCGTTCCCCATCCTCCGGGATCTCGTCGTAGATCGGAGTGCGCTGGACCGCATCATCGAAGCGGGCGGTTATATCAGCGCCCCGACGGGATCTGCACCAGCGGCGAACGCGACGCCGGTATCGAGGAAGGACGCCGAGCGCTCCTTCGACGCCGCAGCGTGCATAGGTTGCGGAGCATGCGTGGCCGCGTGTCCCAACGGTTCGGCCTCACTGTTCCTCGGCGCCAAGCTGACCCACCTCGGATCGTTGCCCCAGGGACAGCCCGAACGGGGTCGCCGCGCGCTGGCCATGGTGCGCCGACACGACGCTGAGGGCTTCGGCGGGTGCAGTCAGATCGGCGAGTGCACCGCGGTGTGCCCGGCAGGCATCCCGTTGGACATGATTTCCCAACTCAATCATGATGTCCTGGTCGAGATCTCCCACAACAAGCACCGGTAAGAGCGCACCACGCACTTTCGCAGCCCACGTTGTCCGGGACGGGTTAGGGTAAGTCGCATGGCTATTGAGGCGTCGAATACATTGGCTGACCTGGTTGTCGAGGACAGTCGCCGCGCGCGAGTTTTGGAGGGATTCGGCCTCGACTACTGCTGCGATGGCCACCGATCCCTCTCCGACGCGACGGCCGAGGCCGACCTCGACTTGGAGGAAGTGCGTAAGGCACTCGACCTTCCCGGTGACAGCGCCCAAAAGACGCTCACGTCGCGGGAGTCCGCTGATCTTGCCCACGACATCGTCGACACCCACCATGCGTACATGTGGGAGGAGATGCCGCGGCTGCAGGCGCTCGTAGAAAAGGTGCACGGGGTCCACGGCGAACGGCACCCCGAGTTGGCCCGGGTGAACGAGCTCTACACCCAGGCGGTTACCGAACTCGATCCACATATGACCAAGGAAGAGCGCTCTGTTTTTCCCGCGATAGCTCGAATGGAAAAGACCGGGATCCCCGGTGTCTCCGGAGCGCTCGCAGCCCACATCGAGGCGTTGGTCCAGGAGCACGTGGTGGTCGGCGACCTGTTCAAGGAGATCAACTCCGTGACGGGGGCCTACACGATGCCGGAAGACGGCTGCGGCTCGTACCGGGCGATGCTCGACGGGCTCCAGAAGATGGAGCTCGATCTGCACGAGCACATTCACAAGGAGAACAACATCCTCTTCCCGAAGGCGCTCGAATTCGAGCGGACCATCACCGGAACCTGAGTGTCGTCATGTCGACGGATGAGGTCAGGGACGCGTACGACGCGAACGCACAAAACGTCGTAAAGATGCTCGGCTCGAAGGTGTCCACGACAGACCCGGACCGGGCCGTCATCGAGCCGTGGGCCGACACGGTCAGAGGCCGGATTCTGGACGTGGGCTCCGGCACCGGTCGCTGGGCCGGCCACCTGGCAAGTCTCGGCCACCCGATCGACGGGCTGGAGCCTGTCGAGCGACTTGTAGATATCGCCCGCACAGCCAACCCCGCAGTAACGTTCCAGCTCGGTACAATCGACGACCTCGCCGGCTCGGATGACCGGTGGGCGGGCATTCTTGCCTGGTACTCGCTGATCCATCTGGGGCCCGACCACCTGCC
The DNA here is from genome assembly GCF_004795915.1 of Rhodococcus sp. PAMC28707. NCBI lineage: Bacteria > Bacillati > Actinomycetota > Actinomycetes > Mycobacteriales > Nocardiaceae > Rhodococcus > Rhodococcus sp. PAMC28707. The sequence goes on from NZ_CP039253.1 coordinate 1,971,723, forward strand.
GAACGCACTCGCAACCCTGCGCTCGGTGCTCGAAGATGACGGCACGATGCTCATGTCGTTCTTCTCGGGCCTGCGCCTCGAACCGTTCGATCATCCGGTGGTCACCGCATATCGATGGCCGTTGCCGGACATGGCCCGTGCCCTGAACCAGGCAGGGTTCGAGGTGATAAGCGAACGCTGGGACGGGCCGGCACCTCACGCAATCATGCTGGTACGCGCTTAGTTTCGGTCGTCGATGGCAGTGGTCGGTCGCCTCATTCGTGCTTCGGTTCCCTTGCGATGATCAACGGGCATTCGACACGATGCGACAGCGACCGACTGGTCGATCCCAACAGTAGGCCGCTGAAACCGCCTCTTCCTCTGGATCCGACGACGACGGTCTGCGCACTTTTGGAGAGTTCGAGAATTTTGCTCACGGCACTGCCATGCTCAACTATTCGATCTACGTGCACGTCCGGGTACTGCTCCTGCCATCCTGCGAGACTTTCCGACATGACGACCCATCCCGCTGCATCCTGCGCGGAGGACATTGCATCTTTGTCGCTGTCGGAGTGGATCTTCCACAATCCAACGTCCTCGGACCAGGTGTGTACGGCGACTAGGCCGGTGCCACGAAGTGATGCCTCTTCGAAGGCAGCACCTACTGCCCTACTACTGGCACTCGATCCGTCGACACCGAGGACAACGGGCCCTTCGCGCTCTCCGGATGACGGAATACCGCTGATGATCGCGACGGGGCATTCCGCTCGCTCGGATACAGCAGCACTGACCGAGCCGAGCAATTCTGCGAAATACTCACCGTTTCCCCGCGTACCCACCACTATCATTCGCGCTGAGGCAGATCGCTCGAGCAGAGTCGGAATCGCGGCGCCTACAACCACTTCGGTGGCTATAGACAAAGCGTCCGCATCCTTGGCGGTGGCCTTGGCGATGGCCGACGCCGACTCCAGACCCTTGTTCACTTCCAGTCTCATCGGTGGACCGAGCTGAGGTGGCATAGCGGCGAAAGTCGTATAGACGTCGGTGATCTGGTAAGTAGAAACCAGGGTCAACGATGCGCCACGCAGTTCCGCCGCACGCGTTGCCCAGCGGACGGCATCGAACGAAGCATTCGAGCCGTCGACACCTACGACAATGGGGCCGTTCTTATCCATATTTACTCCTCTGACAACGATCGAACTACGGAACTACGAGTACCGGACATTGGGCTCGGTGGATCAGACTCTGGCTCACGGAACCGAGAATTGCCGACGACAGGCGCCCTCGTCCACGACTACCGACCGCGATGACCTGAGCCGAAGCGGACATCGTGCCGAGTTCACGTGCCACCGAAGCACCTACCGATCGAACCTCTACCGCCACAGTCGGATACTCACTCTTGTACGGATCGGCGATGCCCTGCAGCCACTTCCGTTCAGCGTCTCGTTGGTGCTGCCGATCCACCGAGGTCCCGTAATCGAGCTCGTCTGCATCCTCGACGGCCCCCACGTGCACTGCGACGAGGTCGGCGCCCAAGGTGCGTGCCAGATCGAAAGCTGCTGCCAGAGCGCGCCGGGACGGCTGCGACCCGTCGACACCCACCACTATCGGTCCAGTCGGGTCCGCGCTCTCGTCGCGACTTTTACGCCACACCAATACTGGGCATACTGCTGCGTTGACCAACTCGATGATGGAATGTCCGAATATCAGATCACGGAGCGGACCTGTTCGACTGCCGCCGAGGATCAGCAATCTGGAATTCGTCGAAATGGACTCGATCAGGTCGGTCGCCGCGCCACCGGTGATAGAACACTCGACCTCGATCTCGGCATCGAGGTCGCGGACGATCAGAGCCGCATCGTCGAGAAATTTCCTTCCTACCCGACGCAGTTCCAACTCGAGCTGAGCGCCGGCGATGAGCACTGCAGGGTCGAACCACCTGCCGACATCAGGAAGTGCATGAACGAGTCGGATCGAAGAGTGCACGTGCTGGGCAAGTCTCGCTGCCCATTCGACGGCGTTACGATCGTCGTCCGACCCATCTACGCATACAACGATGCTGCCCTCGTAGGCAGACGGTACGTCTTCGGTCTTCAAGGCTCTCCGTTTGTCGAATCCAGTGCTATCGACGAGCCTGGACCGCTTCTTCTCACAAGAACAGAGGACAAGGTCCTTACTGCACCGGGTACCTCGTCACCCACCGTTGCGCGGGTCCACCGAAGTCTATGAACTACTCATCGTTCGAGGACCGAAGTCCCTATTCGCGCCAGCGACACACGTTCACAGTGATGCCTACGAACAAGAGACTCTAGACGCAACAGCGTCGAAGTCCGGGCCTCGAGGAGAAGGAACACTGTCATGCGCGTCCTGATTGCAACTTCGAGCCGGCACGGTTCGACACGTGAGATCGGACAGTGGCTTTCGTCCTCGCTGACCGATGCCCTACAGAATTCCGGTGTTTCGGCGACAGTGGAGGTTCGCGACGCAGCTGACGTGGACAGCATCGCCGAATACGATGCGGTGATAATCGGCAGCGCCGTCTACATGGGCCGTTGGTTGCGAGGTGCTCGATCTCTCGTCGCGCGCCAACAGCCCGAACTCGAAGCACGCCCGGTGTGGTTGTTCTCCAGCGGACCCATCGGCGCCGCCGGTAAGCCCTCGGCACCATCAGCCATGGACAAGGCATCGTGGGCGGTCGAGCACCGTGTCCTCGGAGGAAAGTTCGACCTGTCGACGCTTTCCTGGTTCGAGAGACTCGTAGTGCGGCTCATTCGAGCCGATGAGGGAGACGACCGATCACGCGAAGAGATCGATGGGTGGGCGCGCTCGATCGGCGCGACACTGGCCGAGTCCGAGCCGACGGTTCCGACACTCCCGTGACACCTTCGACGGTCCGCCCGATATCTGCTGGAATTCGTGCCGGTTGTCGGATGAACCTGTGGAGAAGTGAAGTCGCAACCGTAGAAGCGAGGCTATGCTCGATGCACTGTGCCCGATGGTCGACGGAGCGATCGTGAGAACCCTGTGAACGCAACGAACAAGCCTCCATCGACGACGGTCTGGACGAACACGGTGTTGACCGAAATCGTCGTCGGCGTCGATGGGTCGGAATCCTCCCGAGGCGCACTCGCGTGGGCGGCCGGGTTGGCACACGACGTCAAGGCAAGAATTCGGATCGTTTACGCACTGCCACAGCGAGAATCGGCGAACAGGGTGACGCGAGAGCTGCGCGCATCCAAACCACGACTCCTCGGCAAACGCCTTCTCCGGTCATCCCGCAACGAAGTCCATCGTATCGATCCCGACATCGCAGTCGACACAGTGCTGACCGACGATCCCATCGCATCGTTCCTGGGCGCGCTGTCGCACACCGCAGATTTGATCGTGATCGGAGGCAATCCTTCGAGTCCTGTTCGAGATGTCGTCTTCGGCCACCATGCAACTCGCATAGTCGCCGACGCCCGATGCCCGGTCGTCGTGTGGCGGCCGCATGCCGTCGCCCCCGCTGTGACTTCCCAGCCAGTCGTCGTCGGTGTCGACAACTCCGACTCTTCGCACGGCGCAATCCTCGGCGCATTCTGGTTCGCCGACACCTTGAAGGCTCCGCTCATGGCCCTCCACATGGTTTCATCAGGGAGCCATAGGCCGGCGACAACGGTGGATGCAGACGTACAGGAACCGAAAGAGGGATCTCTTGCTTGGCTGGGGTCTCGTGTGACGGCTACCTCCGAGCGTCATCCCTCGGTCGAGCTTCACCTGCATTGTCTCGAGGCATCGGCAGACCACGAGTTACGCAGGGCGTCCGAAACAGCGCGTCTCGTCGTCGTCGGGAGCCGAGGGCTCGGTCCTGTGGCGGGTTCGATCCGCGGCTCGGTCGGGCAATCGCTCGTACACAGTTCGCACTGTCCGATTCTGGTGGTGCGCTGAGTGAAGGCCTGGCGGGTCACCGAACAGGGCAGCGTAGACGGCAGTCCCCTGCAGTTGGTCGATGAGCACATGCCTCGACCGACGTCCGGCGAGTTGCTCATATCTGTCCAAGCGTGCGGCGTGTGCCGAACCGACCTCCACGTCGTCGAAGGCGACCTTCCAATTCATCGGCCGCACGTAGTGCCCGGCCACGAAATCGTCGGCGCGATAACAGAAGTCGGAGACAACACCGAGACCGACTTCAGCGTGGGTGACATTGTCGGAATTCCATGGCTGCGTCACACCTGTGGCAACTGCCGATTTTGTGTGAGTGGTCGCGAAAACCTTTGCAAGGCATCGTTGTACACCGGATGGGATCACAACGGTGGGTTCGCGGAATACGCGGTGGCGCCGGCCGACTATGCCTTGGCACTACCGACCGGGTACAGCACCGAAGAACTGGCACCGTTGCTGTGCGCAGGGATCATCGGATACAGCGCCCTGCGCCGAGCCGAACTCCCGCCGTCGGGGAAGCTCGGTCTGTACGGCTTCGGCGCGAGCGCACACATAGTCGCTCAGCTGGCGCAGGCCGACGGCGCTACCGTGCACGTCATGACTCGGGACCTCGGTGCCCGACAGCTCGCACTGAAGATGGGGCTCGCGTCGGCACAGGGCACCTTCGATTCACCACCGGAGAAGCTCGACGCCGCCATTGTTTTCGCGCCTATCGGTGAGGCTGTTCCGACGGCTTTGGAAGCCGTCGACTCCGGGGGAACCGTCGTACTGGCAGGCATTCACATGACCGACATTCCGCGGCTGAACTACAACCGGCATCTTTTCCACGAAAAGCGACTGCTGAGCGTCGAAGCGAATACGCGGGTCGATGCTCGACAATTCCTCGAACGCTGCCAGAGAACGCACCTGACGATCGAAACTACGGTTTACCCTTTCGACCGCGCACTGTTCGCCTTGAGGGATCTCCGCCACGGCCGTTTTGCCGGCGCTGCAGTCATCACATTCTGACGCCGTCTTTTGTAGTGCACCACGGCCTGAACACCTTCGGCCGCACACTTGGGCACAAAGTCCCTTCTCCTGGTCCGTGAGGCTGAGTCAAAATGATGATAAGAAGTCGACACCCGGTCACCGAGAAGGACAAAATTCATGACGCTCGCGCTCGTAGCCACCCTTGCCGTGGCAGCTGCTGTCGGGACTGTGCGGTTCGGCTTCCGCTCGCCTGTCATCCGAACCGCGACGCACCTCGATGGGCCCGGCACGTTGGAGGAGCTGTTCGCTGCACGCTATGCGCGCGGCGATATCGATCTGCTCCAGTATCGAACCCTTCTCGACCATGTAGCAATGCAACTCCGCGGCTGACTCCAATCCGGCTCGAGCTGTTCATGTCCACAGTTGACGGCGATGCAAGGAGGCATCGATGCATCCGAAGTCGGCGTTGACACGTCGGGTGCGTTGTGTACGGCCGGTATTGTTTTCATCGTTGCAGGATTATCGGTGGTCCTGGCTACTCGGCGATCTGCTCGCGGGACTTACACTTTTGTCGATCGCGGTGCCCGAGCAATTGGCCACTGCACGGCTGGCAGGTATGCCGCCGATCACGGGCTTCTACGCGTTCGTTGCAGGCACACTCCTGTTCGCGTTGCTCGGATCGAACCGGCAGATGTCGATCGGGGCCGATTCGACGATCGCCCCACTCTTCGCCGTCGGAATCGCCACTGCGGTATCGACCGCCCCCGGTGATTATGTGGCGTCGGTGGGAATCCTCGCGGTGATGGTGGGTGTGATCGTGGCCCTGGTGGGCCTACTGCGACTCGGATGGATTGCCGAGTTCCTGTCGACGCCGATCATCGCTGGGTTCCTCGGTGGAGTCGCGATCATCATTGTTGTGCATCAGCTGCCCGACCTGCTCGGCCTGCCAGCCGTCAGCGGGGGGACGTTGAACCGAATCCGACTGATCGTCAGCGATCCTGCCATGGTAAACGGCTGGACGTTGGGTATCGGGGCCGGGGTTTTCGCTGTCGTGTTTCTCGCCGATCAGGTGGATCGACGGATTCCGGGTGCGTTGATCGCACTGGTGGGATCGACGATCCTCGTCGGTGCGTTGAATCTGACTTCCCACGGGGTAGCAGTGCTGGGTTCGCTCGCACACGGCGCTCCACATCTCGGCCTGCACGGGGTGTCGTGGTCGGCGTTGAGCACACTTGCGCCCATCGCCGGTGTCGTCGCACTGGTGATCGTCAGCCAGAGTGCGGCGACCACGCGCGCTTTCGCCGACAAGAGCGGTTATGACGTGGATGTCAATCGCGACTTCCTCGGCATCGGAGCCGGCAATGTCGCCGCAGGCCTGGTGGGTGCGTTTCCGGTGAACGCGAGCCCGCCACGAACTGCAGCAGTGGTTTCGGCGTCGGGACGGACCCAGGTAGCGGGCATCGCTGCTGCCTGCGCGCTCGTGTTGCTGATCCCCGCTCTGGCGCTCCTCGAGAACCTGCCGGTGGCAACCCTGGCTGCGATTCTGATCTTCATCGCCACCCGAATCGTGCACGTACGCGAGCTGATCGATATCGCCCGCTACGACCGTTTCGAGTTCGCTCTCGCTGTGGTCACTCTCCTGACAGTTGCCCTCGTTGGTGTCGAGTACGGCATCGGCGTGGCGGTAGCGTTGGCAATTCTGGACCGCACCCGCCTCAGCGCACGTCCCCACCTTCACGTACTGGGACACATCCCATCGACAACCAGTTGGGTGCCCCTGAGCTACACCGAACAAGCGAGGAAGGTTCCCGGGGTACTCGTCGTGCAGTTCGCGACACCTCTGTGGTACGCCAACGCAACCGAATTTCGAACCGAGATCACCGCCACAATCGACGCCGCGGATGATCCCCTGCACCTCGTCGTGCTCGACACGATGGGGATGACCGATATCGACTACACGGGAGCGCACTCATTGCGGCAGTTGATCGATCAACTCCGCTCGAGAGGAATCACCTTCGCAATGGCAAGAACCAGCAAGACGGCGCGCAGAGGTTTGGCGCGGAGTGGACTGCTCGCGCTGATCGGAGAGGAGCACCTGTTCGAATCCGTAGGAGAAGCCGTGAGCGCCCTCAGTTCCCGATTGGAAGCCGAGAGCACACCAATTACGTCGCAGTCGAATTCACCCAACGATGATGAGGTCGCGGATCGAGGATTCGGTAGGCAAGGAGTTTGATGCGGTCACTGACAAGGAACCACAGGAGTGCGTAACCCCAGACTGCCGCGGCCCATCCCCAGCCGAGAGGGGACATGAAGAGCCCGTAGACGGCTATGAGAGTCGCGACGGCCTGGGTGCCGCAGACAGCGATCAGCAGGATGCGGGCGGGCCGAATGGACCAGAACGGCCCGCGGGTGCGGGTCAGGAAGATCGTCAGGTGCCCGGCGACGGAAAGCATGAGATACATCAACGTCTGTACGCGCGCGTGGCCGAGTTCGAAGACACGGTCCCCCAGGTAGAACAATCCGAAAGCGGCGATCGGCCCAACCACACCCAGAACTGTGGCAATACCGAGCACCATGCGCATGTTCCATGCTTCGGGTTCGTTGCGGTAGTGCACTTTGTCATAGGCAATGGACAATATGGCGCCGTCGTTGAGCAGCGCGAGCATCACGATCATGATGGCGGTGACCGGATAGAAGTTGAAGACCAGGATGGCAACGGTCATGAACAGCAGCACCCGCAACGTCTCCGCGATGCGGTAGATGGCGTAGCTGTTCATCCGCTGAAAGATCTTGCGGCTCTCCTTGATCGCCTCGATGATGACCGAGAGACCAGGAGTCATCAGTACGATATCGGCGGCCGCGCGGGCGGCGTCGGTGGCACCGGAGACGGCAATGCCGCAGTCCGCCTTCTTCAATGCGGGGGCGTCGTTGACCCCGTCCCCGGTCATGCCGGCGATGTGGCCACGCTTCTGTAGCACGTCGACGATGTGGTACTTGTGCTCTGGAAAGACTTGAGCGAAACCGTCTGCGGTCTCGATGGATTCGGTCACCGCTGCCGATTCGTTCTTCTTCACGTCACCCAATGCCGCTGCATCTAGAATGTGTGTGCCCAAACCAATTTTGGACGCAGTTTCTTTGGCGATGGCCAGCGCATCGCCGGTGACCATCTTGACGGTGACGCCCATCGCGGCAGCGGTGGAGATGGTTTCCGCAGCGTCCTCGCGCGGAGGATCGAACAAGGGCAGGACTCCGACGAAGCGCCAGTCACCGTCTTTGTCGGCGCGGGCCACGCCCAGCGACCGGAATCCGTGCGCGGCGAAATCATCGACGGCACCGTCGGCGGCTCGGGTGATCTGTTCAGACGGTGTGGCCAGCGCCAAGATGACCTGTGGCGCGCCCTTCGTGACTCGGAACGTAGCCCCGTCGGATGCGCTGACGGTAGCCTCGGTGCGTTTGTGCACCGGGTCGAAAGGTGCGAAATGAGTGACTGTGAAGGTGTTCAAGATTGTCTCATCGTCGAGTCCGCCCAAGACTGCACGGTCGATGGGGTCGTCATTGTCCGCGCGCGAGGCCAGCGCACCATCGAGAACGACAGCTGCCGGAATCACACCATCGACGGCGAACGGGACACCCAACGTGAGTGAGTTCTGGGTGAGTGTGCCTGTTTTGTCGGCGCACAGCACGTCCACACCGGCAAGTTCCTCGATGGCAACCAATCGGCTCACGATGGCCTGCTTCTTGGCGAGCAGCCGTGCGCCTACGGCCATCGTCACCGACAACACGGTCGGCATTGCCACCGGGATCGACGCAACGGTCAGGACCAGCGCGAACTGCAGAGTCGTGAGGATCTGGTCTCCGCGCAGCACGGCTACCAAGACGATGAGCGAGACAAGCGCAACCGCCAGAATGATCAGGTAGTTGCCGATCTGAAGCACAGCCTTTTGAAAATGGCTCACTGTGTGCGCGTCTTGCACCAATTCCGCGGTCTTCCCGAAATAGGTGCCGCTACCGGTGGCGTACACCAACGCACTGGCTTCCCCTTGTCGGATGACCGACCCCGAGAACACCGCGTCGCCGGTTGCGGCAGCAGCAGGCAGAGACTCCCCGGTCAGTGCCGACTGATCGACCTCGATGTCATCACCATCGAGCAGTCGTGCATCAGCAGGAACGATGTCACCGAGACGTAAGCGGATAACGTCACCCGGCACCAGCTCTCGTGCCGGTGCCGAAATCGACTTACCATCGCGGGTGACGCGCGCAGTGATAGCCAACTTGGCTTTGAGCGCGTCGATCGCGTTGCCTGCCTGACGTTCCTCGGTGTATCCGACGACACCGTTCGCCACTAGCAGCACCAGAATGATGAAGAAATCCGGCCAGTGCCCGACTGCGCCGGACAGAATGACGGCGATCTCGATCATCCACGGGATCGGGCCCCAGAAGTAGCTCAGGAATTTCAGCAGTGGATTGGTCTTGTGTTCAGCAATCTCGTTCGGCCCGTACTGCACCAACCGCTTCGCAGCATCGGCAATGCTCAGTCCGTCCGGTGAGTAGCCGAGCTGCGTCTTTACGGTGGCCAGCGGCACCGACTTGAAATCGATATCCGGTGCAGGCTGGTCCGCAGACCGTCGCGGCGCGGTCTGCGGGTCAGCCGCGGTCATAGCGCTGACCTGCTGCCGGCACCAAAGACATTGGGCGCGAAAAGGTCCGGTGAAGAATTCATGGCGATCCCCGAAAATTGCGGTGTCACCGAAGTGTCCGGCTGTGAGCGATTGCTCTGAGGGGTGCGGCTGACAGCCACCTTCATTTCGGACTGGCTGAGTGTCTCAACACAGTTGACGCTACACCCCATCGACCTGGACGGAGCGGATCGCGATTCAGACCGGGTGGTGACGGGCAATCGCACGGCGAACGGCTTCGTCGACGATGTGTTGGGCCACCTCCCCCAATTTGCGATGCTCGGCCTGGCTGATCGCCCTCAGTTGACTGAAAGCGTCCTCGGCACTGCTCCCGCTGCGTCCGCGAAGCAGGCCGATCGCTTGATCGATCACCGGCCGTGTCGACAGAGCGCTCTGTAGCTGAGCAGCCAGTGTCGTCGCCTGGGCGAGGATCTGGGCATTGCGGACGGCGACTGCCGCGGGTTTGGCGAACAGTTCCCCGAGCTCGACGGCGTGCTCACCGAAGACATTCTTACCTCGGGCGTAGACGTTGATGGCCCCGACCACACGGTCAGGCAGCAACAGCGGTAGCGACAGTGCACTGTGCACGCCCAGTCTGCCCACACGTGGACCGAATCGCGGCCACATCTGCTCCCCGCCCAATGACCCCGACCGCACTGTGCGGCGCTCCGAGGCTGCGGTGATGCAGGGCCCCTCGTGCAGCGTCACATACTGAATCTTGTCGATTTCGGCGACGAACGGAGCGCTCGCTGCCAATGCCTCGACCAAGTTGTCGGTCCGGTCGACGCGCAACAGTGTTACCCCAGCACCATCCGCGCCAGGGATCGCACGAACTGCGAAAGCCGCGACGTCGGTCAACAACTCGAGGAGCCCGCCGCTACCCGCCACCAGCCCTGCCAATTCACCTATGGCGCTTCGTAAGTCGTCGAAATCTGTGCTGACCTGCTCCGCAGTCAACGATCCAGCTCGAATATTGTGAACCACTTCGGTGAACTCCGTCATCTGTATTTCCCTTAGCGCTCGATCAGTCCGCTCCAGGCCGCCGTACCGAGACAGACCTCCGACGACATGCCCATACAGCCGACGGCCGTGAGGTGAATTCTCACACCAACAGTAGCGCCGTCGCGGATACAAATTGAGGTGAATCTTGCCGGTCCTCATCCAAATACAAATAATTGCCAAGAGAATTTAAAGTGCTGATGGTTCCTTGCCGCGGCGGGTGGCAGCGTAGCGTCGACGTCGTGTTGGGTCTCCCGGATCAGGTACGCGGCTGTCTGTTCGATCTCGACGGTGTGCTGACGCAAACAGCTACAGTGCACGCGGCTGCATGGAAACAGATGTTCGACGCCTATCTCCGAGATCGGGCCGAGAAGTCGGATACCGAATTCGTGCCGTTCGACCGGGTCTCCGACTATGACGCTTACGTCGACGGCAAACCACGTGCAGATGGGACACGGTCCTTCCTCGAGTCGCGCGGAATCGAGTTGCCCGAAGGAGCCGACGATGAGCAGCCAGAGCGGTACACCGTGCAGGGCCTGGGGGCACGAAAGAACACAATTTTGCTCCGAATGATCCACCGCGACGGGGTGACGGCCTACGAGGGATCAGTCCGCTATGTGCACGCAGCGCGTGACGCCGGATTGGCGCGCGCAGTGGTCTCGTCGAGCATCAACTGCCGTGACGTGCTCGCCTCGGCGGGGATCGAGGATCTTTTCGACGCCCGCATCGACGGAGTCGTCGCGCGCCGCGACCATCTGCGAGGCAAACCGGAACCCGACACGTTCCTCGCGGGTGCACATGCGCTGCAGGTGGAACCATCACAGGCGGCGGTGTTCGAGGACGCTCTCGCCGGGGTGGCGGCAGGTCGAGCAGGCGGCTTCGGTTTCGTCGTAGGAGTCGATCGGGTCGGGCAAGCCGACGCGCTACGTGCGCATGGGGCCGACATCGTGGTGACCGATCTGGCCGAACTGTTCGACCGGCGATGATTCTGAATCCGTCCTTCACCGTCGACCCGTGGTGCATTCGCGCAACCTCGTTCGATCTCAACTTGTTGGCACAGACCGAGTCGGTGTTTGCATTGTCGAACGGGCACATCGGGTGGCGCGGAAACCTCGACGAAGGTGAACCGAGCGGTCTGCCGGGGTCCTATCTGAACGGGGTGTGGGAGCAACGCCGTCTGCCGTATGCGGAGGCCGGATACGGCTACCCGGAGTCCGGCCAGACGGTTATCAACGTCACCGATGGAAAACTCATTCGGCTACTCATCGACGACGAACCCTTCGACATTCGCTACGGTGAATTGCACACTCACGAACAAGTGCTCGACTTGCGAGCCGGGGTACTGAGCCGCAGCGTCGACTGGACCTCGCCGGCCGGTCGCCGCATCCGGGTCACCTCGGTACGTCTGGTATCTCTGGTGCAACGGGCGGTAGCTGCGATCGCCTACGACGTGGAGGTCCTGGACGGTCCGGCCCGAGTCGTCGTGCAATCCGAACTCGTCGCCAACGAGCAGATGCCGCCGACCGACGACAATGACCCACGGGCTTCCTCGCCCCTCGACTCACCGCTGCAATCGGAAGCACATTCTTCCCACGCAGCCTGGGCCGAACTGCTGCACTGCACGCGGGGCAGTCAGTTGCGGATCGGGTGCGCGATGGACCACGTAGTGACCGGCCCGGCAGTACAGCAGGACGTGGCGAGCTACCCGGATCTTGCCCGCGTGACAGTGACCGCGGACCTGAGCCCCGGACAACCGCTCCACCTGGTCAAGTTCGTCGGCTACGGCTGGTCGAGTACGCGTTCGTTGCCGGGGGTACGCGCTCAGGTCGCTGGGGCGCTCACCGCCGCCACCGCCACCGGGTGGGACGGCTTACTCGCCGAGCAACGCGACTACCTCGACGACTTCTGGGACCACGCCGATGTCGAGGTCGAGGGAGACGCCGAGATCCAACAGGCCGTGCGGTTCGCGATGTTTCATGTATTGCAAGCAGGCGCCCGCGCCGAGGGCAAAGCAATCCCGGCGAAAGGCCTCACCGGTCCCGGGTACAACGGCCACACCTTCTGGGACACCGAAACATTCGTGCTTCCTATGCTCACCTACACTTCACCGGACGCCGCCGCACACGCGTTGCGTTGGCGCCACGCCACCTTGCCTGCCGCGCTGGATCGAGCTGCTCATCTGGGTCTGCGGGGCGCAGCGTTTCCGTGGCGCACCATCGCAGGTGAGGAATGCTCGAGCTATTGGCCGGCCGGCACGGCTGCGTTTCATATCGCTGCCGATATCGCCGACGCGGTCGTCCGTTATGTACGCGTCACCGGGGACACAGAATTCGAACGGACCGTCGGCGTGGAATTGCTGGTGCAGACCGCCCGGCTGTGGCACAGCCTCGGTCATCACGACGACACGGGCAGGTTCCGCATCGACGGGGTCACCGGACCGGATGAATACAGTGCAATCGCCGACAACAACGTCTACACCAACCTGATGGCACAACAGAACCTGCAGGCCGCTGCCGACACCACCCACCGCTACCCCGAACGGGCCCGTGACCTCGACGTCGACGACGAGGAGACCGCGGCTTGGCGCGACGCCGCGCATGGCATGTACGTGCCCTACGACGACGAGCAGGGTGTGCACCCGCAAGCCGAGGGCTTCCTGGAACATCAGAGTTGGGACTTTGCTGCCACCGATGCCGGGAACTATCCACTGCTGCTTCACTTTCCATACTTCGATCTCTACCGTCGCAAGGTCACGAAGCAAGCCGACCTGGTGCTTGCCATGTATCTGCGCGGTGACGCGTTCACAACCGAGCAGAAAGCACGCAACTTCGACTACTACGAGGCAATCACTGTCCGGGACTCCTCGCTGTCGGCATGCATTCAGTCGGTCATCGCCGCCGAGGTCGGCCATCTCGGTCTCGCCCATGACTACCTCGGCGAGGCCGCGTTGATGGACCTGGACAACCTCGAACACAACACCCGTGACGGCCTCCACATTGCATCGTTGGCGGGGACCTGGATTGCGCTGGTCGGCGGGCTCGGCGGGATGCGCCACCACGACGACGGCGCCCTCGTATTCGGGCCTCGCCTGCCGGAGGGCATAACCCGGCTCGCATTCACCTTGTTTCTGCGCGGTCAACGACTGTATGTCGAAGTCACCCAGGGATCTGCTCGCTACTCCCTCACCGACGGGGCTCCGATGGACGTCGTCCACCACGGACACCCCGCCCAGGTCATCGCCGGACAACCTTTGCAGCTACCGATCCCTCATCCGACGCCGCGGCCGACGCCCACTCAACCGGCGGGGCGCGCGCCGGTGCACAGGCGACTCCGTCGTAGGTAAATGGAAGTACTTTCCCCAGCGCATACTTCCGGTCACTTGCTGAGCTGACTACGAAAAGACTCGAGCTCGCGGTGACGCTCCGGTGTGCCGTGCCCTTGCAGGATCTCGGGATGGACACGAGCGATGAGGACGTCCTCGTAGTACGAGCGGTTGAAGATCCCGATCCTGCCGCGTTCAGGTAAACGACAGGTGGTCCGCCAGAGAAAGTCGTGTTGTCCTGCTTCTACCCGGAACCTATCCATGAGCAACGTCGTCGCACATGACCCAAAAGACGTCTCCTGGGTAGTATTTCCGTTCATCTGGGGAGCAGCGCCGCATCCACATTCCACCGCCCGACGCAGCGCTCGCCGTGGTAGTCCTCGATCACTGAAATGGACGCGGTGATGCTGGCGAACAGCCGCCCACTCTCGGGGGTCAGGCCTAACGCCCGCGCAGCCAAAATTCGAGAAAAGTGCCCGTGGGTGACAACTACTACCGCCTCGTCGCCCGTCCCTGGTTGCGCATCGAGAAAGGAATCGGCCCGCTTCCCGACAGCCTCGGTGGATTCGCCGTGGGCACAACCGTCTCTCCAGATGTCCCAACTGGGTGCCAGAGAGTCGATCTGGGTTTTCGTCAGACCCTCGTAGTCGCCGTAATCGTATTCCGAGACGAGTGGATCCACTGTGACCGGCCAACCGGGGAGGGCGAGGGCAGCGGTCTCAGTTGCACGTCCGAGGGGACTGGAAATCGCTCGCGCACTGTGGCCGGACAACATGCGATCTATTAAAGGCGCCAGTGCGGAAGCTTGTCCACGACCGTGCGGTGTCAAGTCCAGATCGGTACTGCCGGTGTATCTTCGGTGTACTGTCCACTCGGTTTCACCATGACGAATGATGATTAGTTTCATCGTGTCGGGTCGCTCACGTCGGGGTGAGGACGGTTGAGGACGTGTACTTGCCACGTCGTGCGTCCTGATTATTTTCAGCGCGTTGACGTAGGGCGCGTTGTGCGGCGGCAGCATTCGCATCCTGTCCGTCCCAGATGGATAGGGCAGGTTGTTGAATTGCTCTGCCGTAGGAAAACCCGACGGGCCACGGCAATATCGGAAGTTCTGCGGAGTTGATGGCGTCGAGTCGTGCCGTCGCTAGATCACCGGATTGGCCACCGGAGAGAAAAACGATTCCAGCGGTCGCCGCGGGCACGGTCCGGCGCAGGCAAGAGATAGTAGCCTCGGCGACGTCTTCGACGCTCTCCTGAATTGGGCAGTCGAGCCCGGGAAGGACCATGTTGATCTTGAGCAGCATGGCCTCGACCACGACACCGTTCATGTGTAGCTGAGAAAAAACCTCTCGCAGAACAGTTTCGGTTACCTCGCCGCATCGGGCCGCGGTGTGGTCGCCGGTCATGAGCACTTCGGGTTCCACGACGGGAACGAGACCGGTTTCCTGACACAGAGCTGCGTAACGGGCCAGTGCGTGGGCATTGGCCTCTATGCATGCGCGGCTCGGCGTGGCCGGGCCGATGGTGAACACAGCCCGCCACTTGGCGAACCGGGCCCCCGACTCGGCGTACCGAACCAGACGTTCGCGCAGCCCGTCGAGACCTTCGGTCACTTTCTCGCCAGGATGGCCTGCCAGCGGGTGGGTACCGCGGTCCACCTTGATACCGGGGACGATGTCCCGATTCGCCAGGACGGTAGCGAACGCATGACCGCCAGAGGTGTTCTCGCGAATCGTTTCGTCACACAGGATGACTCCGCTGATGCTGTCGGCGAGGCCGGGCGTAGTGACAATCAGTTCTCGATAGCTTCGTCGGTTGTCCTCGGTCTCGGCAATCCCGAGTGCAGCGAATCTTTTGTTGCAGGTGGGGATGGACTCGTCGATTGCCAGCAGGCCCTTGTCGGCGGCGACCAAAGCATTCGCCGCAGCCACCAGGTACGCAATGCCCGGTAGATCGATCTCAGTCGCCGGCTCCCGGGCCACTGTGCTCGTCACGACGCGGGGTTCCAGATCCAGTTGCGAATCTCGGGAAGGTCCTGGCCATGAATATCGATGTAGCGGTTGTGCTCGACGAGCTTGTCGGCCATCGTCTGCTTGAGGTAGTCGGCAGTGCCACCAAGTTCCGGGAGCCGGTCGATGACGTCCATGACGAGGTGGAATCGGTCGAGCCTGTTCTGCACCCTCATATCGAATTCGGTTGTGATACTGCCTTCTTCGTTGTATCCACGGACATGAAGATTTCGATTTGTACGACGATAGGTGAGTCGGTGGATCAGAGACGGGTACCCGTGGAAAGCGAAGATGATGTGCTTGCCGACGGTGAACATCGAGTCGTAATCGCCGTCGGACAATCCATGCGGGTGCTCGCTCGGGGATTGCAGCTTCATCAGGTCCACGACGTTGACGACCCGAACCTTCAGCTCAGGCAGGTGTTCCCGCAGGATCGACACCGCTCCCAACACTTCGAGGGTCGGGGTGTCGCCGCAGCACGCCAATACGATGTCAGGTTCGTCACCGGCGTCGTTGCCGGCCCATTCCCAGATGCCGATTCCTTCGGTGCAGTGCACTTCGGCCTGCTCGATGGTGAGCCATTGCGGCATCGGGTGTTTGCCCGCGACGATCACGTTGACGTAATGGCGGCTGCGGAGGCAGTGGTCCGCCACCGACAGTAGACAGTTGGCGTCCGGCGGCAGATAGATCCGGACGATGTCGGCTTTCTTGTTGACGACGTGGTCGAGGAAGCCGGGGTCTTGATGGGTGAATCCGTTGTGGTCCTGCTGCCAGACGTGGGAAGCGAGTAGATAGTTCAGGGAGGCGATGTTTCGCCGCCACGGTAGTTCCGAAGTTATTTTGAGCCATTTGGCGTGCTGGTTGAACATCGAGTCGACGATGTGGATGAATGCTTCGTAGCAGTTGAACAGCCCGTGCCGTCCAGTGAGCAGGTAGCCCTCGAGCCAACCCTCGCTCTGATGCTCGCTGAGCATCGAATCCAGGACCCTCCCCTGGGTCGCAAGATCTTCGTCGTTGTCTACGGTGCGAGCTTCCCACTGCCGGTCGGTGACTTCGAAGACAGCGCCGAGATTGTTGGACAGCGTTTCGTCGGGCCCGAAGATGCGGAAATTGCGTGCCTCGTCGTTCGCGGTGATCACGTCGCGCAGGAAGGTCCCGAGCACTCGGGTGTCTTCGGCGCTCACTGCACCGTGCGCGGTCACGGCCACGGCGTAGGTGCGGTAGTCGGGCATCACGAGGTCACGGCGCACGCCCGGGTTGGTGTGTGGGTTGACTCCCATCCGCCTCGGTCCATAGGGAGCAAGTTCGGCTAGTTCGGGAAGAAGGCGACCGGACGGATCGAAGAGCTCATCAGGTTCGTAACTGCGCATCCACGCGTCGAGTTGCTCGACGTGCTGCGGATGCGCCTCGTCGACCAGCAGTGGTACCTGGTGTGCCCGAAACGTCCCTTCGATCTTCACGCCGTCCACGAACTTCGGACCGGTCCACCCCTTCGGCGACCGCAGCACGATCATCGGCCATCTCGGTCTTGCGCTGTTACCCGTCGTTCGGGCGTGGTGTTGGATGGCGTGAATGGTCTCGATCGTTTCGTCCAGCACAGTAGCCATGAGCTCGTGCATCACCTCCGGATCGTCACCTTCGACGTAGCGTGGATCCCACCCGCAGCCACGAAGGAATTGATCGAGTTCCTCGGGTTCTATCCGCGAGAGCAGGGTGGGATTGCTGATCTTGAATCCGTTGAGATGCAGGATCGGCAGGACCGCTCCATCGCTGATGGAGTTGAGAAATTTGGTCGAATGCCACGCTGTGGCCAGCGGACCGGTTTCGGCCTCACCATCGCCGATGATGCACGCCACGATCAGATCCGGATTGTCGAATGCGGCGCCGAAAGCGTGGCTCAGCGAATAGCCGAGTTCTCCACCTTCGTGAATCGATCCCGGAGTCGTCGGCGCCACGTGACTGGAAATGCCTCCAGGAAAGGAGAATTGGGTAAACAGCTTCTTCATCCCCGCCTCATCCTGGCTCACGTCGGGATAGATCTCTGAGTAAGAACCTTCCAGATAGGTGTTCGCGACGAGAGCAGGACCACCATGACCGGGCCCCGCAACGTAGAACATGTCCAGGCCGTACTTGTTGATTGCACGATTCAGATGCAGATAGATGAAGTTCTGCCCCGGCGTCGTTCCCCAGTGACCGACAACGAGCGGTTTGACATCCGAGAGCACCAGCGGCCTGGTCAACAGCGGATTGTCATAGAGGTAGATCTGACCGACCGAGAGGTAATTCGCCGCGCGCCAGTAAGCGTGCATCCTCCGCAGTAGTTCAGGTTCCAGTGTGTTGGCGTGTGGCATCACTACGGTGTCGGTCATGGGTGTCCTTGTTCTCGTCATGGGGAACTTCACTGTCGGTCGACTTCGGCACCGGTGGGTGCGGCGGCACTGAATTTGTGGGCCGTGGCGATCACCGCAAACCCTCGTCCGCGGCTTTGCGGTTCGGCACCATTGCGGTCGGCGCAGAAGAGGGAACCTGCGTCGCGGGCTCGACCGCTGCCGATCCCTCCCGTGCCAGGAAACTCCCGAGCTCGGCGATCGTCGACATCAGCGGTGCTGGGAAAACGACGGTGGTGTTCTTGTCGACGCCGAGCTCGACCAATGTCTGCAAGTTGCGTAGCTGCAACGCCAATGGATGCGCCATCATGGTGTCGGACGCGTCACCCAACGCTGCCGCAGCCAACGATTCGCCCTCGGCGGCAATGATCTTCGCGCGCTTCTCTCGCTCGGCTTCCGCTTGTCGGGCCATCGCTCGCTTCATCGTGTCGGGCAATTGGATGTCTTTGAGTTCGACCAGGGTGACCTGCACGCCCCATTCGATAGTGGTGACGTCCAGGATGGCCCGGATGTCGAGGTTGATCTTGTCGGTCTCCGACAAGGTCTCGTCCAAGGTGTGTTGGCCGACGACCTTGCGCAGCGTGGTTTGTGCGATCTGGTCGATCGCCGAGTAGACGTTCTCGATCGCGACGACCGACTTCACCGCGTCGACCACCTTGAAGTACGCCACCGCCGAGACGTCGACGCTTACGTTGTCGCGGGTGATGATGCCTTGTGACTGGATCGGCATCGTCACGATTCGCAACGAAATTCTATGCAGCACATCTACGAACGGAATGATGAATCTCAGGCCCGGTGCACGTTCTCCGATTACCCGACCCAGCCGGAAGAGCACACCGTCCTCGTACTGCTTGACGACCCGCACCGACAACGCCAGCAGCAGCAGGATCAGCGCGATGAAAATGACAACCACCACGACCAGCGCATTCATCACTGGAAACCTGAGACATGAACGAGCGCGGCATATTTACCGCAGAGCACGGGTGACCGCTCGACAGAAGAGCTGTGTGAAACCGTCATGGCGATCCAGACTTACAGACAATCAGCGACTCGTACGGGCCGCGGAGCCGAATACCCCAGCAATTCCGCGGCGGACGGCGAAATTCTTCCCGAACCAGCTGAAGTTCTCAGCACCGTCGACGCTACCCCTTTTCGGGTCCCACGTGGTCCCTGACATATCGGGACAAAAGACTCTGACGAGACGCGCAACCAACGCGCAGTATCAAAAGATGAGTACAACACCGACCAGCGGGCCCCAGACGGATCCTTCTGAATCCACAGGCCGCATCGTGGTGGGCGTCGACGGTTCACCCTCCTCGATCCTGGCACTGCAGCAAGCGCGACGGATATCGGAGGCATTGGGAATCGGCATAGATGTCATGGCTGCATGGCAGTATCCGACATACATGGGTGAGGGCTTCGCCAACGACATTCACCCCGATGAGGACGCCAAGCAAATTGTGGCCGAATCGATCGTTGCCGCATTCGGTGACGATGCACCGACTGACATCGGACAGAGTGCGGTACAAGGTGTTCCAGCCCAGGTACTGCTCGACGCCAGTCGAGTGGCAGACATGCTCGTCGTAGGAAGCCGCGGCCGTGGTGGGTTCGTCGGTCTACTGTTGGGATCGGTCAGTGCACAGTGCGCCGAGCATGCTCGATGCCCCGTGCTCGTCGTTCATTCGAGGGATCATCACTAGCGCGGGCAACGCCGGGTCCGTGCCACCCAACGTTCCTTCGGTGGCCGTCTCGTCGATGTTGATGGGGGTACTCGAGCTCGAGATCTCGACCAAGTTCTACTGCGAGGTCTTCGAATGCACCGTCGCGTTACGGGAGTCGGATGCGGCACTGTTGTTGGCACCGGATGGATTTCAGATCTACCTGTACGCGGACCGATCTCTGGTGCAACGCCCAATCGGCGCCCTCGGAGTGAAAGAGGTCATGTGGTCCACTGCAACCGAGAAAGAGCTCGAACAGGTCGGTGAACGATTGCGACAACACTATCCGTCCACGTACATTCACAGCGCCGGCGGAGTGAAGTTCCTCGACGGACGGGACCCGGATGGAAACCGAATTCTCGTTGCCTATCCGAGTCCGCTCCAACTTCCGCGCCACATCATCGCCGATCGGTTCAAATGACAGCGGCTACCTTTTCGATCCTCCAGTGCTGCATCGATTTTCATGCATCATAGTCGATCCGCTAGCATCGGGGCGGATGCCATCCGAGGGCATCACGTAGGACCCGTCGGGCAATCTCGATAGTCGGTGAGCCCGACTGCAGCGCAAGACGATGCAATTCCGCGCGTCCCTCGCAGGGTGTTCGGCCGCTCTCGATGAGCACTCCCACTGCCTGATTGATTACGCTGACCGCAGTCAGCGTCCGCTGAACATCTGTTGCAGCCGGCTCATTTTTGTCGGTGTGTCGAATACGGTCGTCTAGGACGATCGCGTCGCCGGCCAGTCCGAGTGAATAGCTCACGTCCGCAGCGAGATTGACGAAAGCACCGGCTGTCCCGGAGAGAATCACCAGTTGCGCAACGGCAGACGTCTTCGGTAAACCCGGCAGAGTGATCCGTAGAGACGAGGCAGCACCGCACGCATTGCCATCCTCCGTCGACGCCGCAACCTCGAACTGTCCACCATCGATCGTGATGGTGAGAGAAACGGAGACGACGGACGACACGGCATCGTCGATGTCGGACACCAGCCGGAGCGCCAGATGTGCGAGATCGACTGTGTCACTGTCGAGCGCTTCGGTAAGTAGGAAAAGGTCGGCCATCAACCGACGTTGTAGTTCCATCGAAAATCCAGTGCGGCCCGATCGCCTGTTCGATACTTCCAGGACCCTGCGGAGTCAAATTTCCGTTAGGGAGATGCACGTGAGAGACCAAAGTCGGACTCCAAGTCTCGGGTTCACCTGCGCCGTCGACGTTACCCTCTTTCGGTGGGCGATGCTCACAGCACCATGCGACGGACTTATTTCCGTCGAAGACGCGAACGGGCAGTCTTCATCGCCTCGGCGACCACCGTATCGGCCACCACAGCGAGCTTCTTGTGTTCGTTCTGGCTGAGCGTTCGAAGTTTTTCGTACCCTTCAGTGCCGCTGCATCCGCTTCTGCTGATCAGAATACCGATTGCCTGATCGATCACCGCTCGGCTGCTGAGAGCCTTTTCGAGCTGCTCGGTGAGTTGCACGGCGCTGGCCAACGCACGTGCGTTCTGAACCGAGACGGCGGCGGGGACTGCAAAGAGTTCGCCGAGTTCTACGGAGCGGTCGTCGAACGCATCCGGCTGATGGGCGTAGACATTCATCGCTCCGAGCACACCGGCTCGGGTGATCAACGGCAGCGACAGCACACTATGAACTCCCAGATGACCGACCTGGGGCCCGAACTCTGGCCATTGAGGATCTGCGTCGAGCGAACCGGACCGAACTGTGATGCCCTCCGAGGCGGCCGTGATGCACGGGCCTTGCCCCAGCCCGTACTGAATGCCGTCGACCACTCGCACGAAGTCCGCGCTGGCGACGATCGTTGGAGGCTTGTCCGAATGGAGAAGCGTCAGCCCTGCCCCATCGGCGCCGGGGATGGCCCGCACCGCGAACTCTGCCACGTGGGACAGCGTCTCCGACAGGGTCAACGTGCTCATCGCGAGCTTACCCAGGTCTGCCAGACTCGCTCTGAAATCGTCGTCGAGCTCGTCAGGGTATGTGTGCCGTGCACGAACAGCTACCCGCTCCGGACCACCGATGTCCTCTGCGTTCATCACGCTGCTCGATTCGTTGTGGCCACACGCGGTTTCTGCACGTGCTTGCCCTCCCGAACCCTACGGCGTCTGCACCGTCGTTATGACCTCGGCCGATGTTCTGCGAGGCGAGAAGCGCTTCGTCATTGTCCGCGTACTTCTCGAGATGGCGTCGGCCACCATCAGAACTCGAAGACCGCTCGCGCAGTCAAACGGCCGGCGAGCAGGTCGTCGAAACACTCGTTGACTTCGTCGAGCTTGCGAGACACCGCAGAGACCTTCGTCCGACCGGCCTCGTGCAAGGCGAATACTTCACGTAGATCTTTCCTGGTGCCGACGATCGAGCCGAGCACCGAGATACCACCGACCACAGTCTCGAAGATCGGCACCGGGAACACTCCATGAGCAGGCATCGACACACACACCAACCGCCCACCGCGACGGAGTGATCGGAAAGCTTGGTCGAATACCTCGGGAATCACTGCCAATACGATCGCGACATCGGCACCGCCGAGTGCGCGGATCGCTTCGACCGGGTCCGTCGACGACGAGTTGACGGTGTGGTCTGCCCCGAGTTCGGTCGCAAGTTCCAACTTCTCGTCTTCGATGTCGACTGCGGTGACGAATCCTCCGGCAATCTTGGCATATTGCACAGCCATGTGACCCAGGCCGCCGACGCCGAAGATCGCAACACGCTGAGCCGGCAACACCCCGCCGACTTTGACCGCTTTGTAGGTCGTTACCCCTGCGCAAGTCAATGGAGCGGCGTCGAAGGAGGAGATTCCATCTGGCACGCGGGTGACGTAACGGGCATCTGCCACTGCGTATTCGGCGTACGCCCCATCGATCGAGTACCCGCTGTTCTGCTGTTTCTCACACAGGGTCTCCCACCCGGATACGCAGTAATCGCACTCACCGCACGCCGAACCCAGCCACGCGATGGCGACGCGCTCGCCGATTCGATCCTCGGACACTTGTGATCCCACGGCCTCGATGAGGCCGATACCCTCGTGCCCTGGGACGAAAGGCACGGTTGGCTTGGCGGGCCAGTCACCTTTCGCAGCGTGAATGTCGGTGTGACACACTCCGCAAGTTTGAATCTTCACGAGCACCTGCTGGGGTCCCGGGATGGGGACAGGAATGTCCTGGACGACGAGGGGCGTACCGAACTCGGTAACGACAGCAGCTTTCATCCTGGGTTCCTCCGTAAATCACAAAGCAATGCCGTTCTCGACGGTCGAGCGATGCACGCTATCGATCCTCGCTGCCTCGACAACCATGCGTGCAGGGCCAGAAGTCACCACCGCCCAGGGACAATTATCAGCGCAGCAGAATATGCCGATACACGAAAGGAAGCCCCTGAACTGCGCATTTCGCAGTTCAGGGGGCCGCTCGAGTTAGTTTCATACAGAAGACTGGACGGCTGATGGCCGGTGCGTCGAACGGTAGCGTTGCCTAGCCCTATCGCAGGTCAGGTCATGCTCACTTCCTTCGTCTCGGAGAGCGCTTTCGTGCAGGCGAGGCTGAGTACCGACAAGAGCGCCAGCATGACACCGATAGCAATACTTCCGAATTGTGCCGCGAGAGGGGCGGCGAGCAACGGCGGGATTGCGCCGCCGAGAACACCGGCGAGGTTGTATCCCAGTCCGGCACCTGTGTAGCGGAATCGAGTCTGGAACAGTTCCGGAAGAAGGGCACCGGTTGGCCCATAGGCGATACCGAAGATCGTCAGCGTCACACACATGGCCACGACATACGCAATCGGGCTCCCCGTGTCGAGCAAGGGAAATAGAACGAGCGACCAAGGAATTGCCGCTGCACAAGAGGTCATGATCACTCTGCGGCGTCCGACTCGGTCGGAATACGTTGCAGATAGTGCGATCGCGATACCGAAGACCACGGCGCCTACCAAGCCTGTCCACAACACGAAGGGGCGATCGAAGCCGAGGGTCTTTGTGCCGTAACTGGTCAGATATGCGGTGCCCATGTAGAAGAGCGAGAACAGTGAAGCCAGCGCTCCGGCGGCAAGCAGAATCTCCTTCTTCTGTACGTGCCAGGCTTCGAAGATCGGAAGGGTGGTAGCACGATCAGGAGTTCGAACTTCCGCTTCTTGGTTCGCACGGAAAACCGGTGTTTCTTCGATGGCCAGTCGCATGTACAACCCGATCAGCACGAGAACTGCACTGAGAAGGAACGGTATACGCCAACCGAAGTCGAGGAAGACTGCGTTGGTGTCACCGAATACAGCCCCCGTTACGAGGAATGTCGCGCTCGAAAGAATGAATGCCGCTGACGGGCCCAGCTGCGGGAACATGGCGTAGAAGCCGCGCTTTTTCGGTGGTGCATATTCGGCAGTGAGAAGAGTTGCGCCCGCCCATTCTCCACCTACAGCGAATCCCTGCCCGAATCGCAACAGAACGAGAATTATCGGAGCCGCTATTCCGATGGTGTCAGCGCTGGGTAGCAACCCGATTACAAAAGTGGATATGCCCATCAGAAGCAGCGTCGAGATCAGCGTCTTCTTTCGGCCGATACGGTCGCCGAAGTGTCCGAAGACCACAGCTCCGACAGGCCTCGCGATGAAAGCGACCGCAAAGGTGGCGAAGGATGCGACGGTCCCCGCAGTGGCACCCAATGCTGGGAAGAAGACTGTCGGAAATACCAGTGCGGCAGCAGTTCCATAAATGAAGAAGTCATAGAACTCGATTGTGGTTCCTATGCCGCTGGCGATCGCCACCTTCCGAACACTTGTGGTGGGTGCGGCGGAACGGGTCGTCGGCCTGCGGTCGACCGCATCATCCGGTGTAATTGAGGGCATTCATTCTCCAGAGGCATCGTCAGGAAGTGTGATGTGAATCTGAAGAAAAAGCCTATGTGACCCGCGTCATAAGCACCCACCCCTGAAAAGGGGTGGAAGATCCGCCTACTTCGTTCCGACCTTGGCCATATCCACGCGGTTGCCACGGAACGGAACACCTTCCGCTTCGAGCAATGCGCGCGCTGCTCCGCCATGGCACGTCGCAGGCGCACCGTCGGCGTGAACCACCCGCCACCACGGCACACCGTCGTCGAGCAGTCCGACGGCCCGGCCCACCTGCCGGGGACCTATGCCCAGTGCGCGACCGATCTCACCGTAGGCGGCGACGTGACCCGCCGGAATCCTCACCACCACGGCTCGAACTTCCGACACCAGGTCGATGGTCATGCCTCTGCTGACTCTGGATAAGTGATCGTTTCGCCTTGTACGTGCGCGAACTCTGTCATCGATGCGAGGCGGGTCGATGAAATCGACATAATGTCGAAAACCTCCGCCCCTGCAACGATGAGCGCATCCGTTATCAACCGTCGATGACAACGCCATGGCACGGCCTCGCTGCACATGATCGCCGGGATCGACTCGTGCGCGACCCGTAGCAGCTCAGCGAGCCCGGAACGGAATTCCGCGGTCTCCATGTAGTCCGCATAGTCGCGGAATGCCTTGACCCGCCACCCTCCGTTCGGGCTCGGCACATCAACCGGTGTATATCTACGACCGCCGATATCCCGGATCCACCGGTACCCGATTTCGGCCGGCAGCGCATCCTCGATCGCGTCCTGGTTCCACTGCGGATACTTTCGCGACCCTGGAAACGAACGCACATCGACCAGCTCGGTCACCTCGTTCGCACGCAGCATCTCGAACACTTCATCAGCAGTGCGAGTGGAGTGTCCGATAGTGAATACCCGAGGCACGGCGCGTTTGCTTTCCTGGCCCTTCGTCATCGAATCCAGATTACTCGATCGACTCCAGGCCACTCATCTCATGCATCTGGACAATGTCGCCGGCCCCATTCTGCTTTGATCTCGACGACCACTCCAACGGTCACACTTTCAGCAGAAGGCAGAGGCACAAAGACCCTGAACTTCAGATGGCTCGAACAGCAGACTGATACCGGTGACCACACAAGGCCACCTCTCGCCCACCCGGAACGGAAATATACCAATCATGACCGAAAAGAATCAGGCCGACACGACTGTTACCGAATCTCCCTCTCCGGCAGACACCTTGCAGGTTCGGGGGGTTGAAATCACTGCGGCGGTGAAGAAACTGCTTCACGGTGGCAACGTCCGAAAAATTGCGGTGAAAAGTAATCAGGACCAGAGCATCATCGAGATTCCAGTCACGGCCGGCGTCGCTGTCGCCATCGTCGCACCGGTTCTCGTAGCAGTTGCTGCCATCGCTGCCGTGGTGAAGGACTGCACAATCGAGGTTCACCGCGTCGACGAAGCTGCTCTGATCGCATGACAGCGATCCGAGAACCGCTCAGAAGGACGGGAGCCCAAGTGGTTGCTGGTATCGATCGTGACTCTCTCACATCTGAGCAATCTGTAACTGCATGAGTCTCGCTGCGACTGAACCGCATTCACAGTCCGAGTGATCAGTCAGGTTGCATGCGGCGATCCTCGGCAATTGCGTGATGGCTGGTCATGCCACCGTCGACGACAAGTGTCTGTCCGGTGATGTAGCGGGACTCGTCCGAGGCCAGGAACAACATGGCGGCGGCAATGTCCTCGGGTTCACCGATGAACGGCAGGGCGTTGTGTGACCGGATCTTGTCGATGGCCTCAGCGGAAAGATTGTTCTGCAAGGCCGGGGTCATCACCGCGCCGGGGGCGATCGCATTACAACGCACTTTTTGCGCTCCGTACTCGGTGGCGACGTACTGGGTCATGCGAATGACCGCAGCCTTGGCGGTGCCGTAAGCCACTTGCACGTAGTCCCCAGCCAAGCCCCCGACGGAGGCAGTGTTGATGATCGAGCCGCCGCCGGCATCGATCAGGTGCGGCAGAGCAAGCCGGCAGCCGAGGAGCGCACTACGCACGTTCAACTGCATCGTGCGGTCGAACTCTTCCAAGTCCAACCGGAGCACGTCCAGATCCTTGCGCGGGTTACTACCGCCCACGTGATTGCACATGACGTCCAAGCGACCGAATTCCTGTACCGAGGCATTTACCAGGTCAGCGAGGGACTCCTCGTCCATCACGTCGACGGCGATTCCGATCGCGCGCCCGCCGGCTTCCTGTATCCGGGCAGCAGCATCGCTGGCCTGCTGCTGGTCCAAATCGGCGATTGTGACGGCCGCACCCTCGGCTGCGAACATTTGCGCGGCCGCCATACCGATGCCGCTTGCCCCGCCGGTAATTATCGCTGCCTTGCCCTGGAGTCTTCCCATAACGCTGCCTGCTTTCGACTAGTTTCCGAAGGTCAACTGTCGTCAATTGTCTCTGCAGCATACGACCGTCCGGCTACCTCCCGGGGCTGATAGAGCAGTCATCTCCAGCTTGATGCCGACCACATGCGGAGTTGCCATCTGCACTGCGTGTCAACGGATCATCAAGATCTTCAGCATGGGCATACAAGTCTCGTATCTTTCCGCCCAACGGTCCCACGGCGGTCGTAAACCTGACCCCATGGATGAAGAACCCGTCACGCGAGGGTCGGCAGCGGGTAACCCCCACCGCCACCCCGCTGCGACTCCGTCGGCAACACCCAGTGCCGCACGTCGCCTCTGGCGCCACCTTCTCGACGGCGAAAGAGTCTGGGGCTCGGTAGACACCTGGCACGCCCGCCACGGCATGACCCGCCACCGGCTCGTCGTTTTTCCTCCGGGCACCAACCTTGCCGAGCGTAGACGTCTGCGCGTATGGCGAGGGTGGCCCTTGTGGGGCGCGATGTTGTGGATCGTCAGCGAGGTGGTGCTGAGCAATCAGCTCGCTCCGATTCAGGCAGTCGCCGCGTCGACGACCGTCTACGTGCTCAGCGGGTACTGCGCATTCGTGATGGCAGGCACCCCGCGAACGCACATTCGGATAGAGGTAGCGATCACGATGACCGATCTACCCGACCGCGACTCCCTCGCTCGCCGCGAGAACATCGGCCAACACGCGAATCTCCTCGTCGACGCCGACAACCGTTTTGCAACACAACAGATCACCGCAGCCGAGCACGAAATGATCTGGAGCGAGGTCTACCGGCAACTGCCGGCAGGCAAGTACTGAACGTTCGATGCGAGCGAAACGCTCGTCCGCAGATGCGACAATTGGCGAATGTCTCAGGAGCGTCAGCGCGGGCCCGGTAGACCTCGGGATGCGGACATGGAGGTTCGCGTCTACGACGCGGTACTCGAGGTGTATTGGGAAACCAGTTGGCGCGGATTCACTTTCGACGCGGTTGCACGCAAGGCGAAAGTCGGTCGGGCGGCGTTGTATCGGCGTTGGGACAGCAAGGAAGACCTGTTGGTACAGGCGCTCGAGGCCCGATCTCCATTGTCGACGCCGATCGATACCGGCACGGTTCGCGATGACCTCATCGAACTTTCCGAGCAACTCACCCACGGTTACGCCGAACTGTCCGGACTGGTATCGCTACGGGTGACTCTCGATGCGATGGTCAACCCCGACCTTCTGTCGCATCTCACCGACACACTCAACCAGAGCCGCTTCGTCACCACGAGGCAGATCGTTCAGCGCGCAGTGATGCGAGGCGAGTTGCCGAGCGAGACTTCGACGACGCTACTGCTCGAACTCGTGACCGGTGCAGTGCTCACACGCGCGCTGTTCGCGCAGGCACGTGCGGATGCGGGAATGCCGGATTCGCTTCGACATTCGACACTGATCGTCGATACCGTGCTGCGCTCGCTGATCTAGCCGAACTTCCCGCTCCACCCACCCAGCATTGCAGACAATTATTGTCTGTATTAGCGTGGCGCCTATGACAGACCCCACGACAGTGCCGGTGATCATCGGCGTTGCCGATATTCGCTCGGGACGGGCCGGAGCACTCGCTTCGCCGCGGGATCCCCTGGATCTCATCTCCGAAGCAACGATCGCAGCCCTTGCCGACACCGGAATCGAGACAATCGGCTCCCGCGTGGACACGATCTACGCGGTGAAAACCGCGAGCTGGTCCTACGACGATTTACCTGGCCTGCTCGGAAAACGTATCGGCGCAGACACCCCGCAAACCTGGACCAGTTCGATCGGCGGCCACTGGCCGACGGCTCTACTCGATCGCATCGGCTCCGAGATCGCCGACCGATCCTCGTCGGTGGCGCTCTTGGTGGGCGGTGAAGCCCAAGCATCACTGAACGCGTTGATCAAGCTCGGCGCCGATCCGACCACTCGGGGCTGGCTTGCTGCGCCCGGGGGGCCACCCACCTTCACCTCGGACGACCTCGGCAGCCCCGAGATGCAACGCGCCGGGATACTCGCGCCGACCCGCGTGTACCCACTGTTCGAGAACCGGTTCAGCTACGAGATCGGCGACAGCCCCCAGCAGTCTCGTGAGTATTCGGCTCGGATGTATGCACAGTTCTCCGAACTTGCTGCCGCACACCCGTGCGCGTGGATGTGCACCGCGCGGACATCGGAAGACATCGCCACCAGCGGACCCAAGAACCGGTTGGTCAGCGACGCGTACCCACTGACGATGAATGCGATGCCGTTCGTCGATCAAGCTGCCGCAATCGTCATATGTTCACTCGCCGCTGCCCTCGAACTCGGTGTCGCGAAGGACCGCATCGTCTACCTGTGGGGCGGCGCCGGTGCAACCGAATCTGCAGACGTCCTCGCGCGCAAAGACTTCGGTCGATCGGCAGCACTGACATCCGCCGTCGACCGCACCCTGAAACAGGCCGAGGTGACAGGTAGCGACCTAGGAATCGTCGACGCCTACAGTTGCTTCCCCGTGGTGCCGAAGCTGCTGATCCAGGCTCTGGGTCTTCCGCACTCGACCGTGCCCAGCGTCCTGGGCGGTCACTCCCTTTTCGGTGGACCGCTCAACAGCTACACACTCCACGCGGTCGCCGAGGTCACCCGACTGTTGCGCAGCACCGACGTCGCCGCACCGGCACTGGTCCATGCGAACGGTGGCTATCTCACCCATCAGCACACCGTGCTGTTGTCACGCAATCCTCATCGCAACGGGTACGTCGGCGATCCGAAACCTCACGAGATACCGGCAACCGGTCCACCCATGCTCCACGGTTACGTTGGTGATGCCGATATCGTCACCGCAACAATCGATTTCGAGCGGGACGAGAGCCCTAAGTCGGCATTGATCATCGCGGTGACCGACGATGGATCACGGGTCGCAGGCCACACCGACTCGAAGGACGCCGCAGAACTGCTTCGCTACACGCAAGGCGGCGCTCGCTCGCTCGTCGGCGCGCGAATATCGATCACCGACCACGACGGCCGGGTCGCGGTCTCATTGAAAGAAGAGGTACAGCTATGACCGAAGTCGTACTCACCGAAACACGTGGTCACACAATGCTCGTGACCATCAACCGACCGGCAGCCGCCAACAGCATCAATGCCGATGTGCACCGCGGTCTCGGTGAAGCGTGGGAACTGGCGCAAGCCACCGATGAGATCCGAGTGGTGGTGCTGACCGGGGCTGGCGAGGCAACGTTCTGCGCCGGCGCAGATCTCAAGGCCCTCGGCACCTCCGGACCGGATGGGGTGACGCCGCCCGACACCGCACACTGGGGTTTCGCCGGAGTTGTCAAACACCACATCACGAAACCCATCATCGCTGCAGTCAACGGCAACGCACTCGGCGGCGGAACAGAACTCGCGCTCGCAAGCGATCTCGTTGTGGCAGCGGACACGTCGACCTTCGGGCTACCGGAAGTCAAGCGCGGTTTGATCGCAGGTGCCGGCGGAGTATTTCGACTCGTCACCGCCATCCCACGCGCGGTCGCGCTGGAACTGCTGCTCACCGGTAACGCACTGAGCGCCGAGGATGCGCTGCGTTGGGGCTTGGTCAATCGTGTGGTCCCGCAGGCCGAGGTACTGACCACCGCTCTTGCACTCGCCGAGACCATTGCCGGCGGTGCGCCGTTGGCGGTGCAAGCCAGCAAGACCGTTGCCCGCGGCATCGTCGACGGGGTAGTCCCCAGTGAGGCAGAGGGCTGGGCCCTCACCGAACAGGCCCTGGCACGGTTGAGTACTTCGGCCGACACGATGGAAGGCATCATGGCTTTCCTGGAGAAGCGTGACCCGATCTGGAGCGGAAAATGACTGCTGCACTATTGAATTCATGGGACACCGATGACCGTAAGGCATTGCGCGATCTCACCCGACAGTTCACCACCAAGCACGTCCTTCCCGATCTCGCCACCTGGGAGCGCAATGGCGAGGTTCCCCGCGAACTGCATCACACTGCGGCCACGCTGGGCCTTCTCGGGGCATCGACTCCCGAAAGTGTCGGCGGGTCGGGCGGTAATGCACTCGACATGCTGGCAATCCTCGAGGAGATCATTCTGTCCGGGGGCTCGTCGGGCCTGATCTCGGCGCTGTTCAGTCACGGGATCGCAACCCCGCATATCGTGTCCTCGGGCAACGACGATCTCATCGACCGATTCGCGCGTCCAGCGTTGGAAGGACGGATGATCGGGGCGCTGGCGATCACCGAACCGGGCGGCGGATCCGACGTCGCGAACATCTCCACCACTGCCACCCGCGATGGGGACTCCTACGTCATCAACGGCTCCAAGCTCTACATCACCTCCGGTACGCGTGCAGACTTCGTCACCACCGCTGTGCGGACCGGAGATCGTGGACACGCCGGCATCTCCCTCATCGTGGTCCCCACCACCACAACAGGATTCACCGTGTCCCGACGCCTGGAGAAGATGGGGTGGCTGTGTTCGGACACCGCCGAACTGTTCTACGACAACGTGCGCGTCCCGGCTCAGAACCTTATCGGCGACGAGGGATCGGGTTTCGGACAGATCGCCCAACAGTTCCAAGGTGAGCGACTGTCGTTGGCATTTCAGGCCGTCGCAACCGCCCGTCGATGCCTGAACCTGACCACGGAATGGGTGCGCTCACGCGAAACCTTCGGACGCCCACTGTCCACCCGCCAGGTCGTGCGCCATCGCATCGCCGAGTTGGCGACCGAAATCACTGCCGCCGAGGAGTTCTGCCGATCGGTAGCAGTGCGGTGGGTCGACGACGGAGGCATGCTCGCCGAAACAGCGATGGCCAAGAACAACGCGGTCAAAGTCTGCGACCACGCTGTCTACGAAGCCGTCCAATTATTCGGCGGACTCGGTTGCATGCGCGAGTCAGAGGTCGAACGGCACTACCGCGATGCCCGAGTCCTGGGCATCGGTGGTGGAACTACCGAAATCATGAACGAGATCATCTGCAAGATGCTCGGACTCTGAGTCACTGATCAGTCGTTCGCAGTGGTGCGGGGTGGGGTATTTTCGAGCAATTCGAGTATTCCACCGTGCGAGCGCAGCATCGCGAAAATCTGTCGGGCGGTTCGTCGAACTCCATGCCGAGTCGTCATCCTTTTCGTACATGCGATCAAAGGTTCAAGGAACGTCCGATAATTTCCTTCATTATCTCGGTCGTGCCGCCGTAGATGGTCTGAACACGAGAATCCATGAACGCCTTGGCTACTGGGTATTCTTTCATGTAACCGTAGCCACCGTGAAGTTGCAGACAGCGGTCGATCAGCTTCACCTGCGCCTCGGTTGTCCACCATTTGGCCATGGCTGCCTCTTGAACGGTCAGCTTCTCGTCATTGAGTTGTTCGATGAACTTGTCCACGAGGATGCGGACGGCTGTGGCCATCGTGGCCTCCTCCGCCAACACGAATCGTGTGTTCTGAAACTTGCCGATCGACTTACCGAAAGCCTTACGGTCGCGGCAGTATTGAATGGTGCTCTCCAGGACGGATTCCATGACCGCAGCAGCTACGACTGCGATGGACAACCGTTCCTGCGGCAGGTTTTTCATCAGATAGAGAAAGCCCTGTCCTTCGTCGCCGAGCATGTTGGCTGCGGGAATTCGGACGTCGGTGAAGCTCAATTCTGCGGTGTCCTGTGCCTTCAACCCGATCTTGTCGAGGTTGCGGCCACGTTCGAAACCTGGCATTCCTCGTTCCACGACGAAGAGGCTGAACCCCTGTGCTCCTTTGTCGGGATCGGTGCACGCCACGACGATCACGATGTCTGCGTTGATGCCGTTGGTAATGAAAGTCTTGGAGCCGTTGAGAATCCAATCATCGCCGTCGCGAACTGCGCGGGTCTTGATCCCTTGCAGGTCGCTACCGGTTCCGGGCTCCGTCATGGCAATAGCAGAGATCAGTTCTCCCGATGCAAATCCCGGGAGCCAACGCTGTTTCTGCTCTTCGTTGCAGAGGTCGATCAGATATGGAGCGACGACATCGTTATGGAGCATGAATCCGATACCGCTGTAACCACCCTTGGTGGCTTCTTCCGTGATGACTACGTTGTATCGGAAGTCTTTGACTCCACCGCCACCGAATTCCTCGGGAACGTCCATCCCGAGAAATCCTTGCTTGCCGGCTTCCACCCAGACGTCGCGGTCGACAATATTCTGCTCTTCCCACTTCTCGTGAAATGGCGCGACGTGTTGCGCCAAGAACTTCTTGAAGGATTCCCGAAAGAGCTCGTGCTCGGGTTCGAAAATAGTACGTTCCATGCCATCTCCCACTACGTCGATGCACCGTGTCCTTTTCTGAACTCCGTTGCACCCATTGAATTGTCGTACCAACGATAGAATTCTTCAGAGCCGCCGTCGATGACCCGGACGATCAGGATCGATGACCGCATCCGTCAGCGTCGGCCATCGCAATACCCTTTCGAACTATCCTGCTTCGCAAGACAGGAGGTCATACCTCGCGTCGACGGAGATCGATCGGTTGGCCGTCCGAGGGGAACGGTAACGAGGTGAAGTCCAGTGGTGCAACGTAATCCGCGCCGACGTGCCAGTCGTATCGGAGCAGCAGGTGATGCATGATCGTTTTGATCTCGGCACCGGCGAACGACATGCCGAGGCACTTGTGTACACCGCCGCCGAACGGCTCCCAAGCGTAACGGTGCACCTTGTCTTCACGTCTATCGTCCGCGAAGCGCTCGGGATCGAACCGTTCGGGTTCGGGCCAGTACTGCGACATGTGATGGGTGAAGTGTGGAACCACCGCTGCGTAGCTTCCCGCGGGGACGAAATGCCCCTGTATTTCGGTGTCGTGCACTGCTCGGCGCGCCATCACCGGCACCGGCGAGACAAGCCGGAGGCATTCCTTCATGACCAGATCGAGGCTGCTCAGTTCATCGAGATCGCCATAGCTGGGCGCCGACGTTCCCAACGCGAGCGACTCCGTCCGGCATCTTTCCTGCCACTGTGGGTGCTGACCCAGGTACTGCATCATCGTGGAAATGGTGATCGTGGAGGTGTCGTGGGCGGCCATCAGAAGGAAGATCATGTGATCGATGACCTCGTCGTCGCTGAAGCGTTGACCGTCCTCCGATTCGATGTGACAGAGCACGGAGAACAGATCGTCCGTTTCGCTGGCTCGACGTGCCGGTAGGTAGTGCCGGAAGAAGTCCTCGAGCACCTGACGGCCATCGAGCCCCCGCTTCCACCTCGTACCCGGGACCGGGTAGCGGACCACCGAGGTAGCCGCTTGCACACAATCGACGAAAGCTTCTTTCACCAAGGCGATTTCGCTGGCGGTAGAGTCTTCCGCGCCGCCCATGAAGATTTCGGTGGCGAGATCGAGGGTGAGGGTTTTGAGGGCAGTGTAGGCGCGGAATCCGGTTACCGGAGTCCACGCGTCGAGCGCCGAGTCCAGCGCCGGATTGAGCACGTCCACAGTTTTTTCGAGCCGCGATCGGGTGAACGCCTGCTGCATGATGCGACGGTGCCGCAGATGTTCCTTGGAATCGAGCAGCATCAGACCACCGTGAAAGAAGGGGCCGATCAGCACCGACCAACCGTCGCCGTTTGCGAATGCCCGATCCTTGTTCTGCAGCACTTCCTGGCACGCGTCCGGCCCCAGCACCGCAACCCAACGCCTCCCGACCATCGAGAACCACGAGACCTCGCCGTATCGGTCCCATTGCTTTTGCATCAATGCCAGTGGGTCGCGGATGTATTCGAACGAGTGCCCGACGCCGGGGATCCCGGATCGCCCCGAGATCGGGCGCAGGTTCGAGCCAGCGGGTGGGGCGGCCAGGACTTTGGACATCACGAAACCTCGACTTCGTTCCTATCTGACAGCGCGTCCTGTCAGATGATCGTAGTCTGCGTCACAGTGATCGCATCTGTCAATATGTCGTTCCATGACCCCTCGTACCCGGAGTGAGCGGCGAACAGCGCGCAGAACTGCGGTGCACGAGATTGCTGGTGGCCGGACTGGCCGAGTTTCGGACAAACTGCGGGACGCTCGAGCAGCGCAGCAGCCTCGACTACGTTTGCGTGTAGAGAATTTCCTTCGGGTGGCCGTTGGTGAACAGTTCCCAGTACGACTCGGCAATCAAATCCGGATCGAAGAAGGTGCCTGGCTGGACTACACCGCCGATGGTCACGATACCCACAGTGATGCCATGCGGTGCCAGTTCCTCGGCCAGGGTGAACGACAGATTTCGCAATCCGGCTTTACCTATCGAGGCAGACGCTCGCGAAGGGACGGGGTTCAACGCAAGCATGCCGCCGGTGAACAGGATGGTTCCGGACTTTCGTTCGATCATCCCGGGGATGACCTGTTGCGCGGACGTCAGACCGCCCATGACATTGACTGTGAAGTCGCTCAGTAGCGCCTTTTGCTCCAAGGTCGACGGTTCGCTGATCGTGTTGGATCCCGCGTTGTAGACCAAGACGTCCGGTGTCCCGAATTCTGATGTGATGCGGCCGAACGCGGAGATCAAGGTATCCGATACCGAGGCGTCGGCAGCGATCCCATGGGCTTCGATATTTTCCTTCTGGAGTTTTGACACCTGCAACTGCAGTGATTCTGCATTTCTGGCAAGGAGGATAACCGTGAATCCTTTTTTGCCGAACTTCTGGGCAATGCCTGCACTTATGCCGGAGCCTGCCCCAACGATTACCACAGTGGACTTGCTCATCCTGATGACCTCCTGAATAGACCGGGTTCGATGCGCACAGTCTTCACAGTGTGCGCTCGGTCGGCGCGCTGTACGAACTCAACGTCGGCATCTACGAAAGCGCCGGGCCGGCGATGAGGGGATGCGCTCGCGGGCGGGGGGTGCTTCGTCACTCGTTCAGGACTACCGGCCCGTAGGTGTCGGCGTACTCGAGCGCGAGTTCCAGCTTCAGCCTGTTCGGTCCGATTGGACGGCCGAGCAACTCCTCGGCGCGCTGAATGCGGTAGCGCACGGTGTTCTTGTGGACGCCGAGGGACCGCGCGGCCGCGTCCGGACTGCGATTCGCCGCCAAATAGCTGCGCAACGTACGACGGAGCATCTCCGAGGATGCATCGCTACCGTCGAGGCCGCGGAGTTCACGGGACACCATTGCCCTGGCCGCGCCAGTATTACCTTCGAGCAAGTGAAGAATCTCGATGTCCGCGTAGTGAATCAGATGGGATCGACCAGGATGAGACTCCGAAACATGCTGAGCAGCAATAGCCTCCGTATGACTCTGACGAAATCCTTCGATGCCAACGCCGGGGTTACCGATCGCCATCCGAATGCCGGCCGGAACATCCTCGCCGACGGCCAGCGCAGTAAGGTCCGGTTCGCAATCCGCGGACATCCATGCCCACAGACCGCGCGATCCAGATGGCACCGTCACCAGTTGCCGAACCCCGATTGTTGCAGCGAGCGAACGGGCAGCGGAATCCAAGAGGCCGATACCGTCTTCGGCCGGCTCCGGCTGCGAGCCTTCGAACCACAGCACAAGGGCAGTGTTGTGCCGAAGCAACGGGTAGTCCAACCGGTTCGACGCCGTCCCGATGTCTGCGATCTCACCGCGTATGATCGCCTGCACGGTTTCCGCCCGCCGGGCGAACGCGCCGCTCAATCCCCGTTCTCTCTCTTGCCCGTAGGTGTCGGCGAGCACCTCCAGTGAGACGTTGAGCCAATGACTTGCCCGCTCCAGCAATCGAATCAGAACTTTCGGTTCCAGAACCGGGTCCGTGATGCGCTCACTCGCAGTCTCCGCCGCGAATTTCAGCAGCGCCTTCTGCCCAACGCGGTAGATCTGCATCAGCACCCTCAGATGCATACCCCGGCGAGCGATTGTGCGTGCAAGATCGTGCGCCGCCGGCGGGGGTTCCACCTCCGAGGATTCACCGGTGAGCCAAACAAGCAATGCGCGTCCCTGCTCACGAGTGCTGATGCCCAAATCTCTTCGAAGCTCTCGGTCCGCAGCAACCTCGGGGACCTCGGCCGCGATAGCGGCGGCGAAGCGCACAACGAGGCCGTCCAACGTTTCCGGTACCAGCGCCTCCGCTGCGAAGTCCCGGAGCCAAGCAACGACCATGTCATCAGCGGACACGCCGACACCGCCTTCATATTGGACTTCGAACACATATATTGCCGGTTCATTTAGCCAAACTGGCCAAGAATCGGTGTGACAATTGTGCAATCGTAATAGTCAATGTCTTACATCACAGAAGGCGGTGCTCGCATGACATCGGAGACCACAGTGCACACGAACCACGAGAGCATCGACGTGCACTGCCCCGCAGACGGCCGGTTCGTCGCATCTGTCCCGGACGAGGGTGCCGCGACAGTAACCGATACGGTCCGAAGCTTGCGCACCCACCAATCCGAGTGGGAGGCGCTAGGCCCGGAAGGACGAGCCACGTGGCTACGGAAGCTGCGGGACTGGCTCCTCGACAATGAGCGCCACCTCATCGACGTGCTGCAGTCCGAGACCGGCAAGCCACGCGCAGAAGCAGCCATCGAACCTGCGCTTGCATGCGATCTGATCAACTATTTCGCAGACAACGCCGGCAAGTTTCTCGCCGACGAGCGAGTGCGGCCGCATGGCCCTCTGTCGATGAGCAAACGACTGATCAAGACCTTCCGCCCGTATCAGGTGGTGGGTGTGATCACGCCGTGGAATTTCCCGCTCGCGATGCCGGCGATGGACATCATTCCAGCTCTGCTTGCTGGTGCCGCTGTGCTGCTCAAGCCATCCGAGGTCACGCCACTGGCAGCGGTAGAGCTGGCGCGGGGATGGTCGGAAATCGGCGCTCCCCCAGTCTTTTCGGTACTCACCGGCCGCGGTGACACCGGTGCATCGGTCGTGGATTCAGTGGACTTCGTGCAGTTCACCGGTTCCACCGCAACCGGCCGAGCGATCGCGGTACGGGCTGCCGAGCGACTGGTGCCCTGCAGTCTCGAACTCGGCGGCAAGGATCCGGCCATCGTGCTGGCGGATGCGGATCTGGACCGTGCAGCCGCCGGAATTGCCTGGGGTGGATTGTTCAACGCCGGACAGGTGTGTGTGTCCATCGAACGCGTCTACGTCGAAGCGCCGGTGTACGACGACTTCGTCGCAAGACTGGCGAAGCTCGTGGGCTCGCTGCGTCAAGGAGCCGACGACGATGGATATGGAATCGACATCGGCGCCTTGGCTACCCCGGCTCAGCGCGACCTTGTCGCGCGGCACGTCGCCGACGCTGTCGAGGGCGGCGCCACTGCGCTGACCGGTGGCAAGGCCGGCAGCACCGGCACGTTCTTCGAGCCGACAGTCCTCGTCGACGTCGATCAGTCGATGGCCTGCATCCGAGAGGAGACCTTCGGGCCGACGATCCCAGTCGTGAAGGTGGCCGATGCCGATGAAGCCGTGCGCTTGGCCAATGATTCCGAGTACGGACTGTCCGCAACCGTGTGGTGCGGGGACCGAGCCCGCGGCGAGGAGATCGCCCGCCGACTCGAAGCCGGCGCGGTGAACATCAACGACGCCTTCTCCAACCTGTTCGCGCTGGGACTACCACATGGAGGCTGGAAGCAATCCGGTCTCGGCGCACGATTCGGTGGAGAGTACGGAATTCGGAAATACACTCGGCAGCAAGCGATCACAGTACCGCGCGGACCCAAATTGAAGCGCGAGTTGCTGTGGTACCCGTACTCGCCGATCCGCGGTCGACTCGTCGGCCGCGTCCTGAGAGCCCTCGTCGCCCGTGACCCGCGCCGTCGCTTGTCCGTGACAAGCCGCTCGAAGTCCCTGTAACGACCATAGAAGGACGGAACATGACCAATTCTCTGCGTGGTCGCGTCATCGCGATCACCGGCGGTGCCCGAGGAATCGGATTCGCTACTGCCACGGCCCTGACCCAACTCGGCGCAAAAGTTGCGATCGGGGACATCGACGACGTCAAACTGAAAGAGTCCGCGACCGAACTCGACCTGCTCAGCTACAGCAAGCTCGACGTAACGGACACCGAATCGTTCGAGGCCTTCCTCGACGACGTGGAAGCAAAGCTCGGACCTATCGACGTGCTCGTCAACAACGCCGGCATCATGCCTGCGGGCCGAATCGTGGACGAGCCCGATGCGGTCACTCGCCGGATCCTCGATATCAATGTCCTCGGAGTCATCACCGGTTCCAAACTGGCGGCTCGGCGAATGTTGCCGCGCGGCCGTGGCCACGTAATCAACATCGCCTCACTTGCAGGCGAGATTTACACACCGGGTCTGGCCACCTACTGCGCCAGCAAATATGCCGTCGTCGGCTTCACTGACGCGGCTCGGGTGGAGCACCGCGGCACCGGAATCGAGTTTTCCGCAGTGCTACCATCTTTCGTCAACACCGAGCTCACTGCCGGCACCAAGGGGATTCCCGGACTCAAGAACGCCGAGCCGGAGGACATTGCACGCGCGATCGTCTCACTGATCGAAAACCCCAAACCGAAGGTGCGGGTGACCAAGCTCGTCGGTGCCCTCGCTGCAAGTCAAAAGTTCTTTCCGCGGCGGATCGGCGAAGCCCTCAACCGTG